>NZ_JADPMR010000001.1:1852193-2469591 GCF_015686695.1 Vibrio nitrifigilis | reverse complement strand
CTGCAGTATTAAGTAAAACCAGTAGCACATTAATAATTAGGAGTGGGTAAGCCAGCATAATACAACTAAAAAAGAGAAGAAAAAAACAGCGTGTAATTATACTAGCTTAGTGTGTTTATGAAATATTTCTTTCTATGGTCAGACTACTAGACAGATTGAGCCGTTAACTGTTTTAGCAGCCTATCCATCGCTCGATACCCTAATGCCTCTGCGAGATGGGAACGCTGAATATGCTGCTCTCCCTGCAGATCAGCAATAGTTCGTGCTACCTTAATAATTCGATGGTAAGCCCGTATAGATAACCCTAACCGGTGCAACGCAGTTTCTAAAAACTCTGCATCTTCCTTATTTAAAGGACAATATTGCTCAATTTCTCGACTTTGCAGCAATGCATTAACTTTACCGCAGCGAGATAACATGACTTCGCGTGCTCTTAGTACACGCAAACGAACTTGTTCCGTGGATTCTCCGCGTTCTCCACCATTAGCTAATGTTCCTTTAGGCAAAGCAGGAATCTCTATCGACATATCAAACCTATCCAACAATGGCCCGGATAGGCGGCTTAAATAACGTAAAATAACTTGAGGATTAGCTCGAGCTTGGCTCCCTTCATAATATCCAGTCGGACTAGGGTTCAACGCTCCTACCAGTTGAAAACGTGCTGGAAAACGCGTTTTTCCTTGTGCACGAGAAATAATAATTTCACCCGATTCTAAAGGTTCTCGCAGAGAATCTAGAACCTTACGCTCAAACTCTGGCATTTCATCGAGGAACAGCAGCCCATTATGCGCTAAAGAAATCTCTCCAGGCCGAGGCACACTACCTCCTCCGACTAGAGCAGCCATTGAACTGGAGTGATGAGGAGATCGAAACGGTCGAGTCTTCCAATTGTGTTGATTAATATCTTGCTGAGTCAATGACGCGACCGACGCACTTTCCATCGCTTCATCATCACTCATTTCAGGTAATAAATCACACAAACGCGAAGCTAACATCGTTTTACCTGTTCCCGGCGGACCAACGAACAACAAATTATGATTCCCCGCAGCGGCAATTTCTAATGCCCGTTTTCCCTGCTGCTGGCCAATAATATCTTGCAAATCTCGCGTAGGTACTACATCAATGGCTCGAGCTGGCGTTTGAAAGAGAGATAAGTTTTTTTGCCCACAAAGTTGAGCGCACACATCAAGTAACGTCGGGGCGGATTTGTGTAACTCCTGTCCAACTAAGGCAGCTTGATCACCATTTGCCTCTGGCACCACCAAACATCGCTGTGCTTTTTTCACAGCCAAAGCTGCAGGTAATACTCCCTTCACAGGACGAATATCCCCCGACAACGCCAGTTCGCCTAAAAACTCATAATGATCTAACTGAGTCATCGGGATTTGCTCAGATGCGGCCAAAATTCCCAGAGCAATCGGCAAATCAAATCGGCCACCTTCTTTAGGTAAATCAGCAGGCGCTAGATTGACGGTTATTTTCTTTGATGGAAACTCAAAACGAGAATTAACAATGGCACTACGCACGCGATCGCGAGACTCTTTGACCGTCGTTTCAGGCAATCCCACCAATGTAAACCCTGGCATACCATTACTGATGTGCACTTCAACTGTAACAGAGGGAGCTTCTACCCCAACACTGGCTCGGCTATGAATAATTGCAAGTCCCATCATTAACTACCTTTTTAGTCAAATATTCCATGTAGGAATATATAGTTATTCACATAATCCAAATGGATATATACACCATGAGTAAAAAGGAAGAATATGAAAAAAGAATGAGTTTTTGCTTGTCAGGTAACAGAATAATGTGATAACACTAGGGGTACAGGATATTTCTTAACAACAACACGATTAATTTAAGAAAATACACAATGATTTTTAACGCACACAACCTCTCAATTAGCCTTATTCTCGTGGTCATTATTGGCACCGCGCGGGGGCTTGTGGGCGCTAGGTAAACCACTAAATTTTAAAACCCCCGCACTGAAAAGTCCGGGGGTTTTTTTACAACTAAAGACAGACAAAAATTAGCCAACCTGACTACAGAGTAGTCAAAAAGAACCGGAAGAATGGGAGTGGCACATGAAGTGCAAACACAACACAACAACAAGCTACGACAGACAGCGTAGCAAAGGGGAGAGACGATGACCGGAGCACAATTAGTCGTAGCTGCCCTTAAACAGCAAGGAATCCAAACCGTATTTGGATATCCTGGCGGCGCAATCATGCCAATCTATGATGCGCTATACGATGGAGGCGTTGAACACGTTTTATGTCGTCACGAACAAGGGGCAGCCATGGCCGCCATCGGTATGGCAAGGTCCACACAAAGCGTCGCCGTTTGTATGGCAACCTCAGGACCAGGAGCCACTAACTTAGTCACTGGCCTTGCTGATGCCTTTTTAGATTCGGTACCTTTGGTGGCTATAACAGGGCAAGTCGCTAGTTCCCATATAGGGACAGACGCCTTCCAAGAAATGGATGTAATCGGTATGTCCCTTTCTTGTACTAAACACAGTTACCTTGTTACCGATATCGAAGAACTTGCTCCAACCCTCGCCGAAGCTTTCGAAGTTGCTCAATCTGGTCGCCCTGGCCCTGTGATTGTCGATATAGCTAAAGACGTACAATTAGCTGCTGCACCAAGCGAAATCCTACCGAACGTCACCCCACCAGCCATTCCTGTTGTTGAACCATTGCAACTCGCACAAGCCCAAGAGCTTATTGCTAATAGCCAGCATCCTGTTCTTTATGTGGGTGGTGGTGTGCAACTTGCCAAAGCAACTGATACCGTTCGTCAGTTCTTGCACATGAACCCAATGCCATCGGTCAGCACATTAAAAGGCTTAGGCACTATCGAGCGTAACGACCCTCATTATCTGGGAATGCTGGGTATGCATGGGACTAAAGCCGCCAACTTTATTGTTCAAGATTGTGACTTGTTGATTGTAGTCGGTGCTCGCTTTGATGACCGCGTGACAGGTAAACTAGACACCTTTGCTCCAAAAGCTAAAGTCATCCATATCGATATTGATGCGGCTGAGTTCAATAAATTACGTAAAGCAAACGCAGCACTTCGTGGGGATATTAATCTTATCCTTCCTCAATTAGAGCTGAACCACGACATCTCATCTTGGTTAACACACAGTGAAAACCTTCGCTCTGAACATAAATGGCGTTACGACCATCCGGGCGAAGCTATCTATGCTCCACTATTGTTAAAACAGCTGTCAGACATGATGCCGGATTCTACCGTTGTTTCGACCGATGTTGGTCAACACCAGATGTGGTCCGCGCAACATATCCAGCCAAGACAACCAGAAAACTTTATCTCATCTGCCGGCCTTGGCACTATGGGCTTTGGTTTACCTGCAGCAATGGGAGCAGCAGTTGCCCGCCCTGACGATCAATCCGTTCTGATCTCTGGTGATGGCTCATTCATGATGAACGTGCAAGAATTAGGCACCTTAAAACGTCGCCAAATTCCGGTAAAAATCGTGCTATTGAATAACCAGCGTTTAGGTATGGTTCGTCAATGGCAATCACTCTTTTTTGATGGTCGCCACAGCGAAACGATTTTAGACGACAACCCAGATTTCGTAATGCTGGCAAAAGCGTTTGATATTCCAGGTAAAACCATCACTAAAAAAGAAGAAGTTGAACCTGCACTGCAAGAAATGTTAGCAAGTAAAACTGCTTACCTATTGCATGTTGAAATCGACGAAGAAGAAAATGTATGGCCGTTGGTACCACCAGGTGCATCCAACAGCGACATGTTAGAGAACACATAGGAGAAGTAGTAATGCAAAGATATCTAATTGACATTAAAGCAGACGACAAACCCGTACTACTTGAACGTGTTCTACGTGTCGTACGCCATCGCGGCTTCATTGTTCGACAAGTAGCTGGTACACAAAATCATGCAAGCAAAATTGCCAGCGTTGAAATCATTGTCGATAGCGACAGACCGATAACCACACTGACAGATCAAATAGAAAAACTTTGGGATGTTCGTACAGTTGAGGTCACTAAAATCAATAATGACGAACTTCCAAATAACAACTTACAGCAAAAAATTTGTGCATAATGGAGTGCCTATTATTCACGCCTGATTTTGGGTAAAGCCCCATCAGGCGTGAACTCATATCGAGGATTGTCGTTCATCCTCAATATCGCAGAAACTCTGTTAACTTGCATTAAGAGCAAGATTTCACAAAGCACAGGCAAACACTAAAGTTCAACCAACGACAAGCCAATGACAATAGAGAACTGCCTTGGTTGAACCACATAAAATTAACAAGGAACAAAGCAATGCCTAAATATCGTTCGGCCACAACAACCCACGGAAGAAACATGGCAGGTGCTCGCGCACTTTGGCGTGCAACGGGCGTAAAAGAAGGTGATTTTGGTAAGCCAATTATCGCTGTTGTGAACTCTTTCACTCAATTCGTACCAGGCCACGTTCATCTTAAAGATCTTGGTCAAATGGTCGCTCGCGAAATCGAAGCCGCTGGTGGTATCGCTAAAGAATTCAACACTATCGCTGTAGATGACGGTATCGCAATGGGTCACGGCGGTATGTTGTATTCCCTACCTTCTCGTGAATTGATTGCCGACTCAGTGGAATACATGGTGAACGCTCACTGTGCTGATGCCATGGTCTGTATTTC
Organism: Vibrio nitrifigilis; assembly: GCF_015686695.1. Lineage (NCBI taxonomy): Bacteria > Pseudomonadati > Pseudomonadota > Gammaproteobacteria > Vibrionales > Vibrionaceae > Vibrio > Vibrio nitrifigilis. Next base: position 2,464,919 of record NZ_JADPMR010000001.1, on the reverse strand, counting down.
TAACTGTGACAAAATTACTCCTGGAATGCTGATGGCTTCAATGCGCCTTAACATTCCCGTTATTTTTGTTTCAGGCGGCCCAATGGAAGCGGGGAAAACTAAGCTTTCTGATCAAATCATCAAACTCGATTTGATCGATGCAATGAAACAAGGTGCTGATCCAACGGTGACCGATGAACAAGTTGAGCAAGTTGAGCGTTCTGCATGTCCTACGTGTGGTTCTTGTTCAGGCATGTTTACGGCAAACTCTATGAACTGTCTAACTGAAGCTCTTGGCCTATCTCAACCAGGCAACGGTTCATTAGTTGCGACACACGCAGATCGTAAAGAACTATTCTTGAGCGCCGGCCGTCGTATCGTTGAATTGACTAAACGTTACTACGAACAAGATGACGAATCAGCCCTACCTCGCAAAATTGCAAGTAAAGAAGCGTTTGAAAATGCGATGGCGCTTGATATTGCAATGGGTGGTTCAACTAACACCGTATTGCACTTAATAGCGGCAGCGCAAGAAGGTGACGTTAATTTTGACATGGTTGATATTGACCGCCTATCTCGTCAAGTTCCTCATCTATGTAAAGTGGCACCATCAACTCAAAAATACCATATGGAAGATGTTCACCGTGCTGGTGGCGTAATGGGTATTTTAGGTGAGTTACAACGTGCAGGTCTACTAAACGAAGAAACTCGTACTGTACTTGGCATGTCTATGAAAGAGCAATTAGCTCAATACGATGTGATTCAAACTCAATCTAACGATGTTAAAGACTTTTATCGTGCAGGCCCTGCGGGCATCCGTACCACTGAAGCTTTTTCACAAGATTGCCGTTGGGATACACTAGATGATGACCGTAATGATGGTTGTATTCGTGAAAAAGCGAAAGCGTTTAGCCAAGACGGCGGTCTTGCTGTACTAAAAGGCAACATTGCTCTTGATGGCTGTATTGTGAAAACAGCAGGTGTCGATGAAAGCATCCTTAAGTTTACCGGTCCAGCTATCGTGTTTGAAAGCCAAGAAGATGCTGTTGAAGGCATCTTAGGTGGTAAGGTAAAAGCTGGCCACGTCGTCGTGATTCGTTACGAAGGCCCTAAAGGTGGTCCAGGTATGCAAGAAATGTTGTACCCAACCACTTACCTAAAATCGATGGGGCTTGGTAAAGAGTGTGCTCTATTAACCGACGGTCGTTTCTCTGGTGGTACATCCGGTCTTTCTATTGGTCATGCCTCTCCAGAAGCTGCCAATGGTGGTATTATCGGCCTAGTGAAAACTGGCGATACCATTGCTATCGATATTCCAAATCGCACCATCGAACTCAATGTATCTGAAGATGAATTAGCTCAACGTCGCGCAGAACAAGAAAAACTTGGTTGGAAGCCAATTTCTCGCCAACGTGAAGTATCCTTTGCGCTAAAAGCTTATGCCAGCATGGCAACAAGTGCTGACAAAGGGGCGGTGCGCGATAAATCGAAGTTAGAGGGCTAACCTCATGACCGCAACCAAAACCACTGGCGCAGAATATCTGCGCCAAATAATCAAAGCACCCGTTTACGATGTTGCCCACGTTACTCCATTACAGGAGATGACACGTTTATCTGAACGAATTGGTAACTCTGTACAAATTAAACGAGAAGATCGCCAGCCCGTTCATTCGTTTAAATTGCGTGGCGCTTACAACATGGTTTCAAGCTTAACTGAAGAGCAAAAGGCGGCTGGTGTGATTGCGGCTTCTGCGGGTAACCATGCTCAAGGAATGGCTCTTTCCGGTTCAAAACTTGGTATTCGCACCACGATTGTCATGCCTAAAACTACGCCAGATATTAAAGTCTCTGCCGTAAAAGGGTTTGGCGGTAACGTGGTGTTATTTGGTAACAACTTTGATGAAGCGAAAGGGGAAGCAGAACGGTTAGCCGAAAAACATGGTTACACCTTTGTGCCTCCTTTTGACCACCCTCTAGTGATTGCCGGACAAGGTACAATTGGCCTTGAGATGCTGCAACAAAACAGCGGTCTGGAATATATTTTTGTTCCTGTTGGAGGGGGTGGCTTAGCGGCTGGTATTGCTGTGCTCATTAAGCAGCTTATGCCTGAAGTCAAAGTCATTGCTGTTGAACCTGAAGATTCCTCTTGTTTGAAAGCAGCACTTGATGCCGGAGAACCAGTGGTACTCGATCAAGTCAGCATGTTTGCCGATGGGGTTGCGGTAAAACGCATTGGTGATGAAACATTCCGTTTATGCCAACAGTATCTAGACGGGCATGTGTGCGTGTCTAGCGACGAAATCTGCGCCGCTGTAAAAGATATCTTTGAAGACACTCGCGCGATTGCAGAACCCTCCGGTGCACTTGCACTTGCTGGTTTGAAAAAGTTTGCTGAACACAACAAATTGTCAGGTAAAAAAATGGCAACCGTTCTTTCTGGAGCCAATACTAACTTCCACGGTCTGCGCTATGTATCAGAACGTTGTGAATTAGGTGAAAAACGCGAGGGCTTATTAGCCGTCACAATTCCAGAACGTAAAGGTGCCTTTTTCGAATTCTGCCAAATCATTGGTGGTCGAGCAGTAACTGAATTTAACTATCGTTATGGTGATGATCAACTTGCGAATATCTTTGTTGGTGTTCGTTTAGCTGGTGGCCCTGAAGAGCTAAAAAATATCATCAATGACTTGCGTCAAGGTGGTTACCCTGTTCAGGACTTATCTGACGATGAAATGGCTAAATTGCACATTCGCTATATGATTGGTGGTCGACCATCAAAACCAATCCAAGAAAGGTTGTATAGCTTTGAATTTCCTGAATACCCGGGTGCTCTTTTAAAATTTTTGAGCACATTAGGAACTCACTGGAACATCAGCATGTTCAACTACCGCAATCATGGGGCTGATTATGGTCGAGTGCTGTGTGGCTTTGAACTCAGTCATGATGATTTAGCGCGCTTTTCTGCTCACTTGGTCGAACTTGGCTATCACTACCAAGATGAAACAGATAATCCGTCTTATCGATTCTTTCTTGCTAAGTAGCTACCCGCAATACCAAGATTTCCAATATCAAAACCATCGCTAAAGCGATGGTTTTTTATAACATCAATATTATCAATAGCAAAAAAAAGTCCCGCCTTTACGACGGGAAAGCCCAAGAAATTATAGGGATAGTATTTAGGAGTTGTTATGGTGGTAATGGATACTGTGACTATATTTTTCAAATGGTGAAGATTCACAATTTGCTTAGCGTTTTTTAATGGCACAAATCGTTAGCAACAAACAGCTACAAATTGTTACACATTTGTTAATAACACTATAACAAAATATTCACTTTGCCAAGGCATTATTGAATATTTTTTCTGCACTAGTATTATCTACGCCTCAAGCGCTTTCCTAACCTAGGTTTGACCATGAATTTAAATTCTGAAGAAGCTACTGTCACACTCGAAGCTGAAGGACTGCGTTGTCCGGAACCTGTGATGATGGTGAGAAAAACGATCCGTAATATGAAGGATGGAGAAACTCTTCTAATTAAGGCCGATGATCCATCAACAACTAGGGATATACCTAGTTTTTGCCGCTTTATGGATCATCAATTATTAGAAGTTCAAACAGAGACATTGCCTTATCTCTATCTCATTAAGAAAGGCTTAGAATAAATTAAGTTGACCAAATAAAACAGGCTGCCCGAGGGCAGCCTGTTTTATTATTATCAGTCACTAGTCATCATGAGAATGAGAAGTGGTGTACAGATCATTTCTAAGTTGGTGTACTTCGCGATGCAAGCTTCTTAGCTCTTCACGCATTGGAATGATATGCGCGACACGAATCCATGCTTCAACGGTAAGGCCAGTTAAAATAAAGCCACCAACCACCATGGGCAACCACATCTCTGTTAACGCCATTCCCAAAAACGTTAGTAGTAAACCAAAGGTAAATAGATAACTTTGGCTTTTAGCACTCATCTGTGTGTAACGCGCTAGCATACTCAGCCCCCTCACCATTACCACCTTATACTTAAACATTAGCATGAGATAGATGAGATAGTGATATTGACCACTACTTCCCGCGATTTACTTTGACAGAGTGTGACCCTCTTACGCTTTAATAGAAAGCAGCTAAAGCGGCTAGACCGACGAACAGTACCGCGGTTACTTTACGGATCAATCCCAAAGGCAATTTGTCTGCCGACAATTTACCAATTAGAACCACAGGAACATTGGCTAGTAACATACCGATAGTACTCCCAACTACAACCCACTCTAATTGGTGTGAATAATTGGCTCCCAAAATAGACGTAGCAATTTGTGTTTTATCACCCACTTCTGCGATAAAGAACGCAATAAAACTCGCGACAAAAGGACCACGATTGGAAATAGATTCATCATCATCGATTTTATCCGGAACCAAAATCCATGCAGCCATTGCTAGGAAGCTAGCGGCAATCACCCACTTTAAAACCTCTGGGGTAATGTAATCGGCGACAACAACGCCGAGCCATGCAGCAAGTGCATGGTTAACAATAGTTGCAACTAAAATAGCTAGAATAATTGGTACTGGTTTACGGTAACGGCTGACCAGTAACAAAGATAAAAGTTGCGTTCGATCACCGATTTCGGCTAATGCAACCGTTGTAATTGAAATTGCTAATACGCTCACGACATGCTCATGTGCGGGGCAGGGAATTATTATATAAACCATAGACAAACGTCACTCCCCACCCCGGTTCATGAAGTTTGTCTAAGGTCTTGCTAAACTCAGCTAGGTTCTGAGTCTCGAGCGCCACTCTGTTTATTTGGATTTTTATGTAAAAACAGAGACTATGTTGACGAACGAACCGAACAATAAGATTTGATCGATAAGCTACTCCCCAAAGACAGGCGGAATCATAGCCATATATAATGAAAACTACAAGCCTATCTGTCGCTAAATTCTTCTATCTGAGTCCAATTCCTTATAGTTAACAGGTTTTTTAGCATCAATAGATATCATTGCCCAAGAATTAAACAAGATTTCCCCTACTTTGTCGCTCAAGATCTCGGTATACTTGGTTGTTATTTTTTATCAATTCAAACAGAAGAATCGCGCGAACCTGACTATGCAAAAATACGATATCAAAACCTTTCAGGGTATGATCCTCGCGCTGCAGGATTATTGGGCCCAACAAGGCTGCACCATTGTTCAACCATTAGATATGGAAGTAGGTGCGGGTACTTCTCACCCAATGACATGCTTGCGTGCTCTTGGTCCAGAACCAATGGCGACTGCTTACGTTCAACCATCTCGCCGTCCAACAGATGGCCGCTATGGTGAGAACCCAAACCGTCTTCAACATTACTACCAGTTCCAAGTGGTGATTAAACCCTCTCCTGATAATATTCAGGAATTGTACTTAGGCTCGCTCAAAGTACTTGGCATTGACCCACAAGTTCACGATATTCGTTTCGTGGAAGACAACTGGGAAAACCCAACATTAGGCGCTTGGGGCCTTGGTTGGGAAGTATGGTTAAACGGTATGGAAGTGACTCAGTTTACTTACTTCCAACAAGTGGGTGGCCTTGAATGTAAACCGGTTACCGGCGAAATCACATACGGTATTGAACGTCTAGCTATGTATATTCAGGGCGTTGATTCTGTTTACGATCTCGTTTGGACTGACGGCCCTCTAGGCAAAGTGACTTACGGTGATATTTTCCATCAAAACGAAGTCGAACAATCTACTTACAACTTTGAACACGCCGATGTGGATTTCCTATTCACATTCTTCGATCAGTGTGAAAAAGAGTGTCAGCAATTGCTTGCACTAGAAAAACCACTTCCTCTTCCTGCTTATGAACGTATTTTGAAAGCGGCACACTCTTTCAACTTATTAGATGCTCGTAAAGCAATCTCAGTGACAGAACGTCAACGCTACATTCTGCGTATCCGCGAATTGACTAAAGCGGTAGCAGAAGCGTACTACGCATCACGTGAAGCCCTTGGTTTCCCTATGTGTAAAAAAGACGACGAACAGGCATAAGGGGAAGAAGTATTATGGCAAAAGAATTTCTAATTGAGCTTGGTACCGAAGAACTACCACCAACTCAGCTTCGTACCCTTGCTGAAGCATTTGCAGCTAACTTTGAAAAAGGGCTAAAAGAAGCAGAACTGTCTCACCAAGGTGTGAAATGGTATGCGACCCCACGTCGCCTTGCGCTTAAAGTCACCGACCTAGCAGAAGCACAGTCTGATAAAGTTGTTGAAAAACGTGGTCCAGCGGTGAGTGTTGCATTCGATGCTGACGGTAACGCAACCAAAGCAGCACAAGGTTGGGCTCGTGGTAACGGCATCACGGTTGAACAAGCTGATCGCCTAAAAACCGACAAAGGTGAATGGCTACTGTTTAAACAAGAAGTGAAAGGTCAACCGACTCAAGACATCATTGTTGAACTTGCAGCCAAAGCACTAGCAAACCTTCCAATCGCAAAACCAATGCGTTGGGGTAACACAGATACTCAATTTATCCGTCCAGTAAAAACGCTGACGATCCTAATGGATTCTGACCTAATTGAAGGTGAAATCCTAGGCGTGAAATCAGCTCGTATCATCCGTGGCCACCGCTTCATGGGCGAACCTGAGTTCACTATCGATTCAGCGTCTCAATACCCTGCAATTCTTGAAGAACGTGGTAAAGTCATCGCTGACTACGAAACTCGTAAAGCGACCATCATTAAAGATTCTCAAGCTGCTGCGGCAAAAGTTGGCGGTGTCGCTGATCTTGAAGATGACTTAGTAGAAGAAGTCACTGGCCTAGTTGAATGGCCAGTAGTTCTAACTGCAAAATTCGAAGAAAAATTCTTGGCAGTACCTGCTGAAGCTTTGGTTTACACCATGAAAGGTGACCAAAAATACTTCCCAGTTTACGACGAGAATAACAACCTACTACCTAACTTTATTTTCGTATCTAACATCGAATCTAAAGAGCCTCGCCACGTTATCGAAGGTAACGAAAAGGTAGTTCGTCCACGCCTAGCGGACGCTGAGTTCTTCTTTAACACAGACCGAAAACAAAAATTGGTTGACCGTCTACCTCTTCTAGAAAAAGCGATTTTCCAGAAGAAACTGGGCACAATCAAAGACAAAACAGACCGTATCACCGAACTTGCAGGCTACATTGCTGAACAAATCGATGCGGACGTAGCTAAAGCACAACGCGCTGGCCTGCTAGCCAAATGTGACCTAATGACCTCAATGGTATTCGAATTTACCGATACTCAGGGCGTTATGGGTATGCATTATGCTCGCCATGACGGTGAAGATGAGCAAGTAGCAGTGGCACTAAACGAGCAATACATGCCTCGTTATGCTGGCGACCAACTACCAAGCAATGGTGTATCTGCTGCAGTAGCTATGGCAGATAAACTAGATACTATCGTCGGTATTTTTGGTATTGGCCAAGCTCCAAAAGGATCTGACCCTTTTGCACTTCGTCGCGCCTCTCTAGGTGTGCTGCGTATTATCGTTGAATACGGTTACAACTTAGACCTAGTTGACCTGATTGCTAAAACGAAATCTCTACTTGGCGATAGGCTAACGAATGCTAACGTTGAGAGTGACGTGCTTGATTTCATGCTCGGTCGTTTCCGTGCTTGGTACCAAGACGAAGGCTTCAGCGTGGATATCATTCAAGCGGTTCTTTCTCGTCACCCAACCAAACCAACTGACTTCGACCAACGTGTGAAAGCGGTATCTCACTTCCGTGATTTGGATGCAGCTGAAGCACTAGCCGCTGCAAACAAACGTGTAGGTAATATCCTAGCGAAGTTTGATGGCGAATTAGCGAAAGAGATTGATCTTGCCCTTCTTCAAGAAGATCAAGAGAAAGCCTTAGCTGAATCAGTTACAGTAATGACTGAAGCGTTAGAGCCCGCCTTTGCAACAGGTAACTATCAAGAAGCACTCACCCAGTTAGCGGCTCTTCGCGAACCTGTTGATGCCTTCTTCGATAACGTGATGGTAATGGCTGACGATGAAGCATTGAAGAAAAACCGTCTGACTCTTTTGAACAATTTACGTAACTTGTTCTTAGAAATCGCAGACATTTCATTGCTCCAAAAATAAGCATAAAAATCTGCTTTTAGCTTATAAAGCCCAGCTCAATCGAGCTGGGCTTTCTTTTTACACACAAAACGAAATATTCCTTTGCTCGCTACTGCCAATGCGTTATGTTCAATAAAGACTCAACACGATGTTTTTTACGTCATTTATTATTACAAGCAAACACAATTATTAGGTATTCGAGCAATGCAGTTTTCAACATTTGGAGAAAAATTTAATCGTTATTCAGGTATCACCCAATTAATGGATGACCTAAATGATGGCCTACGTACCCCTGGAGCTATCATGTTAGGCGGCGGCAACCCTGCAGCCATTCCTGAAATGCTCGATTATTTTCAACAAACCAGTGATGAAATGCTCAAGGACGGATCTCTCATTTCAGCCATGACTAACTACGATGGCCCACAAGGAAAAGATCAATTTATAAAACAACTCGCTAACTTATTAAAAGACACCTACGGATGGGATATTAGTGAAAAGAACATCAGCCTGACGAATGGTAGTCAAAGTGGCTTTTTCTATCTTTTTAATTTATTCGCAGGCCACCAGCCCGATGGTTCCCATAAAAAAATTCTACTACCACTGGCTCCAGAATATATCGGTTACGGTGATGCGGGTATTGATGAGGACATTTTTGTTTCTTACCACCCGGAGATAGAGTTACTCGATAATCGCTTATTTAAATACCATGTTGATTTCGACCAACTAAAGATTGATGATTCTGTCGCCGCTATTTGTGCTTCTCGTCCTACGAACCCTACTGGCAATGTTCTCACCGAAGATGAAGTACAAAAACTGGATCAACTTGCCCGTGACAATGACGTACCGCTTATTATTGATAATGCCTATGGGGTTCCTTTCCCCAACATCATCTTTGAAGATGTCACTCCTTTTTGGAATGACAACACCATTCTGTGCATGAGCTTATCAAAACTTGGCCTACCCGGTGTTCGCTGCGGTATTGTGATTGCGAATGAAAAAATCACAACAGCCCTGGCGAATATGAATGGCATTATCAGCCTAGCACCAAGTGGGGTTGGACCAGCCATCGCACAAAGAATGATTGAAAAAGGCGATTTACTCCGACTCAGTGCTGAAGTCATAAAACCCTTCTACCAGCAAAAATCCGAACAAGCTGTCTCAATGCTCCAAACAGCCATTCCCGATCCGCGCTTTAGAATTCATAAACCGGAAGGTGCCATCTTTTTGTGGTTATGGTTTGATGAGTTACCTATTACAACAATGGAGCTATACAAACGCCTAAAAGAGCGAGGGGTGTTAGTTGTGCCAGGGGAATATTTCTTTATTGGTCAAAAAGAAGATTGGAACCATGCCCACCAATGCCTACGCATGAACTACGTACAAGATGATGAAGCAATGCAAAAGGGCATCAATATCATTGCAGAAGAAGTACAAAAAGCTTACTTAGACGCAAAATAACCTTTACGACAATTAAAAAGAGCGCCATCTTGGCGCTCTTCACTTCTTTAATCCACTATAAGTGCTTGGGTATTAATGTTCGCTTTCTAACAAGTTTTTACCATTAATGGCAATTTTACGTGGTTGCTTTGCTTCAGGAACTTCACGTTCAAGATCAACGTGTAGCAAACCATTTTCCATTGAAGCACCAACAACTTTAACGTAATCCGCAAGTTGGAATTTACGTTCAAAATCACGTTCTGCAATGCCTTGGTAAATGTAGTTTTTGCCTTCTTCAGCTTTACGTTCACCACGTACAATTAAGCTGGTTTCTTGCTGAGTGATATCAAGATCATCTTCAGCAAAACCTGCAACTGCCATAGTAATACGATATTTGTTTTCTTCTTTTTGTTCGATATTGTATGGAGGGTATCCACCTTGGGTGTTTTTAGCGGAACCTGATTCCATCATATTCAATAGGCGATCGAAACCAATAGCGTTGCGGTATAAAGGAGTGAAGTCTAAAGTTCTCATAATTACTATCCTCTTATTTAAGCAATAGTCCTAACCGTGTTAGTTAGGGGATGGTTTCTCATTCATTTAATGACATGAGTCCATCGAGAGTTATGTGGTAAGGTTTCTCTTGTCCTCTTTTGCGAGCAACTGAGCTAACCTAGTTTAATCAGAGGTCCTATCGGCATCCTCTTCACAACTAGATATAAGGACTCTAAAATCACTTTCAAGGGAAAAAACTAAAAAATTTTATTTTTTATTCTAACGCTCTCATTGTCGATTAAGAGCCTCTAAGCACCATATAGCACTATGACAATGATACGAAAATGACCATTGATAATAAAACCAGTAGGATATATGGAATCACAATATCTCGCCGTTAATCTTCGTTTATTATGTAGCTATGCAGGTAGTGTGACTGAGTGCAGTAAAAAAATGGGGATCAACCGCCAACAGTTATCTAAGTACCTGAATGGAAACAGCAAGCCATCAATGCAGAGCTTGCGCAAAATATGCGATTTTTTTGGCGTAGACAGTGATGAAGTTCATCTCGAACCAGAGTTATTTAAAAGTTTAGTCTCCAACCAGCTTCGTCCTTTACTGTCACGTAATATCCTCGATGAATCCCCTTCAGGAGATCGTTACGCTCGCCAATTGGAAAACATGATTTTAGATTCGAGTGATCCTTTAGAACGATATCTAGGCGACTATTACTACTACTATATGACCCCCTCTTATCAAGGCTATATCAGTAAGGGATTTGCCCGCTTGTCGAGCCAAAATGGTATCGGATATTCTCACTTTTACGAGCGAGCAGATCCTGGCCAGGCCATGTTAGAAAGTGCCGAAATTGGTAAGTTTGTTGGGGTGGTATTTCTTTTGGGAGAACGACTACAAATCGTAGATTATAGCGTGCACTGCCAACGAGCTATCTCTCAGACAGTATTGTATGGTGCAACAAAAGGAAATATTCAGCTGCTGTCTGGTTTAACGATGGGAATTCAGGGACGCAATTCACGTATACCTTTCACATCTCGAGTCGTCTTTGAAAAAATCAGTGATCAGATACCATTAAAAGAAAAGCTGAAAGGGGTAAAAATTCTCGACATAGATAGCGAGTCCATCACCCCCGCTATCTTAACCAGATTAACCACATCAAGTAGCATTGATAATCCGCACATTTTCACTGCAGCGGAAAACTATTGACGGTTTATGGCGCTAATAAATAACCACTACGAATAACATGCTCACCCGCAATATTACCAATAAGCATCCCTGCCGTCGCCATTTTGCGATTAGTGCGAGAATAAACATATCCTGCTTGCGTCACTTTGACCTGTTCAACTAAATCATTAATAGGATCAATTACTTCAGCAAATACCTGACCGGCTTCCACGATATCTCCGGGTTGAACTTTAAGAACAAGTAATCCGCCTTGCTTCGTTTTTAAGGTTTCAACGGCAGCTAAATCACTACTCGGCGCTTTTTCTTTCGGCAAAGATGGTTCGTTATCAACAATACCAAGTACTCCGAGGTACTCAATGATGGCTAATGAATCATGGTCAGCATACTCATCGTTCACATCGCCTTGACCACGTAACTCTACGGTTGCTCCCAAGCAACCTTGTGGAATAACATCACCAAACTCTTGGTTTAATCGCTGCCAAACCATGTCAGTACTGCAATCAAAAGGGTTACCGCCTGTTTCATTTGCCAATAAATTCGCCTTTGAGCCCATCAGGCGAGCTAACGGTTCAATCCCCTGCCAAGAGTAATCTGTACTATAAATGTGTAATGCCGCTTCAAAATCACAATGTAAGTCGAGCATTAAATCCGCATCACAACTTAACAATTGCAAGTTTTTCTGTAGTGACTGCAATTCTGTTTCTACCTGCCATCCGTTCAACGCATCAATCATTGCTTGGCGTACCAAGGGAATGTTGTCTTCGGATTTATCACTCAACTTGTTATGAATCGATGCTTTTACAGGTTCAAAAGTATCAAAGTAACCACGATTAAAGTTTTGCCCATTTTCTGACTCATAACGACCCAAATGAACATCCATTAAATGTTGATTTTGTCCAATAGGATTAGCCACAGGGACCAAAACCACTTCTCCGTTAAGTCGCCCCAACTCTTCAAGTGCCTGTAATTGATGTTTAAGTTTCCAAGCCACCAGCATTCCGGGTAATTCATCAGCATGTAAAGACGCTTGAATATAGGCTTTTTTCCCCTGACCCTGAGGGCCAAAATGAAAACTATCCAAGTCACGTTGTGTACCAGGTACTGGAGAAATGAGAGGAGTCTTTTTATGTTGCATACTTATCTTATTCGTCGTTGAGCATAAAAAAGACAGCCAAGTCACCCCAGCTGTCTTTAACGGTTTTTAAATGAGATTACTGACCTCGGTAAAGGTTCAAATCACCAAAGTACTGGCGCTGAATGCGGTTGTAAGTGCCATCTTCGTGGATTTTCTTCAACCCTTTGTTGAATAAGGCCACTAATTTTTCATTGCCTTTCTTAATCGCAATAGCTGAATCTGCTGGCAGTAGCTTATCTTCTACTTTTAAGTTGGTGTAGTTGCTGTGTTTGCCTTGTTTAATAAACTTGGTTTGCGCTTGCAACATATCTTGGAAAGAGACATCAATACGACCATTGAGTAAATCGGCATAAACCTGATCTTGATCTTGGTATGTTTGTACCTGTACGCCATGTTTAGCAAAACGTTCACGCACGTAGTTTTCTTGCATAGTACCTTGCTGCACACCAATAACTTTGCCCTTCAATGATTCAGGTGTCGCCTTTAAATGCAGGTCAGAACGACTCAGCATAGATGAAAAGCCAGTCCAAACAATATCAGTGAACAATACCTGCTTGCGGCGTTTTTCAGAAACACCTAATGATGACATGATGGCATCAATACGATTAACGTTTAGGCTAGGAATTAGGCCATCAAAGTTTGATGGTACCCATTCACACTTACGATGAATCTCCGCACATACTGCGTTACCAAGGTCAATTTCAAACCCAGCTAATGAACCGTCTGGTTTCTTATATTCAAACGGGGCAAACGTCGCATCAACACCAATACGAATCGTGTTGTTATCTGCTGCATAACTTCCCGCTGAAAAAAGCGAAAATAGAGTTAAAAGAATTGCACTAGCTCTTTTCATGATTGCGTCCATGTTTATAATTTGAATAAATATGCTCTAAGGCGATATTTTTACTCTATAGAGTACTATTAAGAATGTCCATGACCGAGCTGCAGCTTCTTGCAGTATCTTAGCATCAACTAGCATCATGCCTATTGTAATTCGACGCATATACAGGCTATCTCAAGATGAACGATTCAGAGTGTGATCAACTAGGACAGATCAATCACAGAAGGGATACATTTACTTTCAACGTAGCATGACTCTATTTTAAAATCAGTGCCAAACTTAAGAGTAAATACATTCTCTCTAAACCACTATCTTTCAGTTACTTGAGTATGTGTATCGTGAATGAAAGGCATAAAAAAACCACTCCGAAGAGTGGTTTTTTAAACACATCAATCAAGACTAAACATCAAGGTTTGCTACTTTCAACGCGTTGTTTTCAATGAAAGCACGACGAGGTTCAACTTGGTCACCCATTAGTGTAGTAAACAGCTCATCAGCACCTACAGCATCTTCGATTGTTACCTGCATCATACGACGAGTTTCTGGATCCATGGTAGTTTCCCAAAGCTGTTCTGGGTTCATTTCACCTAGACCTTTGTAGCGTTGTACTGCTAAGCCACGACGAGACTCTTTTACCAACCACTCAATCGCTTGAGAGAAACTGGTCACAGGGTAAGTACGTTCACCACGTTTCACATACGCCCCCTCTTCAATGAAGCTATCTAAAGACTCAGAAAGATCAGCAATTTTTGCATATTCTTTTGAGTTCAATAGATCGACACTGATGAGGTATTCGTGAGTCACACCATTTGTACGAACTTTAATACGAGGCAAGTAAGTATTACGCTCTTCATCATGATGAACTTCGTAACTATATTGGCTAGCACCCGATTCTTTTTCATTTAGCTGATTCACTAATTGGGCAGCCCATGCATCAACACCTGCTTCTGTCTGACGAATTTCTTCAGTCAAACGAGGAACATAGGTAAACTCATAAACCATAGCGTGAGGGTAACGACGGCTCATACGCTGAGTCAGCTTCACAACTTCGTTATACTCTTGGACCATTTTTTCTAATGGTCCACCAGCTAATGCAGGAGCGTCAGCGTTAACGTGTAGAGAAGCGCCATCCAATGCCAAAGAAATTTGGTATTGAGTCATAGCTTCTTCGTCTTTAATGTACTGCTCTTGTTTACCTTTCTTCACTTTGTAAAGTGGTGGCTGAGCGATGTACACATAACCGCGTTCAATCAATTCAGGCATTTGACGATAGAAGAAGGTCAATAGTAACGTACGAATGTGCGCACCATCGACGTCCGCATCGGTCATGATGATGATGTTATGGTAACGAAGTTTATCTGGGTTGTATTCGTCACGCCCGATACCACAGCCAAGAGCAGTGATTAGTGTTGCCACTTCCTGAGAAGATAGCATCTTATCAAAACGTGCTTTTTCAACGTTCAGAATTTTACCTTTAAGAGGCAAAATCGCTTGGTTTTTACGATTTCGGCCCTGTTTGGCAGATCCGCCGGCCGAGTCCCCTTCCACAATATATAGTTCGGATACTGCAGGGTCTTTTTCCTGACAGTCAGCCAACTTACCAGGCAAACCAGCAAGGTCCAATGCACCTTTACGACGGGTCATATCACGAGCTTTACGTGCCGCTTCACGCGCACGAGCTGCGTCGATAATTTTAGTACAGATGGTTTTTGCTTCATTTGGATGTTCAGCTAGGTAATCTCCTAGTTTTTCACCCATTGCAGATTCAACGGCAGATTTCACTTCCGAAGAAACCAACTTATCTTTGGTTTGGCTTGAGAATTTAGGATCAGGCACTTTTACCGAAACAACTGCAGTCAAACCTTCGCGAGCATCATCACCAGACGCAGAAGTTTTCGCTTTTTTGCTATAACCTTCGCGGTCCATGTACGAGTTCAAGGTACGAGTCAATGCAGCACGGAAACCTGCTAAGTGCGTACCACCATCACGCTGTGGGATGTTGTTGGTAAAACAGAAAATGCTTTCTTGGAAACTATCGTTCCATTGCATGGCAACTTCAACAGAAATGCCATCTTCTCGCTCATGAACAAAGTGGAACACTTTGTCGTGAATAGGCGTTTTGTTGCGATTCAAGTGAGTAACAAACGCTTGAATACCACCTTCATACATGTAGTGGTTTTGTTTGTCATCTTCACGTTCATCACGTAAGTGGATTGAAACACCTGAGTTTAGGAATGACAATTCACGTAGGCGTTTTGCCAGAATTTCATACACAAATTCGATATTTGTGAATGTTTCAGCACTTGGCCAAAATCGAACGGTAGTTCCTGATTTTTCAGTATCACCGACCACTTCAAGAGGTGTGTCTGGGATACCGTGATGATACGTTTGAGTATGAATTTTACCATTACGGTGAATGGTCAAAACCACTTTTTCTGATAGAGCGTTAACGACTGAGACACCCACACCGTGCAAACCACCAGAAACTTTGTATGAGTTATCATCGAACTTACCACCAGCGTGCAGTACAGTCATGATAACTTCAGCAGCAGAGACATTCTCTTCTGGATGCAGCTCAGTTGGGATACCACGACCATCATCGCTGACAGACACGGAATTATCTTCGTGGATAGTTACTACGATATCTTTACAGTAACCCGCTAACGCTTCATCAATTGAGTTATCCACTACCTCAAAAACCATGTGGTGCAGACCGGTGCCATCATCTGTGTCGCCGATGTACATCCCTGGGCGCTTACGAACCGCGTCCAGACCCTTCAGTACCTTAATACTCGATGAATCGTAATTATTCGACATGAGTTACTCTCTCACTATTTTATCCTTGCCCTATTGTGCCATGTTCCACATGAAACATCTTGCTATTTGACTCGATCATGTCAGCAACTTGGCTTTTAGTAATAGAACTTACAAAAACTTGAGCCCCCGTCGATTTTAAGCAATCAGCAAGACGCTTACGACGCTGGCTATCTAGTTCGGAAGCAAAATCATCTATCAAATAGATACACTGCTTTCCTGTCAGATCTGTCAGGTGTTGGCCTTGCGCTACTCGCAATGCACACACCATCAATTTTAACTGACCTCGTGACAGAACATCTTCCACTGGAGTTCCGTTCACTTTTATCTTTAAATCGGCTTTATTGGGTCCACTAAAGGTGTAACCTAAGTGTTGGTCACGCTCAAAATTATTCGCCAGAATATCTTGATATGGCGTGTCTTTTTCCCAGCCTCGGTAATATTTTAAACCGATCTCAAACTCAGGGAGAAACTCCCCACACAGAGTTTGAGCAACCTCTGATATTTGTTCTACATAAACACGACGCCATCCATCAATCTGTTCCGCGAGCCGGGCTAATTCTTGATCCCAGTAACTTAACTCTCGATAGATGGTTGCGGTTTTTAACAATGCATTTCTTTGTTTGTTAAGGCGCTTAAAACGGCCCCATGCCTCAAAAAAAGCAGGTTCAGAGTGAAACACGCCCCAATCGATAAATGCACGCCGTTGTTTTGGGCCATCAGTAAGTAAATCAAACCCTTCAGGATGAATTAACTGCAAAGGTAGCACTTGTGCCAACTGAGCTAACTTTTGCCCAGATTGACCGCCTATTTTAACCTCTGTTGACCCATCACGCTGCTTATTAATGCCAATTGGTAACTCAAATTGATCCGGGTTCAAAAAACGGCCATGAACAAATAGTTCTTGGCACTCGTTTTTTATCACTCGGCCAGTAATTGAGCTTTTAAATGAACGGCCATGCCCAAGTAAATAAATGGCTTCAAGAACACTGGTTTTGCCACTTCCATTTGGCCCAATAAGAAAGTTAAAGCCTGATGATAAATCGATATCACAGGCTTGAATATTGCGAAATTGTTGAATAACAAGACGAGTAAGCGGCATTGCGCAGTAAGACTCTACAATTACAGGCGGATAGGCATAACAACGTACATTGCGCTGTCATCATCCACATTTTCAACTAGAGCACTGGCATTGGCATCCGACATAGAAAAACGAACATTATCACAACGTAGTGTATTCAATACATCTAGGATATAGCTAACGTTGAAACCAATTTCGATGGCGTCACCTTCAAAGGTCACATCCAACATTTCTTCAGCTTCTTCTTGTTCTGGGTTATTCGCCGTGATTCGCATTTCATTATCCGCTAAATTAACGCGAACACCACGGAATTTTTCATTCGATAAGATCGCTGCACGAGAAAAGGCCTGACGCAATTCATCACAACCTGCCGCCAACGTTTTATTGGTGTTTTGCGGTAATACACGACGATAATCAGGGAAACGACCATCGACTAATTTAGAGGTAAAAATATAATTATTCACCTCTGCACGGATGTTCGAACTACCGATTTGCAATGTGACTGGTTGTTCAGGAGAATCGAGTAGCTTCACCAATTCTAATACCCCCTTACGAGGCACAATAATTTGGTTTTTAGCAAAATCTCCAGCGAGCGCTGTGGTCGATACGGCCATACGGTGGCCATCAGTAGCGACGGAACGCAGCAGATTACCATCTATTTCAAATAACATACCATTGAGATAATAACGAACATCTTGGTTTGCCATTGAAAATTGTGTTTTCTCAATTAAACCTTTCAGTTCAGATTGCGTTAATGTAACTTCAACATCACTTTGCCAATCTTCAATATTCGGAAAATCTTCTGCAGGCAACGTCGTCAATGAAAAACGGCTTCGACCTGAACGTAAATGGACTCGATCACCTTCTAAAGCGACAGTGATCACCGCAGAATCTGGTAAACCACGACAAATATCAAGGAATTTGCGCGCAGGGACTGTGATTGCCCCCGCCTCAAATTCACCTTCAAGCGTAACCCTGCTCACCAACTCAACTTCAAGGTCGGTCGCAGTCATTGATAACTGATTATCTTCTACTTTAAGTAGCAAGTTACCCAAAATAGGTAAAGTTGCTCGGCCACCTAAAGTGCCTGATACCTGCTGTAGAGACTTAATAAAGTGGCTACGTTCAATGGTAAATTTCATAGTTAACTCTATAAACAATTGAATTCATCAGCGCCAAGCATAGCGCGATTTTATGAAGAAAGCGTACGAATCAGGTTAGAGTAGTCTTCTTTAATATCATGACTCTCTTCCCGTAACTGTTCTATTTTACGACATGCATGTAGAACAGTGGTATGGTCTCGCCCACCAAAAGCATCACCAATTTCTGGTAAACTGTGGTTTGTCAGCTCTTTTGCTAGCGCCATCGCTAATTGACGAGGACGAGCAACAGAACGAGAACGACGTTTAGACAGAAGATCTGCCACTTTAATTTTGTAGTATTCAGCAACTGTTTTCTGAATATTATCAATGGTGACTAACTTTTCTTGTAGTGCCAACAAATCACGTAGAGCTTCACGCACAAAATCGATAGTAATAGGTCGACCTGTAAAGTTCGCATTAGCAATAACCCGATTCAAGGCTCCTTCTAATTCACGAACGTTAGAGCGCAGACGTTTCGCAATAAAGAACGCCACTTCATCAGGAAGATGAATTTGGTGATCTTCTGCTTTTTTCATCAAAATCGCGACGCGTGTTTCAAGTTCTGGTGGTTCTATAGCCACGGTTAGGCCCCAACCAAAACGAGATTTAAGACGATCTTCAACACCGTTGATCTCTTTTGGATAACGGTCAGATGTCAAGATGATCTGTTGGTTCCCTTCTAACAAAGCGTTGAAGGTATGAAAAAACTCTTCTTGAGAGCGCTCTTTATTCGCAAAAAACTGGATGTCATCTATTAATAGCGCATCCACACTACGGTAATAACGTTTGAATTCTTCAATCGCATTATTTTGTAGTGCCTTCACCATATCTTGCACAAAACGCTCGGAATGCATGTAAACCACTTTTGCATCTGGCTTGTTATCAACAATGGCATTACCAACAGCATGCAATAAGTGTGTTTTACCTAAACCTGTACCACCATATAGGAATAACGGATTATACGCCCCACCAGGATTATCAGATACCTGACGAGCAGCGGCTAAACCTAACTGGTTCGACTTACCCTCAACGAAATTATTAAATTTATGTTTAGGGTTCACATTGGAACGATGACGAATATCTACCATTGAATCATCATCTTCCCAAGTTTTATGAACAGGCTTACGATGCACCACTTGAGCGGGAGCAGATGACTCTGCTGCAAGATCTGCAGGTGAACGCTTGGGAACAGCAGGTTTTGGGGCCACAACTGGACGACTACCTACTTCAAAACGCAAATTAGGAATATCGTTACCGCAGTATTCTTGCAATAACCGATTGATATTGTGGATATACTTATCACGTACCCAGTCGAGCACAAAGCGATTAGGCGCAAACAAAGTGAGAGTATTGTCATTAAGCTCCGCCTGAAGCGGACGAACCCACATACTGAATTCAGTAGCTGATAGCTCTTCTTGAAGCTGTTGCAAGCATTGCAACCAAAGCGAAGACGACACGTTTCCCTCACTCTTAATCAATGAACGATAAAGACTGCCAATTCTACCTGTTGATAACTCAGATCGCCAGTGATTGATCCAATTACATGTGAATAAGATCTTAGTTATTCACAATCTATACCACTTTAATAGATAGGATCCCCCATTTTTAACCCAATTTACTCACACCTTGATCCACATATCCAAAGATCTTGGCAAGTTATCCCCATATGTTGTGTTTTAACTCTAATCATGAGATTTTTCGGTAATAGATAGGTGATACCTCATCATAATGAGCTATTTTTCTATAAATCAGATAAACATTCCTATTTTTCATAATGGGAAAATTAAAGGTGAGTATTCTTGGATCACTAAACGGCTTTAGTCGCCATTCAAAGACACCATTGAATCAATATATAACGGCCAGTGATATCCATCATTAATCTCTACATTGTTAAGGAAGGTTTCTCCACAGGATATTTTCAATAACCCACAGGATCCTAACTGACGAAATACTTAAATAAGGCCGGGATCGACTAAGGATCCTTGAGATTTTAAAGATTCTCCGTATAATCTGCCGACCGGAATAAGTAAGTACGCTTAAATATTATTTAAATGTCGCTTGCTTTGGGCAACCGAATCATTGACACCTTTGGTGACTGTGATTACAATTCCGCCTCTTTGTTGAGAGGCGTCGGATTGTCTCTTTCTTAATATACAGAGAAGACATTTGCCCACGCCGGGTTTAATGAACCTAAAAACTACTGATCAGTAAGGTACTAAACAATGAAACGCACTTTTCAACCTTCAGTTCTAAAGCGCAAGCGCACTCACGGTTTCCGTGCACGCATGGCTACTGCGAACGGTCGTAAAGTAATCAACGCTCGTCGTGCAAAAGGCCGTAAGCGCCTTTCAAAATAAGCGCTAGTTTATTTTGAATACGAACGCGTTTAATCGGGAGTTACGTTTGTTAACTCCCGAGCATTATCAAAAAGTCTTCCAGCAAGCTCACCGAGCTGGCTCTCCTCATTTTACCATTATTGCCCGTGCAAATAACCTTTCTCATCCACGTTTAGGTTTGGCAGTTCCTAAAAAGCAAATCAAAACAGCGGTTGGACGTAATCGTTTTAAACGATTAGCGCGAGAAAGCTTTCGCCTGAAACAACATGAACTTCCGAAGAAAGATTTTGTTGTCATAGCGAAAAAGAGCGCGCAAGATTTAACGAATGAGGAAATGTTTAATTTGTTTGATAAATTATGGCAACGCCTGTCTCGCCCTTCACGTGGATAGCCATTGGTCTGGTTAAAGCCTACCAATGGATAATCAGCCCGCTCATCGGTCCTAGATGTCGGTTCACTCCTACTTGCTCTAAATATGCAATAGAAGCGTTGAAAGTTCACGGTTTTGTAAAAGGGTGTTGGTTAACAGGCAAACGTCTATTAAAATGCCATCCTTTGAACGAAGGGGGTTATGACCCCGTTCCACCAGTCCAAAAACAAGACAGAGATAAATAACGATGGATTCTCAACGTAATATTCTGTTAATTGCTTTGGCGTTAGTCTCTTTTTTACTGTTTAACCAATGGAATGCAGATAAAAAAGCAACAGAAACACCAAATAGTGCAGTTGAACAGGTAAATAATAGCAGTGCAGGTGCTGCAACTCCTACAGATAATGACGCAACAGCGCCAGCAAGCATCTCAGCAAATACTAAAGCTACGGAAGAAGCTGCTAAGATTATTACTGTCAAAACAGACGTTCTAACTCTGTCTATTGATACCGCTGGTGGTGATGTGGTTGAAGCTAAACTGAACAAATATTCAGATAAGCTTCACTCAAACAATCCATTTATCTTACTTGATCGCACCAAAACTCATCAGTTTATTGCTCAAAGTGGTCTGATTGGCCCTCAAGGTATCGACCAAACGAACAAACGTGCGGTTTATCACACAAATGCATCTTCTTACACATTAGCAAAAGGTAAAGACGAATTACGCATTCCTCTTACTTACCAAGCAAATGGCATCACTTACACCAAAACGTTCATTCTAAAACGTGGTAGCTACGCACTTGATATGGTTTATGACATCAACAACCAATCAGGTAAAGAAGCTGAAGTGAGCATGTACGCACATCTGCGTCAAAATCTAAAAGATTCTGGTGGCAGTCTAGCTATGCCAACTTACCATGGTGGCGCATACTCTACTGAAGATACTCGTTACAAAAAATACAGCTTTGATGACATGCAAGAGCGTAATCTAAACATTACGCTAAAAGATGACAAAGGTTGGGCAGCGATGATCCAGCACTACTTTGCCACTGCATGGATTCCTCGTGATGAAAAAGATCCAACGCTATATACCCGTGTTATCCAAAACTACGGTGATATCGGTATCCAAACCAAGAATAAGACCATTGAGAATGGTCAGTCTGGCGAATTCAAAGCAACACTTTGGGTCGGACCAAAACTACAAGATCAAATGGCTGCAACAGCCGATAACCTAGATCTAGTTGTTGATTATGGTTGGTTATGGTTTATTGCGAAACCTCTACATATGCTGTTGTCATTCATCCAAAGCTTTGTTGGCAACTGGGGTGTGGCTATCATCTGTTTGACTCTTATTGTTCGTGGTGCAATGTACCCACTAACAAAAGCGCAATATACTTCAATGGCAAAAATGCGCATGCTTCAGCCTAAGATTCAGGCAATGAAAGAGCGTATCGGTGACGATCGTCAACGCATGAGCCAAGAAATGATGGAACTGTACAAAACTGAGAAAGTAAACCCACTCGGTGGTTGTTTACCTATCTTCCTACAGATGCCAATCTTCATTTCTCTATATTGGGCATTAATGGAATCTGTTGAGCTACGTCACTCGCCATTCTTTGGCTGGATTCAAGATTTGTCAGCTCAAGACCCATACTTCATCCTACCTGTATTAATGGGTGTAAGTATGTTTATGATTCAGAAGATGAGTCCGTCTACAGTGACAGATCCAATGCAACAAAAGATTATGACCTTTATGCCGGTTGTATTCTCAGCATTCTTCTTATTCTTCCCATCAGGATTGGTTCTTTACTACTTGATGTCGAATATCGTAACACTTGTTCAGCAAACTATGATTTATAAGGCGCTGGAGAAGAAAGGCTTACACAGTAAAACAAAGTAAGCACATAAACAGATAAGAAAGGCGGCCAAAAGGTCGCCTTTTTGTTATTGGCTGATTACAATTACGCAAATTCAAACCTGCTCAGGTAACGTTATGACTACAGATACCATCGTCGCTCAAGCTACCGCCTCTGGCCGTGGCGGGGTTGGCATTATCCGTGTTTCCGGCCCACTAGCGGAAAAAGTGGCACTGGAAGTCACTGGAAAACAATTACGCCCTCGTTACGCAGAATATCTGCCATTCAAAGATTTAAACGGTACTGAATTAGACCAAGGAATCGCACTTTATTTTCCTAATCCTCATTCATTTACAGGTGAGGATGTACTAGAACTTCAAGGTCACGGTGGTCCCGTGGTCATTGATATGTTAATCAAACGCATCTTGACCATTCCCGGAGTACGAACTGCACGTCCAGGCGAATTTTCTGAACGAGCATTCCTAAACGACAAGATGGATTTAACACAGGCTGAAGCCATTGCTGACTTGATTGATGCAAGCTCTGAAGAGGCAGCTAAATCTGCTCTGCAATCTCTACAAGGGCAGTTTTCTAAACGCATCAATACGCTAGTAGAGTCACTGATTCATTTACGTATATATGTGGAAGCTGCGATTGATTTCCCCGAAGAAGAAATCGACTTTCTCGCCGATGGAAAAGTCGCAAGTGATTTAAATACAATCATTGATAATCTTAATACTGTGCGTAAAGAAGCTAACCAAGGTGCGATAATGCGTGAAGGCATGAAAGTTGTGATCGCAGGTCGACCTAACGCCGGTAAATCGAGTTTGTTGAATTCCTTGTCTGGTAAAGAGTCAGCCATCGTTACAGACATCGCAGGAACAACGAGAGACGTTTTAAGAGAGCATATCCATATCGATGGTATGCCGTTGCACATTATCGATACAGCAGGCCTACGTGAAGCCTCTGATGAAGTTGAAAAAATTGGTATTGAACGAGCTTGGGACGAAATCAATCAAGCAGACCGAGTTCTTTTCATGGTCGATGGTACGACAACCGATGCTACTGACCCAAAAGAGATCTGGCCAGACTTTGTCGATCGTTTACCTGACCATATTGGGATCACCATTATTCGTAATAAAGTCGATCAAACCAATGAAACATTGGGGCTTGATGACAAGAACGATCCAACTCTTATTCGTCTGTCAGCTAAAACCGGAGATGGAGTAGAAGCTTTAAGAACCCATCTAAAAGAATGTATGGGATTTGCTGGAAATCAAGAAGGTGGCTTTATGGCGCGCCGTCGTCATTTAGATGCATTAGAACGCGCATCTCAACACCTTGATATTGGTAAGGAGCAACTTGAAGGTTACATGGCCGGAGAGATACTTGCCGAAGAACTGCGTATTGCTCAGCAACATCTTAATGAAATTACAGGGGAATTTAGTTCAGATGACCTCTTAGGTCGCATCTTTTCTTCGTTCTGTATCGGTAAATAGAGTTATAGTGACAGATACCTGTATCACTCATTGATAAAAGGCTTCCTCATATGAGGAAGCCTTTTTTGTTTGATACGTAAAAATGAGTAATCTAGCAAACAATACTGGAAATATTTCTTATTCGTAAATAGGATACATTTAAGTCGTTTAAGAAGCACAAACCCAACAGGATAAGAGAATGATCCATATAATTACTGGCAGCACGCTAGGAAGTGCTGAATACGTTGGCGATCATCTAAATGATCTGCTGCAAGAGAAAGGCTTGGATACTACGATCCACAATCAACCAGATCTAGATGAAATTCCCGTGGAAGGAACTTGGTTAATTATCACTTCAACTCATGGAGCTGGCGAATATCCTGATAATATCCAGCCCTTTATAAACGCTTTACAAGAGACACCGCCTAAGACTGCGGGGCTCAAATACGCTGTAATTGCAATTGGTGATTCTAGCTATGATACGTTTTGTGCTGCTGGCAAACATGCATATTCATTGTTAGAGGATATTGGGGCTGAACCTATTACTGATTGTTTAACTATTGATGTTCAAGAACACCCAGTTCCAGAAGATGCAGCAGAAGAATGGTTTAATACCATCGCGGATAAATTTGAATAATCACTATGATCAAGATAGAAGCGGCTAATTTTTAGTCGCTTTTTTTTCGATCTTACGAATGCAAAACCAAAACATTAGTCGACTTCCAGGTTTAACCGGTCATATAATAACCACTTAGACTGTGGATAAGTTCAATGTTATCCGGTGATCAACCGGTAGTTATCCAAATAATAACTTTGATCGTTTTTTACCCCTGTGTATAAGTACCTATTTTGATCCCAGCTAATCCTCGATCAGATCAGTTGATGATCACATGTTATGATCGTCTAAAGATCCATGATCCATATGATCATTTTTTAGTTATCCACAGAGATCGACGATCCTAATAGTAGATCTAATAAGAGATCTATATAAAGATCTTTATATATAATTACTTAAAACTCGATCTATAAAAAATTAGAAAAGCGATTTAATAGCCAGCAGAAAGAAGGTAGAATACGCCTCCTTTAATTTTCCTTAGTTCTAACGAAACACCTGAGGTCGTTCATGCTCTATCACGAAACATTTGACGTCATTGTGGTCGGTGGCGGTCATGCAGGAACGGAAGCCGCTCTAGCCGCCGCTCGCACTGGCCAAAAAACGCTACTTTTAACACATAATATTGATACTCTGGGACAAATGTCTTGTAACCCAGCTATTGGTGGCATTGGTAAAGGACATCTTGTAAAAGAAGTCGATGCTATGGGCGGTTTAATGGCTGAAGCTATTGACCATGCAGGTATTCAATTCAGAACGCTCAACGCATCAAAAGGTCCTGCTGTTCGTGCTACTCGAGCACAAGCTGACCGAGCGTTGTACAAAGCGTATGTGCGCCATACTCTGGAAAATACTCCAAATTTAACGTTATTCCAGCAAGCTGCTGATGATCTTATCGTTGAAAACGATCAAGTGAAGGGTGTGGTGACCCAAATGGGGCTCAAATTCCACGCTAAAGCGGTTGTATTGACCGTTGGTACCTTCCTTGGTGGAAAGATCCATATTGGTCTGGAAAACTTCTCAGGGGGCCGTGCAGGCGATCCTCCATCGATCGCATTAGCAAATCGACTTCGAGAATTGCCATTCCGTGTAGAACGTTTAAAAACGGGTACACCTCCGCGTATTGACGCAAACAGTGTTGATTTTTCTCAACTAGCTCAACAGCATGGTGATAACCCAACACCTGTGTTTTCTTTCATGGGCAATCGAACTCAGCACCCACATCAAATTCCGTGTTATATCACCTATACGAACGAAAAGACTCACGATGTTATTCGTACGAATTTAGATCGTAGCCCAATGTATTCAGGTGTTATTGAAGGTGTAGGACCACGCTATTGCCCATCTATTGAAGATAAGGTAATGCGTTTTGCAGACAAAAACAGCCACCAAATTTTTATTGAGCCTGAAGGTCTGAATACCACAGAGCTTTATCCAAATGGTATTTCAACAAGTTTGCCGTTTGATGTTCAAGTCCAAATCGTTCGTTCAATGAAAGGATTTGAAAATGCTCATATTGTTCGTCCAGGTTATGCGATTGAATATGATTTCTTTGATCCTCGTGATTTGAAACATACCTTTGAAACGAAATTCATTAGCGGTCTGTTCTTTGCTGGGCAGATCAATGGCACAACTGGCTACGAAGAAGCGGCTGCTCAAGGTTTAATGGCTGGACTGAATGCGAGTTTATTTAGTCAAGACAAAGAAGGGTGGAGTCCACGTCGTGACCAAGCTTATGTTGGCGTGTTGATTGACGATCTTTCTACCATGGGCACGAAAGAACCTTACCGCATGTTTACTTCCCGCGCTGAATACCGCTTGATGCTGCGTGAAGATAATGCGGATCTTCGCTTAACTGAACAAGCGCGAGAGTTTGGCTTAATCAGTGATGAGCGTTGGGCTCGCTTCAATCAAAAAATTGAAAATATTGAATTAGAGCGTCAACGCCTGAAATCGATTTGGATGAATCCAAAATCTGAGTCTGTTGATGAACTTAATAAATTATTAAAAACACCGATGGCTCGTGAAGCAAGTGGTGAAGATTTGCTTCGTCGTCCTGAAATGACTTATGAAAGTTTAACTTCGCTGGCGTCATACGCGCCTGGCATCGAAGATAGCCAAGCTGCTGAGCAGGTAGAAATTCAAGTGAAATATGAAGGATATATTCAACGTCAACAAGACGAAATTGAAAAATCACTTCGCCATGAAAATACTAAACTGCCATTTGATTTGGACTACAAAGACGTCAAAGGTCTATCAAATGAAGTCGTGCTAAAACTAAACGAAGCTAAACCGGAAAGTATTGGTGTTGCATCACGTATTTCAGGAATTACACCAGCTGCGATCTCTATCCTACTGGTACACCTGAAAAAGCACGGTATGCTTAAGAAAGGGGAAGCCGCGTAATGAGTTCTCCATTGCGAGCGAAGTTGGATGATTTGATCGCTCAGACTGATTTGGACGTGTCTGATCGTCAACGCGAACAATTGGTAGGTTACGTTGAGCTCCTCAATAAATGGAATAAAGCGTACAATTTGACCTCTGTACGAGATCCAATAGATATGTTAGTTAAACATATCTTGGATAGTATCGTCGTGAGTTCTTCCCTTGAGGGAAAACGGTTTATTGATGTAGGTACAGGGCCTGGGTTGCCAGGTATTCCTCTATCAATCATGAACCCTGACAAAGAATTTGTCCTTTTGGATAGCTTGGGAAAGCGAATTCGTTTTATCAAACAGGTTATTCATGAGTTGAAGATTGGCAATGTGACGCCAATTCAAAGTCGGGTAGAAGACTATGATGCGGGTGAAGGTTTTGATGGTGTTTTAAGTCGAGCTTTTGCCTCAATGCTTGATATGGTGGATTGGTGTCATCATCTACCCAAGCAACAATCGGGTGTCTTTTTGGCTTTGAAAGGTCATGTGCCACAAGACGAAATAGATCAGTTACCTGAATGGTGTTCTGTGATATCGGTCAAATCTTTGAAAGTTCCTGAGTTGGAAGGTGAGCGTCATCTTGTAATCTTATCGCGCAAGGGATAACAGCGAGGCACACCGTGGGTAAAATCGTAGCAATTGCCAACCAGAAAGGTGGTGTTGGTAAAACAACAACTTGTATCAATTTAGCCGCATCTATGGCTGCGACTAAACGTAAGGTTTTGGTCGTTGACCTAGACCCGCAGGGTAACGCCACAATGGCGAGTGGTGTCGATAAATATCAAGTCGATGCGACTGCTTATGAGTTATTGGTTGAAGATTCGCCGTTCTCAGAAGTGGTGTGCCATAAAACATCAGGAAATTATGACTTAATCGCAGCGAATGGTGATGTGACCGCCGCTGAGATTAAATTAATGGAAGTGTTTGCACGTGAAGTACGTTTGAAAAACGCACTGACACCGGTTCGAGATGAGTACGACTACATTTTTATTGATTGTCCACCAGCTCTAAACTTACTCACCATTAATGCTATGGCGGCAGCTGACTCCGTACTCGTTCCAATGCAATGTGAATATTTTGCTTTAGAAGGGTTAACGGCATTAATGGATACCATTAGTAAGTTAGCTGCAGTAGTGAATGAAAATTTAAAAATCGAGGGTTTACTGCGTACTATGTATGATCCTCGTAACCGCCTCTCTAACGAAGTGTCCGATCAATTGAAAAAACACTTTGGTGATAAAGTGTATCGTACCGTCATTCCTCGTAATGTTCGTTTGGCTGAGGCCCCAAGTCATGGTAAACCTGCCATGTACTATGACAAGTATTCTGCTGGTGCTAAAGCCTATTTAGCTTTAGCGGGTGAGATGCTTCGTCGTGAAGAAGTTCCCGCATAATGATTTAACTTAAGGAATTCGTTTACATGTCTAAACGCGGTTTAGGAAAAGGGCTGGATGCATTACTAGCAACTAGCTCAATGGCTCGTGAAAAACAGCAAGTTGCTTCAAATAGCCAAACGCTATCTTCAGAAGCAGATCTAACGGATCTCGCTATTACGAGCTTGAAACCGGGTATTTACCAGCCCCGTAAAGACATGTCTCCAGAAGCGTTGGAAGAGCTATCTGCTTCTATCCAGTCTCAAGGTATTATCCAACCGATAGTTGTTCGACCACTAGAAACTGGTGGGTATGAGATTATAGCCGGAGAGCGTCGCTGGAGAGCAGCACGTCAGGCTGGGCTAAAACAAGTTCCTTGTCTTATTAAACGTGTTGAAGACCGTGCTGCAGTGGCCATGGCTTTGATCGAAAACATTCAACGTGAAGACTTGAATGCGATCGAAGAAGCGCAAGCTCTCGAACGTTTGCAAGACGAATTCAAGTTAACCCACCAACAAGTCGCCGATGTGATTGGTAAATCGCGCACGACTGTCAGCAATTTATTACGTCTAAACCAATTAGATGAAAAAGTTAAAAAGTTTGTTGAAACTAAGCAGCTAGAAATGGGCCATGCTCGTGCTTTGTTGATGCTCGAAGGTGAGCTTCAAGCTGATATTGCTGAAAAAGTAGCCAAAAAGCAGCTTACGGTTCGTCAAACCGAACAACTCGTCAAAAAATGTCTTTCTGGACCATCTGACGATAAAAACGTGGTAGAAGACGTAGAAATTCAACAAATATCACAGAACCTTAGCGATAAATTGCATGCAAAAGTTTCAATCGTGCGATCTAAGAACGGAAAGTCAAAACTAACAATAAGTCTTGATGAACCTCACAAATTAGAACAAGTGATTGCCAAGCTAGAACGCTAAATGAGATAATTGATTTAAATCAATTGTAAAAAACAACTTTTCATTCGAAAAGTTGTCGAGTTGTAAGCAAAACTGTAACTTTTTGTGGTAATTACATTGCCAAAGATTATGGTATGTATATAAAATTTTTAGCATAGCATCTGGCTTTAGTTGTTAGGTCAGGTGCATTTTATGTGGGGTAAGAATACATGGTAGCTGCGTTAGCTAGACCGGGACGAGAGCTTGCTAAGCAATTGTTATTGATCCAGTTGGGCGCGGTTATGGTTGTGGCAACAGGAATGGCTGTTGTGGTTAATGCTGAATGGGGATTTTCTGCGCTAATAGGTGGTGGCATTTTTGTCATTGCTAATGCTGTATTCGCGCTGTTCGCTTTCATGTTTAGTGGGGCTCGTGCTGCAAAACGTATCACGGCGTCTTTCTACACAGGTGAAGCTCTTAAAATCCTCATTACCATTGCACTATTTTCTGCTGCTTACATGTATGTCCAGGTGGAACTTGTTCCCCTGAAACTAACCTATTTGCTGGTACTAGGTATTAATATCTTTGCACCAGTACTATTCATTAACAACAAAAAATAGGATGAGTTATGGCTGCGCCAGGTGAAGCGCTAACACCGTCCGGTTACATTGAGCACCATTTGTCTAACTTATCATTGGCTCGTATTTCTGAGCACTATGATTTGGGGTGGCAAATAAGTGAGACAAGTTTCTGGAACGTTCATATCGATAGCCTGTTTTTTTCTGTGTTTACTGGATTGATCTTCCTTTGGATGTTCCGTTCAGTTTCTAAGAAAGCAACAGTGGGTGTACCAGGCAAGCTGCAGTGTTTTGTTGAGATGGTAGTTGAATTTGTCGACCAAAACGTCAAAGAGACTTTCCATGGACGCAATGCGCTAATTGCTCCGCTGGCACTAACTATCTTTTGTTGGGTATTGCTAATGAACATCATGGACCTTGTGCCCATCGATTTCTTGCCTTACTCAGCACAGCATCTGTTAGGGGTTCCTTATTTAAAAGTGGTTCCTTCTGCTGATGTGAATATCACCATGGCTATGGCTCTAGGTGTTTTTGCTTTGATGATTTTTTACAGCATCAAAGTGAAAGGCTTAGGTGGGTTCGTGAAAGAATTGGCTCTACATCCATTCAATCACCCTGTCATGATTCCGTTTAACCTACTTATTGAAGTGGTGTCGTTGCTGGCGAAACCGTTATCACTGGGTATGCGTCTATTCGGTAACATGTTTGCGGGTGAGGTTGTATTCATTCTTTGTGCGGCGATGTTGCCTTGGTGGTTACAATGGATCGGTTCACTTCCGTGGGCTATTTTCCATATTCTGGTAATTTTGATTCAAGCATTTGTGTTCATGATGTTGACTATCGTTTATCTGTCAATGGCACACGAAGACTCGGATCATTAATTTTTTATATTTTGTTTTTTTAAAGCTTTTATTGGGCACTTTAGCCAACAATTATAATTGGAGATAGTAATGGAAACTTTACTGAGCTTTTCTGCAATCGCCGTAGGTATTATCGTCGGTCTTGCTTCTCTAGGTACAGCGATTGGTTTCGCTCTTCTAGGCGGTAAATTCCTTGAAGGCGCAGCTCGCCAACCTGAAATGGCTCCTATGCTGCAAGTTAAGATGTTCATCATCGCAGGTCTGCTCGATGCGGTTCCAATGATCGGTATCGTTATCGCACTTCTATTCACTTTCGCTAACCCGTTTGTTGGTCAACTAGGTTAATCACGTATTTCCAGTGGCAAAACACATCTACGTTTTGCCTTTGATTAACATAAGTCTGTCCATATAGGGGGTAGCTGTTGTGAATATGAACGCAACTCTGCTAGGTCAAGCAGTCGCCTTTATCCTGTTTGTTTGGTTCTGCATGAAATATGTATGGCCACCAATCATTAAAGCGATTGAAGAACGTCAGCAAAAAATTGCTGATGGTTTGCAAGCCGCTGAGCGTGCAAAGAAAGATTTAGATCTAGCACAAGCCAACGCTTCTGAACAAATGAAGGAAGCGAAGCGCACAGCAACAGAGGTCATTGAGCAAGCGAATAAACGTAAAGCTCAGATTTTGGATGAAGCTCGTGAACAGGCTCTGGAAGAACGCCAGAAGCTCCTGACTCAAGCAGAAGCTGAAATCGAAGCTGAACGTAATCGTGCACGCGATGAGCTGCGCAAACAAGTTGCTACTCTGGCTATCGCTGGTG
This sequence comes from Vibrio nitrifigilis, assembly GCF_015686695.1. Classification (NCBI taxonomy): domain Bacteria; kingdom Pseudomonadati; phylum Pseudomonadota; class Gammaproteobacteria; order Vibrionales; family Vibrionaceae; genus Vibrio; species Vibrio nitrifigilis. The sequence continues at coordinate 2,433,107 of NZ_JADPMR010000001.1, read as the reverse complement.
CCGAGAAAATCTTAGAGCGTTCAATCGATAAAGATGCGCACAAAGATATTCTTGACAACGTAGCTGCAAAACTTTAACTCAGGGGGCGCTTATGTCTGAACTGACTACTATTGCACGCCCCTATGCTAAAGCAGCATTTGATTTTGCGGTGGAGAAACAACAGTTAGATCAATGGTCTGAAATGTTGGTATTCGCTGCTGAAGTCGCAAACAACGCGCAAATTCATGAACTGATTACCAGTTCTCTCTCTGCCAATAAATTAGCAGAGGTTTTTATCGCAGTTTGTGGCGAACAGTTTGATGAATCTGGCCAGAACCTTATTAAGGTGATGGCAGAGAATGGCCGCTTAGCGGCTGTTCCTGAAGTCTGCGCTCAATATCATGTTCTGAAAAAAGAACATGAATCGAAAATCGATGTGGAAGTTATTTCTGCAAGCGAGCTTTCAGAGCAACAAAAAGCAGACATCAGCAGCAAACTAGAGCAGCGCCTCGAGCGTAAAGTTCTGCTGAATTGCAGTATAGATGAGACCCTACTAGCTGGGGTTGTAATTCGAGCCGGAGACTTAGTCATCGATAACTCAGCGCGTGGACGTTTACACCGTCTGAGCGATGCATTGCAGTCTTGATGGGGATTGGAGCATGCAACTTAATTCCACGGAAATAAGTGATCTTATTAAACAGCGTATCGAATCTTTCGACGTTGTTAGTGAAGGTCGCAATGAAGGTACTATCGTTTCGGTAAGCGATGGTATTATCCGCATTCACGGTCTTAAAGACGTGATGCAGGGTGAAATGATTGAATTACCGGGTGGCCGTTATGCACTAGCACTTAACCTTGAGCGTGACTCGGTAGGTGCGGTTGTAATGGGCCCATATGCTGACCTTAAGGAAGGCACAAAAGTAACTGGTACTGGTCGTATTCTTGAAGTACCAGTTGGTCCTGAACTGCTTGGTCGTGTGGTTAACACTCTGGGTGAACCTATCGATGGCAAAGGACCTCTTGAAGCAAAAATTACTTCTCCAGTTGAAGTGATTGCACCTGGCGTTATCGATCGTCAATCGGTAGATCAACCAGTTCAAACAGGTTACAAATCTGTTGACTCGATGATCCCAATTGGTCGTGGCCAGCGTGAATTGATCATCGGTGACCGTCAAACAGGTAAAACTGCGATGGCTATCGATGCGATCATCAACCAGAAAGATTCTGGCATTTACTCTATCTACGTAGCTATCGGCCAAAAAGCGTCGACAATTGCTAACGTAGTACGTAAGTTAGAAGAGCACGACGCACTTAAAAACACTATCATTGTGGTTGCGTCAGCATCTGAATCTGCTGCATTGCAATACCTTGCTCCTTACGCAGGTTGTGCAATGGGTGAATACTTCCGTGATCGCGGAGAAGATGCACTGATTGTTTATGATGATCTATCTAAACAAGCTGTGGCTTATCGTCAGATTTCTCTATTGCTACGTCGTCCACCAGGTCGTGAAGCATTCCCTGGTGACGTATTCTACTTACACTCTCGTTTACTAGAGCGTGCTGCTCGTGTAAGCGCAGAGTATGTAGAACGTTTCACTAACGGTGAAGTGAAAGGTAAGACTGGTTCATTGACAGCTCTACCTATCATCGAAACCCAAGCGGGTGACGTATCTGCATTCGTACCGACTAACGTAATTTCTATTACCGATGGTCAGATTTTCCTACAGACAGAACTGTTCAACGCAGGTGTTCGCCCAGCGGTTGACCCAGGTATCTCTGTTTCTCGTGTGGGTGGTTCAGCTCAAACTAAGATCATTAAGAAATTGGCTGGTGGTATTCGTACTGCTCTTGCTCAATATCGTGAATTGGCTGCATTTGCGCAGTTCTCTTCAGATCTTGACGCCGCTACTAAGAAGCAGCTAGACCACGGTCAAAAAGTGACTGAACTGATGAAACAGAATCAGTACACACCGATGTCTATCTTTGAGCAGGGCTTAGCTATCTTCGCTGCAGAGCGTGGTTACCTTGCTGATGTAGAACTGAACAAAGTTCTAGATTTTGAAGCCGCTTTACTATCGTATGCTCATTCTCAATATGCTGAACTAGCAGAAGAGATCAACAAGTCCGGTGCTTATAACGGCGAAGTTGAAGACAAGTTAACCAAACTTGTTGAAGATTTCAAAGCAACCCAAACTTGGTAACTAAGTCGGTGGCAGTAATGCCACCAACTAATGGAGAGTAACGATGGCCGGCGCAAAAGAGATACGTAGTAAAATCGGTAGTGTAAAAAGCACTCAGAAAATTACTAAAGCGATGGAAATGGTAGCCGCTTCTAAAATGCGTCGTTCGCAAGAAGCGATGCAGGCTTCCCGACCATACGCGCAAACGATGCGTAAAGTGATCGGTCATGTCGCAAACGCGAATCTCGAGTACCGTCATCCGTACTTAGAAGAACGCGAAGCGAAACGTGTTGGTTATATCATTGTTTCTACAGACCGTGGTTTGTGTGGTGGTTTGAACGTTAACTTGTTCAAAAAAGCCCTGATGGATATGAAATCTTGGCAAACCAAAGGTGTGGATGTTGAGCTAGCTATTATCGGCTCTAAAGCAACATCCTTCTTTGCTCACTCCGGTGCAAAAGTAGCTGCACAGGTATCGGGCCTTGGTGATTCACCAAGTCTTGAAGACCTAATCGGCTCTGTCGGTGTGATGCTGAAGAAATATGATAACGGTGAATTAGATCGCCTGTACGTTGTGTTCAACGAATTTGTAAACACAATGGTGCAACAACCAACGATCGATCAATTGCTGCCTTTGCCTAAATCAGACAGCGAAGAAATGCAGCGTGATCACTCGTGGGATTATATCTACGAACCAGAGCCTCAACCGCTACTTGATGCCTTACTACTACGTTACGTAGAGTCACAGGTTTATCAGGGCGTAGTTGAGAACCTTGCTTGTGAGCAAGCGGCTCGAATGATTGCGATGAAAGCTGCAACAGATAACGCATCTAACTTGATTGATGAATTAGAACTTGTGTACAACAAAGCTCGTCAAGCGGCGATTACACAAGAACTTTCTGAAATCGTAAGTGGTGCAGCTGCGGTTTAAGCTTAGGTAAAACAAACAGTTTAGAGGATTAACGATGGCTACAGGTAAGATCGTACAGATCATCGGCGCAGTAGTCGACGTGGAGTTCCCACAGAGCGAAGTACCTAGTGTTTACGATGCTCTTAACGTTGTTGAAGCAACAGGACGTTTGGTTCTTGAAGTGCAACAGCAACTTGGCGGTGGCGTATGTCGCGCAATCGTAATGGGTAGCTCAGATGGTTTACGTCGTGGAATGACAGTTGAAAATACTGGCGCTCCAATTTCAGTGCCAGTAGGTACTAAGACCCTTGGTCGTATCATGAACGTTCTTGGTGACGCGATTGATGAACGCGGTGAAATCGGTGCTGAACAACAGTACTCTATCCACCGTGCAGCACCTAGCTACGAAGAGCAGTCAAATGCGACAGCACTTCTAGAAACGGGTGTTAAAGTTATCGACTTAATTTGTCCATTCGCTAAGGGTGGTAAAATTGGTCTGTTTGGTGGTGCAGGTGTAGGTAAGACCGTTAACATGATGGAACTTATCAACAACATCGCACTGAAACACTCTGGTCTATCTGTATTTGCAGGTGTAGGTGAGCGTACTCGTGAGGGTAACGACTTCTACTACGAAATGCAGGAAGCAGGTGTTGTAAACCTAGAAAACCCAGAAGAATCTAAGGTTGCGATGGTTTACGGTCAGATGAACGAGCCACCGGGTAACCGTCTGCGTGTTGCGTTGACTGGTCTTACTATGGCTGAGCGTTTCCGTGACGAAGGCCGTGATGTACTGCTATTCATCGATAACATCTACCGTTATACCCTTGCGGGGACTGAAGTTTCAGCACTGCTAGGTCGTATGCCTTCAGCAGTAGGTTACCAACCTACACTTGCTGAAGAAATGGGTGTTCTTCAAGAACGTATCACGTCAACTAAATCTGGTTCTATCACGTCTGTACAGGCGGTATACGTACCAGCAGATGACTTGACTGACCCATCACCAGCAACGACTTTCGCTCACTTAGACGCGACAGTAGTACTGAACCGTAACATTGCATCTATGGGCCTATACCCAGCGATCGACCCACTAGATTCAACTTCTCGTCAGTTGGATCCACTAGTAGTTGGTCAAGAGCACTACGACATCGCTCGTGGCGTTCAACAAACACTGCAACGTTACAAAGAGCTAAAAGATATCATTGCTATTCTTGGTATGGACGAATTGTCTGAGCAAGATAAGCAAGTGGTAGCTCGTGCTCGTAAGATTGAACGTTTCCTTACTCAGCCATATCACGTAGCTGAAGTATTCACTGGCGACCCTGGTATTTACGTATCGCTAAAAGAAACCCTACGTGGTTTCAAAGGTCTGCTAGATGGTGACTACGATGATATTCCTGAGCAAGCCTTCATGTACTGCGGCTCTATTGACGATGCTGTAGAAAACGCGAAAAAAATGTAAGGCTAATTAGGAGGCGTTATGGCAGCAATAACCTTTCACCTAGATGTTGTTAGTGCAGAAAAAAAATTGTTTTCTGGACAAGTTGAAACATTTCAGGTGACCGGTAGCGAAGGTGAACTTGGTATCTTCCATGGTCACACACCGCTGCTGACCGCTATCAAGCCTGGTATGGTGCGCATTGTTAAGCAACACGGCCACGAAGAGATCATTTATATCTCTGGTGGTATTGTTGAAGTTCAGCCTGGTACAGCAACTGTACTGGCTGACACAGCTATCCGTGGTGAAGACCTTGATGCAGCTAAGGCAGAAGAAGCCCGTCAACGTGCTGAAGAACATATTCAGAACCAACACGGTGACATGGACTTCGCGCAAGCGGCCAGTGAACTGGCTAAAGCCATGGCTCAATTACGAGTAATTGAGCTCACCAAAAAACGTCGTTAATTATAAATTAGAGACGTTATTTAAAGAGAAGGCGACCATTTGGTCGCCTTTTTTATTTATTTTTTAATGAAATTTGACGGCAAAAAATTAACTCTCTGTACGTAAACCGCTAGAATGTTCAGCATCTTTCTTTTTGCAACATCGTAGGGAACTTCATGAAATTTAGCGCAGTGATTCTTGCCGCCGGTAAAGGCACGCGAATGCATTCAGCTTTGCCAAAAGTACTGCATACATTAGCGGGAAAACCCATGGTGAAACATGTCATTGATACATGTTCAGGCTTAGGCGTACAAAATATCCATTTGGTGTACGGCCATGGTGGCGATTTAATGCAGCAGTCGTTGGCTAATGAATCGGTAAATTGGGTATTACAAGCTGAGCAACTTGGTACTGGCCATGCGGTTAATCAAGCTGCGCCTCATTTTGCTGATGACGAAAAAGTATTGATTCTTTACGGTGATGTGCCACTTATTTCCGAACAGACGCTAGAGCGAATGTTAGATGGTCAACCTGCTGGTGGTATTGGTTTGTTGACTGTTGTGATGGATAACCCGATGGGTTATGGCCGTATCGTACGTGAAAATGACTCTGTTGTTGCTATTGTCGAACAGAAAGATGCAACAGAAGAGCAGAAGGCGATTAAAGAGATTAATACCGGTGTTATGGTTGCTGATGGTCGTGATTTGAAACGTTGGTTATCTGGCTTAACGAATGATAATGCGCAAGGCGAGTACTACCTTACCGACATTATTGCTGCTGCTCATCAGGAAGGTCGCTTAATTCAATCTATTCACCCAGTACAAGACAGTGAAGTCGAAGGGGTGAACGATCGTGTGCAACTGGCAAAATTAGAGCGTATTTATCAACAAGAGCAAGCCAATAAACTGCTGGTTCAAGGTGTGATGCTACGAGATCCTTCTCGCTTTGATCTTCGTGGTGAATTGCAATGCGGTAAAGATGTCGAGATCGATGTGAATGTGATCATCGAAGGTAAAGTGACTCTTGGTGATAATGTGGTTATCGGTGCGGGCTGTGTGTTAACTGATTGCGAAATTGATGACAACACCCTTGTTCGTCCATACAGTGTGATTGAAAATGCCACAGTAGGTGAAAAATGCACTGTCGGTCCTTTCTCTCGTCTTCGTCCTGGTGCTGAATTAAGTAATGATGCCCATGTTGGTAATTTTGTTGAAGTAAAAAATGCGCGTATTGGTGAAGGCTCTAAAGCGAACCACTTAACTTATGTGGGTGATGCTGAAATTGGTCAACGAGTTAATTTAGGCGCAGGCGTGATTACTTGTAATTATGATGGTGCAAACAAGCATAAAACGATCATCGGCGATGATGTGTTTGTTGGTTCAGATACCCAACTCGTGGCGCCTGTCCGTGTCGCTGATGGCGTTACAATAGGTGCTGGCACCACAGTAACTAAAGATATTACTAATGATGGTGAGTTAGTCATCACTCGCGCTAAAGAGCGCCGTATCTCTGGTTGGAAGCGTCCCGTTAAGAAAAAGTAGTTTCATTCATTATTAAAAAAGGTCGCTCTATGCGACCTTTTTTAATCGTTACATCACAATTAAGGCCGTTCAAATATCGTTGCAATTCCTTGTCCTAAACCAATGCACATTGTGGCTAATCCGTAGCGTTTTTGTTTTTGTTCTAATGCATTGATGAGTGTTGTGCAGATGCGAGTTCCAGAACATCCCAAAGGATGGCCAAGGGCAATAGCTCCTCCGTTGATATTAAGTTTGTTGGTGACATCTTCAGGAGTTAACTTAAAAGACTGAATGCACGCGATGGTCTGTGCGGCAAATGCTTCGTTGAGTTCAATAACATCAATATCCTTTAAATTTAAATGGGCGCGTTTCAGGGCTTTATGTGTCGCTGGTACAAGGCCTAGCCCCATGGTTGCAGGCTCACATCCAGCGACGGCCATTGATTTTATATAAGCTCTAATTGGTAGTTTTAGCTGTTTTGCTTTATTTTCGCTCATGAGCAACATAATTGATGCTCCATCTGATAATGCCGATGAGCTTCCCGCAGTAACGCTTCCTTTGGGATCAAATGCAGGAGGTAATGATTGTAATTGTTCAAAAGATGCATCAGATCGAATAACTTCATCCGTTTGTACAGAGACTAACGCTCCGTCGTTATTATGTCCGGGAATGGGGAGAATCTCTTGATTAAAGAAACCATTGTCCGCAGCATTTGCTGCTTTTTGATGTGAATTGAGCGCATATATATCTTGGTCTTCTCTGGATATACTAAATTGATTAGCCAGAACTTCAGCCGTTATACCCATCAGTGCAGATGCTTTAGCAACATGGTGGCTAAGTTGAGGATGTAAATCGACGCCATGAGTCATCGGAATATGTCCCATATGTTCTACACCACCGGCTAAACATATTTCGGCATCACCCACCATAATTGCTCTCGTGGCATCATGAAGCGCTTGCATTGATGAACCACATAATCTGTTCACAGATACAGCGGCAATAGTATGTGGTAGTCCTGCTAATAGTGCGGCGTTTCTTGCTATATTAAAGCCTTGCTCTAACGTTTGTTGTACACATCCCCAATAAATATCCTCGATCTGAGTGGGATCAAGCTGTGGATATTTTGTTAAGATCCCATGCATTAGGTGTGCAGAAAGATCTTCTGCGCGAATATTACGAAAAGATCCATTTTTGGAGCGTCCCATCGGGGTTCTCAGACAATCAACGATCACAATTCTGTTCATCATGTTTTCCTCCTAATGATCTTTCTTCTCTAATGGCTCAGGAAGAGGAGATTGATAATGATGTGAATAGAAGGTTTTCCCACTTTTATTTATTTGTATTAAATGGTTAGGTGGTATGTATAAAGGGCCTAAGTGTTGATAGGGTTGTGTTGATCTTAAGTAATTGTCAATGCCGATCGTTTCTAGGTAACGACATGGTCCTCCTCGAAAAGGTGGAAATCCCAAGCCATAAACGAGTGCCATATCGATCTCTTCAGCTGTGGATATAATATTTTGCTCTAAACAAAGAACGGACTCATTAATCATCGGTATCATCATTCTATCGATGATCATTTGTTCGTTGTGATCTTTGTTATGTGGTTGGGTGGATAATAATTCGATTAGTTCAGGGTTAGGCTGTTTAATAGGGTGCCCTTTCTTGTCAGTAGAGTAACAATAAAATCCCTGTTGAGTTTTGTTCCCTAGCCATTGGCGTTCAAATAATAGTGCTACTACGTCATCTTTTATTTCTTTGAATCGGTCAGGATAACCTTGATTCATGACAGTTTGGGCGTGATAAGCTGTATCGATACCAACAATATCCAGTAACCAAGCAGGTCCCATCGGCCAGCCAAATTCTTGCTCCATCACTTTATCGATTAAGACAAAATCTATTCCATCTTTAAGAAGTAACCGAAATGCCATTAGATAAGGGAATAGGACTCGATTAACAAAAAAACCAGGACAGTCATTAACAACAATTGGAGATTTGTTTAATTGTAATGCCAGGCTAACTATCTGGTTTATTGTTGCTTCATTAGTTTGTTTTCCTCGGATAATTTCAACGAGAGGCATTTTATGTACAGGGTTGAAAAAATGCATACCGCAAAAACGTTCAGGACGATTTAGCGACAGAGCCAGTTGTTCAATTGGAATAGTGGAGGTATTTGAAGTGATGATGGTATCAGTAGAAACATGAGATTCGATTTCTTTTAGTACCGTACTCTTAATGTTAGCGTTTTCGACGACAGCTTCTATCACAGTATCGACATTATCGAATGTATCGTAACTCAAACTTGCGGTTATTTTATTAAGAACATCAGCTTGGCGGTTTTCATCTATTTTTCCTCGTTTCCATTGAGTCGTTAGTAGCTTCGCTGAATGCGCTAGACCTATATTGAGTGCTTCTTGATTGATATCTTTAAGCTGTACAGTGTTGTTGTGACTCGCTGCTTGATAGGCAATACCGCCTCCCATTATCCCTGCTCCTACCACACCGATATGACTGGGCTCGGTTATTTGAGCAGAGCACATTCTTCTTGCTTTTGTTTTAACTGATTGATCGTTTAGAAATATTCCAATTAAGGCATGAGCTTGGGGTGTTTGAGTTAATTTGATAAAGGCATTACGTTCAATTTCTAATGCATTTGGTCGATGGCATTGAGCTGCTTGTTGTATCACACTAACAGCGGTTTTTGGGGCAGGGTAATGGGCGCCAGCTTTTTGGGTAACTAGACTGTTGGCAATAGTGAAACTGAGTAATTGCTCGGTGTGATTCAATGCCAAAGGAGATAACTTTACCGTCCTCTTTTTTTTCCAATCTAGTTTATGACTTATCGCTTCATTAAGCGTGGTTAACGCTGAGGTAAATAAGTGTTCTGGAGTAGTTACTGCGTCAAGAATACCTATTTTTAGTGCTTCATATGCAGAGTAAGTCCTTGCCTGCGTAATCGCCTCCATTGCTGAATCTGGTCCGATTAATCTAGGAAGTCTTACTGTTCCTCCGAAACCTGGAATGATGCCGAGTTTTGTTTCTGGTAATCCAATATTAGTGGTTGTATCTCCAACTCTGAAGTCAGTAGTGAGTACACACTCACATCCTCCACCTAGTACATGTCCCGTTAGCGCTGAAATGGTAGGAAATGGTAAGTCCTCTAGTTTATTAAATACGCTATTGGCATAGACTAACCAATAGCTGAGAACTTCTTCTGGTTGAGTAAAAAGGCTCAGAAATTGGGTGATGTCTGCACCTACTATAAAAGAATCTTTATCTGTCGTGATTATTAGCCCTTTTACAGTTTTATGCTGGTGGAGAATATCTAGTGCTTCATCGAGGTGTTGTAGAGTTTGTAAATCTAATTTATTGACTGAGCTCTTAGAGGAAAAGCACAGTTCTACAATATGGTTATCTCTTGCTTTTAGGTATAGGTTGCTGGTTTGGTAGAGCATGATCTTTCTCCGTATTTGGCTTCGATGGAAGCGACAATACAAAATCCTGGTACGACCAGTAACCTTAGTGTGTATGGCAAATAAGAGTTTGGCAATTTTAAATTCAACATTTTTTTAACATTTACGCTTTATCACTCACTTAGCTCACGTGATAAACTGTCTCCTTTCCTTTTGTTTTAAGAATACTATGAACGTTCAGCCATATTTGATTCCTGCGCAGTCGGTTCGATTTGAAGAAGAGATTAAAAAAAGTGTCTTTATCACTTATTTAGCCCATACCCCATCAATAGAAGAAGCTAAAGCCTTTGTTGACTCTATCAAAGCAAAGCATAACGATGCTCGCCATAATTGCTGGGGGTTTGTCGCCGGTCGACCTCAAGATTCAATGAAATGGGGTTTTAGTGATGATGGTGAGCCATCAGGAACAGCTGGAAAGCCTATATTGGCACAGTTAACAGGTTCAAATGTTGGGGAGTTATCAGCGGTAGTCACTCGTTACTATGGTGGCATTCGGTTGGGAACAGGAGGTTTAGTTAAGGCCTATGGTGGCGGAGTACAACAAGCACTTAAGTTACTTCAAACTATTGAGAAAAAAATAACCACTCGTCTTTTCCTAGAGCTAGACTACGCATTAGTACCTTTGACTCAATCAATTATGGTGCAGTTTCAAGCAATTGAAGTAGAAGCTGACTATAGTGAAAAAGTAGCTTTTGTTATTGAATTAGAATATTTGCAAGTTGAATCTTTTACCCAAACGCTAATTAATAAAAGCGGGGCTAAAGTTATCATAACTCACCCAGAACAAACATAGGAAGCAACAAGCTTAAGCTTGGTCAACGTCCAGTAATGCAATTTCGTTCTATTATCCGTATTGTCGGGTTACTTCTCGCCCTGTTCAGTGCCACAATGTTGGCACCTGCTTTAGTTGCTTTAATATACCGAGATGGTGCGGGTGTACCGTTTGTATCTACCTTCTTTATTTTGTTTATGTTGGGAACCTTCGCTTGGTTTCCTAACCGCCGTCATAAATATGAACTTAAATCTCGTGATGGATTCCTTATCGTAGTGTTATTTTGGGTTGTTATTGGTAGTGCAGGAGCGATGCCATTTTGGCTTTCAGACAACCCACGAATTTCTATTACTAACGCATTTTTTGAATCCTTTTCTGCGTTAACCACCACGGGCGCGACTGTTATCGTTGGACTCGATGCTTTACCCAAAGCTATTTTATTTTATCGTCAGTTTCTTCAATGGTTTGGTGGTATGGGGATCATTGTATTAGCAGTGGCAATACTGCCAGTTCTTGGTATTGGTGGAATGCAGCTGTATCGAGCAGAGATTCCTGGTCCAGTTAAAGATACTAAAGTGACTCCTCGGATAGCAGAAACGGCTAAAGCTCTTTGGTATATCTATTTAAGTTTAACGATCGCTTGCGCGGCGGCCTATTGGTTAGCTGGAATGACATTCTTTGATGCAATTTGTCACAGTTTTTCTACGATAGCCATTGGAGGGTTTTCTACACATGATGCCAGTATGGGGTATTTCAACAGTCACACTATTAATATGATTACAGTTGTTTTTTTATTGATATCTGCCTGTAACTTTACCTTACACTATGCAGCGTTCGCTACTGGAGGCGTTAACCTCCGCTATTATTGGAAAGATAGAGAATTTCGCGCTTTTCTCTTCATACAGCTCGTTTTATTCCTAGTTTGCTTTTTAGTGTTGTTTAATCACAATACTTATTCGTCTTTATTGGATGCTTTGAATCAGGCTCTGTTTCAAACAGTTTCTATTTCAACTACCGCAGGATTTACTACTTCAGGTTTTTCAGATTGGCCACTTTTCTTACCTGTATTATTACTTTTTTCTTCTTTTATTGGCGGATGTGCAGGATCTACCGGTGGTGGTATGAAGGTTATTCGTATACTGCTGCTTACGTTACAAGGGTCTAGGGAACTGAAACGATTAGTGCACCCACGAGCTATTTACCCGATAAAACTAGGGGGAGTGGCATTATCACAAAGAGTCGTCGATGCGGTATGGGGTTTTTTTGCGACATATACCTTAGTGTTTGTCATATGTATGCTTGCTCTGATAGCAACGGGCATGGAGGAATTAAGCGCTTTTTCTGCAGTTGCAGCCACATTGAACAACTTAGGTCCTGGTTTAGGTGAGGTGTCGGTTCATTTTGCGAATGTGAACGATACTGCAAAATGGATTTTGATTCTTTGTATGCTATTTGGACGGTTAGAAGTATTTACTCTCTTGATATTATTTACCCCCACGTTTTGGCGTAGTTAGAGGTTATTTTGAAAATACTATATTTATACTCAAGCCGAGAAGGCCAGACAAAAAAGATCATTAATACTATTGCTGAACAGGTTTCTGAACATGAGTATGAAATTATCGACTTACATAAAGTAGAAACATTAGACTTTTCTATTTATGACAAAGTACTGATCGGTGCTTCGATCCGATATGGGCACTTAAACAAAAAGCTTTACCAATTTATTGAGCGCTATCAATCGCAATTAGAAGAGGCTAACTCGGCATTCTTTTGTGTGAATCTAACTGCTAGAAAAGAGGCGGAAGGGAAAGATACGCCTGAAGGTAGTGTTTATATAAAAACGTTTTTGAAAAAATCCCCTTGGCAGCCAGAATTAATCGGTGTTTTTGCTGGTGCCCTATATTACCCGCGTTATGGTTGGTTCGATAAGATGATGATTCGATTGATAATGACTTTAACTAAAGGGGAAACGGATACAACGAAAGAAATAGAGTATACCAATTGGGATAAAGTGAAATTATTTGCTAATAGATTTAAAGAAATGTAAACAAAACCATCTAATTTGACCCTTTTTGTCTCTTTTTTATCCGAACAGTAAGAAACATAGAAAAAATGGCAAAAAAACTATTGCCATTTTTCTTCGCTTACCTATAATGCGCCCTCACTGACACGGGGATGCAACAAAGTCTTCGTTTATCAGTAGGGCATTCAAGTTCATCAAATTTGATGAAAAAACTTTTGAAAAAAGTGGTTGACACTGAAACTTAAGTCGCTAGAATGTCCGTCCGCTTTGAGATGAAATCTGAAAGCGAGCTCTTTAACAATTTAAACCTATCAATCTGTGTGGGCACTCGTTGATGATAATCAAATGAGAAACTTCGGTTTCCAATTGGTTTCAATGAACTGAGTGACCAATCAAGACTTCGGTCTTGGCACAGTCAATTTATTCAGTATTCATTGAGCCACAAAAAACTTTAATTGAAGAGTTTGATCATGGCTCAGATTGAACGCTGGCGGCAGGCCTAACACATGCAAGTCGAGCGGAAACGAGTTAACTGAACCTTCGGGGGACGTTAACGGCGTCGAGCGGCGGACGGGTGAGTAATGCCTGGGAAATTGCCCTGATGTGGGGGATAACCATTGGAAACGATGGCTAATACCGCATAATAGCTTCGGCTCAAAGAGGGGGACCTTCGGGCCTCTCGCGTCAGGATATGCCCAGGTGAGATTAGCTAGTTGGTGAGGTAAGAGCTCACCAAGGCGACGATCTCTAGCTGGTCTGAGAGGATGATCAGCCACACTGGAACTGAGACACGGTCCAGACTCCTACGGGAGGCAGCAGTGGGGAATATTGCACAATGGGCGCAAGCCTGATGCAGCCATGCCGCGTGTATGAAGAAGGCCTTCGGGTTGTAAAGTACTTTCAGCAGTGAGGAAGGTGTTGAGATTAATAGTCTCATCATTTGACGTTAGCTGCAGAAGAAGCACCGGCTAACTCCGTGCCAGCAGCCGCGGTAATACGGAGGGTGCGAGCGTTAATCGGAATTACTGGGCGTAAAGCGCATGCAGGTGGTCTGTTAAGTCAGATGTGAAAGCCCGGGGCTTAACCTCGGAATAGCATTTGAAACTGGCAGGCTAGAGTACTGTAGAGGGGGGTAGAATTTCAGGTGTAGCGGTGAAATGCGTAGAGATCTGAAGGAATACCAGTGGCGAAGGCGGCCCCCTGGACAGATACTGACACTCAGATGCGAAAGCGTGGGGAGCAAACAGGATTAGATACCCTGGTAGTCCACGCCGTAAACGATGTCTACTTGGAGGTTGTGGCCTTGAGCCGTGGCTTTCGGAGCTAACGCGTTAAGTAGACCGCCTGGGGAGTACGGTCGCAAGATTAAAACTCAAATGAATTGACGGGGGCCCGCACAAGCGGTGGAGCATGTGGTTTAATTCGATGCAACGCGAAGAACCTTACCTACTCTTGACATCCAGAGAACTTTCCAGAGATGGATTGGTGCCTTCGGGAACTCTGAGACAGGTGCTGCATGGCTGTCGTCAGCTCGTGTTGTGAAATGTTGGGTTAAGTCCCGCAACGAGCGCAACCCTTATCCTTGTTTGCCAGCGAGTCATGTCGGGAACTCCAGGGAGACTGCCGGTGATAAACCGGAGGAAGGTGGGGACGACGTCAAGTCATCATGGCCCTTACGAGTAGGGCTACACACGTGCTACAATGGCGCATACAGAGGGCGGCCAACTTGCGAAAGTGAGCGAATCCCAAAAAGTGCGTCGTAGTCCGGATTGGAGTCTGCAACTCGACTCCATGAAGTCGGAATCGCTAGTAATCGTAGATCAGAATGCTACGGTGAATACGTTCCCGGGCCTTGTACACACCGCCCGTCACACCATGGGAGTGGGCTGCAAAAGAAGCAGGTAGTTTAACCTTCGGGGGGACGCTTGCCACTTTGTGGTTCATGACTGGGGTGAAGTCGTAACAAGGTAGCGCTAGGGGAACCTGGCGCTGGATCACCTCCTTAACGATAAGATTATTGCGATGAGTGTTCACACAGATTGATACGGTTTAGAAAGCAAAGAGTATCTTAGTGTCCCGTTCGTCTAGAGGCCTAGGACACCGCCCTTTCACGGCGGTAACAGGGGTTCGACTCCCCTACGGGATACCATGGGTCGTTAGCTCAGTTGGTAGAGCAGTTGACTTTTAATCAATTGGTCACAGGTTCGAATCCTGTACGACCCACCATTTCCTTCCACAGGAAATCAAATAATGTGGGCGATTAGCTCAGTTGGGAGAGCACCTGCCTTACAAGCAGGGGGTCACTGGTTCGAACCCGGTATCGCCCACCACTTTTCTTGTTGGATACGATGGGGCTATAGCTCAGCTGGGAGAGCGCCTGCCTTGCACGCAGGAGGTCTGCGGTTCGATCCCGCATAGCTCCACCATCTTTAAGCGCATTTACTTAAGTGTTCTTAAAAATGGTTTCTTTCTTTATAGAAAGTGAATCTTTGCTCTTTAATAATTTGGAAAGCTGACAAAACATTCTTTTAGAATGTTTGTGAAAGTTCTCAATTATCTATCATTGATAGATAACCAACACACATTCAAGTGTTCTTGGGAAGCTTACTTTAAGTAGTAAGTATTCAAAATTGAGTCCGGCAATATCGAGTCTGCAACATGTATAAAAATGCAGACAACCTTGGTGACTTGTTCATCAACCCAAAACTTTTTTGGGTTGTATGGTTAAGTGACTAAGCGTACACGGTGGATGCCTTGGCAGTCAGAGGCGATGAAGGACGTACTAACTTGCGATAAGCGTAGATGAGGCAGTAAGAGCCACTTGAGTCTACGATGTCCGAATGGGGAAACCCAACTGCATAAGCAGTTATCTTTAACTGAATACATAGGTTAAAGAGGCGAACCGGGAGAACTGAAACATCTAAGTACCCCGAGGAAAAGAAATCAACCGAGATTCTGGTAGTAGCGGCGAGCGAAACCGGATTAGCCCTTAAGCCATTTATGCGTCAGGTGAAGTGTCTGGAAAGGCACGCGATACCGGGTGATAGCCCCGTAACCGTTAACGTATTTGTGGTGAAATCGAGTAAGGCGGGACACGTGATATCCTGTCTGAATATGGGGGGACCATCCTCCAAGGCTAAATACTCCTGACTGACCGATAGTGAACCAGTACCGTGAGGGAAAGGCGAAAAGAACCCCTGTGAGGGGAGTGAAATAGAACCTGAAACCGTGTACGTACAAGCAGTAGGAGCCTCTTTATGGGGTGACTGCGTACCTTTTGTATAATGGGTCAGCGACTTATATTCAGTGGCAAGGTTAACCGTTTAGGGGAGCCGTAGCGAAAGCGAGTCTTAACTGGGCGCCCAGTCTCTGGATATAGACCCGAAACCGAGTGATCTAGCCATGGGCAGGTTGAAGGTTGAGTAACATCAACTGGAGGACCGAACCGACTAATGTTGAAAAATTAGCGGATGACCTGTGGCTAGGGGTGAAAGGCCAATCAAACTCGGAGATAGCTGGTTCTCCCCGAAAGCTATTTAGGTAGCGCCTCGGACGAATACTACTGGGGGTAGAGCACTGTTAAGGCTAGGGGGTCATCCCGACTTACCAACCCTTTGCAAACTCCGAATACCAGTAAGTACTATCCGGGAGACACACGGCGGGTGCTAACGTCCGTCGTGGAGAGGGAAACAACCCAGACCGCCAGCTAAGGTCCCAAATTACAGCTAAGTGGGAAACGATGTGGGAAGGCTTAGACAGCTAGGATGTTGGCTTAGAAGCAGCCATCATTTAAAGAAAGCGTAATAGCTCACTAGTCGAGTCGGCCTGCGCGGAAGATGTAACGGGGCTAAGTTGTAAACCGAAGCTGCGGCAATGCCTTTTAAGGTATTGGGTAGGGGAGCGTTCTGTAAGCCGTTGAAGGTGGATTGTAAAGTCTGCTGGAGGTATCAGAAGTGCGAATGCTGACATGAGTAACGATAATGGGGGTGAAAAACCTCCACGCCGGAAGACCAAGGGTTCCTGTCCAACGTTAATCGGGGCAGGGTAAGTCGACCCCTAAGGCGAGGCTGAAAAGCGTAGTCGATGGGAAACGGGTTAATATTCCCGTACTTCTTACAATTGCGATGGGGGGACGGAGAAGGCTAGGTGGGCCTGGCGACGGTCGTCCAGGTTCAAGTGCGTAGGCTTGGAAATTAGGTAAATCCGGTTTCCTCTAAGGCCGAGACACGATGTCGAGTCACTAAGGTGATGAAGTCATTGATGCCATGCTTCCAGGAAAAGCCTCTAAGCTTCAGATTGTAAGGAATCGTACCCCAAACCGACACAGGTGGTCGGGTAGAGAATACCAAGGCGCTTGAGAGAACTCGGGTGAAGGAACTAGGCAAAATGGTACCGTAACTTCGGGAGAAGGTACGCTCTTGACGGTGAAGAGATTTACTCTTGGAGCTATTGAGAGTCGCAGATACCAGGTGGCTGCAACTGTTTATTAAAAACACAGCACTGTGCAAAATCGTAAGATGACGTATACGGTGTGACGCCTGCCCGGTGCCGGAAGGTTAATTGATGCTGTTAGAGGTAACTCGAAGCGGTTGATCGAAGCCCCGGTAAACGGCGGCCGTAACTATAACGGTCCTAAGGTAGCGAAATTCCTTGTCGGGTAAGTTCCGACCTGCACGAATGGCGTAATGATGGCCACGCTGTCTCCACCCGAGACTCAGTGAAATTGAAATCGCTGTGAAGATGCAGTGTACCCGCGGCTAGACGGAAAGACCCCGTGAACCTTTACTACAGCTTGGCACTGAACATTGAGCCTACATGTGTAGGATAGGTGGGAGGCTATGAAGCAGTCACGCTAGTGATTGTGGAGCCGACCTTGAAATACCACCCTTGTATGTTTGATGTTCTAACTTGGTCCCCTTATCGGGGATGAGGACAGTGCCTGGTGGGTAGTTTGACTGGGGCGGTCTCCTCCCAAAGAGTAACGGAGGAGCACGAAGGTGGGCTAATCACGGTTGGACATCGTGAGGTTAGTGCAATGGCATAAGCCCGCTTGACTGCGAGAATGACAATTCGAGCAGGTGCGAAAGCAGGTCATAGTGATCCGGTGGTTCTGAATGGAAGGGCCATCGCTCAACGGATAAAAGGTACTCCGGGGATAACAGGCTGATACCGCCCAAGAGTTCATATCGACGGCGGTGTTTGGCACCTCGATGTCGGCTCATCACATCCTGGGGCTGAAGTCGGTCCCAAGGGTATGGCTGTTCGCCATTTAAAGTGGTACGCGAGCTGGGTTTAGAACGTCGTGAGACAGTTCGGTCCCTATCTGCCGTGGGCGTTGGAAGATTGAAGGGGGCTGCTCCTAGTACGAGAGGACCGGAGTGGACGAACCTCTGGTGTTCGGGTTGTGTCGCCAGACGCATTGCCCGGTAGCTAAGTTCGGAATCGATAACCGCTGAAAGCATCTAAGCGGGAAGCGAGCCCTGAGATGAGTCTTCCCTGGCGCTATAAGCGTCCTAAAGGGTTGTTCGAGACTAGAACGTTGATAGGCAGGGTGTGTAAGCGTTGTGAGGCGTTGAGCTAACCTGTACTAATGGCCCGTGAGACTTAACCATACAACACCAAAAAGGTTTTGTATCGGACTCGATATAGAGACACACTTGATTGTGTGAGAACGACAGCTTTCTGAATTAATTGTTGCTGCGTAGCGGTAACAACAAAGAATTTGCTTGGCGACCATAGCATTTTGGACCCACCTGATCCCATGCCGAACTCAGAAGTGAAACGAAATCGCGCCGATGGTAGTGTGGGGCTTCCCCATGTGAGAGTAGGTCATCGCCAGGCTTTAAATTAAACGGTAGAGTGTTAGACACTTTACGGTAAAAACCAGTTTCGCGGAGCGGTAGTTCAGCTGGTTAGAATACCGGCCTGTCACGCCGGGGGTCGCGGGTTCGAATCCCGTCCGTTCCGCCACTTATTTAAAAGCCTTAGTCTTAGACTGGGGTTTTTTCATATAAAAAATTTAATGTTTTAGGGGTGTAGCTCCAATTGGCAGAGCAGCGGATTCCAAATCCGCGTGTTGGGAGTTCGAATCTCTCCACCCCTGCCATAATTGAAGCCTTAGCAGCAATGCTAAGGCTTTTTTTACATCTGAATCATGGTGAATTGCTCCTAATACCAATCACACTAATTAACTGGTCAATATGGTCCAATCTCTAAAGCAGAGCGAAATGACTCTGCTTTTGTCTGCACAAAAACAATTCCAAGCACTACACAGCTTGTCGACAATATCGTCGTAACATTCAAAACACCTATTGGCTATTTCTTTCTGACGCAACCAACTCCATACCTGCTCTATTGAGTTGAGTTCGGGTGAATAAGGAGGTAGATGAATGACAGTCAAGTTCTTGAATGAATCCGCTAGATAGCTTTGATGCCAACTGGCTTGATCCATGATGACGACAGCATGTTTGCCTGTGGGGGTTGATTGAGAAATGAGTCTGAGTTGTTCCTTCATTGCTTCCATGTTGCTCATAGGAACAACAATAGCTTCAGTTTCTCCGGTATTAACGCACACCGCTCCAAATAAGTACGCATACTCAAATTGCTGTTGTTGTACCGCCCTAGGACGAGTCCCTTTTTTTGCCCAGATTCGGGTTGTTGTGTTGCGCTGGCCAAATCTGGCTTCATCTTGAAACCAGATTTGAACATCTTTTAAAGCAACATGCCCAGGGATCTTAAGGATCGTTTCTATTGGGAATTTTTTTAAAAGCTTCTTGCGCTTCTACAGATTGCTTTGGGTGCTTTGAACGAGTGGTTATCCAAACTAAATTAAGCTTTCTCAATATCTTATAGATGCCTGATAAGCTGTAAGATAGGCCAAATTCCTCATGGATGAATTCAATAATATCAGTCCCTTGTAGTCTTCCACCTTCAGGTTTAATCGCATTGGAAGTGATGTACAGCTTTAACAGAGATAGCTGATCTTCAGTCAGTCGTGGAGGACGGCCTGTATGCTGCTTTTCTACTAAACCTTCAACACCATTCTTTAAATAAGTCGCAACCCAGTTATTGACACTGGTACGGCTGACTTTTAAATATTTGGCGATCTCAGTGCGGCTTTTTCCATCCACGAAATGAGATATAGCAAGAAGTCTCGTACGCATCCTCGCATCGGATGTTTCACGAATAAGTTTTGGGAAGTCAGGGGGGTTCATATCAGCTCCTATCGAAGCTGATATTAGATCATAAAATTAGTGCGATTGGTATAAGTGATAGAGCTACTCGTTATCTGACTAATGGAGTTGCGTATCTTGGCTGCTGGACTGCCGTCCAGTCGAATCTCCGGAATGCCGGCCGAGTAATTTTAAGCCTTAGGAGTAAAGCTAGGGCTTTTTATTTTGAGCTTAAAAAGCCTGTGTCGGGAGCTGGAGTGCCAAGATAGGTGAGTTTCTGTATCTCCTCCCTGTAATAGTTTTAAGCCTCAGCAGTAAAAGCTGAGGCTTTTTTGTTTCTGGCTTTTTGCCCCAGTCAAATATAGAGAGTAGGATTTTCAACTAAGTGGATCCTTAGGCCATTAAATTACGGTTCTATAAGAATACTGGGCTTCTTTTATCGTTTGGCTCGATAGATATTATTACCCCTTAGTATGTAACTTGAGCCACTGTGAGACAGAGATTATTTTGTTATAGTTTTCGTTCTTTTGATTTGGTTTTGAAAGACAAATCTGATCATGCTGAACTTTACTGTCTTATCTACCCGTTATAGCAATTCTACTTTTATTCGGATATAAGTGACTACTGTAACTTTTTTAATTATCTATTCTTTCGGTAGGATTAGTGGTAAATGAAAGTGATGATTTTTGTACTTATTTCTTAGCATTGGCGATTTTTTGTTTACAATAGTAAGCAAATATTACTATGTGGATTTCGATATGACTCAAATATCTATTTTGCTGTTTATTGCTATAGGCGGAGCATTTGGTGCTTGTTCTCGTTATTTAATTTCTGAGTGGACCGTTACCATGTTGGACGAGCATTTCCTTACGGCACTCTATCGGTCAACATTATTGGTTCTTTTATTATGGGAATCTTAATGGCATGTTTTTCAGAACGAATGGTTAGCTCCATACCCATGGCGTCAGGTAGTTGGTCTGGGTTTCTTAGGAGCGTTAACTACATTTTCAACGTTCTCTATGGATAACGTCTTGATGATTGAGCAGGGTGCATTCATTAAACTAGGTTTCAATGTGTTGTTGAATGTTCTATTCAGTATCTCAGCGGCTTATGTTGGCTATCAGTGGTTACTGCGTTCTTAAGTTTATTTAAATAAAATGTTAAATTGAAGGCCTTCTCTCATTTTTGTTGTTCAATGAGAGAAGGCCTTTGTGTATTTAATTCGCTTGCATATAATAAAATTCACTTGTCGGAGTGCCATATGGCTGAGACCGTTAGTTCGGGATCCGTTGAACCTGATCAGGCTAGAACCTGCGAAGGGAACAAGAGAAGACACATCTCAGAAATGCTCTATTACTATTTCTCGCCAAGATGGTGCTCTAATCCAAGTACCTCACTGGTTTGGCGTAGAACTTGTTGGTTGAGTTCTGGATCATCATGCAAGGAACGACCAAATGATGGAATCATTTCTTGGATCTTGCTTTGCCATGAATCACTTGCCATCTGTTCACCAAAACATTGCTGAAGCAAATTAAGCATAATCGCAGCAGAAGTCGATGCGCCAGGTGATGCGCCGAGCAACGCGGTTAAACTACCATCGCTAGAACTTACTAACTCGGTACCTAAACGTAGTTGGCCACCTTTCCCAGGCTCTTTTTTAATGATTTGTACGCGTTGACCTGCTTGGCATAGTGTCCAATCATTGGCTTTAGCTTGTGGGAAAAAGTCACACAGTGCTTGGTGACGATCAGCATCGCTTTGACGTAGTTGCCCAACTAAGTATTTGACTAAGTTGAAATTATGTACGCCAACTTGAGCCATGGGAACCATGTTGTATGGCGTTAATGATTTGAACAGGTCGGTCAGAGAACCATTTTTAAGGAACTTGCTGGAAAAGCTCGCGAAGGGCCCAAACAACAACATACGCTTGCCATCAATAACTCGAGTATCAATATGTGGTACGGACATTGGTGGTGCGCCAACAGAAGCTTTGCCGTAGACTTTCGCGCTGTGTGCTTGCACAACGTCAGGATTCGTTGTGACTAAAAATTGTCCGCCAACTGGAAATCCTGCGTAATTTTTCGCTTCAGGAATGCCAGATTTTTGTAGTAGGCGTAATGAAGCGCCGCCGGCACCAATGAAGACATGTTTGGCTTTAACTATGCGAACTTGGTTATGTTGGTTACCATCCGCAACGGCTATCGACCATGAGCCATCTGCTAAACGTTCAATATCGCGAACTTCGTGATTGAGATGTAAGTTAAAGCCAGCACTATCTTTTAGTTGGGTGATCATTTGGCGAGTGAGTTCACCGAAGTTTACATCAGTGCCGATGCGCATACGAGTCGCAGCGATGGTTTGCTTTGGATCGCGCCCAGCCATCACTTCTGGAATCCATGAAGCAATTTGTTCTGGATCTTCAGAGTAAGCCATACCATCAAAAAGTGGGCTACGGTGAAGTGCTTGATAACGCTTGCGTAAAAAGTTCACATTATCGTCGCCCCAAACGAAGCTCATGTGTGGGACACTGGTGATAAATTCAGATGGATTATTCAGCCAACCTTGCTCGGTTAAATAGGCCCAAAATTGACGAGATATTTGGAATTGTTCATAAATAGCGATGGCTTTATCAATATTGATCTGACCATCTTTCTGTTCAGGGGTGTAGTTAGCCTCAGCCAACGCAGAATGACCAGTACCAGCGTTATTCCAGCCGTTTGAACTTTCGAGAGCAACATCGCCTAGTCGTTCGAATAATTCAATTTTCCAATTAGGTTCTAATTGTTTTAACAAAGTTCCTAAGGTTGCGCTCATTATGCCGCCACCGATAAGAACTACGTCTGCCAGCTCGTCTTCCTTTGCGTCAGAATCTTGCTGGTTCAATCCATTATGACCAGTTACATTTTTCATTGGGGATTACATCTCTTCACTTGCTAATGTTCGAATTAAACCTGTCCGCTACTTTTTTTGTCCAAACTTACCCGTAAGACACACGTCAAAAAGCGATGCAATAATCAATCGCTAAATATAATGATGTTCAACTATGAAAACCGCCGGATGTTGTTTCGGAGGAAGTAAGAGCATCGAGTCTGTGTTTCATGTGGGTAAATTCACTGCTGCTTTTTGTTCTACGTCAAAATTTGCTGCAGGAACTTCAAGTCAATATACCACCATCAAAACCAGTAACAAGTGGTTACGAATTTATTAATGCTGTTTACATTGACACACACCACAAATGCGATATTTATCACTTATTCTTAACATAAGAAAAGGCACTTAATGTGCCTTTTTTTTGTCACAGCTCATGATATTAAACTAGCTCAGCCCTAACAGACGTTAACTGCCACCGAATAACATCAAAAACACAAAATAAAATCACGCTGATTCCAAGCACTGGAAGTGCCAAACTTAATACCAAAGTTGTTAACGCAATCAGACACTTTATTGGTATTGAAAGTGGAGCCCAAGCTTGACGTAATGGTGTAAAACCATTGCCGGCTTGTGGTCGTTTTTTCCACCACATGGCGTAGCCGAAAACGATAATACAGCAAAGAGAAATGCCAAACAGAGCCAAAATGATCTGATTTATCAGGCCAAAAAGAACGCCCATATGGGCATCGATACCCCAGCGAATTAGCTTGGCGACTAGAGGGAATTTCTCAAACTCGGCATGGCTGATCACTGACAAATTTTGTGGATTAATTGCGACTGAATCGACTTGTGTTGGCCAACGACGATCAATCTCTTTTACCATCCATGCTTGGTTCTTTTGGTAGGCTGGAACGATCTCAATTTTATTGGCATCAATACCAAAATGTCGCGCTGTTGCCTGTATTTCATCAAACTTTTCCGTTTGAATCGTCACTGGTACGGCTTTAGCCTGTGGGATGTGACGGCTAGGAGTAGGAGTTACCCAACCGATGGTGTGACGCCATTGGGCGATATTAGCGCCGGCCCATTTAGACCAAGTTAATCCCGTTGCAGAAAAGAACAGGAGTCCAAGGCTTATCCATATACCGATTCGGCTGTGATTATGACGATGACGGGCATAGGTGTTGAACTTAGTGCGACGTTTGGGGGCCTTCTGTCGCCACCACAAGATAATGCCACCCAATGCGGCTATCCACATCCAAGAGGCTGCTAATTCACTGTAATACCTTCCGACATCACCAAGCAATAAATCTTTGTGCATAAAATCAATGGCAATTCGCAGCGGCAATACACCACTTGTACCATAACTGGCTAACGTTCCACGTATTTCAAGCGATACGGGATCAACAAACACGGTACGGGCTCGATATTTTGTTAACGTAGGGTCACGAAAGAGTACTCGTGTGGTATCTCCGGGCTGAGGCGCCGGACGAACAGACTTAATAGTTAATGGTTTATCAAGCGACTGCAGTGCTGCATTGACTTGTGTGCTAAGTGGTTGAACCTTGCCTTGAGCTGGGGCGGTTAATTCATGATGATACACCCAACCTTCCAATTGTGGTGTTAGTACATACAAGGTGCCCGTTAAGGCGGCGATAAAAATAAATGGGCCAATAAAAAAGCCAATATAAAAATGTAGGCGGCGTATAAACGCTATCAAATCAGAGTGCTGGTTCATTTTGAGCGATTCATTATTTATGCATAGGCGAAATCACGGCACTTTTGATCAAAGTGTCGTTAAGCCAATTTGATTGAATGCTAGCCAAGTGGCTAGGTGAGTTGGTCTGTCTCAAATTCCATTGAGATACCTGTGCCAGTTAATGCTGACTAGGCTAAAGGCCTAGTTATACAAAATTGTGTGGCGGGGGGGGGGGGGGCTCTAGAACGATAGCGATATTGGGGGGCTTGGGCGGGGAGAGAATGTACTGTTGCCAGTGAGCTAACCCGCACTATCGGCGCGGAGTATTTTATAGTGGGGTAGTGGAAAAAAGCGGCGTGTAATGTGCTTTGTAAATCGCAGTAATGACACCAACCTTGATGATGGTCGGTCTGCATTGTCATCGAGGTCTTAGATACCGTGAGGTGTATTGCCTTTTGCTGTTGGTATTCAGCACATTGATGCGCGCTAGAGAGGGTGGTAACCATTGAGACCACAGGCGCTATATATAAAAGGAGAATGGCGCAAATTGGTAGCCATACCCATCTATTTTGATGCTTGTGAATTTGCTTGCTTGTTAACAACTTACAATCTCAATGTTTCTAATTGTGCGGATTTATAACATATGCGCTACATTTAAGCGAGTTTTTGTCTGTAAGGGCGGTGGGAAAAGATCGTCGGTAGGCCGAGTTGATCTTCGCGATCTTGTACTACACTTGTCTGACTTATTATTGTGTTTTTTATCAACGCTTAGTCTTAGGGCGTAACCCGCTTTTAGCGATGAGGAGCATGGTGTGGAATTATGGCATGAACAGGCTTTGAATAGTGCACAGATCGTCCCTTTGGAATGGCACTTTAATCAATATTTGGTATTAATTTCATTACTGTTATCTGTTCTTGCCGCTTTTGGTGGTTTAAGCATTTTACAAGGTGCTTGGATAACCAAACATATGAATACCTTACCGAAATGGCGTCTTATCAGTAGTGTGTTATTAGGCACCGGAATTTGGGTAACACAATATATTTGTTTACTTGCGATCGATGTACCTATTAATGTTCAGTTTCACCCCATTTTACTCTTTGCTTCGATTATTATGCCGATCATTAGTTCTTGGCTTACCTTTGGCTTATTGCAGCAAGAGCAACGAACTTTGTCAGATACCATATTTGCTGCGTTTATCTTTACGTCCGGTATGGTCGCTATGCTTTTGGCAGCGAGACAAGCGCTGGAATTGCCCGGTGAAGGTGACATTGACATACGTGGTTTATTGACCTCTCTAGGTGGCACCTTTCTGCTGACAGCCATTTCGTTGTCGTTAATTTCTAATCGGGCTCATCAGACGTTAAGGTCGCGAGTGGTTATTGGCGGTATTCTTGGTGGGGCTATTTTCATTTTGCCTTATACCGCGCTGTTTTCTTTGCAATTCCATGTTTCAGGCGATCTTGTTAAAGGTAATGTGATCCATTTTCACAATGATGCGATCGCCATGACCGCATTGGTGATGGCCTTTTTCATCCTGATGATTTTATTTAGTCTGACCACGTTATCGCAAATTCAGCAGGATTCAGAAGTAACAGAGCGGTTGGTGTCGAGAGAAAAGGACATCATCGATAGTTTTATGGATGGATTGCTGATTATTAATAGTCAAGGCGATGTGCTGAGTATTAATCCAGTAGGGCAAACATTGCTTGGATTGACGAATGTCCCCATCAGTAAATTGCGGTTAAGAGCCATCTTACCAAGCTTTGATATCAACAATATGGTTAGCCCAACTTACAGTGGTTTAAGCGACTTAAGCCATATTCGTACCATGGCGATGACTTATCAAGGAACCCAATTCCCATGCGAATTTACTTTGTCGCGAATGAGTGTTCAAGAGGGGAATAACGCGTTATTCACGCTTTTGATTCGTGATATCACTGAACAGTTGTCGTTAGAGCAACAATTACGGCGCACGCACAAGATGGAATCTATTGGCCAGCTATCGGCGGGTGTTGCTCATGAGATAAATTCTCCAGCCCAATACGTGACAAATAACATCACCTTTTTGAAAGAAGGATTTGAACGGCTGTTACACACGCATCGATTATTACAACCGAGTGAACGTGACATTCAAGATCCACACACTTATCAAAACAGAGTGATTTCACTCCTTAATGATCCAGAATTGAAGTTTATTATCGAAGAAGTACCTCAAGCGGTTGAGCAGTCACTGGATGGGATGAAGCAAGTCAACAGTATCGTCAAGGCGATGAAATCGTTCACTAATCCCAGTGAAGAACGGCTGCAATATATTGATTTAACCGAAGCAATTCGTGCAACGATTACGGTGGCAAGCTCTCAATGGAATGGTAAAGCTGTTGTGAATACGGAATTGAGTGATGAGTTAAGCTCGGTTCCATGTTACCGAGATTTATTCAACCAAGTGGTGTTGAATTTGCTGTCGAATGCGATTCATGCGATTGAGGATCAAAAAACGAATCGTACAGATTTTCAAGGGGTTATCACACTCAAGACCTGGCGTTCAAAGCATCATGCTGTTATTACCATTACGGATAATGGGGTAGGAATACCCGAGGACATTATTGATAGAATATTTGATCCCTTTTTTACCACAAGAGAGGTGGGTCAAGGTTCTGGGCAGGGATTAAGTCATGTTTACTCGACAATTGTTGATAAACATAACGGAATAATAAACGTAGAATCTCAAGTGGGAGTAAAAACCACCTTCACGATAAAACTGCCTCTTATAATTAACGATGGTCACCAGACGATGGATAAAGTGGATGAAAATCTTATTAGTGGATGATGATCAACTCGTTTTAAATGGGTTACGTCGAGCATTATTTAGCGCGGACTGCTCAGTAATAACGGCAAATAGCGGTAAAGAAGCATTAGAAAAGCTGGCCTATGAAGAGTGTGATTTGATTATTTCGGACATGATGATGCCGCAAATGGATGGTTCGCAGTTGTTGGAAGAGGTCAGTCAAAAATACCCTTGGATAATACGTGCCTCACTTTCTGGGTACGCTGACCCACAAATGACAGTAAGAGGCGGGTTTTATGCCCATCAAGCTTTTATGAAGCCTTGCGATACATCGATGCTGAAAGCGGAAATTCAACGTATTTCTAACATGTTAGAACGTTTTCCGGATCGTCTGATTCAAAATGCTATTGGGACAATAACCTCACTTCCGGTAACACTAGACTTGTACCAAAAAGTAAAAGTGATGCTCGAAGATGAGCAGTCTTCAATCCAAGATCTCGCTGATGTTATTCAAAACGACCCCGCGATATGTGCCAAATTAATTCAGATCGCCAACAATGCCATTTTTCGTGGCAAGAGCGAAATAAACAGTGTTGAAGGTGCGCTGAATCGTCTCGGAACCCAAATAGTGGTAAATATTGTTGCCATGCTGGAACTTTATGTGGGGGATAAACATAAACCCAGTAAAGCGTTAGAAAACTTACGCCAACACAGTTTAATTGTTGCGAACCTTACGGCAAAACTCGCCCCGCAAGGAGAGAGCAATACAGGGTTTCTCATCGGTGTTTTACATCAAATAGGTGAATTTGTTCGCACCTTAATTTTGCCAGAACTAATGAAAAAGTATTTAACCTCTGGTGGTGAAAAACATGACTTTCGCCATTTAGAAGAGCACCTATTTAATACCAATTCGGAGCAACTCGGTGCCTATTTGCTGCATTTATGGGCGTTCCCTTCGCCTATCATTGAAAGTGTGCTTAACCAAAATAACGAGCAGTTGGTGCTAGAGCAACCCTATTCGTTTACGACGGCTTTGTATATTGCGAAAAAGATCGCTAATGGCGAAACAGTGAATGTTGAGCTGGTGGATAAGTTTGAATTAACTGAAACACTTGCACAATTGTAGGTATAACCAAAGTAATTTAACCCTTTCAGCGTGAATCAGATACTATATCGCTATTCATGTTTATCGTTTAGGAAAGGGTGTATACGTACACTGTATATTGATGAAATCGCAAATTTCTGTGCGGGATAACTTTCCGCTCCCTCAAGATCTTAATGTGTTAATCACTGTCGTTCGCCAAGAAAGTTTTGCTATGGCGGCGGATGAGCTGGGTGTCTCTCCTGCTTATGTGAGTAAACGGATTCAAATTCTCGAAAAAACGCTCAATACTCGGCTGTTACATAGAACGACTCGGCGAGTTGTGCTCACCGAAGATGGTCAACGTGTATTTAATCGAGCGATTCGTATACTAGACAATATGGAAGAGTTGGTTGATGACTTGTCCCAGTCGAAATATGTTCCGCGTGGTGAGCTCGCTATTTGTACTAGCTTTGGGTTTGGCCGGGCAAAAGTTGCTCCAATACTTTCTAAACTAGCCAAAGCCTATCCTCAGCTTGATATTCGCCTAGATGTGGGGGACAAACCGGTGGATTTGGTGAAATCTGGCTACGATTTGGAAATTCGGGTTGGGGGCCATTTACCGGAGCATCACATCGGTAAATGTCTGGCGAAAAATTTGCGTATGTTATGCGCTAGCCCGAAATATTTGGCTGAACACGGCGAGCCTGAAACACTGGACGATTTAGATCAACATTCATGTTTGGTATTGAAAGAAAAAAATACCATGAATGGGATTTGGAATCTGGAAACCTTAAATGGTGAAAAAATCGCGGTACGGATTAATAGTGCCTTGTCATCCAACGATGGGGGCATTGTGCGCCAATGGGCTTTGCATGACCAAGGGATCATTTTACGTTCCTATTGGGACATTGCTGAGGATCTGGCGCAAGGCAAATTGGTACAAATATTACCCGATTATTTTCAGACTGCCGACATATGGGCTATCTATCCAACCCGAATGACAGAATCAGCTAAATTGAGAGTTTGCATTGAATTTTTGCAGCGAGGTTGCCAAGCTTTTTCTTACACGGCAGATAAAGCCGACAAGGATTAGTGCATCTCTAAATTCCCTCTGAATCCCGCGTTTGAGGTGATTTGGGTATATTGTACGTAATAATTTGTTGCACTAATTAACCCGATATCAATTGTATTTCATAATAGATTTCTTATTTTAACTATGGTTACTGATAATTTAAATAATGCCCATAGATATGATCAGGATTTAATATTAGACACACTTTGTTGTTTAAAATTTGTTAAATATTATAATTATTTCCAAATCGTGTTTATTGTTAACACGCTATGGAGTTTGAATCCTTGCTCTTGTTCACTAGTATGGAGAGGTTCTCCTTATTATTGAACTTCATATCGGGACGGATTACCGGAGCATAGTGAATGACGCTATTACATAGTCAGCAAAATACGACGCAGCAATGCGTTAGACCCAGTCACCAGGTCTTACCTTGGGCCAGTTTTGCCAAACACACGGCTTCCCAAAAGTTAGATTCGGTAGTGCGTTGTTGTTTTGAAGGAGAGCTGACTCAGGGAAGCTCGTGGCAAGATCTGGTGATGGTCACTGTGGCTAATTTTACAGCCGAACAAAGAGCGTGCACCATTGTATTATTTTGCGGAACGACGCTACAGCATTGGGATACCAGTGTTTGCTTGGCAATGTGCAGAATGGCAATAGAAGGCGGGCTCAAAGGTGCAGCATTTGAAGCTGATGGCCAAGTGTTTCATTGTGAACAAGATATTCGCCGGCCAAGCAACATTTCGATTGCTGAATTTAGTGCAACGCAATGGCGTAATCGATTTGCGACGGGCTTGAAAAAAGGTCAAGAATTGATTGTGAATAGTAGTGCTGTTAAGCCCGTCATCATTCCACAGCAAAATAGTATTACTACTGGTGAGCATCAACAACTCTTACCGACAGAACTTGATTATGCTTTTATCGGTACTGCTATGTTTTCCCCTCTGCAACAGTTACGCGAACTGCAAGAATTTATTGCAGGGAGACAGGTCACTATAGGTATTCAAACCGTTATCGTATTTCAGTCTCTGCAATTGATGCTACAAGCTGAGAAAGAGGGACTGGTTGATGCGCTTCTTAGCAGTGGCTGCCAATATTGCTTAATTGATGAACTGCCGCTTTACTACTATCAAAATGTGGATATGAAGCAATGTGCAATAAGTTTTGATTTAGCCCAAATCGCAGCGCCCAAAGGAGAGTCTTACCTTATGAGCCATAGAATGGTGATGTCTGCAGCATTGCGTGGCAGTTTGTAGCATCCTTTCTACAACGATTCTCTACTATATTTTCACCCTGTTATTTTTGCTGTTTGGCCAGCCAAACTCTCGCCCATAGACCGATTGGGGTCAAAATCCCTTTTGATACAAAACGGACTTTATTACGGTAGATAATCAAAGTGGTAGGGGCGTCTTTAACATGCCACCGTTGGCTTAGATGATTATTCGTATCATTAACAATCCAAAAATGGAAATAATGATCGTCGAGATAACGGCGCATGGCTTCATTATCTCCAGACATTTTCGCAACCCCAACTGTAGGATAATAGTAACTCAGCCATTCCACACTCGGTGTTAATAATCGACAGCTATTACACCAACTTCCCCAAAAATACAGGATGACCGGCCTTTTTTGACTTAGGGCTGCAATATTGACTTCCTGCCCATCAATATTCTCCATATGGATAGCGTTATGGTGATCAAGAGGAATGGTTTTATCATGCCACGCGTCAATAGCGATACTGATTGCCATAATGCAGACTAATATCAGTATGAATTTACTGATTTTTTTAAATAAGGAGTTACGCTTAACTATAAGCCCTTTAAGAATATAAAGCACAAGTAGGACGCAGATAACAATGGTAGAAATAATGATGCTGTTGTGCTTGATAAAACTTAAGTACGTCATGCTGATCTCAAACTAGATGGGGGCCGTATTGTACAAATTTGCTCGGCCTAAGACCAATTTAATTCTGTGTATGTCGTAAGCCTATAGTTGATGAATTAATTATTGATCATTCTTATCTGTTTAAGGTCCTCAATAGCTTGAGTCCTATTGATAATATTGACATGACTTGCTGTTAACGGCATGTTGACATGCATATGAGGCCAATGGAATAGGGTGTTATATGGGTTTGAAATATAGAGGTTATTAATGAAAACGCATGGAGTGATCCCGGTACTCGGGTTGCTGCTTATTGCTTCTCAGGCAGTAGCAGCAGATAAATCAACGCAAGATGATGATAAGGATAAACTCAGTGGCAACGCGAAGTTAGGCTTTATCTATTCAAAAACATCCTCATCTTCCACATCCCTAAACTCTGGTATTGGCTTAAAATACAACGAGAAACCTTTTACCCACGAATTTAATGGCAGTACTTATTACACCAACGCGAAAGACGACGATGATGGTGTGAATAAATACACTTTAAATTACAAGTTTTCTTACGCCTTAAAAGGTGGGGAAGGGTATGACGCCTATATCGACAATGAATATAAACATGACCAATACGAAACCTATCGGCATGTCTATGATGTGACCGTCGGTATCCAAAAAGCGTTAATCGCGACCAAGAAAACGGAACTTAATATCGGTGGCGGTCCGGGTTATCGGTACACCAAACGTCAGGATTTTGATGATGACTACCCAAATCAAGTGGAAGAAGATGTGATCGTCAACGCCTTCATTAACGGTAAATCGCAGTTAACTGACGCGCTATCAGTTGGCGGTAGTGCTGATGTCGATTATGGTGAATCGAATACGACCTATACACTAGGCGCGAATTTGACTAATAAACTGGTCGATAACGTGGCTTTAGTCTTTGATAGTGAGTATATCTACAATACAGACGTGGCCTCAGATGATGACCACGATGAGCTGTATAGTACGATCAGTATCACCTACGCCTTTTAAGGCGTTGATATTTTGGTTTGATCGATAACTGAACCGTGATAGCCCTTAGCGCAGTCGGCACCCTGACACTCTGAGGTCAACATATTCAATACAATCGATCCGGCGTTGGTCATGACACGATAATGGCCGACGCCATCTTTATCCCCGCCGAGCGATTGGCTGCCTTCTTTATTCTGCGTGATGGCTGATTGAGTCGCTTTAGAACCCTCACCGATATTAAGTTGTGCGAGTACATTTTTACTATTGGTAAACGTCGCATTCAATGCACAGTCGTGTTTATCGACTGATGGACAAAGTGTTGCGTCCTGATTTCCTGCATCTATGGTATAAAATTGTACTTGCGGTTCATGTTTTGGCATTGCCCGTAAGCTTTTTTGTCCTGAATCGGATGTCCATTCGTTATAGCCATTCCAACTGTCTTCACTTGGGAACAGGCCAAACACAAAGGCGTTCTCTAAACTTTGCGCATGACAAATAGGAAATTTATCATCAGCTGGACCGACTCCCTTGCAGGCTGGTAAACCACGCATTGGTCCGGCAATATTGACAAAGCGGCGCACATATCCCCACGCACTTTTATATTCAAAAGTCGCGAGCGCTAACGAGACGCCTTGTGAATAGGCGACAATATCGACTTGGCTTTTATTGCTATATTGACGAACTCGGCGGATGAAATCGTATAGAAGGTTGTATTTTTCAACCTGTTGTTGGTTTTTTTCTGGGTTTACCTGTTCTTCGTGAGAGGTGTAGGTGACGGCAAACAGTTCACAATCGTTATAGCCATTGTCTTTAAATGTTTGGTAAACCGATGCTGCGTTTGGTGCCAGGTTGGGACCTGTCGGTTTGACGAGCCAATTACTCGACGTTGTTGCCGCGCCGTGAATAAAGATCACCGGGGTTTTTGTTGCCTGACATTTTCCTCCACCAAAACCGCCAAAATTTAAACCAGGATGAAAATCTGCAGCAAACGATGGTGAGGATGATGCCGTTTGGCCTTTATCAGCATAACTAATGGGGCTGACTAATACTGTCGTTGACAGTAAAAGCGTCGTTAATCGTTTTAGCTTAACGTTATTCATCGCGCCTTCCTGAAAAATGATTAAAAATGTTGGCTAAAGGGAGAGACTGTTTTCCGTAAACAGTGGGTATAATCCTAGCTGTTGATGGGCCACAAAAAGTATTAATAGGTCATAAAACAGTAAGTCTGACGCAAAACACTACAAAAATTCCGTTTAATCAGCAAGTTTGAGCACTGAACAGGTTACTTAGGTAGCGATGTTTAGATATGGCCATCCTGATATTTTGAAATGCGTTGAATTATCTTTCGCACTTGGTGATTGAAGTTGCTGGGTTCCCAAGCCATTACCACCTGACTCACCAATGGCATATCATCAATTTCTGTACAACGGGCGGAATCATCCAAGTGCTCTGCGAGGGAGCGAGGAACAATGGCTATACCAAACCCAGCTTGTGACATTGCAACCGCAGAGCGTAACTGTGGTGCGGCATATTGGCTATTGATGGCAATGCCACGATGGGTAAATAGTGACGTCATTTCATCATAAAGAGCTGGGCCTGTTTCACGGGGAAAGAGCAGTAGTCGTTCGGTGCTGAGCTCGTCTAAGCTGATATGTTTTCGTTGAGCGAGAGGATTCGTTGAAGGGATCACGGCAATGAACGGTTCTTCGAACAGCACTCGTTTTTCCAATTGTTCACAGGCGTAACAAGGTAGACGTTTAAAGGCGATATCAAGCTGTTTTTCTTTTAGCTGTTCAACGAGTTTATGCATCGGAAGCTCTACTCCGACAAAATTCACTTCTGGAAAGTACTCTCTTAATTGTCGCATTACCGATAACACTTGGTTACAGATTGCTGTCGATGTGGCAAATCCAATCCGCACTTCCGTATTCTCACCGCGCGCCATTTGCTTTGCTTTTGCCTTGGCTTGTTCAACATTATTAAGAATGTTCAATGCATCGACGTAAAAAGTTTCACCCACCTTGGTCAACTCTACTTTCCGCGAGGAACGGTCGAACAGAGGCGCCCCAATTTCCTGCTCCAACTTTTTTATCTGTTGGCTAAGTGGGGGTTGAGCAATGCCTAGTTGCTCCGCAGCTCGAGTAAAGTGATGCGTTTGTGCCACGGTAACGAAATATTTTAAGTAGCGTAGTTCCATATTTTTTTCATATCGAAATAAATGAATTTTATATTAGATTTTACGTGTTACAGATTCCATGCTTATTGCATAAGTTCAATACAGTAACGGTGTATATCATGTGTGAAATCTACAACTCTCTTTGTACTTGTTCATTCGATGTGGCAAAAGAATTCGCTGAATATCACAAATTAACCGGTCGTGGGGAGATCTATCAGACTTCATTAATGAGCGCGTTAATTGCTGGTGTCTATGATGGTTCAACCACAGTTGAAGAATTATTAGAACACGGTGATTTTGGTTTAGGAACATTTGATCACTTAGATGGTGAATTAATTGCGTTCGATAATAAAGTATTCCAATTAAAACAGGATGGGTCAGCACATAAAGCTCAAATGACACAAAAAACACCATTTGCAGTGATGACTCATTTTAAACCGAATATTGAATTACCCATTACCGAATCATTGACTCGAGAACAATTGCATAAGCTAATCGATCAAATGGTGCCATCCGATAACTTATTCTGTGCGGTAAGAGTTGACGGGACATTTGACTATGTTAGGACTCGAACCGTACCACGTCAAGAAGCGCCCTATCGACCAATGTTAGAAGTGGTAAAAGAGCAGCCAACGTTTAATTTTCGTAAACATAAAGGCGCTATCGCAGGTTTTAGAAGCCCTCAATATACCACTGGTATTAATGTACCTGGTTATCATGAGCATTTTATTACTAATGATCGTAAAGGTGGCGGCCATATTCAGGATTACCGTATAACGTCAGGTTTTTTGCAAATTGGGGTGGTATCGAAATTAAATATTGATATTCCTACAACTGAACAATTTTTAGATGCTGATTTATCACATCACGATATTCGTCAAGCTATAGAAAAAACAGAAAAATAATAGCTTTGATTTATGTTAAGGATAAAAAGATGAAAAAAGAATCTTCAATTCGAACTGGTGCTGATTTAATTGCTCAACAATTAGAACAATTGGGTACTAAATATATATTCGGTATTCCAGGTGCAAAAATTGATCGTCTATTTGATGCGATTAACGATACCAATATTAATTTAATTCCTGTTCGTCATGAAGCCAATGCGGCATTTATGGCTGGCGCTATTGGGCGTCTAACGGGTAAAGCCGGGGTCACTATGGTCACTTCTGGTCCGGGGTGCGGTAATTTGGTGACTGGTGTCGCGACCGCCAACTCGGAAGGTGATCCTATGTTGGCATTAGGCGGTGCGGTTAAACGTACTGACCAGCAACGTAAAACTCACCAAAGCCTTGATACTGTAGGTATATTTAGGCCTATTACCAAATATTGTGCAGAAATTCAGCATGTTGATGCAGCGGCAGAAATGATCGCGAATGCAGTACGCGCGGCGGAAACTGGACGTCCTGGTGCGAGTTTTGTGAGTTTGCCGCAAGATGTATTAAGTGATCAAACAGAAAACGATGTCATCATACCTAATCGATATGTACCGATGGGGACGGCTGATATTACTGCAATCGATGAAGCAGTAAAACGCATTGAAGCGGCAGACAATGTGGTGGTCCTTGCGGGATTGCATGCCAGTAAGGAAGAAAACGCGTTAGCCATCACCCGCTTTTTGCAGAAAACTCAATTACCCGTTGTTGGCACGTATCAAGCTGCTGGTACATTAAATATTAATCACTACAATCGATTTGCGGGCCGAGTCGGCTTGTTTAACAATCAACCTGGTGATGTGTTGTTAAAACAAGCGGATTTGATCGTCACTATTGGGTTTAACGCGATTGAATATGATCCAGACCTGTGGAACACCAAAGATTGCCCGATCATTCATTTAGATATTGAACCTGCGGAGTATCAACAGCATTATCAACCAGAAATAGAATTGGTTGGTAATATCGCGACATCAGTGGAACAAATGACGAACCGAATGTCTTCCTATTCCCGTTTATCACCACTGAGCCTGTCTATTTTAGAAGAAGTCGCTCATCGTCGTCAGTTGATAAAAGGGTATCCATCCGTTTGGAGCGCTCGTGGTTTTCATCCATTAAGTATTATCAAAGTGATGCAGTCATTAATTACCCCAGATATGACATTATGTTTGGATATGGGGAGTTTCCACATTTGGCTTGCTCGTTATATGGGATGTTTTCGTGCGCGCCAAATGATGATTTCTAATGGGCAACAAACCATGGGGGTGGCATTACCATGGGCCATCAGTGCTAGCTTATTAAACCCAAGTGCGAAGGTGATTTCTGTTTCTGGTGACGGCGGTTTCATGCAATCAAGTATGGAGCTAGAAACTGCGGTGCGTTTAGGCTGTAATATTGTACACATTGTGTGGGTGGATAACGCATACAACATGGTAGAAATCCAAGAAGTGAATAAATACGGCCGTCATTCTGGTGTGAAATTTGGTCCGATTGATTTTAACGCTTACGCGGAATCTTTTGGTGCTCATGCTTATGCTGTCACTGAGCAACATCAATTAGCGACTACGTTAAAAGCGGCCATGGATGTACAAGGCCCAGCGGTTGTGGCTATTCCTGTCGATTACAGTGATAACTACAAGCTGCTAAAAGCACGTGGCGCTGATCATTGTGATCCGGTTTTTGCCGGACAAGAAAGTGTCCTTGCTTAGTATAATCAGCACGTGAAATAAGCAGGCAAAAAAAGCCCCAATAGTTGGTGAACTATTGGGGCTTTTTTAAATTGGGGCCATTTGGCTATGCGCCATTAATGAGCCTGAACGGCTGCTACGCTTGAGTGTTGGCGTTTGCTCATAAAGAGCAACATGAGGCTTGATAAAACAGCTATCGCGATAATACAGCTCCATGTCATGGAATAGCCGATACCTTGCACCATAATGCCCATCACGACATACGCAGGTAGCATACCAATATTCTTGATAGTATTAATCACGCCACTGATCCTTCCTCGGTGGCTACGTGGAGACTGGTTAGCGATATAGACATTTTCGTTAGTCACTAATAGCACTTCAGCGGCCGCTAAAATTAACCATGCAAAGAAGAAGACTGGCACATAATCAAAATTCATGACCACTAAATATCCGCCAGCCAGTAACCCCCCGCAAATCGATAGGCTTTTCAACTCGCTTTGTCCATGCGTAACTTTCACCAAAATAGGGGTGAGCACAACCACCGCAACGCAGGCAATGGTCATGAGTTGACCAAAGACAACGGCTCCTTCTTTGCCAAATAGGTGCGCCATATAGAGTGGTGCGAGTACGGTCATTTGGGTAATAGCGATATAGAGTAACGTGCAGGCTATGCCAAACACCCACAGGTGAGGACGTTCTTTCAACACTTGCCATACACTGCCTTCGGCATCTTGCTCAGGATCGAATTCTAATTCAAGGTCCTCGCGCTCTGGTGTTGGCATAGGTTTCGTGTATTTAGGTTCTTTGACGAACCAAGCAACCAATAAAATACCAATCACACTCGCCAGTCCGTTACCCCAATAAATCAAAGAGCTGCTATACCAGAATAGGTAACCTGCAACCAAAGAGCCCACAGCAGAGCCCACGTTATAAGCCAAATAACTGAGAGACATAACGGCTGAACGATTGCTGGTATTTGAGAGATTCGCAGCGAGTGCATTCCCTGCGGGTACTGAGGCGCCACCAAAAAGATAAGCGATTAAAATAAGGGCTGGAGCAAGGTAATGATGTTCGGGGAAAAAACCACAAACAAACAGAATAGTGCCACCAATCAATTCACCCAGCACCATAATATTTTTATGACCAAAGGCATCAGCAAGCTTCCCGCCGAAGACGCCACCTATCATAAATGCAGTCATCACAATCATCACAAAAGTGCTGGCAATGGCTTCTGAATACCCAAGCTTTTGAGTAAGCAGTAAAACCAAAAAAGGAATGATGAAATTACCAAGACCGAGAATAAAACGGGATAGGGCGATAAAGTAAATGTCTCTAGGGAGATCTTTATATATGGAAAGTGTTTCTTGTATTCGTCGCAGCATATGCGCTTCCTAGCTATTATGTTTAGCTATCAAAATAACCATAAGTATTCGTTCCATAACAACCATAAAGGCATGTTAAACAATGTATTATCGACTACGGCTTTCGATATTAAACTGATTGAGTTTTACACAGGTAGTACGGATATACCGAATTCAAGACAAAATTTCCAGAACTATCTACCTAAAAAGGGTAATCATACGCGAAGAGTCATGAGTGGTCTTGTGGTTATTTACTCAGCGGATCAGATGAAAAGTATTCATGAGTTATATACCCAAGTAACCTCAAGATGCTGTTTCAGCGAGAATGTATTCGCTCTTAGGCAAGGCACTGATTTGAAGACATAGTCATTCTACGTAGAAAATCAGTAACACAGCCTAGGAGCGAATAAAACTCGCCCTTCGGGAACTCATCAACAAACCTATTTCTGCGCCCAATCACGTTAAAAGGGAATGACCATTCCTGCCGTGATTGAGCTTGACCTAGGCTCGTTGATGAAGCTCTGAATCCTGCATCTTGAGGTCATTTGGGTATAGAAAAAGTGGCCAAAAAAAAGACTGTGAGTCAGTGCCCTGAATCACAGTCAAACTATTACAGTCGTATGTTCTTGTTAAGGGGGGAATCATTACAGCAGATCGTTCATCAACAGCTCGTAATCTTCTTCAGCCTCAGCGATGAGTTTATCTAAATCTCGCGCATCCTTTTTGTGGAGCACGAGCGAGGTGGTAACTGGTTTCTTTTTGGCTTGAGTTTCACTGACACAAATCAAACAGGAAGCCCCATTTTTGGATTGCCACTCAATACAGTCTAACTCAGTCTCGAAATGTTCTTGGGTTTCTGGAATATCAATCGCTATTGTTCCGCACCGAGTCACTTCGATGTGAGCGTGGAAGTGGTTTTTATCCTGTAAAACGTATTCTTTGCGGGTGGACATCATAGTCGTCATCCTCCAAGACTTAGACGTGCGTTAGTTACACGATAAAGTGTAGGCAACTGGCCAATAATTATTCGATAACTAGCTCACGCTAAAAAATGACAAAAGAGTAAATAGCTGAATCCCCGTTGGTTATTTTTTGTGCGAAAAAAGACCAATGTTACAGGATGGACGATAGATCACTATCTATGAGTAAAGAACGCTGTTTTATTACTTATGAAGACTTCTGCCAGCGCAAACTGTACATTCGGCATTCAGCAATTAACGCGCGAATTGCAGGGTTATGTTCACTCGCTCGGTTCATCAGTAAATAAATGCCATGAGATTCCGTTAACTCTGGGGATAGAGGGTAAAACTCAAGGCCGATTTGATGGGACACCTCTGCAAGTCGAGATGGAAGCAAAGCGGCGTAAGCGCCTGACTTAAGAGCAAAACTTAGACCAAAGATGCTAGAGAACTCAGAGTGAATATCGACCTTACTATCGAGTTTTGCGATGACTTTATCAAACGCTTCGCGTAGCCCAAATCCTTTAGTCAGAGTCATATACGATTGCTTTTTTAAGTAATCCGCTTTAATTGGTACCTCAGACTTACCCGGTTGCTCGCCACAATGCGCAATGGTGAAACTCAACATGTCATCAAACAGTTTCATCGCGGTATGATGAGGGCTATTTTCTAAATGATGATCCCCATACACCATCAAGACATCAAGTTCAGATCGCTTGAGTTTTTCCACTAATTCACTATTTGAACCGGAATGAAACTCTAACTGCACATCTGGGCGGCGCTCTTTATAGGCCGTTAATAGGTGAGGGACGAGATCAACTGTGAGAGAGTTAACCGAACCTACGCGAATTTTTTTGGGTGTAATGCCCGCAGATATTTGCGTGTTATCTATGGCTCGCGATAGATCACTTAATGCTGACACGCACTGCTGATATAAAATGTTCGCCGATTCTAATGGCACCAAACTGCGGCCACGTTTTTCAAACAATACACAACCGAGATCTTCTTCCAGAGCATGAATAGATCGATACACAGATAGCGTATTGATGTCCATGGCTTCTGCCACTTGACCCATATTGTTCTGTTCCATGTAACTGATGAAAATTTCCAAACGTTTAATGGTAGTTGGAATACGTCTATTCATGCTTGCTCACTGGCTGAACGTTGTTGTTAGCGTAAATTTAGCCATATTTACGCGCGAGTGCTGCAAGATTAGCCAGATTTTCTGACTCAGCAGCGACCGAAATAGTATCGGGCATGCTGGCTTTACACAACCCTGTTAGAACACTGCCAGGTTTCATTTCAATCGCTAATGTTACGCCACGTTCTTTGAGCATCGCGATGGTTTCCCACCAGTGAACCTGACGCGCCATATTGTGGGTCAAATCATCGCGAATACGCTCAACTGGCACCAATACGCGGGCGGCATTCGCACTCACATAGGTGATGTTAGGTCGCTTAAACTCGAGCGATTCAAAGGCATGTGAAAATTGTTCTGCTTGATTAGCTAATAACGCACAGTGTGATGGCACATTGACTTTCAATAAGCGCGCACTGGTCGCTTGTTTGGTTAGAGCAAGGTCACAAACGGCTTGTAATGAATCCACTCGTCCTGAAATTACCACTTGCGATTCGGTATTGATATTGGCGATATAAACCACATGACCTTGCTCTGTCGCATCAGCTAAGAGTTGTTTTAGAGTCGGCAGTGGTAAGCCAATGACCGCTGCCATGGCATAGCCCTCAGGATAAGCATTAGCCATCAACTCACCACGGCGAGTGACTAAATCTAAACCTTGTTCATAGCTAATGATGCCCGCGCTGATGGCCGCAGGAAAAGCACCAATTGATAGACCAAGTACATACTCAGGTTTCATGCCCAGATCACGCAAAATTTGAGCATAGGCATAACTGCATATGGTGAGCGCCACTTGCGTGTTACGGTTATTCAACAATGCTGTTTCGTTATCGAGTTCTAAGACATCTTGTCCTAAATGATGGCTGGCGCGATTGAGCAGTTGTTGTCCGATGGGAAATTGTTGCAGATCCGTTAGCATGCCTGCCTTTTGCGTGCCTTGGCCAGGGAAAGTGAAGAGTATTGCCACGATAAGCTCCTTAATCTTGAGGTTGCCAGGGAGTGAGAGTTAAATAGGGACCGTGTTGGCCTTTCATCATGATACTGCCATCAGCGTTCAGCCACTCGTTCATCGCAAATGCGCCATATGGGGTCTCTATTTGAATATCCGGACGTTGCTCTAATTTGCTTAACTGCATAGCGACATCGCGACAATATGATTTGTCTAGAGGCTCATGACTGAGAATACGCAGGTCAATATCACTGTTGAGGTGAGCGGTTTCAATATCAGTGGCTAATTCAAAAGCTAAACTGCCAGTAATTCCCCACGTTAGGTGAACATGACTCATGATATTCGCGACTTGAGTTAATGTATCCCAATGTGGCAATGGGTGCTGTGTTTGCCTCGCATGCCATTTCTGCTGTGATGCAATTTGTTCTGGAGTCACAACACGAGAGACTGAGTCCGGAGTAACGTAACTCGCATGTCGCTGCGAGCGGCTAAAACCACGAATGCCGATCGCAATGCGATCGGCAGGAGTCGGTTCTCGTCTTACGACTACAGGGCGGTGAAGTAGATCATGATGATCAAACCAGTCTGGCTGTTCATTGTCATCATCGAGTTTGCTAACCCATAGTAAATCATGTGGTTGAAAGACGAGTTGCATAATCACCTCTTACAGTAAGAAGTACATAAAAATTGGCATAGTAATCGCGAATAGAATGGTTGATAGCAGTAGAGTACCTTCTGAATCTTCATCTTGTACACCAAAGCCGTTACCAAACATCACACCGAAGAAACCTGTTGCCAAAGCAATTAAGAACACTGAGACAGCCAGTAGGGTCGCAGGTAGGCCAAAGGCCACTGCAATCACATAAGCAATAATCGGTTGAACTAAGTTTTTCAAAATGAAGCCGAAGATAACCGCGCCGGTTATATTCAGTTTGCGGGCAGAAACGATCAAGCCAGTAAGGAATAGAGCACCACCGCCTGCAGCTGCAGCTAGAGGTTTTAAGGCGTGAGTCAGTAAGTCAGGCATTGTCGTACCAAAGCAAGAGAAAATAGTACCTAGAATCGGCCATAGCACGATAGGGTTTTTTAGCGCTTTGATAAGCAAAGGAACAACCAATGAGCCCATTGATGCCTCTTTGTATTCTGCTTTGGTTTCTTTTTCTAATACCATCAACGTCAGTGGTGATAAGAAGATAGAACCACACGCGATAGAGATTGCTACGTTCAGAGCAATATCACTGCCGCTCGCGCCTGTGATGGTTTCGCTTAAAATTGGCACGCCCAGAGCGGCATAGTTAGGTAAGGAAATAGTCAGAGCATAAATAGCCGCTTGAGCGGGCTCTTTATCAAATACTTTACGCGCAATGTAGTAAGTGAATCCCCATAGAATCCACATCGCTAACACTAAAATGGCAATCAATGGCAGTTTCGCGATAAAACCAGCGACAGGAGTGTGCCAAGTTGCGGTAAATAGAGCAGTTGGCAGTGCAAAGCGCATGACAAACACGTTTAAAACAGAGACATTTTTATTGTCCGCAATTTTGCGGTAGCCACAAAAATAACCCAAACCTAAAACAACGAATATAGGGGCAATGGCATTAAGTACAGCATGAAACATAATTATTTTACCTTAAAGGGCAGCATAGCTCTGAGGTGTACGATGAACTATGCTGCGGTTTAGACGACTACCAGACTTTCGCCATTTGTTGGCGAACTTCTAGTGATGCACTGCGATTGCCGTTATTAAGGCGACCAGAAAGATCACGTTTGGTGTCTTTGGCTATGTCATCCAGTGCTTCGGCTAGAATGCTAGAAATGACATCGATATCTTGAGGTGCTGGCGCTTCAGCGTTAGTTACAGGTGTGTATTTCCATAACATGCCCAAAGTGCTGTAGTTCTGAATGTCGTAAGCCATTGGCGGGATAGTCGCTACCAATTTTTCTAGTTCTGCAACCGAGCGTAACGTGATACGCGCAGCTGATGCTTTACCCATTGCGTGTACCATACAGCCTTCATCATCAAGTGCGATGAGACGGTTAGCTTGATAGCCATGGGCGAGGAAACCACCCGACATTGCTTTACCCACAATAAGGCCAACAACAGGGTGACCTGCATTACGTGCTGTTCCGTAAGCGTTCGCAGCAGCTGCTAGGGCTTGGTGGATGCCGTAAGCTTCTTCACGGCGGCCGTAAGCTTGCGAAGGAACATCAATGACGGCAATAATGGCCGTTTTTGTATCGCTGTCTTTGTCTTGAGCTATCACTTCACTGATGGCTTTCGCCAAATTCCAGCCTTCCAACAGGCCCACTTCGCCTTTACGTG
The DNA here is from genome assembly GCF_015686695.1 of Vibrio nitrifigilis. Taxonomy (NCBI): domain Bacteria; kingdom Pseudomonadati; phylum Pseudomonadota; class Gammaproteobacteria; order Vibrionales; family Vibrionaceae; genus Vibrio; species Vibrio nitrifigilis. The sequence goes on along the minus strand of NZ_JADPMR010000001.1, from coordinate 2,389,281 downwards.
CGCGTGGAAATGCGTTGTTTTCGTCAGTAACGACAGCAATAAAACGTGCTTTTTGGTTACCAATCGTGTCATCAACCACTTTGACTGATGGGATAAAACCGTCGGCAGCGGTGCCGTTTGCAGTTAAGGCATTAAGCCAAGTTAAACCACGATTACTCATTGGATTCTCCTTTGGCAAAGTAATGACGAACAAGTTCTGGAGTGGCTTGTTCCTCTTTGTTCATTTCAGCGAACACAGAAAGGAAGTGTTCAACTTGTTCACAGCGAGCGACAGTAGGCAGCGGCTGGTTGATAATACGGGTTACTTCACTGAGGATTTGCTCTGCGTCATCTTCTGCAAATACATCAGCAAACTCAGTGGAAAATCGTGCCTCGCCACCAGTAAATGACCAGATGAATGGACGATTACGAGAATCGTATTCTTCGATGCCTGCTTCTTGTTCAATAACCTGAGGACCGTTAAGACCTAAACGCGCTTCTTTAGTTACGATTAATTTGCTGCATAGACCTGCTGCGATCGACATACCACCAAAACAGCCCACAGTACCGGCAATAACACATGTCACTGGTACGTATTGGCGCAGGGCAATGATGCCTGCGTGGATATCAGCAATCGCTGCAAGGCCAAGGTTGGCTTCTTGTAGTCGAACACCACCGGTTTCAAATAGCAGAACGACTTGAGTTGGATTACCGGCTTTTGCATCTTCAAGTGCCAATTCAAGAGCTGCGGCCATTTTGGCACCGGAAATTTCACCAATCGCACCGCCTTGGAATGTACCATCGATACCAATAACCACACTGGATTTACCATCGATCGTGCCTTTTGCGACCACACATCCGTCATCGGTTTGTGGCACCACACCTTGTGGTACTAACCAAGGGGAGAATGAGTGATATTCGTTACCCATCACTTCACGGAATGTGCCGTTATCTAGGATGAACTTAGCTCGTTCACGTGCCCCCATTTCGATAAATGAAATAGTGCCAAGTGGTGTCGCAACGACGGGCGATGCTTCTGTGGTAATTTGTTCTAGTGCTTGGATAAGACGTAGACCAATTACCCCAGGCGTGGCGCCAAAATCATTAATGGTCACTTTCATGCTTGCGGTTTGTGCATCAAATTGACGCTCAAAAATCGCTTGCCAAAGTGGTTGACGGTTATCGACTGAAGTAATGAGGTCGATATCAATTTGAGTGTTGTCTGTTGGTTCAAGCAAAATCTCTAAATCACCTGAACCGACGTTACCTACACGGACCATCTTGCTAATAGATTGTTGTCCCTGATAGGAAAAATGTAGTTGTTCCATGAGTGGAACCTCCCGATTATTTGGATAGTTCTGAGTGTTCAACCCAGTCGACAAACAGAGTGGCAGCCAGTAAATCTGCGGCGCCGCCTGGTGAGGCATTCAGTGCCATCATCTCTTGGTCTAGCTGCTCTAACATGGCAAAGCCTTTATCAGTGCTCACACCACCTAGGGCCAAAATGTCATTACTGCGGCTTTGTAGAAGCTGTTGTCCTTCTAATCCCGCCCGGCTCAACACACAGGTGTCAGTCAAATGGGCGGTAAGCGCCAACAAGGCATTAAGGCGCGCCTCTGTTTCTGAATGGCCAAGTAAACGACTGAGACGCAAAGTAGGCAGAGCATGATCAGTAATGGCAGGAAAGCCTAACTGAGCTTGTTGTTTCGCCCCATTCACCTGATAGTGATTGATGGCACATTTGCCCTTACTGAATGTATTCGGCACATGCCGATCCTCTAGACGGGCAATGTCGCCAGCAATCTCACATAGACCTTCAGCAGTCAGTGGATGAGATGACGATACTTGCGCTGAGGTACTGAGTAGACCCAAAGCCCAAATTGCGCCGCGGTGAGTGTTGATACCGCCGGTTTCTGTCATCATTGCCACTTCGGCTTCACGACCTAATGCACCAATTTTTTCACGTAACCAAACCGATACTGGTTGTTGGTTAGCGGCTTGCGCCATTTGTGAAAAATAGGGAGCCAAACACATTGCAGAGCGCACCATCAGGTCTAATGTCAGGTCGGTATGAGAGCCAGTATTTCCGGCATCGACCAATCCTGGCTTTGGTGTCAGCGTGACTTCAGCAATGAGTGCTTGCTTTGCCAGCTCACCAATGAGATCGCACACTGGGTTTAATGGGATACTTCTCTGACTACTTTGCATCGTGATCACCAGCTACGGTATTTTGCTGGTGGTTGGTATAGGCCGTCCGACCATTTCACTAAGTCGGCAACACTTTTCGCTGCAAGTAGTGAACGATTAGCATCACTGCGTTTGATGCCAAGATCTTCTGGCGTCGCGACTTTACCGGCTGCACGTAGCTCTTTGACTCGCTCGGCAGTGACACGCTGGCCAAATTCAGAGACACCTGCAACCGCTGCAATCATCTCTTTGCGCTCATCAAGGTCTTTTGCCATGTAGAGATAAGCGATGCCTTCTTCTGTTAATAGGTGGGTAACGTCGTCGCCATAGATCATAATTGGAGCAACAGGCATGCCCGCTTTTTTGGCTACATCAACGGCGTCAAGGCGATCAACGAATGTCGATTTTGAACCGTCTTGGAAAGTCTCAACCGCTTGAACCACGAGTTTACGACCTTTTACCACGTCTTTTTGTTTCTCTTCATCGGTGATCATGTTGAGCCATGCGTCAGTCGCATGACGACGACCACGTGGGTCATGGCCCATATTTGGCGCGCCGCCAAAACCAGCTAGACGACCATGAGTAACGGTTGACGAGTTGCCCTCTGGGTCCATTTGTAGTGTTGAACCGATGAACATGTCAGCAGCATATTGACCTGCTAATTGACACATAGTGCGGTTTGAACGCATTGAACCATCCGGGCCAGTAAAGAACACATCAGAGCGAGCTCGAGCGTATTCTTCCATACCCAATTCACCACCGAAGGAGTGCACGGTTTCTACCCAGCCAGATTCAATGGCAGGGATAAGTGTTGGGTGTGGATTCAGTGTCCAGTGCTTACAGATTTTGCCTTTCAGGCCAAGTTGTTCACCGTAAGTGGGTAGGAGTAATTCAATCGCCGCAGTGTTGAAACCGATACCGTGGTTTAAGGTTTGCACACCGTGTTTAGCGTAGATGCCTTTAATGGCCATCATTGCCATTAAGATGTGAGTATCTTTAATCAAGCGAGGGTCGCGAGTAAATAACGGCTCGATGTAGAAAGGCTGGTCTGCTTGAACAATGAAATCGACCCAGTCACCGGGAATATCCACGCGGTCTAAGTCGTCAGTGTTGTCCACGATTTCATTAACTTGCGCAATGATTAAGCCATCTTTAAACGCAGGCGCTTCAACCAACCCAGGAGTATCTTCAGTAGAGGCACCAGTGTAGAGGTTACCTTTGCGGTCCGCTTTGTAGCCACATACTAAAGCGACATTAGGAATTAAGTCAGCGTAGAGACGAGCATAAAGCTCAATATAAGTGTGAATCGCGCCGATTTCTAAAATACCATCTTCAAGCATCTGTGCTACGCGAACACTTTGTGGGCCTGCGAACGCAAAGTCTAATTTACTGGCGATGCCTTTTTCGAAAATATTCATATGTGATGGCAAGCTCACACTTGGCATGATCATATGAAGGTTGTTAATTTTATCCGGATTTACCTGCTCTAGAACGCGAGCAAGGAAGTCTGCTTGTTTTTGGTTATTGCCTTCGAGAACAACTCGGTCGTTCGGCTTAATCAGCAGTTCCAGTGCGTCAACCATTTTTTCGGTTGGCAGTACTTTCCCATCAGCCAAAGACGCTACCGCTTCAACACGCGCTAGCTTTTCTGCTCTCTTAGTTGTCCATTGTTTGGTAGACATTGAGATACCTTCTCTTTGAGATATGAATACACGTTACTGATTAAATTGAACTTTCTGTTCTGCTTCAGTAACTCTGTGAATCCATAATACGAGTAAGGAAATTAAGAAAAATCAGCACGAATGAATGCTCTATATACAAAAAGTGATAATGTTTGATGGGCAAATTATGTGTGATGCCTTATGCGGCTTCACTCCAATAGCTTTTTTAGATTATCCTGCTAATTTTTTGCAAGTCTTATGGGGAGTTTTAATATAAAACACTGTCTTAAGCGGTAACAGTGATCTTGGGCGGTACTGACGGAAAGTAAATGCTGTGAGAGTGACTCTCACAGCTTAATATTGAGTCAAGACAAGTCGTTCATCAGAATTTCGAACTCCTCGACGGCATTGTCTACGTCATTATGCAATTGAGCAGCATCTCGACGGTCTAATATAAGCTGCCATTTTTTGTGATCTTCTTCAGTGATAACAATCACCTTAGTTTTATCTCCCATCTGCTTAAATTCCACATGATCAAGATCAGCCGTAAAGTGGTCGTCTGTTTCGCTAATATCAACTTCTATGGTTCCACACACTTTGACTTCTATATGAGCATGAAAATGCTTTGCATCTTGCAATGTGTAGTCGCGTTGGACTGCTATCATTGGCGTTCCTCCATGATGATACAGGTTTGGGTTTTATTGAGTTTAGAAGATATTGATAGCTTTGTTAGTGTAAAAAGTGTGGCGAAATATTAATCAATAACTAATGCGGTATCACTTGCTGCAAAGTCACCGTGATGTCGATGAGTATTGACGAAAAACAATGAGATTTATGAAAGGGTTAGCAAAGTATGGCATTATCGTAGTTCGTGCTTTTATTAAACTAAATGGGTAGAGAAATGGAACGGATTGATTGCGACCGTATGTTTGTCGCCGTAATGGAGTTAGGTAGCTTTACCAAAGCCGCAGAGCGTATGGGAACCAGTAGTGGTCAGGCATCAAAACTGATTTCTCGCCTTGAGCAAGTGTTAGGTGTGCAACTGTTAAAACGGAGTACCCGCTCATTAGTCGCAACGGATGTAGGCCGAGGTTATTATGAAGGCATTAAAGCGATTTTAGATGACTTTGATGCGTTAGATGACTCCATTCGCAATGCCGCCCATGATCCCGCGGGACGAGTACGCATCTCAGTACCGGTCACATTTGGCGAAACATTATTAACTCCGGTTCTTATGGAGTTTGCAAAGCAATTTCCACGAATTCAGTTAGATGTTAAATATGAAGATAGGGCAGTGAATATTGTCGATGAAGGGTACGATCTCGCGCTTAGAATCGGTCACTTAAACGACAGTAGCCTTATTGCACGCAAACTGTGTGACATTCATGTTTGGACGGTAGCAAGCCCTGCTTATTTGGCGGAGTTCGGCACACCAACCCACTGGCATGAACTTAATGACCATCAGCTCGTGATCGATTCAAACTTTCGCGATCCTAATCACTGGACCTTTCGTAATGCTGAGGGAAAAGTGGAATACTGGCCAGTGGCAGGGAGGCTACGCTTTTCCAATGCATCGGCCTGCCAGCTCGCTGCCAAACAAGGGCTTGGGATAACTAAGTTGCCCTCGTTTGTTGCACAAGATGATATTGCCAACGGCGATTTGATTTCTGTACTCAGTGAGTATGAAATCCCAGCACTGGGCTTATATGCTCTCTATCCACCATCTAAACATTTAGCGCGTTCTTCTCGGGCATTTATTGATTTTTTGGTGGAGAAATTTCGCTCCTGATATGCCCTTAGTTTTAACTCACGGTGAATGACGTCATCATACCGGTATCTTCATGTTCAAGAAGGTGGCAATGGGCCATATAAGCGTGTTGCTTATCGGCAATGTGATCGAATTTCACCAATACCTTACTGCTTGAACTGTTGACCAAAACGGTATCTTTCCAACCTTGGCGGTGTGGTTCTGGTGGGCGGCCATTTTCCGATAAAATTCTAAATTGTGTGCCATGAACATGGAATGGGTGCAACATCATGCCACCGACTTCCCAAATTTCATATTGACCTTGTTTGACATTAAACGCCGGTTTTCCCATAGGGAATGGGATGCCGTTAATGGAATTGCTCGTGAATACTTCTTCATGAGTAGGGGTTGGCATATTGCCCATCATTGAAGACATATGGCTCACATGGCCACTCATTGACCCCATGGCTTTTTTACCATATTTTGCGTAAAGCGCTTGCATACCTGCCATGTGAACTTTCCCGTGGTGGGTGAGGGCAAACCCTCTGGTTGGAATGTTATCCAGCTCCGGAATACTCGGTATTACCACTAATTTTTCGACGAGTTTTCCTTTAGTTGGAGCTAATTCTGGGGAGAGGGAAAGTATGGATAGTGGCTTATCAAAGGGAGGCAGTGTCATAGCAATCTGGTCGGTTGGTAAGCTCATTAGATCAAAAGGTTTCCCATCACGAGCATCAATTAACACCTCAAAACGCTCACCCATCATTATGGGTAAATGTTTCACTGCATGAGGTTCAGCGAGCAGTCCACCATCACTCCCCACAACATACAAAGGCCGCTGATCTGAGGTCGTGATATTGAGTACGCGGGCATTACACCCATTTAACAGTCGCAGACGAATCCAGCCTTTGGCGACTTTTTTATAGGGATTGACGACACCATTAGTTAGCATAGTGTTACCAAACCAACCTACCGCAGCGTGCATCAAATCCAAGTTATAATCGACTTCGCCGCTATCCGAGAGGCTTTTATCTTGTAGGACGACCGGAATATCATCCAATCCCCATTGATTGGGAAGAGCAAGAGCAGAGGATGAAGGTTCGTCTACAATAAACAGCCCGCCGAGCCCCATTGCGACCTGTTGTCCTGTGACGACGTGAGTATGCGGGTGGTACCAACAAGTCGCGGCGGGTTGATCTACGGTGAATTGAGTTTGCCATGTATCACCGGGTTGAATCGTCTGTTGTGGTCCGCCATCGCTTGCCCCTGGGACTAACAGACCATGCCAGTGAGTGGTGGTTGCCACCGGTAGTTTATTCGTTACTTTAATGGTCGCGGTTTGGCCACGTTTTACTTTTAAAGTGGGGCCAAGTAATGCGCCATTGTATCCGTAGGTGTGCCCTTTACGAGTGTGATCCCAGTGAGAAATTCCTTGCTGTACAGTCAGTTTGATGATGCCTTGGGCATCGGGTTCCAAGATGCCTGGAACGGGCATTTCAATGCGCTGAGAGGAAGAGGCAACAGCGTAACGTATTGAGAAAGGCAGTGCATTGATTGCTCCAAATACAGCTGCACCTTTGAGAAAGTGTCGGCGGTCCATATTTTTATCCTATCTAGTGATTAAACAAAAACATAAACCTTTCCCTAAGGGGAGGGTCAAGCCTGAAAATTAACGTCAAATTAATATAATGATAATGATTCGTATTTGTTGTTGTGTTATGTTGTAGCGTAATTTCATCTATGAATGGACAATTATCATGTTAAAAACAAATCCTGCGCGCTCATTGATTTCTCTTGCTGTTATGGGGCTTTTAGCTGTCTCGGTAACGGCTAATGCTACGCCTTTGGTTGATGGTCAATCGCCAGTGGCTGCGGGTAAAAATGTGTATCAAACCGTTTATGGCACCCAAGACAATAGTGTTTATGTGGCGGCTGCAGGTGGTGATAAAGGTGAAATACATGTGTTTTCTGGTCGGTCTTTAAAGCCTGAATCAGTGATTTCTATGCAAGATAAACCGCTTGGGTTAGCGATAGATCAGCAGAATAACTTGTTGTTCACTGGTAATACCTTTAATGGGTCTGTGACCAAAATTGACCTCACTACAGGTAAGGTGTTAGCCAATTTGACGTTAAGCCACCGCGCACCGAAAGGTACGCCTCGTGATCAGTGGCCACCAATGGTGCATGCGGTATTTTTCGATGAAGCAAACAATGCTATTTATGTGACTGGAGCGGCAAAGCAAGGAGTCGTTTGGAAAGTGAACGCCACAACATTCAAGCTTGAAAAAACGATACGAGGTGTTGGTGCTGTGCCAACCGGAATGGCATTAGATCATGATACCGGGTTGCTCTACGTCACTGTACATAGCGACAACAAAATTGCAGTGATTGATACCCAAACGGATCGTATCGTGAAAACCATTGGTGCGGGGCAAAATCCGTTGGCAATCGCGATCAATCGTCAACTAGAACAGTTGTATGTGGCTAACAGTAAAGATAACACCATCGGTGTGTTTGATCTGAAATCGGATAAACGTTTAGCTTTGATCAAAACAGATAAATTTCCTGTAGATGTGAATGTTGATCCGACCGCGAATCGTTTGTTAGTTGCCAATAGAAGTAGTGGCACTGTGCAGGTATTTAATACCGATACTTATGCACTAGAAAAAACGCTCCATCCTGGATTGCACCCGAATACGCTAGCAGTCGATAAAATCCATCATCAAGCTTATGTGACTAGCAAGGGATTGAGTCGTCATGAGAAATCAATGCCGAAAGGCATTAGTAATACCGCTGCCGATGTGATAACGCAATTAACTGAGTAAACTGACTCAACTTAACATTAAGCCGAGAGCAACTTATACCCGAGTCATCTAAAGATGTTGTTTCAGCGAGAATGTCTTCGCGCGAAATTCTGCATCTTGAGGTTATTTAGGAATATATGGTTTGCTCTCAGTTTTTACTCGATTACTTCGTTTCTAAAACCGCTAATATTTCCTGCATGGATTGCTGGTACTCTGCATCACTGGAGTTTTTAAATACCAGCAAGTCATCAACGATATTGGGGTCGTCAAGATAGTCAGGAATGGAGAAATTAACATCTCGAATATACTCATCCCAGTTTTGTAGCTTCCAGGTATCCCGTGGAGAATTACGCTCAATCATACGTTGTTTAACGACATCAACTGCTGTTTCAACCCAAACAACCGTTAAGCGAGCCCCTTTCTCCGCAACTTGCGTTTCCAGTTCATCCATATATTTCTGGTCACGAATTTCGCGGGTAAATGGGGCATTGATCAGGACAATATCGTCATATTCAAGTGCTTCCATCGCAAGGGCGAGGGTAGCGTCGTATTCATAATTACGGATGTGCTCTTCAAAAAAATCAGAGCTGCGATTCACCTCTTGGTTGGCTACCTTAAAAATCTGGTGTGAAAGCACGATCAGGGTATCTTTATCTAAATACACGACGTGTTTAAGTGCTTTTGCCAATTGTTTTGAAATATACGTTTTGCCACTTGCTGGTGGTGAGGTAACCAAAATCAGTCGTTTCATCGTAAGTCCTTATTGTGATTTTTTTCTACCACAATAGTAGCGTAAGATGATACGTAAAAACGGAACCGACAAAAGAAAACGGATGATTAAGCCGTTTTTACTTTAAGCCGATTTTTATTATCTCGACTGGCCACAACTTGCTGATGATCATCAATATCACGTGGTGTTTTTGCTAATCGGTCGTAGAGTAAAACATTCACTGTTGCGGCTAAATTCATACACCCTACAGTCGGAACATAAACCACGTGACTCGCTTTATCGACCACATCTTGTGGTAAGGAGCCATCTTCTGGGCCAAAAAGGTAGACAGCTTTTTGGGGATGAATAAAGTTAGGCAGAGCGGTTGCTCCTACAGCAAGCTCAACACAGACAATTGCCACATCGTCAGCTAATCCAGCTGTTAAATCTTCCATCTCTACTAATTCAATATGCTGACGAGCTTTCTTGGTGTCGGTTTGAAACTTCATTGCTCGATTGTAACGAGTGCCGTTGTAACGAACTTGATTTGCTTCGTAACACCCGGCAGCACGCATCACTGCGCCAACATTGGTAGGATTTTTAGGATTGTACAGGCCGATAACGACGGTGGATTCTGTGGTCATTGTTCTTCTTCATCTCAATTTTGAGCGAAGAGTATATGACTGTGCAGGATGAGCGACAAGTGCTACTAAAGATGTAGTGGTATGAATTAATAGGGAGATAGCCTATTTAAGTCCAAATCGCTCTGATATTTCCAGATTCCAATGTAGTAGTTGCTCTGCGTCAGCACGATCTGCACGATCAAGATAAATGTGATCACTTAACGTTAATCCACAGTACTCCATGATCCCACGGTCAATCGTCATTGAGATAGCTTGCGCCATGCCAGACTCTTCATATTCCGCCATAGATTTACCTTGAGTGTTGATAATGACCACCTGTTTATTCGTTAACAGTCCTTGTTGTTCACCTTGAACATATCGATAAGCAAAACCATAACTAAAAACGCGATCAATATAGCCTTTTAATATCGCGGGCATGCCAGCCCACCAAGTAGGGTAGATAAACGTAATGCACTCAGCCCACGTAATCCACTGCTGCTCTGTTTGAATCAGCGGATCCACTTGGCCATTACGTTGACCTTGAAGATCTTGCTCGCTTAAAACCGGATTAAACTCCAATTGATATAAATCTCGCACTTTAACTTCATGGTTTACCGATAATTCATTTACCAATGATTGTTTAATAGAATGATTTAAACTTTGCTGACTTGGGTGAGCGTAAATAATTAAGTGTTTCATGGTCTAATTCCTCAGCGTTTTGAATGATGCCACTTTACAGGGACGATAGCTGGGTGAATTGGACGAAAACGAAATTACTTTTGAGCCAAACAGATTTGTTGCTGTATTGCTAAGTATTGTGAAGGGGTCATCGACAGAAAGTGCTGAAAATCACGAATTAAGTGGCTTTGGTCATAATAGCCACATTCAAACACCACATCCGCCCAATCCGGAATGTTGTTAGCGCTAGTATGCTGCTGTATGAGTTCAATAGTTTTAACAAAGCGTTGATAGCGGTCAAACTCTTGAGCGGAAAACCCTAAGCGTTTTTTGTATTGCATCTGTAACGTCCGCCTATTTTTTCCCTGTTGCTGCGCTAACTGTTTAATGACGTCTGTGGCTTTTTGAGTCGGGTTTATTTCAAGGTTTAATGCGTTCTGGTGAGAAAGGTATTTCTCTCCGACCGACAGTAGATATTGGGTGCTATCGGCTAGAGTGGGTAGGGTTTGAAGTGTTTGCCACATGGTTAAAAAGCAGTTGTTATCAACGGCTAATAAATCTGTATCGACACTGCCTGTTCCAAATAACCGATGAAAACCATCGTGATTGAAATTGATAACCGTGATGCTCGATTTTGGTGGCATACAATATTCAAACGTTTTTTTAACTGGGCCCAACATGAAATAGTGTTCAATGACCAGTGGTGGTTGGCCTTGTAAATGAATCGATATTGGTGTGCCTAAACTGAATATCAGCATTACCTTAAAATGAGGCACAAAAGTGTTTATAACCGGCTGTTCAGAATCGTTAGTTGCAAAATAGAAATGTGAATACACATCGGATAGTGGTTCTGGAACCTTTTCTTTGTGGCTGAAATACCGCGGCATTTTATCCATCACATATCCTATCAAGATGAGCTTAATTTAGCCTAATATTAAGTTAATAAGATGTTATCACCAAATTTTTACTCAGTAGCGATAAAAAGTATTTAATGCGCAAGCAATCTGAAATTCGTCTAACAATAGCTAATAGCCATATTTAAGCTAGGGATTATATTTATTTTTGCCTTACGCACAATTATTAGGAATTAATCACTAGTAAGAATGCATTTATAACATACATGTCAATATAATATATTGTTTCTTATTTATTTTGTTATTAATTGTTTGGTTAATGTTATTTTTTATTTATTAGTCGAATATGTTGTAACCAAAGATGGTTTTACATTACCGGAAACTATGTCAAAAATTTTTATTAAAATAATGTGATTTTTATAAATAATTTCTTGAATGTTATTTGTTGGTTGCATAAATTAAGAAGAATAACAATAGCATTTGCGTAAATTTTATTAAATTTGTAACGAAAATGTATATAGGTTGTTAACTTGGGGCGAAGAGCCATTGTAGCAACACTCTTAATTGTCAGCACGTTCAAGGAAAATCATGAGTGCCAAAAATAAAATCCTATTATCAATAGGTGGTCTATTTTTTCTCGTTATTTTGTTCATAGTGGGGAATGGATATTTCGCTTTTAGTAGTTCTTCAGAGAAGAACTACCAAGATAAACTCTCAATAGAAGCCAAATTGATCGCATCCGCAGCGGAGCAGCGGTTGTTACGTAATTTTGATGTGCTGATTATGGCATCTGACTCTATTGATATTGATGATAGCGGTAATATTAATCTTAAGCAGTTAGCTGAAAAGCTCAAATTTATGGAAAATCATTACCAAATCACCGAGGCATTCTACGCCCAAGCTGATGGGGTAAGTTATCGTAAAGAAGGCAAAATAGCTGATTTTAATGCGAAAGAATTACGCCGTGATTGGTTTTTAAGAGCGATGCAAGGTGAAGAACACGTTACCACTAAGCCGTATGAAGCAAGAGGAAGAATGATTATTTCTCAAGTTGAGCCGGTTAAACGTAATGGCCGTGTGGTGGGTGTTATTGGTTTGAATATCGATCTTGGGGATACATCATCGTTTATTCGCACCTTATCTGAGAAAGGTCAAATATACTTAAACCGTGCCGATGGCTACATTTTGTCAGCTCATGACTCCGATGATGTAGGTAAAAATATATTTGATTTAATGCCTTCATATGAAAAATATAAAGGTAAAGAAGGTGTTGGCCATAAATATAAAAGTAATGGCAAGCAGTACTTTGTCGAAAGTTCGATTTCCGATGAGTTGGGCTGGACAGTATGGAGTTGGGAAAGCCAAGATAATATCGTTGCTGCATCCCGCTCTAACTTGAACCTGAGTATTCTGTGGGGTGCTGTTGCGTTAATCATTGCACTCATCCTCACTTATATTTCAATTACACGCCTAATGTATCGACCAATTGGCGGTGAGCCGACTGAAATCGAAGGAATGGTTAAACATGTTGCTGAAGGCGATCTGACTCAGGCTGGCACTGGCACGGGTAACGAAACCGGTATTTTGGGCGCGATGTTACGCATGATGTCCAACATGAAAGAGACCATCATGCAGATCACGAGCTCTTCAAAAGCGCTGAAAGTCGCCTCTGGCGAAATGACTGATATTTCATCGAAAGTGAAATCAAGCTCAGAATCGCAAATGGTACAGCTTGAACAAGCTGCAACAGCATTGAACGAAATGTCGGCGTCCATTGATGAAGTCGCGCGAAATGCACTGAAAGCATCAGATGCAGCGAAAGGTGCCAACGAGCATTCAGACCAAGGTATCATAGTGGTTCAAGAGATGAACCGTAGCATCATGACGTTAGTGGATCGTATTGAAGCTGTGGTTAATGTGAATATCCAGCTTGAGAAAGAGACCCAGAGCATCGGACAAATTCTCGATGTGATTGATGGACTTTCTGAACAAACCAACTTACTCGCATTAAATGCTGCTATTGAAGCTGCGCGCGCAGGCGAGCATGGACGTGGCTTTGCTGTGGTTGCTGATGAAGTTCGCCACTTAGCCAACAAAACGAAAGAGAGTACCACCATCATTAATGAGACAATCGTTCGTTTGCAAAGTGAAGCAACTCAATCGGTTGAAATGATGCGCGACAATATGAGCGATGCGAAATTAACGTCGGATAAGTCAGAATTAGCCAATCAAGCGCTGCACGAAATTCAACAATCCGTCGGATTGATCCAAGAGATGAATACGCAAATTGCAGCCGCTGTAGAAGAGCAAAGTCATGTCTCCTCAGAAATTAGCGCAAGCGTAGAAGAGATCAATGAATTGGCACGTTCTACGGTAGACATTACGGAAAATAACCATGAAAAAGCGCAAGGTTTAACTAAGATTGCAGAAACCTTGAATAAATCTATCCAGATATTCCGCTGGTAGTTACCATCAATTAAAGTAACAGCCTCCAATTGGGGGCTGTTCATTGGCTATATCAAGCTGTTTTACGGCGCTTGTGTCTAAATAGACATAAAAATAATACCCCTAATAAACGAATACTAAGGTTGCCGCCGCCACCACCACTATAACTGCTTGTCTCAGTTAATCTCATTCCTACCGTGCTAAAACCATTAACTCCTGTATCTTATGATGATTCAATCGTAGATGTCGCTAACTTGGTGTAATCACCGTCAAAAACATTCATTTCTGATTCCGTTTCAATATCACTCAGTGGTTAAGTTTACGAATATATTTATTCGAAGTGGCATTATCCCTGTTCTTTGCTAGTTTCAGTGATAGAAAAGTAGTGATTGCTTACTGAGGGGATTCTATTGGAAATGAAAGAAATGAATCTGCAAATTAATGGTTTTGAAACAGTTTTTCGTGATTCCAAAGATGGTCTGGCGATTTTTAAAGATGGTGTTTTCGTGGACTGTAATCAGTCCATGTTAGATTTGGTCGGCGTGGAAAGAAGAGATCAGTTTATTGGCCGCACACCATTTGATTTCTCGCCTGAATATCAATTTGATGGACGCTCTTCTCAAGAAAAAGGAATGGAATACATCAATAAATGTTTCGAAGAAGGCAGTGTACGTTTTGAATGGAACCACAAAAAATTCAATGGTGATCCATTTTGGTGTGAAGTTATCATTACCAAAATGATACTTAATGATGAAGTGGTGGTTCATGCCAACTGGCGAGATATAACAGAGAAGAAAGATCTTGAAATAAAGTTAGCAGAACAGAGAGAAGTATTTAAAACTCTGTTTGATGAATCCATGGATGGTTTGAGTATTTTTGATGGCAAGCAATATGTTGATTGTAATAAAGCATTTCTCCGCATGTTTGGTTTTGAAAGTAAAGATCAGGTGATAGGTATTCACCCCAAAGATATTTCGCCAGAGTTTCAAGCCGATGGACGGTCTTCGCAACAGGCAGCACGAGAGATTATCTACGATGCGTTGGAAAAAGGGCGCAGTGTTCGCTTTGAGTGGGTGCACAGTAAAGTTGATGGTACGGACTTTTGGACTGAGGTGATCATTACTCAGGTTAAATTACATGATGTCGACGCTATTTATGCGGTAATTCGAGATATTTCTGAGAAAAAAGAGCTGGAGTTTCAACTTTACGAACGTAACTCTGAGCTGGACGAAACTAACCGCAACCTTGAATTAATTGTTGAAAACTTAAAAGAGACGCAAGCTAAGCTGGTTGAATCGGAAAAAATGGCCAGTTTGGGCTCTTTAGTTGCCGGAGTTGCCCATGAAATCAATACGCCTGTGGGGGTCGGTTTAATGGGCATTTCCCAATTTCTTGAAGAAACTGCGGCAGTGAGAAAACGCTATCAAAATGGTGAACTAGACGAAGCCTTATTTGAAGAATACCTCAAGAGCGCCAATGAACTGGCGACTATTGTTAATAAAAACTTAGATCGGACAGCCCATCTTGTACGTAACTTTAAACAAATAGCGGTCGATCAGACGAGTGAAGAAGATCGTGCCATTAATTTGAAAGAGTATGTCGAGGAAGTCGCTTTTAGTTTGGGATCCGTGGTACGTAAAGCTAATACCGAGATTACTATTGAGTGTCGTGATGATTATGATGTTGTCACTAACCCCGGTCTCATTTCGCAGGTGCTAACCAACTTAATTGTTAATTCGATTAATCATGGCTTTAGTATTAGAAAATCAGGCAATATTCATATCACCGTCAGTGAACATAGTCATACTTCATTTATGTTGAATTACCAAGACGATGGCAAAGGAATTAGCGCGGAGAATCTACCAAAAATATTCGATCCTTTCTTTACCACTAGTCGAGGAGAAGGTGGTACTGGGCTTGGCCTAAATGTCACTTATAACATTGTCACTAATGCATTGAATGGCTCGATTGAGTGCCGTAGTGAAGAGGGAAAAGGGGTAGAATTTATTATCGTTTTTGACGTTAAAGAAAGGCTTTAACCGCTGATTGAAATTAATGAGGCTATTCCTGATTCGTATAGCCTCGTTGACGGCATCCCAACACTCGGGTGTTAATCGGGATAAATATCCCGTAGCGCCATGATCTTATCGAAGTCCTCTATCGCTAAATCACAAATATCTGGATCGAAATGGCGGCCGCGTTCTTCTTTTAACAACGCAAGAATTTTGTCTGCTGGCCATGGCTCTTTGTAGGAACGTTTGGCCGCTAGGGCATCAATCACATCCGCAATGGCCATTAAGCGGCCTTCTATTGGAATATTTTCTCCTTTTAAGCCAGAAGGGTAGCCTGAACCGTCCCATTTTTCATGGTGATATAGCGCGATTCGAGCGCCAATTTGTGGCAGCGCACGTCTTGAGTTACACAATAAGTCGAAACCAACTTGAGCATGGGTTTTCATGATTTCCCATTCTTGTTCATCCAACTTACCGGGTTTATGCAAAATGCGCTCAGGAATCGCTATTTTCCCTATATCATGCATCGGTGTTGCGTGCTTAATAAGTTGAATAAATGACTCATCTAGACCTAAACGCTGAGCCAACAGTTCGCAGATTAATGAAACGCGTCGGACGTGAGCGCCAGTTTCTTTGCTGCGCATCTCAATCGCATCACCCAAAATGTACATCAATTCTTGTTGAGTGCGTTCAATATCTTCACGGCGAGTTAGGTTTTCAAAAATAATAGATATCTTAGTTAACATTACGTTTAACAGACGTTGAACGAGTTGTGATATTGGCGTATTAAACGTGACCAAAACGGCACTCTCACTATGGTCTGAAAGGCGAGTAAAACTACAGAATTGGGTGGCCTCACATACGTTCTCTTTGGTTAATAACGAATGATTAACTGGCTGTATGATCGCGTTAGAAAAAATATTGGTATCGATATCCGTATTGATTTGATATTCGTTATCCACCAAAGAAAGTTGGATTTTTTCTCGGTTACCTAACGCATTGATCGATTGGTATTGAAGATAAAAGCAAACACTGTTCTGTCCGATGAGATCTTGCACTTCTTGGCGAGCTTGAATGCAATAAGCTTCGCTATTGGATGCTTGCAAAACCCGAGTGGTGGCACTGACAACATCTTCAAGTCCTTTGCTTCCTTGTTCTACTTCTCGAATATCGCGATAGGAACGAATTGCAGAGTAAATCGTTGTTTTTAAACGAGTTGAATTGAGTTCGGTTTTATTTTTGTAGTCGTTAATATCGTAGTCACGAATGACATCTTCTTCGGGGGCTTCGCCCGGCTGTCCGGTACGTAGAACTAAACGAGTCGTAGTATTTTTATTGCTTTCACGAATCCACTTAACTAAATCAAGGCCTGCATGGTCATCTTCCATGACCACATCAACTAAGGCAAGCGCGATATCTGAATGTTCCTCAAATAGCATTTTTGCCTCTTCAGCATTATGCGCTTTGAGAAAAACTAATGGGCGGCTATCAACGAGGACGCGTTTTAGCACCATCTCGGAAACAGAAATAACATCATCTTCATCATCAATGAGCGCTACTTTCCATGGCGGAAGTGTTTCTTCTACCTTCTCATCTTTCACCGGATCTTTCGGTTGAGATGACGCTTTTTTAGCAAATAATGGGTTTTGCATACTGTCGGCTTAATCGTATATTTGGTCAATTATCTTCATAAAAATATAGATTGCCGCTTCATGAAGCGCCACTCAGCTAACATGAATCTAATCACATTGTTGCCGTAAGTCGTTACCTGCTCATTGAGGTAATGGTAAGCACGAAGTCAGTTAGCATCGATAGTTTTGTTTAAAGTGAGAATGTATCTCACCTTAAACGCAATGAGGTCATCCCCAGGATTTTGATGCTATAGCATCATGCCACCAGACACTTCTATTCGTTGACCCGTAACCCAGTCCAATCCATCACTGAGTAAAGCCGATATCGCTTTACCTATATCGTCCGCTTCGCCAACACGGCCTAAAGCGGTGACTGAGGCAACCATCGCTTGGGCTTGTTGACTGTCTCTTATTGCTCCCCCGCGAAAATCTGTCGCAATCGCTCCGGGAGCGAGCGTATTGACTCTTATGCCTTGGTTAGCAAACTCTTTTGCCATGTAGCGAGTCATGACTTCAACCGCGCCTTTTGCCATTGCGTAGGCCCCGGAACCTGGGAAGGTAAAGCGGGCAAGACCAGATGAGATGTTAACGATATGGCCACCGTTGTTAATCAATGGCAATAACGTTTGGGTAAAGAAAAAGGGGCCTTTGACATGAATATTGAGCATATCATCTAGGTCAGAAACCGTGGTTGTTTCCATCATTTGATGTAGGCCAGTTCCGGCATTATTAACAAGATAATCAAATGATTGACGTTCGAAGTGTTCACCTAAAATGAGTTTCAACTGGCGAGAGAACTCGGCAAATTTAGCCACGTCTCGAATATCACACTGCAGGGCGAAGGCTTTGCCTCCTAACTGCTCAATTTCTGTGATTACTTCTTGGGCTGCTTGCTTGTCACTATGATAAGTCACAATGATCCCTATATGATGCTTTGCTAAATGAAGCGCCGTGCTTTTGCCTAATCCGCGGCTACCGCCAGTAATAAGTGCAATCTTATTCATCGTACTTTCCTTTTAATTAGAGACTCTTTAGCTCGGGTACACGAGTGACTTTAACCAAAGTACTTAACTTGAAAAATAAGACTAATCAGATAAGACTGTTCGTATTAAATGAACAATATGAGTGACATCATGGATAAGATCGAAACGATGAAACGGTTTATTGCCGTGGCAAATACCGGAAGTTTCACTCGTGCAGCAGAACAGATGAATGTGCCAAAGTCTGCTATTTCATCATCGATCAGTCGCTTAGAGGAACATCTTCATACGCGACTCCTGTATCGTAGTACTCGTCAAGTCACTTTAACTGAATCAGGAGAACGCTATCTCATTCAGAGTCAGCGATTACTTGATGAATTGGAAGGATTAGAAGACCAATTTCAGAGTGAAAGTTTTACTCTTTCTGGCACCATACGAGTCGACATGCCAAGCCGGTTTTTTTCTACTTTAATTGCGCCCAATTTACCAGATTGGTTTGCACGTTATCCCAATACTCATATTGAGATTCTTGGGGCAGATTATCGAATTGATCCCATTAAGGAGCGAGTTGATTGCGTGATTCGTGGGGGAAAATTGCAGGACAGTAATTTAGTTGCAAGAGCGTTAGGTAAGATGGAAATGATCAACTGTATTAGTCCGACTTACGCGCAACAATTTGGTGTTCCCCGCACACTTGATGATCTTGCCAGTCACTATGTGGTTGATTATGCGGCAGACAGTTATCAACAACCCAATGGGTTTGAATATTATGCCCATCAAGAAAGTCATTACGTTGATGTACCCAGCTTAATCTCGGTTCGCACTACGGATGCTTATCTTGCTGCTTGCCTTAATGGGTTAGGGATTATTCAGTTACCTAAATGTGGTGTTGAACAACAGTTACGTAATGGCGATCTGATTGAGGTGCTTCCTGAGTATCGTTGTGAATCGATGTCGATGTCGGTCTTGTATGAATCAAGACATCAGCAGCCAAGGCGATTGAGTGAATTCATCGATTGGCTAACCCAAGTGTTTAAGGCCGTGAATGACTGAAGTTGGGTCGTCCACTTTATTCATTGTGTTATTTCGGTTCAAATATAAAACTAAATTCATATGAAGGGAGATTGTTCGATTGAATGGGACATGGTTGCAAGAGGCAATAATCCGTCTAATTCAACCGTGATCTTTAAGTGATAAATAATCAAAAATTCAATAACATAGCTTATTGTTATGGCAAGAATGATTGGTTTTATAAATCCATTGCATTTATTACGGGTACTATTTCTTCCATTTCAGAAGTAATGTTACCCGATTTATCCGGATAATCATTAAACGGGAAGTAAGGTAAAGTATTTTCCATCAACTTACGGGAGATACGAATCATGACTGACAACAAAACAACACCTTATGCCGCACTACTTTTACGCATCACTCTTGGCATTTTATTTTTGGCACATCTTGGCTTGAAATATTTTGTCTTCACACCTGCTGGTACTGCACAATTTTTCCAATCTTTGTCACTTCCAGGCTGGTTAGCCTACGTGACTATGCTTTGGGAACTACTAGGTGCTATCGCATTGATCACTGGTTTCTACACTCGCATTAGTGCAGTGGTAATGATTCCGGTTCTATTAGGCGCGATTGTAACGGTTCACGGCCCAGCTGGTTTCTTCTTTACTGATGCGAATGGCGGTTGGGAATATCCTGCATTCTGGATCGTTGGTTTGATCGCTCTTGCATTAATTGGTGATGGCCCATATGCAGTAAAACCAACTAACCTAAAATTTGGTGAACAAAAGTAGTGATGCGATAACATCGCTGATTACACGAATTGTTAAGCGCACGCCCCATACACATTGTGAGATGTGATGGGGCGTTCTTTTTAGGCAAAATATCCGTTTACCCATCACAAATTTATACAAATAACGTTTGGTAAAATCATCCGATAAATTGTGACGTTAATCTTAAAAAAACCATTAAATAACAATAAATTTATATATTTATCAATTAACAAAGTGATGGGGTGAATTGAAATGAATTACTCATTTTTTTGATTTGTAACAAATCTTTTCGATTGTGAATGATAATAATTTGCGATAGCATTTGCATGTTTATGGTATCTAAGGACTTCGCATCATGTTAAAGCTGGCTCGGCTTTTTACTCTTTTGACGACATTAATAATCACGTTTTCTGCGTCCGCAGCTGTGATCGATTATCAAGCGGCTGCCGATGAAATTAATACTCGTCTTGATAAAACCCTACAGCTTTACCAAGCTGGTGATGCCGATAAAGCCAAAACCACCGTGCAGATGGCTTATTTCGAAATTTTTGAAGGCATGGAAGGCCCAATCCGGATTAACTATTCACAGAAATACGCTTATCAACTCGAAGCTAAATTTGGTGAAATCCGCAAATTAATTGCTGCGCATGCACCTAAACAACAAGTGACTCGAGAAATTGACTGGTTAAAAACGCAAGTCGCTTCCGTTCCCGATATTTTAGAGTCCGGCACTCAATTAGTGGCTGAAACTCAAGATGTTCATCAAGCAAGCATTTTGCCTTATTGGCGTGAACAAGTTCTTACTATTGAACGCATGGTCAACCAGGGGTTAGCGAGTTATCGCACCTCAACCCAAGGCACAGAACAAGAGCAACAAGCAAAACGTGATAAAGCTGCTGAGCTGGTTCGCCAAGCGCAATTTGATGCTTACAAGAATTCCGATTTAGAAACGGCGATTCGTTTGAACCGCTCAGGCAGTAAAGCGGCAGACTATAACGAACGATTCAAGCATATGATTGAGCTGACTAAACAGCCATTTAACATGCAAAATTTAGTGGCGTTTGGTTACGACGTGGCTAACTTAACTCAAGATTTAAAAGACGATCTACCAGGATTGCCAGCAACACGTGATTCGCAAAAACAAGCAGAGCAAGCCAGTGACAGTGTGCCAAAACAAGATTGGCAAGCAGTGATTACGGGTATTGATGCGGCGATTACACAGGCGATTAACACTTACCAAGATGGCAAGGTGACTGACGCGATGATGGCGGTGCAGGATGCTTACTTCGATCGCTTTGAAGCCACGGGGATGGAAAATGCCATTGGTGCGCGAGATACCGCATTTAAATCTGAGCTAGAAGGTTACTTCACCCGTATCGTCAGTATGATGAAAGCGGGATCATCTCTGGGTGATATCCAAGGTCAACAACAAGCTCTAAGCAAAGCACTAGATAAAGGTGCTGATATGCTAGGCGAAGGTAGCCAAGGTTTCTGGGCGATCTTCATTGCAAGTTTAACCATCATTTTGCGTGAAGGGCTTGAAGCACTCCTTATCGTTGCTGCGATTACTGCGTATCTGGTTAAAAATGACCATAGCGATAAGCTGCACATCATTAAAAACTCCGTCATTGTGGGCTTAATTTGCAGTGTGATTACTGCTGCCTTATTCCAATGGTTGTTCACCAATGCGGGGGCAAGTCGAGAAATGCTTGAAGGTATCACCATGCTGGTGGCAGTGGTGGTGCTCTTTATGATGAGCTATTGGCTGCTTTCCAAAGTTGAAGCCACGCAGTGGAAAAAATATCTTGAGAGCAAACTGTCTCGTTCATTGACAGCTGGTTCTATTGCAGGGCTATGGTTTGCGAGTTTCTTGGCGGTATACCGTGAGGGGGCTGAGACGGTTTTATTCTACTACGCATTGGGTGCCGATGGTTCTGCGAGTTCGTTAAGTGGCATCTTTGGCGGCCTAGCTGTAGGGATAGTTATTCTGACCATCATCTTCTTTGTGATGCGTTACAGCGTGGTGAAATTACCACTCAAACCTTTCTTTATGTTTACCGGTGGATTCATGTATCTGATGGCCTTTGTCTTTGCTGGCAAAGGGGTATTAGAACTGATTGAAGCCAAACTCTTTAACCCAACACTGATGGATTCTGTACCGCAAATCGGATTGTTGGGGATTTACCCTTACGTCGAAACATTAATTCCGCAAGTGGTGCTGATCATCGCAGCATTATTCGCCTTAATGGTGATTCGACGTCAGGGAAAACATGCAACGTCGGTACAGCAATCAGCGTAATACATTAATTTTCATTTGGCTTACTATTCAAGGAAATAACGATAATGACTAACAAACTACTCATCCCTGCAGCGATCGCAGCCATGATGTTTGGTACGACAGCAGTGGCTGGTGAACATCCAGCAGGTGACACCGTTGAAATGAACGGTATGGAATTGGCAGCGGTTTACCTAGAGCCGGTAACAATGGAACCTCAAGGTATGATGATGGCTGCGTCTAAAGCAGACGTTCACCTAGAAGCCGACATCCACGCGCTAAAAGGCAACAAAAACGGTTTTGCTGCTGGTGAATGGATCCCTTACCTAACCATTAGCTACAAAATGAAAAACCTAGACACAGGCAAAACTCAACAAGGCACTTTCATGCCGATGATCGCGTCTGATGGTCCTCACTACGGTTCAAACGTTAAAATGCTAGGTGTGGGTAACTACGAACTTTCTTTCCACATCGATCCACCTTCTAAAGGCGGCCTGCTACGTCATACTGACAAAGCAACAGGTGTTGGCCGTTGGTACAAACCTTTTGATGTGACTTACAAGTTCAAATACGTTGGTCTGAAATAAGCCAGCGCTATGGATGAAATTAGGGTGCGTTGAATACGTAACCCAATAGAGGCGGCTTGGCCAAGCCGCCTCATCATAACAATTAGAATGTGGGCAATATGAGCTTTTATCTTTCCCAAGTCCTGTCTTACTTCTTGTTGCCAGCGGTCCTTTTCGGTGTGCTTTGGTCCGGCGCAACACAGCCTTTCTATAAACAACGTTTTTGGTGGTTTTTACTCCCCACCATCATTGGTAGCCTCACATACGCCTTTCTTCCTTATAGCCAAGTGTATATTTTAACCATTGGTATTATCTATATTGCGGTGTGTGTCCTGCTCTTGATTTACGGTCTGTTCGTGACGACGCCACGCCAATGGTTATTATTATGGCAAGGCGCGTTGGTGGTTTTGGCTGCATTTATGTGGGCAAAAGTGGCGAAGTTAGACATGATAAGCGCAACCAGTGTGATTAATACGGAACTGATTTTAAATATCTCTGCTTTGATCGGTGGATTTATCTTGGTTGGGGCTGTCCATCTGTTCTGCTCAAAAGTGTTTGAGTTACACAGCCGTACCACCAAGCGTTTGTTCTTTTTCGTCTTAATCCTACTGGCTATTTTACCGTTATCCGGTGAGGTGCTCCTCGCCGCAATGAAACTACAAATTCTCGATTTATATCAAGGATTGCTCAGTTACGTATCGAAAGTCACTAACTTTTATTGGTTATATGCTTATGGCGTGTTGCTAATGTGTTTGATTCCGTTAGTGATGATGTTCATTAAAGAGATTAAACCGCTAAAAGCGTCAGTGAAGGCACAGTCTCAGCCGATTGAACGGCGTAAAACGCAAGCGTTATTAAATATTAAGCAACGCAGATTACGTAGCTTTATGGTCAGTTTGGTCTTAGTGTTTGCCAGCTTGTTGTATTGGGATGCGGTTGCCTCTCAGCCACCGACTCGTTCGCCCGCTAAGAGCATTCAATTAGCGGATGATGGTGCGGTACATGTGCCTATCACTGATGAAATCAAAGATGGAAAACTGCATCGTTATCAATGGATTGCAAGTGATGGCAAGGTAGTGCGCTTCTTTATTATTGACCGCTATCCCGGTGAAATGAAATTTGGTGTGGTCTTTGATGCTTGCATGCTGTGTGGCGATGCCGGTTACATTCAAGATGGCGACCAAGTGATTTGTTTGGCCTGTGGCGTGCATATCTTCATTCCATCTATTGGCAATCCCGGCGGTTGTAACCCGATTCCAATTAAGCAATGGGCACTGAAAAATAACGAAATTGTGATCAGTAAGAAACAGCTTGAATCTGGGCTGCAGTATTTCAGCGACGTGGTAAAAATCACCGTGAAAGATCCCGTTAATGGGAAATCGTTAACCAATTTAGATGCGCCATACAGTTATGCCTTTGGCGGTAAAACCTACTTCTTTACTGAAGAGGCTTCTTACGAAGCGTTCCGCGATAACCCTTGGCAATACGTAGAAAATAGTTCTGCGTTAGGAGGGAATGAATAATGTTATGGACAATGCTCCGTCAGTCTTGGCGGCATGATAGTGGTCGTAAAGTATTGGCAACCACGACCATTTTTTTAGCCGCCGGTCTGATTTCAGCGCTGCTCGCTATCTCCATTACCATTGGCGATAAGATGTCGGTGGAGATGAAAAGCTATGGGGCCAATATTGAAATCACACCGGAAGGGCAAGTTCAGTTGCCGTATGCGTTAAAAAACGCCTTAAGCACCATGGACAAAGATGATCTGTTATTAGAATCGGAATTGCCCAATATAAAAAACATCTTTTGGCGTAACAATATTATTGGTTTTGCGCCGTTTGTGCGTGGTAAAGCAATAGCCAATGGTCAGCAGAAAGTTGCCATAGTCGGTACCTTTTTTGATCAACGTCTCGCTGTACCTGATGAGCCCGATTACCATACCGGTAACAAAATCATTTCCCGTTATTGGAAGGTGACAGGGCAATGGCCAAATGATGATCAGAAGCAGGCGCTAGCTGGTCAATCTCTGGCTAAAAGCCAAGGTTGGCAAGTTGGTGATACGGTTACTTTAACCAATCAAGGTCAGCCACAAACCGTGACGATTACTGGTATTTTAAGTGATGGTAGCGCGGAAGAAGAGGCGTTGGTATTGCCACTGCATATCAGCCAGCAGTTACTTGGTTTGCAAGGCCGAGTAGAAAGCATCAAGGTGTCGGCACTGACTGTGCCGGAAAATGCGCTATCGAAAAAAGCGCGTGATAACTTAGAGTCGCTTGATTCTGATGAATACGACTTGTGGTTCTGTACCGCGTTTGTCTCTTCGATTTCATTTCAGTTAGAAAAAGCGCTGAATAACGCGTCAGTAAGACCGGTTTGGCAAGTGGCCGCGTCTGAGGGCATTGTTATTCACAAAATTCAAAGCCTATTGTTTATGGTGACGTTGGCTGCCTTTATCGCCGCTTCAATGGGGATCGCGTCATTGATGACCAATGCGATTTTGCAACGTTCGAAAGAGATTGGTTTGATGAAATCGCTTGGCGCCCATAACTGGCAGGTGTATCTGCTGTTTTATGCTGAATCAATCATTTGTGGTCTGCTCGGTGGTTCACTCGGTTGTATTGCCGGGTGGGGGCTATCGAAAGTAATGGGATACGCCTTATTTGGCTCTACGGTCTCGTTCAACTGGATTATCGTACCGCTTGTTTTAGTGATTTCGGTCGTGATGACTGTATTTGGTACGTACTTCCCATCTCGTCGTATTGCTGCACTTTACCCAATAGAGGTGTTGTATGGCCGCAAATAATCGTTCAATGAAAACCTTATTGGTGATGCGTTCACTTAAATTGCGTATGCGGCGTGTGTTAGTCGTATTAGCGGCGCTCACGATGGGGGCTGCCATTGTAACTGCAATGGCGGGGGTCTATTTCGACATCAACCAAAAGATGAGCCACGAACTGCGTAACTACGGGGCGAACTTTTATGTGGGCCCGGGGACCAGTGGTTCAACTATCTCGACCCACGACTATCGCACTATGGTAAGTCAAGTGCCGAAAGGGCAACTTGTTGCGTCAAGCCCTTATTTGTATGGCATGGTGCAATCGGATCTCGAAAAAGTCGTGGCGATGGGTGTTGATTTTTCACAACTGAAAAAGCTCGTTCCGTACTGGCAAGTAAAAGGTGAGTGGATTGGCGTGTCGTTTGATAAGCGTAATGCCATGATAGGCGCGACACTGGCGAAAAAATTAGAAGTGAAAGTCGGTTCGCAAGTGAGCATTATCAAAGGTCAGCACCGCCATACGTTTAACATCAAGGGGATTATCGATTCTGGTGCAGAAGAAGATAACTATCTGATTGTGAACTTGTCGATCTTACAATCTTGGCTGGATCAGCCCGATCAAGCGAACTATGCGATGTTCAGTATCGATAATGATAAAGGCCAAGTGAATGCATTTGCTAAAACGCTAAAATCTGCATACCCCGATTTGACCATTCGTCCGATCCTGAAAGTCTCCGCCTCGGAAGGCAAGGTGTTGGATAAGATCAAGCTCTTGATGGGCGTGGTGGCCTTTGTCATTTTGGTACTGTCTACTTTATGCGTGAATACCACGCTAACTGCGATGATTGCAGAGCGCCGTCATGAGTTTGCACTGCAAAAAGCGCTAGGGGCCTCGCATCGTGAAATCACCCGACAAATTTTAACCGAAACCCTATTGATGACGGTTGCTGCCATCATTATTGGTTTGGGGCTTGGGTATATTTTGGCGCAGATACTGGGTCAAACGGTATTTAGTTCCAGCATTGATCTTCGTGCGCCTGTGTTTGTTATTACCTCTGTGTTATCTATTTGTGCGGCATTAGTGGCTGCCACCATTCCCACTTTACGGGCGATGCGAGTCGATCCGGCGAAAGTGTTAAAAGGAGAATAATGTGTCTGAATTTGCGATTGAAACCAAAGGTCTAAGTAAGCGTTTTGACCAAGTAAACGCGCTCGACAACATTAATATCTCCATTCGTAAGGGGGAGTTTGTGGCGATCATGGGCGCGTCCGGTTCAGGGAAAACCACTCTAATGAACATTTTGAGTTGTTTGGATACCGCAACGGAAGGCCAAGTGATTCTCGATGGACAAGATGCGGCGGGTCTCGATGAAGATGGTCGCCGCGCATTTCGCGCTGAAAAGATTGGCCTGTTGTTCCAGCAGTTCCACTTAATTCCCTACCTAACCGCGTTGGAAAACGTGATGCTCGCGCAGCATTACCATAGTGTCACCGATATTGAAGCTGCGAAAAAAGTGCTAGAAGATGTCGGGTTAGGGCATCGTATCGATCACTTACCAAGTCAGCTTTCAGGTGGTGAGCAGCAGCGTGTCTGTATTGCGCGTGCTCTCGTGAATGAATGTCCGATTCTGTTTGCCGATGAACCGACGGGTAACCTTGATGAAGCGAACGAACAGATCGTATTGGATATTTTCCAACGTTTGCACAAGCAAAACCGTACCATCATCATGGTGACCCATAACCCAGATTTAGGGCGTTATACCGACCGTATTATTCGTTTGCAGCACGGTAAATATATGGGTGAGGAAGTGATGCATGCGAATTAAGCATCTTACAATGGCTGTGCTGTGTGCAGCCGTTGTTGCTTTAACCGGATGTAAAGAGCAAAAGCTCGCGATTGGTTCGCCCGCACCGGATTTGGCGGTCATGGATAACGCCCAACAGAAAATGACCTTAGAATCACTGCGTGGCCAGCCAGTGGTGGTCGAGTTTTGGTCTTCAACTTGTGGTGCGTGTTTGGTCATGATGAAAGCATGGCAAGACTACGCCGACACTCATCCCAATAAGATGCGCTTTATTGGGGTGGGTATTAAACCCTATCCTGATGATTTGCAAGCGTTTGCCGATAAGCTGAATGTCTCGTTACCACTAGGCTTAGACCAACTGGGTATTACCCAAGAAAAATACCAAGTGGTCGCTACCCCAACCACCTTCTTTATCGATAGACAAGGTGTGTTAAAAGAGATTCATATCGGATATTCACCGGGTATGGACCTTGATCACTACGTTAATCTTATTCAATAACCTGCTGATTCAATTAAGTAGAATTTATAAAAAGGATCATTCATGACTTGTTGTTCTTGGTTAAAGCAGATTAGTGTGCTGCTTTTCTCTCTTGTTTCCATGGCGTCTTTTGCTGCGCCAACGGCTCATCAGATCGAAGTCGGTCAGGCAGAAATCTTTCTACCGCAAGCGGGGGCACATGCGACTGGCTCAAAAATGACGATTTACAATCGGTCAGATAAGCCTCTGATTATTAATAAGGTAGTCGGTGAAGAGTTCAAACAGATCATGTTGCATAAAACCAAATTTGAAGGCGGTAAACGCGTCATGTTTATGGTCAAACATCTGATTATTGGCCCACATCAACAATTGGCCATGACACCCAATACCGCGCATGTGATGTTAATGGGATTTAAGCACCCACTCAAAAAGGGCGAACTGGTTTCGCTGACGTTAATGACCAACCAAGGCGAAGTTCCCGTGATTGCCCGGGTTGCACCAATGCATTTACGTTAAGGAGGCGGCTGATGAAACCCTATCAAACCGTAATAAGTTCGCTCTTGGTGCCCTTTGTATTGTTGTTGTCAGGCTGCTTTGATGATAGTCATTCTTCTGCGCCCAAAGAGGTAAAACAGGTCATTAGCAGTGATGGGGCACAACATATCAAAGACAGTGGCAAAATCGTGCATAAAGATCCACGCCGAACCTTGCTTGATGTCGCGGGGTTAGGTCAAATCCACGCTAGTGCCAAGCAGATTATGCATACTTATCTGCAGCCTGTGCTGGTGGATTTTAAACAAGCGTCGGTAACAGAAGATCAAGCAGCGATTGAGGCGTTTCATCAGAGGCAGAAATCACATCAATTAACGCTCACATCAATGGCCGATGGTCAGTTGTTTGCAGGAATGAACAAACGACCAGACCAAGCCCTCATTTACCTAGTAAAACAGCCGCAAGGTGCCATCGATAAAGTGGTATTTCCTATCGAAGGCAAAGGGTATTTATCCCAGTTAAAAGGTTTTATCGCCCTCGACATCCATGATTGGCACATTGATAACATCGCTTTTTATCAGCAAGGCGAAACGCCTTCACTAGGTGGGCATATCATGACGGATCAAACGTGGTTGGCACAGTTTCACGGTAAACAGATTTACCGACAAGGTAAGCCCGCGTTTAAGGTCATATCGAAACATCCTGCGTCTTTGGATGACTATGCGATAGATAGTATTTCTGGCGCAACCAATACCAGTAATAGTGTGCAGAATTTGATTAATGATTGGATGGGGCAAAACGGCTTCGCTCCATTATTAGAGAAGATTCAAGAGCAAGCCCATCTATAAGAAGAAAGGCAGCGTGAGCTGCCTTTTTCATCATGAATTTAGTGAACTATTCCAAGCTCAAGGGCAAACTTGGCGGGCAAAGATTAACGTTCGTGCTCTGGCAACAGCGGTGGAACCGATGGCACAGTGGGGGCGTTATCGATGTCTGCTTGGGTCATTTTGAATTCTGCAGGGAATAAGTCGGGGTCGGTACGACGAGCAGGTTCAGTGGAACGCCAAGTATATAAACAGTGTTGGCATTGGTAGACTTCCCACACATCAGGTACGGGAGATTTTGCCAGTATTTCAATATGGTCTTCACCG
This sequence comes from Vibrio nitrifigilis, assembly GCF_015686695.1. NCBI lineage: Bacteria > Pseudomonadati > Pseudomonadota > Gammaproteobacteria > Vibrionales > Vibrionaceae > Vibrio > Vibrio nitrifigilis. Next base: position 2,359,647 of record NZ_JADPMR010000001.1, on the reverse strand, counting down.
CAACGTGGACAAATCATTATTTATTCTCCTGTTTTTGTTTAGCAATCATCGCTTGTAATTTACCGATCCACTCTTTGGTTTCAGGCAAATCTTTTACTGGTTGGCTGTAGTTACCGCGATTGTCTGGAGCAACAGGAGTGGTGGCATCAATAATTAATTTATCGGTGATCCCCGCAGGTGAAGAGCCTGGGTCTAGCTCTAGTACTGACATATTTTGTAGTTGTACTAAATCGCCAGCAGGGTTCACTTTTGAAGACATTGCCCACATCACTTGTTTGAGATCGAATGGGTCAACATCCTCATCCACCATGATCACCATTTTCACATAACCTAAGCCGTGGGGCGTTGTCATGGCTCGTAAACCAACGGAGCGAGCGAAACCACCAAAACGTTTCTTAGTAGAAATGATGGCAAGAAGCCCATGAGTGTACATAGCGTTAACCGCTTGTACTTCAGGGAATTCTGCTTTCAGCTGTTGGTAGAGAGGCACACAGGTTGCTGGCCCAATTAGGTAATCAATTTCGGTCCAAGGCATGCCGAGGTAGAGTGATTCATAAATAGGGTTAGTACGATAAGAGACTTTATCGATACGCACGACTGTCATATTGCGACCGCCTGAATAGTGCCCAGTGAACTCACCAAATGGGCCTTCAATTTCACGCACGCGGCTTTCGATCACCCCTTCCAAAATCACTTCGGATCCCCAAGGAACATCAAACCCTGTTAATGGGGCAGTCGCAATTGGGTACGGTTTTTCGCGTAGTGCACCAGCCATTTCATATTCAGATTGATCGTATTTCAATGGTGTGGCTCCCATTAAAGTGATCATCGGTTCGTTACCAAGTGTGATCGCAATAGGGAGATCTTCGCCGCGCTCTTCGGCCTTGTTTAAATGAATCGCAATGTCATGCATTGGAATCGGTTGTAAACCCAGTTTGCGTTTACCTTTGACTTCAAGGCGATAAATGCCAACGTTTTGCTTGTCGAAGTTATCAGGCTCTAGTGGATCGCGAGAAATGGTACACGCTTTATCGAGATAGAAACCGCCATCACCATCGTTTAAACGAAACAGTGGCAGAACATCGAATAGGTTGATGTCGTCACCATCAACGGTATTTTCAGCCCATGGTGGATTATCGCGACGCTCTGGAGCAACAGGGAAATTATCCCAGCGGCGAATAAACTCAGCGATTTGATCTTTAACCGCCGTGTTCGGTGCCAAGTTCATTGAAATGGCATGGTTTTCCCAAGATCCAATGGTGTTCATGGCGACGCGTGCGTTGGTAAAGCCTTCTATATTGTCAAACCAAATCGCGGGGGCGCCTTCACCGATTCGCCCAGTCGCATTGGCTGCGGCAGCAATATCAGGTTCTGCTTTGACTTGTTCTGAGATTCGTAGCAGTTGTCCCTGTTCATCTAATGATTGCAGAAAACTGCGTAAATCATCGTACGCCATTATGTACTCCTTAAATAAGTGATAAATCGATTCGTTATGAGAGCCCTTGCCAGCGTTTCGCTTTAGGAAAGTCGAGATCAAATTGGTCTAATACGCGGGCAACAATATGATTTTTAATATCATCGATGGTTTCTGGATGGTTATACCAAGCAGGCATCGGAGGAATCATGGTGACGCCTTTTTCGGCGAGGGCGAGCATGTTTTCTAAATGGATGGTACTCAAAGGGGTTTCACGTGGTACAAGAACGAGTTTACGATTCTCTTTTAGCACCACGTCTGCGGCTCGTCCCACTAATCCATCGGCATAGCCAGCGCGAATTCCTGCGAGAGTTTTCATGCTGCAAGGGATGATAATCATACCGTCAGTTTTAAATGAACCGGAGGAGATGGCCGCGGCTTGATCTGATGAACTGTAGGTGACATCGGCAAGCGCTGCGACTTCTCGAGCTGTGTAGTGTGTTTCTAATTCAATCGTTGTTTTTGCCCAGCGCGACATAACCAAATGTGTTTCTACATCTGGAATCTCATTGAGCGCTTGCAACAGTGATACTCCTAACGGTGCACCAGTAGCACCGGTTATTCCTACTATAAGTTTCATAGAATACCCTTAATGTTCGTGTACGAACTTTAAGGGTAAGTTATGCTATCTATCAATTAAATGCAATAGGTCGAATACAAAATAGATCGTGCACGAACTTTTTTGCTGTCCACGCTCACATTTCTAGTTAGGCTACCACTCTTTTGTGAAACTTATGATAGAGTGTTGATAGTTATCAATAATCGATGAGTTGTAAAAGAATATGTATTCCAAATTAGACCATGTTGCTTTTCACCTTATGCGTAAGTTGTTTCAAGAACATACCGCAAGTTGGCAGCGTGGCATGCCTAGTCTAACGAAACCACAGTATTCTGTAATGCGAGCTGTCTCAGACCAACCAGGTATTGAGCAGGTAGAATTGATGGATGCCTCTGTCACAACAAAAGCGACGTTGGCCGAAATGTTAGGACGAATGGAAAAGCGTGGTTTAATTCGTCGCGAGCAAAGTGAGACAGATAAACGTCGCCGGTTTGTTTTTTTAACTCCCGAAGGTGAAGAGTTGCTCAATGAAGCAACGCCGATAGCCAATAATGTCGATGATGTTTACCTTGAGCGTTTAACGAAAGAAGAGCACGATGAATTTATTCGTTTGCTGAAAAAGTTAGTTACGCCTAAACATCGCGCATAATGAGACTCTTTAGATAATGGGGAGCATCTCTACAATGATCCCCATTTCTATGTTTTTGGTTTCCCCAATTCCCTCAATACGCAGACTTCAGACCGCTATCATTGAGCAGGTTAAGTTTAATCACGAAATGAATGCCTATATCATTAATTATCTTGATGGCAGCGACGGTATACGAGAGGAGAACAATTGAGTGACGATTTGAATAACCGAGAAAATACCGCTTGAGAAGATAGACCTAAACGCTGACTTATTTCCAACATCGGTAGATTCGTGTTAATCAATAAATCACAAGCCTTTTTAATTCTGACCTGATGCACCACTTTGGTAAAGTGAGTGTGATTGTGTTGTAAACGTTGGTTGAGTGTCCATCGACTAATATTTAATTGGCGGCATACTTTTACTAATAACTGACTATTAGTGGTTGGTACTGGTTGCTCTATTAGCTTTTCCACCAGTTCGGCAACAATACTATCCCATGGCTCCGAGGCTTTATTGGTAAAGCATTTCTTTTTAATTTCTATTTTTTGTAGTTGGTATAAAGAATGATTAAACTGCGAGTTTTTTATGGTTAATGAATCTTTATAAACTAACATTGATTGGGTGTGATGATTATATTCACATTGATCGTTAAAAAATTGATTAAAATGATGCTGATAACTTGAAGGAACGTGACTAATGTTTATTTTTACATGTGGGATTTGGCAATAAAATCCTAATAAATTATAGATGAGAATAAAGTTGCTTATTGCACCTAAACTTAGAATATTATCAGGTTGTTCATTATCTAATTCTATTTGCCAATAATTCTGACAATATTGTAGTGTTAGGCGATTAGTATCTTCAATCAATACACGATTTTCAACAAAGTTTTGCAAGGCTGTGGCGACATCAGGGCTATTTAAACACAGGCCAATTAACTCAGGATAACGTTGGTACACAAAGTGAATTGTTTCAGGAGAATGCCTTTGTTCAATTAAGTATTCATAAAATAAGGATTTATAATTTAGTAAAGAGGTTAAAAATGCCCAATACTGTTGCTGGTTAAGTCTGCCATTATTACATTCTAATTCGTCGGTCGTTATTCCAGAATGTAACAGTATAATTTCAGGTCGAACTCCTCGTTGTTTTAGATAATCTAAAATATCGATTGCGATCCAATTAGCACAGCTTCCCACCACTGTTCTCCTGTTATTGGTAAACGTTATTTATTATTGTTTATCCTGTTGTTAAATAAATTTATAACGAATTGAAGAGAACAACAAATAGGGCGTTTGGATTTATGACTAAGCCCGCAATTCCTTCAAGATAAAATCAAAATAGTTATTAAAAAATGAAAACGAGAGCTTAGTCATAGTTATATCCAAATAACCTCAAGATGAGTTCCCGAACCGTGAGGACATTTTCGCTGAGTCAGCGTCTTTGAGGTTATTGGATGATATATTATTACGGTGTGACGACACCTCCCGTTGCGGTCACGCTTATTCCTGATGGCAGAGCCATGGCATTTGCAGTGGTTGGTATCACGATCGGACGATTAACTCTAAATGTGACCGGGGTGATTTGAGAAATATCAGATGATGGGCTGATGTAAGCCTTGTAACTACCGGATGCGACGATCCATTGGTTGTTTGCTGCGTCAAAGCTGGCTAACCAGCGGGTAGGAATTACAAAGTCCAAGGTTTGACGACGACCCGGCTGCAATGTATGCGTTTTATTGAAAGCTTTTAGCTCATAGTTAGGTTTGGTTAGGCCATTTTGGGGCGCTGCTACATAAACTTCGGCAATTTCTTTGCCTGCTACATTACCGGTGTTGGTTATTGTGACACTTAATTCGACCGATCCATTTTCTTTGCTCTGCGACACGTTGTTATTCACTACTCGTGGATGAGAATAGCTAAAGTTGGTGTAGGACAAGCCATAACCAAATGGGTAAGAAACGTCGACATCATTGCTGCTGTAATACCGGTAACCAACCATAATGCCATCATCATAATAGTTAGTATCTATTGTGCCATCGTCATCTGTATCAACACCATCAAAGGAGTCAGCTGATGGTACATCAGAATATGATTTAGGGAAGGTTTGTGCCAATTTCCCACTCGGGTTTGTCACACCTGCGAGAATTTCGGCAATAGCGGTGCCGGCTTCTTGGCCTGGCATGTAAGCAAGGAGAATACTATCGACATCGGATTTCCAGGATTCAATATCTATCACGCCCGGTACATTTAGAATCACGACCACTTTTTTCCCTTGAGCATGGAATGCTTCAGAAACTCGGCTAATAAGATCGGTTTCATCGCTAGAAAGCAAGTAGTCACCTTCAGTATCGGTGCGGTCGGAACCTTCGCCAGACAAGCGCGATAGGCTAATAACAGCAACACTGTCGGTTTTAGCTGCACGAGTAATTTGGTCGTCACTGAACTCTGGTTCATCGCAGTAATAAATCGTACTGATGCCCAGAGAGTCTGTATCCTCGGTTCTATTTTCGCTATACCAAGTGCTATAGAGATCTTCTAAAGTACTATCCACTGTAAATTCTGCCGCTAACCCATCTGCAATGTTGATGGTGTGTTCACTGTGCACATCCCCACTACCTGTTCCGCCTTTACGGGTCGTGTATTGAGCGATACCAAATGATGCGACGGTTTGACCACTGTAAAGAGGCAATGTAGAAGCATCGTTTTTCAACAACACCATACTTTCTTCTGCTGCCTGTTTGGAAAGCGTTGCGTGTGCATCTAAATCCGGTGAATTACTTGGTGTTTCTTGGATAAATGAAGGGGTTTTGATCATTTGCGTCACGATATGAATCGCATTTTCAGTAATGGTTTTTTCAGTGAGCGTACCTGCTGAGTAGGCTTTTTCTAAGACGCTCAACTGCTCTTCACCGCTGACTGAATTAGTGCCGCCTGGTTGCAACAGATCGTTGCCCGCATTTTCTTGGTCTAACGCGCTGTCACCGGCATACCAATCACTCATCACTAATCCTTTAAATCCCCATTCATTGCGCAGGATATCGGTAATTAAATCATGATGTTGAGATGTATATGTTCCATTTACTTTATTATAGGACGTCATTAACGCCCAAGGTTGTACTGTTTCAACGGTATCTTTAAACCCACGTAAATAAATTTCACGCAGCGCACGAGGTGAAATAATATTATCCACGTTCATTCGATTGGTTTCAGAGTTATTGGCCACAAAGTGCTTGATGGTGACGCCAACCCCTTGCGATTGAACCCCTAGCGTTTCTGCCGCGGCTATTTTCCCAGCGACCAGAGGGTCTTCAGAAAAATATTCAAAATTTCGACCGTTAAGTGGATTTCGCTGAATGTTCATTCCTGGGGCTAGCCAAAAATCAACGCCATACGCACGCGCTTCTTCTCCGACCGCTTCACCTACTTTTTCAACGAGTGCGGTATCCCAACTAGACGCGAGTAAAGTGCCAACCGGGAAAGCGGTTGCGTAATAGGTTCCGGAATCATCATCGCGAGTAGGATCAATACGAATCCCAGCTGGGCCATCAGACAGCACGGCGGCAGGAAGGTTGATGCCATTATCTTCATCAGCAAGACCATTAATGTATCCAGCAGTGCCTTCAACCGTTTTTAATGCATTGTTGCCATCGTAGCCGTAACCGGGGCCAACTAGGATCGTGAGCCGTTGAGTTATACTCATTTTTTTGACGATTTGGGTGGCTAACATTTCGGGAGTCACTTTCTGTCCATGATCAGAATGGTGAGCCGCTATAACCGCTGGAGAACATGCCAAGGCAAGTGCTGCAGCGACCGCACTAAGCGGAAATAGTGAGGTGACAGATTTCATTGTTCTATCCTTATTTATTTGATTTTTAATAATTTATGTCAGAGGGGTAGAGAGGTGATGGTTCATGAATAGCAGCGCCCTCTAACTGCTATCTCAAGCTGACTGTAGACCAGTTAATACGCGATTTTTGTGCTGTGGGGTGGCAGTTTTTTGCTTTTCGGTGAAATCGTATGTTCTGGAAGTAAAATCAAACAAATGCTCGTTCGAGTAAACGCTTGAGGCTCTGGAGAATCGTGACTTCATTATGTCGCAAATCGACCTTCCCTAGACGCTAATAAACAGTTCTCCGAATGGCTCTGTCTATAACATCTTAATTACACCAAGGGAGAAAACGACGGCAATAACAACGTCGGCATGGAGAGATAAGATGTTTACAAAAGACGATTCGATTGAGGGATTCGATGACGCAATATGGCAGGCAATGCAACTTGAGGCGACGCGTCAAGAGGAACATATCGAGCTGATTGCGTCAGAAAACTACGCAAGTCCTCGGGTTATGGAAGCTCAAGGTTCCGTGCTAACTAATAAATATGCCGAAGGATATCCAGAGAAGCGTTACTACGGTGGGTGCGAATATGTCGACCAAATTGAAACATTAGCCATGGAGCGAGCATGCCGTCTTTTTTGTGCCGACTATGCAAATGTGCAACCGCATTCCGGCTCACAAGCGAACTCTGCTGTCTATGCCGCATTATGCCAACCTGGTGACACTATTTTAGGGATGAGTTTAGATCACGGTGGTCACCTCACTCACGGAGCAAAAGTGAGTTTTTCCGGCAAAATCTACAACTCGGTTCAATATGGAATCACACCTGATACAGGCGAGATCGATTACGCTCAAGTTGAACAGCTCGCGTTAGAACATCGGCCTAAAGTGATTGTGGCTGGGTTCTCTGCTTATTCACGTAAAGTCGATTGGGCTAAATTTCGAGAAATTGCGGATAAAGTCGATGCTTATCTGTTTGTCGATATGGCGCATGTGGCTGGGCTTGTCGCCGCGAAACTTTATCCCAATCCCGTGCCATGGGCTGATGTCGTCACAACCACAACTCATAAAACCCTGCGAGGACCTCGGGGTGGGCTAATTTTGGCTCTAGAAAACCCTGAATTAGAGAAAAAATTAAATTCGGCCGTATTCCCAGGTGGGCAAGGTGGGCCTTTAATGCATGTGATAGCGGCAAAAGCGGTCGCCTTTGCAGAAGCTCTGCAACCAGAATTCGTTGCTTATCAGCAGCAGGTCATTATCAATGCGCAAACTATGGCTGAAATACTGGCTGCGCGTGGCTATGACATTGTTTCCAATGGTACAGATAACCACTTGTTCTTATTAAGTTTAGTTAAGCAAGGATTAACCGGTAAAGCCGCCGATGCCGCATTAGGTCGCGCTAACATTACCGTGAATAAAAATGCCGTACCTAACGATCCTCAATCACCGTTTGTCACCTCTGGATTACGTATCGGTTCCCCAGTGATAACGACCCGTGGATTTAAAGAAGAGCAGTGCACTCTGCTGGCCGGTTGGATCGCTGACATTCTTGATGTCCTCGATAACCATGAATTATTGGAAGAAAAAATCCAACAAGTGAAGTCTCAGGTCATCTCGTTATGCGCAGATTTTCCTGTGTACCGCTAAGCCCGGAAAGGAAACTAGGAGAACAATTATGGAACGTTATTCGGGATTTGGGCTGTTAAAACATAGCTTTGGTTATCACGAAAACTGGCAGCGTCTATGGAGAAATCCACAGCCGAAGAAAAAGTACGACGTCATCATTGTTGGCGGCGGTGGTCACGGCTTAGCAACGGCTTATTATCTTGCGAAAGAACACGGTATCACCAATGTTGCAGTGATTGAAAAAGGGTATTTAGGGGGCGGTAACACCGCGCGTAATACCACGATTGTACGCTCAAACTACTTATGGGATGAGGCCGCCAATCTTTTTGAACACTCTTTAAAGCTTTGGGAAGGGTTATCGCAAGATTTGAACTACAACGTGATGTTCTCTCAGCGAGGCTGTTTGAACGTAGGTCATACCTTACAAGATATGCGTGATATTGAACGACGTGTGAACGCCAACCGTATGCAGGGCATTGATGGCGAAGTGTTGGATGCCAAGCAAGTAAAAGAAATTGTCCCTGCGATGGATATTTCACAAAATCGCCGTTATCCGGTGATGGGAGCATCATGGCAGCCGCGTGCTGGTATCGCTCGTCATGATGCGGTCGCATGGGGTTTTGCTCGGGGTGCGGACAGCATGGGGGTTGATCTAATTCAACAGACGGAAGTGTTAGGTTTTGAAATTGAAGATGGCACGGTAGTTGGGGTGAAAACCGATCGCCATGGCGTGATCAAAGCCGATCGTGTTGGTTGTGTTACCGCTGGACATTCAGGCGTCATGGCAAAACGCGCGGGCTTCGAAATGCCGTTAGAGTCTCACCCCCTACAAGCCCTCGTTTCTGAACCGATCAAACCCGTCATCGATACTGTCGTTATGTCTAATCATGTACACGGCTATGTCAGTCAATCGGATAAAGGCGATTTGGTCATTGGTGCGGGTATTGATGGCTACAACGGCTACGGTCAACGTGGATCTTATCCTACGATTGAACACACTATCCAAGCCATTGTGGAAATGTTCCCCATATTTAGTCGGGTACGTATGAACCGTCAATGGGGTGGGATTGTTGATACCACCAATGATGCTTGCCCAATTATCACCGACACCCCCGTTGATAATCTGTTCTTCAATTGTGGTTGGGGAACGGGTGGATTCAAGGCAACGCCAGGGTCTGGCAATGTATTTGCCGCAACGCTAGCAAAAGGGGAACTGCATGAGTTGGCGAAACCGTTCTCAATGTTTCGCTTTCATGATGGTTCACTGGTTGATGAGCACGGCGCGTCTGCGGTCGCACACTAAGCTAAGGAGAGCAAAATGTTTCATATTTATTGTCCCTATTGCCAAGAAATGCGTAGTGAAGAGGAATTTCATCCCCACGGCCAAGCACATCTTGAGCGTCCGTTAGACCCTGATAATTGCAGTGATAAAGAATGGGGTGAGTTTCTCCATTTTCGTACTAACCCAAAGGGGCTTCATCACGAAATGTGGCACCACTCGGCAGGATGCCGTAAGTATTTCAATATCGCTCGTGATACCGCGACGTATGAAATTAAGCAGGTGTACAAAATGGGTGAAAAGCCCCAACCCGCTGAAGAATCGACCCAAGGAGTGGAATGATGAGTCAACCCAATCGATTAATGTCTGGTGGACGTATTGAACGCGCCAAACCACTCAGTTTTACCTTTAATGGCAAACAATATCAGGGTTTTGAGGGCGATACTGTTGCATCCGCTTTATTGGCGAATGGTATCGATATCGTCGGGCGTAGCTTCAAATACAGTCGTCCACGCGGAATTATCGCCGCCGGTCCTGAAGAGCCAAACGCGATTTTACAAGTGGGCGCAACAGAGGCCACCCAAATTCCTAATGTGCGTGCAACTCAACAAGAGTTGTACGAAGGTTTGGTTTGCACTTCAACCAACGGTTGGCCTAATGTTGAATCTGATGTCATGGGACTAGTTGGTAAGGTAGGCGCGGGACTAATGCCTCCAGGTTTTTACTACAAAACCTTTATGTCACCTGCCAAAATGTGGCCAACGTATGAGAAGTATATTCGTAAAGCAGCAGGCTTGGGACGTTCACCAACCGAAGCCGATCCGGACATCTATGATCATATGAACCAACATTGTGATCTGTTGATCGTGGGGGCGGGGCCAGCAGGGTTAATGACCGCTTTGTGTGCTGCCCGGGCTGGCGCGCGAGTGATTATCGCTGATGAGCAGAATGAATTCGGCGGTAGTTTATTATGTGGCGACCAAGTGATTGATGGTAAGCCAGCGCTGGATTGGGTGGCTGACACTATCGAAGAGCTGGCGGGTTATCCAGATGTGACGATGCTCAATCGTGCGACGGTTAATGGCTACCACGATCATAACTTTTTAACCATTCATGAACGTTTAGCCGATCATCTCACCGATTTTGTCGGGCGTGACAAAGCTCGCCAGCGCATTCATCGTGTCCGAGCTAATTGGGTTGTGCTCGCCACTGGCGCGCATGAACGTCCATTGGTTTACGGTAACAATGATGTTCCGGGTTGTATGCTTGCTTCTGCTGTGGCTACTTATATCAATCGTTATGCTGTTATACCCGGTTCTAGTCTTGTACTAATGACGACTAACGATAGTGCCTATCAAACCGCTCTTGATTGGTTCTCAGCGGGTAAGCCCGTTAGTGCTATTGTCGATACACGCCAAAGTGTGTCGGGGGATTTGATTGATAAGGCGCGAGCCTTTGGGATCAAAATCATTACAGGCAGTGCCGTTATCGATGTGACAGGAACGAAGCGCGTTCAAGGCGCTGTGGTTGCTAAGCTCAACGATGCGGGTGACCAAGTTATTGGAAAATCGGAAATTATCGCTTGTGATACCGTCGCAAGTTCGGGTGGTTGGAGCCCTGTTGTCCACTTGTCTTGTCACTCTGGTAGTCGCCCAGTCTGGGATGAACAAGCAATTGGGTTTGTGCCTGGAGAAACCATTCAACGACAGCTTACTGCAGGTTCAATCAATGGCTTGCAGACTCTCGCAGAGGTTATCGAACAAGGGTTTGAAGTTGGTCAGAGCGTTGTGAAACGCCTCAATTTTGCCAGCAGTGTGATGAGCTGCCCTAAAGTGTCATCTCCTAAGGTGGGGCAACCTATGGCTCTATTCCATATTCCGCACACAAAGCCCACCTCGCGTGCACCAAAGCAATTTGTAGATTATCAGAACGACGTAACTGCTGCGGCCATTGAGTTGGCAACCTTAGAAGGGTTTGAATCGATTGAACACGTTAAACGTTATACCGCGTTAGGCTTTGGTACCGATCAAGGCAAAATGGGCAATATCAATGGGATGGCCATTGCAGCCAAAAAGTTAGGGCAAACCATTCCACAGACAGGAACCACCATTTTCAGGCCCAACTATACCCCCGTAACCTTTGGTGCGATTGCTGGGCGTAACTGTGATGAACTATTTGATCCGCTGCGTTATACCGCGATGCATGAATGGCATGTAGCACATGGGGCAAAATTTGAAGATGTGAGCCTTTGGAAACGTCCTTGGTATTACCCTAAAGCAGGTGAAACCATGCAAGAAGCGCTCAATCGCGAATGTAAAGCCGTGCGCTCAAGCGTCGGTATTATTGATGCCTCTACGCTGGGCAAGGTCGATATTCAGGGGAAGGACGCGCGAGAATTTATCGGTCGCATCTATTCCAATGCTTGGACTAAGTTGGGGGTAGGTAAATGCCGTTACGGCGTAATGTGTGGTGAAGATGGAATGGTTTTTGATGATGGGGTGACTTCTTGTCTAGGCGAGAACCATTTTCTCATGACCACAACCACAGGTGGTGCTGCTCATGTGCTTGAATGGCTAGAACTTTATCATCAAACCGAATGGCCCGAGTTAGAAGTTTATTTCAATAGTGTAACCGATCACTGGGCAACCATGACATTGGGCGGTCCTAACAGCCGCAAGCTGTTGGCAGAATTGACTGACATCGATCTCAGTGGTGATACCTTTAAGTTTATGGATTGGAAAGAGGGCAAAGTGGCCGGAGTGCCTGCTCGGGTATTTCGTATCTCCTTTACGGGTGAACTGTCGTTTGAAATTAACGTGCAAGCTAATTACGCCCAATATGTGTGGGATAAACTCTTTGAGCATGGCGAGAAGTATCAACTTACGCCATACGGCACCGAAACTATGCACATTCTGCGTGCTGAAAAAGGCTTTATTATCACAGGTCAGGATACCGATGGTTCCGTCACTCCATATGATTTAGGAATGGCGTGGTGTGTTGGCAAAAACAAGCCCTTTAGTTTTATTGGCAAACGGGGTATGGCGCTTGAGGCTAATGCACGCTCCGCTCGAAAACAACTTGTTGGTTTGAAAACCCTAGATCCTAAGGTAATTTTGCCAGAAGGCGCTCAAGCGGTAGCTAATCCCAATCAACCCATTCCAATGACCATGCTTGGTCATGTGAGTTCAAGTTATTGGAGCGCGAATTTAGACCGAAGTATTGCCATGGGATTCATTATTGATGGTCAAAATCGCATGGGGGAAAAGGTGTATTACCCATTAGTTGATGGCCGAGTTATCGAAGCCGAAATCTGTAGCCCAGTCTTTTTTGACCCAGAAGGAGAGCGTCAACATGTCTGATGTACTTTCACCTGAAAAGAAATTAACGCCAGTAACCCCTCTCGTTGCCGTCATGGATCAGTATTCAGAAACGCCAGCTCAATCGCCTATTTCTGATAGTCAAAAAAGGGGGATCGTGCAGCCTGCTACTCGCCAATCTGGTGTTGTGATCAAAGAGCTTGCTCTGATGGGACATTTGATTATTCGCGGCAATGCCGATAATGAAGCATTTGTTGAAGGTGTCACTAACGTTCTTGGGTTGGCACTGCCGACTAAACCGTTGACGACCGCTGCCAATGACGTGACCAGTATCTTGTGGTTGAGTCCCGATGAATGGCTAGTGTTGTCATCAGCAGATATGTTGTATGACATTGAAGTCGCGCTTCGCGAGAAGCTAACCGGTCATTTTTCTATTGTGAATCAAAGTGGTGGACAAACCGTGATTGAGTTAACGGGATTAAACGTCATTGAGGTGCTAAAAAAGAGTACCTCGTTGGATGTTCATGCTAATTCTTTTCCGGTCGGCAAAGTCGCGGGTTCGTTGTTAGCGAAAAGCTCCGCAACGTTCTACCACTGCGGTGAAAATCAGTGGCGTTTAATTGTCAGACGCAGTTTTGCGGATTACATCTGGCGTTGGTTGATAGATGCCAGCAAAGAGTTCGGCCTCACGATTGAAAAATAATAAAGAAGCCGAGCGGCTACTTCACACTGCTCGGCTTATTTTTATGGAGCAGGTATATGCAGACCACCCATTCTGGAACTTGGATTTTTACTGGCAGTTGTTCAAGCCAGCTCGGAACGGTCGATGTAGTGACTCGATACATGGCGGAATCAGGGAATTATATTAACGAAATACATTCTTTTGATGACCGAGTGCAAGGGATGTTCTTTCTGCGTATCGAATTTACGCCGCCGAGTGCTGATTTCTCCGTTGCTCACTTTAACGATGAGTTTGTCGAACGGGCCGCTGAATTTGATATGACTTGGGCTCTTTCCCCAGCCGCAAAGAAAGAGCGTGTTGCCATACTGGTATCGAAATACGATCACTGTCTTAATGATCTTCTGTTTCGTGTTCGAACTGGGCAGCTCAATATTGATATTCCCGTGATCATCTCCAACCATCCTGATCTCGAGCCTCTGGCTAAATGGCATAATATTCCCTACTACCATTTACCGATTACACCTGATACGAAATTGGAACAGGAGCAGCAGATTCTCGGGCTACTTGCTGAATATCGTATTGATTTAACGGTACTTGCTCGCTACATGCAGGTACTTTCTCCATCCATGTGCCAACAACTGGATGGTAAAGCGATCAATATTCATCATTCACTTTTACCTGGATTTAAAGGGGCTCGCCCTTATCATCAGGCGTGGGAAAAAGGCGTTAAGATGGTCGGTGCTACCGCGCACTATGTGAATAATGACTTAGATGAAGGACCGATTATTACCCAAGGAATTCAGACGGTTAATCACGCACTGTACCCTGAACAGTTGATCTCTAAAGGGCAAGATATAGAAAGAATTACCCTCTTTAATGCGGTTCGTTATCACGTTGAAAAGAGAGTCTTTTTAAGTGGAAAACGCACCGTTGTGTTTGATAATTAACTCCGATAAAGAATCATTCACTCAACAATGGGAGGGCAAACCTCCCATTTATTTTACTGGTCGCGAAAAGGGTCGACATTAGTGGTGCAAATGTCGTTTCAGAGCTCTAAAGGTAACGCCGCTTATTCAATAATCGCTAGGTGTGAGCATTAACTCTTTGGAGCTGTTATGAACATCAGCGTATTTGATTTGTTTAAAGTGGGGATTGGTCCGTCAAGCTCCCATACCGTTGGACCGATGAAAGCGGCCTATCTTTTTGTCCAAGAGCTGCAAAAAGCTGATCTGCTTGGACAAGTTGAAGCGGTGAATATCACGCTATTTGGATCGTTAAGTGCAACGGGTGTCGGTCACAGCACCGATAAGGCGGTGATCATGGGGTTAATGGGCTATCAACCCGACATGATTGAACCGGCCCTGATTGATCCTGCCATTCAAGCTGTCCTAGAAACCCATTCATTAATGCTAGCCAATAAAAGAGCCATCCACTTTGATTGGCAAATGGATCTTATCTTTGATCCGCAAGTACTGGATTATCATCCCAATGCCATGACGTTAACTGCCTATGATTCAACGCGCAGAGAGCTTAAACAGAAAACCTATTATTCTGTTGGCGGTGGGTTTGTGCTTGATGAGCTGGATATTGCCCATACGAATCAAGAGCCCATAACGATCGATATACCTTATCCTTATCGTAGTGGTGAGATGTTGCTAGACATTTGCACGAAACATCAGCTGCGAATTAGTGATGTGGTATTACACAATGAACAAGCACTATGTCGCGAGTCCGATGTTAAAGCATCCATTTATCAATTGTGGAAAGTGATGCAAGAATGCATTGCTAACGGTATTGAAAATACGGGGATTTTGCCTGGTGGTTTGCAGGTAAAACGCCGCGCGGCCTCTTTGCATCAAGCGCTATTACAAGCCTCTGAACATGATGTGATTTATTCCACTTTAAGTGGCATGGATTGGGTCAATTTATTTGCTCTAGCGGTGAATGAAGAAAATGCCGCGGGAGGACGTATGGTAACCGCTCCCACTAATGGCGCAGCGGGGATTATTCCGGCGGTGCTTATGTATCACATGCGTTTTCATGCGAATGCAAAGCCAAAAGATGTGGTGACATTTTTCCTTGCGGCAGCCGCGGTGGGCTCGCTGTGTAAAATGAATGCCTCAATCTCAGGGGCCGAAGTGGGGTGTCAGGGCGAGGTCGGTTCGGCTAGTGCAATGGCTGCTGCAGGGTTAGCGGAAGTGTTAGGGGGCACGCCAGAGCAAGTTGAAAATGCGGCGGAAATCGCCTTAGAGCATAACCTTGGCCTAACTTGCGATCCTGTTGGTGGGTTGGTTCAAGTTCCATGTATTGAACGCAACGCGATTGCTGCTGTTAAATCAATTAACGCAGCGAATATGGCATTAAGAGGTGATGGCCAACATTTCATTTCGTTAGATAAAGTGATTAGAACCATGCGAGATACTGGACGAGATATGCAAGATAAGTACAAAGAAACCTCCCGTGGTGGTTTAGCCGTTAATGCCATTGAGTGTTAATGAATGTGAGTGATAGTTACGACTGTGTTGGGAAATATAATGCATTGTTGCATAACGGTGCAATTGAGCAAATTTGGTGCTACCTACAGGGATTATTTTGGTGAAAATTGGCCCAAATTGGGATAGAAGAATGGAAACGACTGAACATAATTTTCAGACTGTCCATAACAAGTTGCTGAATATTGTGTAGTTGATTGCATAGGTAACAAAAATTTAATAAAGAGTAAATATTGGGCGCATTAATTGCAAAACAGATTGAGCTCAACGGCTAAAAATTAAGCAGCGAGAGTCTACCTAAAATAAATCTCCAACAATCTTCAAATGCAATGGAGTGCGTCATGTCAAAATCAATCAATGCCCCTGATGAAAAACCCAAAAGGGAAGTGAACCGGATCGGTTTTTTATTGCTGAATAATTTTACTATGTTAGCGCTTGCCTCTGCCGTGGATCCACTGCGGATGGCAAACCAATTAACCGGTAAAACGTTGTACGATTGGTACATTATTAGTGAAGATGGTAACAAGGTGAAAGCGAGTGATGGGATTACGGTCAATCCCGATACGACGATGAGTGATGCACCGCCTTTGGACACGCTAATTGTGGTCGGTGGCGTGAACATTGTGCATAGTTATACGCGTCGCCAAATTGGTTGGTTGCAATCGCTATCACGTAAGCATGTTCGCCTGGGTGGTGTTTGCACTGGGCCTTATCTTTTGGCCGAAGCGGGCCTACTGGATGGTTACCAGTGTAGCGTACACTGGGAATGTTTAGCCACTTTGCAAGAGCGACATCCACGGGTGAATTGTTTAAATCATCTGTTTGTGATTGATCGTGATCGCATGACTTGTAGTGGTGGTTCAGTACCATTGGAGATGATGATCACCATGATCCAAAAGGATTTTGGACGTGAGTTAGCGGCCAGCATCTCAGAAATGTTCATCTGTGATAGGGTTCGTGGTGAAAATGATTACCAACGAGTCCCACTGAAACATATGTTAGGTACCGCTCAGCCGAAATTAGTGGAAGCCATTACGTTAATGGAAGCCAATATTGAAGAAGTGATCGAGCTCGATGAGCTAGCCTCTTACGTTGGATTATCTCGCCGTCAACTAGAGCGGTTATTTCAAAAATACCTGCAGTGTTCCCCTTCAAAATATTACCTCAAGTTACGCTTGTATCGAGCTCGTCAACTTTTACGGCAAACCACGATGTCGATTATCGATATCGCTACTGCTTGTGGATTTGTCTCTTCGCCTCACTTTAGTAAGTGTTATCGCTTGCACATTGGTATTTCGCCTAAAACTGAACGTATTGGTTCACAAGGTGGCGTTTTAAGTACTCATGGACCGATGCCAGTGTTAACCAATACCAATGTGATTCCAATGATTGATGAAACGATGCCGCAATGGCGTTCATCACAGGCACTTTTCGAAGCTCAAAATGAGCCTACGTACGGCTCAGTCTCCATATAACGCATAGTTAAGCTGTTAAAAAGCGTCGTCCTTAGTGGCGGCGCTTTTTTCGTATTTTGGCTGCGCAATGGGAATTTTAGATGCCGTTTTCAGAACAGTGTTGCTATTCCTTAATACCTATTCTGGTTAGTAACAGGAAACAACACGAATAGGTGATGAGATGAACGCAACGGATTTGCATGAAGATGCTATCGTCATTGACGGCTTAGTCATTGCGAAATGGGAGAGGGCACTATTTCAAGATATGCGTGAAGGCGGTTTAACTGCGGCTAACTGTACGGTATCGGTGTGGGAAGGCTTTCAAAACACCGTCGACAACATTGTCGATATGAACAACTTACTGGAAGAGAACAGCGATTTAGTCTTGAAAGTAAAAACCACAGCCGATATACACCGAGCTAAGCAAGAAGGTAAAACTGGCATCATGATGGGCTTTCAAAACGCCCATGCTTTTGAAGATCAATTAGGTTATGTACAAGTCTTTAAAGACTTAGGCGTCGGCGTCGTTCAAATGTGTTACAACACGCAAAACCTAGTCGGAACGGGCTGTTATGAACGTGATGGTGGCTTATCTGGGTTTGGTCATGAAATCGTGGCAGAAATGAACGACGTTGGCATGATGTGCGACCTTTCTCATGTGGGAGGGAAAACGTCCCAAGAAGTGATTCTTGCCTCGAAAAAGCCTGTTTGCTACTCACACTGTTTACCCAGTGGCTTAAAAGATCATCCCCGCAATAAATCCGACGAAGACATCAAATTTATCGCTGATCATGGCGGTTTTGTTGGCGTCACCATGTTCGCTCCTTTCCTCAAAAATGGCATTCACTCGACTATCGATGATTACGTAGAGGCGATCGCTTACATCTTTAATTTAGTGGGCGAAGACCATATCGGTATAGGTACGGATTTTACTCAAGGTCAAGACCAACCCTTCTTCGAATGGCTTACGCACGATAAAGGTTATGCCCGCCGTTTAACGAATTTTGGCGAAATCATTAATCCAGAAGGCATTCGCACCTTAGGTGAGTTCCCTAATTTGACGGCAGCCTTGCTCAAACACGGTTTTAGTGAGTCGCAAGTTCGCAAGATTATGGGTGAGAACTGGTTACGTGTTTTAGGTGAAGTTTGGGGCGAATAGCCAACTGGAATAACGACAGGACAGATTAAGAAAGGGAGAATTCGATATGACCACACATGCACCTGAATTGCCTATTGTCGTCGATGATGACACCGGCGTTTGGACCACCGACGCACTGCCTATGCTCTATGTACCACGACATTTCTTTGTCAACAACCACATGGGGATTGAAGCAGAGATAGGCGCCGAACGCTATGCCGATATTCTGTACAAAGCGGGATACAAATCCGCTTACTATTGGTGTGAAAAAGAGGCAGAAGAACACGGTTTAGTAGGAAGTGAAATCTTTGATCATTACATGAAACGTTTATCGCAACGTGGCTGGGGATTTTTCATCACGGAAGAGTTAGACATTGAAAAAGGCCAAGCGCGAGTAAGGCTTGAGAACTCGTGCTTTGTTTATCAATACGGCAAAGTGAATCGGAAAGTGGATTACATGTTCACTGGATGGTTTGCCGGAGCACTTGATCAAGTTGCTCAAAGCATGGGCTTAAGCGTTAAAACGCGCGCGATTCAAACCCAAAGCGGCGCTGAAGAAGGCTGTGATTTTGGCCTATTTGAAGTGACTCCTATTTAATAAAAACAGCGCTTATAACGATTAGAAAAGTCAGCATTGTCAAGGAAGACAGCCCTGCGCTTTGATAAAAGCGAGGGCTAGTGCAGAGGTGAAGCATGTCCCAGTTCGATATTCTGTTCCAACCATTAAAGATTAATAACACCACCATTCGTAACCGTATTGTCAGTACTGCACACGCCGAGGTGTACGCGACTGATGGGGGGATGACGACCGAACGTTATGTCAAATACTACGAAGAAAAAGCCAAGGGTGGCTGTGGCTTATGTATTTGTGGCGGTTCGAGTGTGGTCTCTATTGATAGCCCGCAAAGTTGGTGGAGCTCGGTGAATCTTTCCACCGATAGAATCATTCCCCATTTCCAAAACTTAGCCGATGCTGTCCATAAGCATGGTGGCAAGATCATGATTCAGATTTCGCATATGGGGCGACGCTCACGCTGGGATGGAGAAAACTGGCCGAACTTGATGTCACCATCGGGAATTCGTGAACCCGTGCATCGTGCGACATGTAAAACCATCGAAGTCGAAGAAATCTGGCGCGTAATCGGTGATTTTGCTAAGGCGGCCGTGCGCGCGAAAGAAGGCGGGTTAGACGGCGTTGAACTCTCTGCGGTGCACCAACATATGATTGACCAATTTTGGTCGCCACGTGTCAATAAACGCACCGACGAATGGGGTGGTTCATTTGAAAACCGTATGCGCTTTGGGATGGAAGTGTTAAAGGCGGTACGTGAAGCCGTCGGTCCGGATTTTGTTGTCGGGATGCGCATCACTGGTGATGAATTTCATCCTGATGGCTTAACCCATGATGATATGAAGCAAATAGCGGCCTATTACGATGCAACTGGTCAGGTCGATTACTTTGGTGTTGTGGGATCTGGCTGTGACACTCACAACACGCTAGCGAATGTGATTCCAAACATGAGCTATCCACCAGAGCCGTTCTTACATTTGGCCGCAGGTATTAAAGAAGTGGTCTCTGTTCCGGTGATTCACGCCCAAAATATCAAAGACCCAAATCAGGCAAAACGGATTCTCGAAGCAGGTTATGTCGATTTTGTTGGAATGACACGTGCCCATATTGCCGACCCTCATCTTATCGCCAAGATCAAACTAGGCCAGACAGATCAGATTCGCCAATGTGTGGGGGCCAACTACTGTATTGACCGCCAATACATGGGGTTAGATGTGCTGTGTATTCAAAACGCAGCAACCTCACGTGAGTATATGGGGTTGCCCCATCTCATAGAAAAGACCAAAGGACCTATTCGCAACGTAGTGATTGTCGGGGGCGGCCCCGGTGGGTTGGAAGCTGCGCGAGTTGCAGCGGAACGCGGTCACAAAGTAACGCTATTTGAAAAATCGAGCGAATTAGGGGGGCAAATTACCATTGCGGCCAAAGCCCCGCAGCGAGATCAAATGGCGGGTATTACGCGTTGGTTAGCTATGGAAGTCAATCGCCTTGGCGTTGAAGTATTGCTCGATACTGCGGCCAGTGCCGATATGATTCGCGAGCTGCAACCAGACGTGTGCATTTTAGCAACCGGTGGCACGCCGTTTCTTGAACAAAATCCAGAATGGGGTGCCGCAGAAGGGTTGGTGGTCTCGTCGTGGGACATCTTAAAAGGCACGGTTGAGCCGGGAAAAAACGTGCTGATTTTCGACACTATTTGTGAGTTTTCCGGTATGTCTGCGGCTGACTATCTCTTGTCGAAAGGTGCCAAAGTGGAACTGGTAACTGACGATATAAAACCAGGTGTTGGCATTGGGGGGACGACCTTCCCAACTTATTATCGCAGCCTCTATGAAAAAGAGGTCATCATGACGTCTGATCTCGCGTTAATCAAAGTCTATCGTGAGGGCGAAAACCTCATTGCGGTATTAGAAAATGAATACACCGGACGCAAGGAAGAGCGCGTGGTGGACCAAATCGTGGTAGAGAATGGCACTCGTCCAAATGAAGCCTTGTATTACGAACTCAAAGCAGAGTCGGTAAACCGCGGTCAGGTTGATAATGAAACCTTGTTTGCTGCCAAAGCCCAACCGGTATTAAACGAAGCTCAAGACGGCATGATTTTATGGCGCCTTGGTGACTGTGTTTCTCAGCGCAATACACATGCGGCGATATACGATGCATTGCGTTTGTGCAAAGACTTGTAAGGTGATCGTATGTTCCTAGAGTCGGTACTTCCCTATTTGTTATTGGCCGTAGGGTGTCTTACGGTCATAGGTATGCTGCGCCGCATTAATTTGTGGCGTCAAGGGCAAACAGAAAAGGTTGCGATATTCGCTGGCTTAGCGGCGATGCCACGTCGTTATTTGGTGGATCTTCATCACGTGGTTGATCGCGATAAGGTGATGTCCCACACGCACGTGGCCACTGCTGGGGGCTTTGTATTATCCATGGTGCTGATCATTGCGGTACATGGCTTTGGCTTAGCGCCACATGTATTGTCATGGGTGTTATTGGCGTCATTGGCGATGATGTTTACTGGCGCCGTTTTCGTTGCTCGCCGTCGTATCAATCCGCCGAGTCGATTATCCAAAGGCCCGTGGATGCGATTACCCAAAAGCTTGCTGACGTTTTCGTTAAGCTTTTTCATGGTCACCCTGCCAGCCTCTGGTGTGATTTCGGGTGATGCATTTAATGTGTTGGCTGCTGTGGTGTTACTGGCTGCGATAGTATGGGGTGTCGGCGAAATGCTATTGGGCATGGGATGGGGTGGACCGATGAAACACGCTTTTGCCGGGGCACTTCATTTGGCGTTTCACCGCCGCCCAGAACGTTTCGGCGGAGGGCGTTCGACGGGGTTAAAACCACTTAATCTTGAAGATAATAAGTTAGGTGTTGAAAACCCAGCCGATTTCAAATGGAACCAACTGTTGGGTTTTGATGCATGCGTACAATGTGGTCGCTGTGAAGCCGTATGTCCAGCCTTTGCTGCTGGCCAGCCACTTAACCCGAAGAAGCTTGTGCAAGATATGGTGGTGGGGTTAGCAGGAACGACAGACAAACATTACGCAGGTAGTCCGTATCCCGGCAAAGACGTGGGCCACGCACAAGGGAATGCTCATCGTCCTATCGTCGATGGTGTGCTGAATGCTGAAACCTTATGGTCATGCACAACATGCCGAGCTTGTGTTGAAGAGTGTCCGATGATGATTGAACATGTGGATGCGGTAGTCGATATGCGCCGTTTCCTCACTCTAGAGAAAGGGGCAACACCGAGTAAAGCGGTTGATGTTATTGAAAATATTATTTTTACCGACAACCCGAATGGTCATACGCCCAATAAACGAGTTAACTGGGCCGCGGATCAAAACTTGGATCTGATGTCAGACGTCAAGCGTGCTGATGTGCTGTTTTGGGTTTCCGATGGGGCATTTGATATGCGCAGTCAGCGTATTTTGAAAGCCTTCGTCAAAATTTTAAAAGCCGCCAAAATCAACGTCGCTATTCTCGGTAATGAAGAATTGGATAGCGGCGATGTGGCGCGCCGTTTAGGTGATGATGCAACGTTCCAACGTATTGCTAAACGCAATATACAAACCCTCATGAAGTATGATTTTGATTGCATTGTCACCACAGATCCGCACGCCTTCCACTGCTTAAAAAATGAATACCCTGATTTTTATCCTGATGATGAGAAGCCAAATTACCAAGTCTGGCATCACACCACTTTTATTAATCGTCTTGCAGAACAAGGCTTAATTGAGCTGGGCAAACTCGATATCGCTGGCACTATCACCTATCACGATCCTTGTTATTTGGGGCGTTATAACG
Source organism: Vibrio nitrifigilis (assembly GCF_015686695.1). Taxonomy (NCBI): domain Bacteria; kingdom Pseudomonadati; phylum Pseudomonadota; class Gammaproteobacteria; order Vibrionales; family Vibrionaceae; genus Vibrio; species Vibrio nitrifigilis. Next base: position 2,336,785 of record NZ_JADPMR010000001.1, on the reverse strand, counting down.
GGGAATATGATTCACCGCGTACCCTTATCAAACAACTGGGTATGACCTACAAAGAGATGGAACGCTCAGGATTTCGCTCGCGCTGTTGCGGTGGCGGTGGTGGTGCTCCGATCACTGATATCCCTGGTGAGAGCTGCATTGCCGATATGCGTATGGATGATATTCGTGACACAGGCGCTGAACTTGTTGCGGTCGGGTGTCAGCAATGTACCGCCATGTTGGAAGGCGTGGTAGAGCCGCGCCCAGAGGTGAAAGACATTGCCGAACTGGTCGCTGATGTTTTGCTTGAGAAAGAACCGTTAATCCCAGCAGTAGAAGTATGGACACCTGCTGTTGAGTCTCAATTGTCGTAGGAGATAACAATGAAAGAATTTATTTTACGACGCGACCCTCGTGCAGAATGGATTATGCGTAATCGGCTCCACCCAGAGCACAGTACGTTCAGTTCACCCGTCATTGAAGAGCACGGACCTTCTGGCTTGGTGCGGCGTTATCCTCACCGAGTCGGATACACAGGGCCAAATGGCATTAAACGTATTGATCGCCTTAATCACAGTGCGGATCATTCAGTACATCGTTTACGTCCATCTGAACAGAGTGAGACGGTTTTACCGTTACATAAAGTTGAGGCGCCCGATTTTTACGTGGTGGTGGTGCCCGATATGGTGGGTGGGCGACTCACCAGTCACGATAAAGATGTGTTAGGTCAAGCGCATCAATTGGTACAGCAAAGCGAAGGGCAGGGGGCTGTCATGGCCGTGATCTTCGGTTTACACAAAGAAGAACACCTTGATTTGGCGGGGGTAGATCGACTCATTGCTGTTCAAGGTGAGCTATTTGAACAGTACTGTCCAGAAGTAAAGGCTCAGGTATTAGCCAGTGTTGAACAGGCCTATAGGCCTAAACACTGGCTGTTTCCTGACAGTATTCAAGGTGGATTTGAGCTCGGTGCTCGGTTATCGGCGTTGATCGATGAACGTCCTGCGACTCAAGCTTGGACCGTGGATGTTAACCAGACGGTATGCCGCGCTGCTGGCGGCCGGAATGACATCAAACGCGAGACGCCAAGAATCCTGCTTCTTGCTCAAGAGTGCGCGTTACCGATTGATGAAACTCGCCATCAAGCGTTGCCCGTTGAATTCTCTATTGAATGTTATGTTGAACCCGTGATTCAAGATCTAGGCAATGTTGCTGTTGATCCTCAGGCGGTGCCATTAACTGAAGCGGAATTTATTCTATCTGCAGGTAGTGGTATTCACAATTGGGATAGGTTCCATAGCGCGGCAGAGGTGCTTGGTGCCACTGAAGGCGCGAGCCGCGTTGCCGTCGATGATGGCTTTATGCCAAGGCAACGGCAGGTCGGAGCAACGGGTAGTTGGGTGACCGCTCGCGTTTATATTGCTGTGGGTATTTCTGGTGCGATTCAGCATCTGCAAGGGATTGGTGCTTGTGACAAAGTGATTGCGATAAATACCGATGCGGGTTGTGACATGGTTAAACGTGCCGATTTAAGTGTTATTGCTGACAGCGACGAGTTTTTGCAAGCGTTAGTGGAGCTAATGCAAAAGTATCAGGCAGAGGAGCTAAAGAATGCTGCGTAATCAAACAGAAACGCTCAAGGTGAGTACGCTAGTTTCAATCGGGGCTCACCCAGAAACAGGGCGAGCGCGTCGTTCAATGACAGACGCAAGAGCGGTCGAATTGGCGCTTAACCTAAAAAATACCGCGGTTGAAGTGGTTCATGCGGGTAACCCTCAAAATCCGGCACTGGATTATTACAGCGGCATGGGGTTATCGACACTGAAAGTGCTTGAACAAGATGAACAGCAAGACGCCATAACCACTCTTGCGAGCTATTTTTGCGACAACATGCCCGATATTGTGCTCACGGGAATGCGCGCTGAACTTGGTGAGTCGTCTGGCATGCTGCCTTTCTTTCTCGCCTATCAGCTGCAATGTCCCATCGTGATGGGGATTGCAGAAATACTTTCCGTAGAAAATGGCAAAGCACGTGTATTGCAGGCATTGCCTCGTGGTCAAAGACGAGCCTTAAGTGTGTCGTTACCTTTTGTCGCGAGTGTTGATCTCGCCGCACAAGAACCAAGGCAAAGCGCCTATGGACGGGCACGTCAATGCCAAATTGTTCGCCAGACGATGGAAGAGCAGAGCGTTGATTCGGAAAAAATGAATTGGGAGGAGAGTCCTGCCAAGGCCAAAGCAAAACGGCTCAAAGTCGTGAAGGCAAAAAGTGCCGCTGACCGTTTTAAAGCGGCAACAGCGAAAAGCGAATCTTCCGGTGGGAAAGTCTTACAAGAACAGCCTGTTGCTGAAATGGCGCAGGCAGTCTTTGATTTATTACTGGAAGAAGGCGTTGTGCATTAAAAATACCACCAAACCATATCGTATAAACGAGTCAGAGAAGGATGTTCTGTTACCGTCGATATGTCACGCAAAACCATTATGCGTTTATAAATGAGGGAACGTATGAAAAGCATAGTAAGCAGTCCACAGAAATTTAGACCTGCATCTGCAGTTAATTATGATACGGATTATTGTACGGGGCAGGATAACGTCAAGTTTATGGGGATGGATATCCATAATCCGGTATTTGGCATTAGCGCAGGGTTAATTTTGCTCTTTGTTATTTTGACCTTAAATTTTCCCGAGCAAGCAAAAGATACATTAATGCTAGCCAGAACTTGGTCGATTGATAATTTCGATTGGTTTTTCATGGTTGGCTGCAATATTTTTATCGTCTTTTGTGTGTTCCTGCTGGTCTCCCCGGTAGGTAAAATTCGTTTAGGTGGTGTATCAGCTGTACCTGATTTTTCTTACTTATCTTGGTTTTGTATGCTGTTTGCTGCCGGGATGGGGATCGGTTTGATGTTTTGGAGTGTCGCAGAACCTGTTGCCTATTATACCGATTGGTATGGCACTCCGCTTAATGTACCAGCGCGTAGCGTAGAAGCGCAGCAAGTGGCGTTGAGTGCAACTATGTACCATTGGGGGCTTCACCCATGGGCAATTTACGCGGTTGTCGGGTTAGCTCTGGCTTTCTTTTCGTACAACAAAAAACTGCCGCTCACCATTCGATCTGCTTTTTTTCCCATTTTTGGCGAACGCTGCTGGGGGTTTATTGGTAATTTCATCGACATTTTATCGGTATTGGCGACTATCTTTGGTTTAGCGACCTCATTAGGCTTTGGTGCTCAGCAGGCGGCTGGTGGGTTAAGCCATCTATTTGGCATTTCTAGTGGTCTCACAACACAGATTGGTTTCATCATTGTGGTGACCAGCATTGCGGTTGTGTCAGTAGTCCGTGGATTGGATGGCGGGGTAAAACTGCTCAGTAATACCAATATGTTTATTGCAGCAGCACTGTTGGCCATTTTAGTTGTGGTCGGTCCTACGTTGAGTATTGTGCATACGTTTGCCAATATCGCCGTCGGTTATGCGGAAAACTTTGTCCCGCTTTCTGATTGGATGGGGCGCGATGACGCGACGTTTTATCATGGCTGGACGGTCTTTTATTGGGCTTGGTGGGTCTCTTGGTCTCCTTTCGTTGGCATGTTTATCGCTCGTGTGTCAAAAGGTCGCACGGTAAGAGAGTTTATTACCGCAGTGCTATTGGTTCCTACCTTGGTGACCATGATTTGGTTAAGCATTATGGGCGGAACCGCATTGGACCAGGCCACCTCAGGAATTGGTGAGTTGGCCAACGGTATTAGTGATGTATCGCTCTCTATGTTCCAAATGTTCGACCAGTTACCCATGACGTCACTGCTCTCTGTTATCGGCATCGTCTTAGTACTGCTGTTTTTCGTGACATCATCAGATTCAGGATCCTTAGTGATTGATAGCATTACCGCTGGGGGTAAGGAAGACGTTCCCGTTGTTCAACGGGTATTTTGGGCGGTAATGGAAGGGGTTATTGCTGCAGCTTTACTATTTGGTGGTGGCTCTGAAGCTTTAACGGCACTTCAAGCTGGAGCTATTGCTACTGGTTTACCCTTTACTCTGGTTCTGATCTTAATGTGTTGGAGCTTATATAAAGGGTTGATTTCAGAAAAACATTTATATAGATAAATACACCAGCGAAGAAACGATTTCGAAAATGGCAAGAGGGATAAGTTGCCCCCTTCAAAGGAGAAAGAGTCATGATGCATGCTGATTTAGTGGATATGGTTGATTTTGTGAACACTATTTCCGACCTAGGTATTCAATGTTCTTCCAACGAGCCGGAGAAAGTGAAAAGCAGTATTGAACTCTGGCTAAAAGATAATGCTGATAACGCGCCGCTATGGGATGCTGTGTATGCATTTGAATCTGATGGTATTTTACTTCCAGAGGTGGAAGAAGTTATCGCTTGGACGTTGAGTAAAAAACTCGCAGCGTAACGATTATATGCTCTGAAACACGCTATTTAAGATTGCGATCTCCTCACCGAGATCGCTTTTTTATGGAGCCTTTTAAGTAACGCGAGTAATGGATTCAACTTATTAACCGTTATCCTTGATACGATTGCCGAGCAACAAAAAAGCCTCATGCTTGATGAGGCTAGAAAGGGTGAGCGCTCAGTGAGGTCACTAGATTTTTTCTTCCACGCGATCGCAATACCAATTAATGAAATCAATGACCCCAAACTCATAAGTTTGCGAGTAAGGCCCCGGTTGATAACTGAGAGAGTTGATCCCGCGTTGATTATCTTCACCAAGTTTACGGTCTTGATCGTTGGTTGCATCCCACACACGGCGCAAGTTTTCAGGGTCGTAATCAACGCCTTCAATGGCATCTTTATGTACAAACCATTTGGTGGTAACTAACGTTTCTTGCGCTGAAATTGGCAGCACTCGAAATACGATAAAGTGGTCGCTTTGCATATGGTTCCAAGAGTTTGGTAAATGCAAGATACGTAGTGAACCTAAATTGGAATTTTGAATGCGTCCCAGCATTTTTTGACAGCCAAGTGAACCATCAATCGTCATGACCGAAGTGCCTTCTTTCAGTGGCATACGCACGAGGCGGTTTCGTTGACCAAAACTTTGGTGTTGGTGCAAAATACCTTCGGCATCCCATTCAGATGAGAGGCGTTCACAATAGTTTAGAAACTCTGGTGTCGCTCGCGGATCGGTAGTGTCATCCCATTCAAGCAATGTATTTAAAAGCTCTGGGTGACTGCCGCTACAGTGATAACACTCACGGTTGTTTTCAATGACCAGTTTCCAGTTCGCTTGTTCATACATGTTAGATTCGACGGCGAGTTTGGTGTTCTCGACATCATAAGGTTCCATATATTCTTCTAAGGTAGCGAGAAACTCGTCGAAATCAGAGGTTGGAGGTTCGTCACCTAGGCAGATAAAGATAAATCCGCCCGCTGTTTTGCAGTGAACTTGGTTGAGTTTATGTTTTTGCATATCAAACTCGTCCCCCATTTCAGTTCCAGCAAACAGCAGATTGCCTTTGGTGTCGTAAGTCCATTGGTGATAAGGGCAGACTAAGTTCGCTACTTTACCTCTGTGTTCTAGACAGATACGTGAACCGCGGTGACGACAAGTATTGTGAAACGCATTGACCGAACCGTCGGCAGCACGTACGACAAGCACAGGATTTTGCGCGATTTCAACCGTAAAATAATCGCCCTTACTTGGGATTTCACTGGTCATTCCGACAAATAACCACTCCTTTTGAAATATCTCTTCTATATCAACTTTAAATAGTAGGGGGTCATTGTACATCGGACGAGGTAATGAATAGTTTGGTTGACGTTCATTGAGCATCTTTTTCATTTCTGCTCGTGCAATATCCAAACTGGGGTATGTCATGTTGAGTATATCGTTTTGTGTCATTGCTCTATCTTCTTCTCGAAAATGTTGACGATATGCCCTACGAGGGCTTCCTTGCATTTAACCAACCACCTACTTTTTGTGTGTAATTGGGCTTTGGCTATCGTGCCATTATTGGCATAGAGAGAAGAGGTCTAAACGCGACATTTTCCTAGTCTATTTAAGACATGAAATCAGAAACTTTTTGGTCATTGGTTGTTTTGGATAAGTTCATGTCGTGAATAGATAATTTGGTGAATCAATATAAACCAACAATACACAAACCCATGGAGGGACGTTTAAAATTATATCGTTGCGGAGATGCTAAAGATGAATACCCCAACTAATCCCGTTGCTGCTAGCAGTTCGTTTATTCCTGTTGAGACTCAGATTTGGGATAACGGTCGTCATGCTGTTCGTTGTGTGAAAACCATTCAAGAAACCCGGGACACGAAAACGTTTTGTTTTATGGCGCATCAACCTTTGATGTTCTTTTTTAAACCCGGTCAGTTTGTGACACTGGAGTTAGAGATTGATGGTGAACAAGTGTTCCGCTCTTATACGATATCCAGCTCTCCTTCCGTTCCTTATAGCTTTTCGATAACCGTAAAACGGGTGCCGGGCGGAGTGGTATCTAACTGGATACACGATAATCTCGAAGAAGGTTATGAATTGGCCGTTCATGGCCCGGTAGGTGCTTTCAACAGTATAGATTTTCCTGCGGAAAAAGTATTACTGCTCTCTGGTGGCGTTGGTATTACACCGATGATGTCTATGGCACGTTGGATTTATGATACCAATACTGATGTAGATATTTCGTTTGTTCATAGTTCGCGTACGCCTAGTGATGTGATTTTTCATTCTGAGCTGGAATTTATGTCATCGCGGATAGCCAATTTTCATTTACATATCATATGTGCACGCCTTGAATCAGGACAAAAATGGGCAGGTTACCGTGGTTACCTAGATGAAACGAAATTGCTGATGACGACGCCCGATATTAAAGAGCGAGAAATCTTTTGCTGTGGCCCTACGCCATACATGCTCTCAGTAAAATCTATGTTAGCTCGGTTGGGCTTTAACATGGAGCATTATCATGAAGAAGTCTTTGGCGCTACGCCTGATCATGTGGAAGAAAAAGCCGTTCAATCTGCGGAAATTGCGGCAGAGGAAGCGGATGCACTAACGGCTAGCGATCTTATCGATGTGATGTTTTTGAATAGTGATAAGCAGGCGCAAATTGCACCAGGAGAAACTGTCCATGCGGCCGCAGCTAAAGCTGGGCTCACCATTCCTAAAGCATGTGGTATGGGTATTTGTGGTACATGTAAAGTGAAGAAAGTGAGTGGCAATGTTGTGATGAATCATAATGGCGGGATAACCGATGAAGATGTCGATGATGGCTATATTTTGTCTTGTTGTAGTGTGCCAGAAGACAATGTCGCAATTGAATATTGATGTGCATTGGCGATGCGTCTAAGCGACGTAACATTAGTGGCCGATAGTTCGGCCCCCTAATAAGATTCATCGTTAACGTATTTAGAAACCAACGTCGATAAACTGGGTCGGTGTCAGTACTGATCAAATTCGGTTTCCGTAGCCGTCTTCTGTTATTTTGACAGCAGAATGTTGAGCTTGCATCAGAATAACCGATCTGCAATTCATTCGGCATACCATCACTATTAAACAGCATGTTGTTAGTCGAATGACCACATGCCCATCACCATTCTTAGGGGGGCGGTCTGATTATTGGTTATCGCACTTGGCAATAAAGGTTTGCAGCAATGTAGAGACCAGCTGTTGAATAATCTTAATTTGTTCTTTACTGGCGTTATCCATATGGATGCCACAGTTGGCACTGACGACGCAATTAAGAGCGGAAGCTGTTTTTTGGGCGACATGGTGAGCGAGTAAGTCTTCTTTATGCCCCATTACGCAGATGACAGACGTGGAGGCGCTTATTTTTTCTGGATCTTCTAAGCTAGGGCGAGGCTGAGCAACGGCTGTCGCGCCAATATGCGCTTTGTCACCACCCGATAAAACTAAAACCAGATCGTCACCAACGGGAAGGGCGGTTAACTCCACGCGAATTCCATCTTGCTCTTCTACTAGCGATTGGCCTAACACTTGCGACATTTCCGATTACCCTTATGAAATAAAAGGAATACTTTATCATGAGTTATGGGGTGAACCTAATAGGGTTGCGAAACGAGGCATGCCCCCACCAATAATAAATGTCGGTGGGGGCTGATAGACACAATTATCTATCAAATGATGATATGTAAGATTAGTGAGTGATTACTCCGCCAGTTTTATTTATGGTATAGCCTTGAGGTAAAGCAAAAGCATTTGGGGTGGTTTTCGCTACCACCACCTCTTGGTTAATCGTAAATGGTACGGGTTGGATGTCATTTATATTTGAAGATGGCGCAACATAGACCTGGTATTGGCCGGGTTCGATAATCCATTGGTTGTCTTTGCTATCAAAGCTAGCTAACCATTTCGCTGGAATAGTGAAATTCAGTGTTTGCGCTTCTCCTGGGGCCAGTTGAGCTGTTTTAGCGAATGATTTTAACTCAATTTTTGGTTTGACCAATTTACCATTTGGCGCGGCAATATAGACTTCTGCAACTTCCTTACCGGCGACTTGGCCTGAGTTTGTGATGGTAGCAGAGAGCGACACTTCACCTTTTGCACCGCTTGCGTTTAAGCTGTTTTCAACCACAGTCGGTGTGCCATAACGAAATGAGGTATACGACAAGCCGTAACCAAATGGGAAGGAAACCGGTACGTTATTAGTCGAGTAGTAACGATAGCCAACTAAAATGCCATCATTGTAATAGTTAGTGTCGATTTTTCCGTCGCCATTGGTGTCTTTACCAAAGAATGTCTTAGCAGAGGGAACATCGCTGTATTTGGTAGGGAAAGTTTGGGTGAGCTTACCGCTTGGATTGGTTTTACCTGAAAGGATATCAGCGACAGCAAAACCACTTTCTTCACCCGGCAAGTATGCGAGCACAATGCCATCTACTTTATCTTTCCAAGAGGTTGTTTCAATCACGCCTGAGATATTCAATACCACGACGACTTGTTTACCTTGCGCGTGGAAAGCCTTAGACACCTTACTGATTAACGCTGATTCGTTATTAGTGAGTTGGTAATCCCCTTTTTTCGTGGTTCGATCTGTGCCTTCACCCGCTGTGCGCGAAATAGTAATCACGGCGACATCATCGTCTTTAGCCGCGGTATTAATCTGTTTTGCTGATAGGGTGGGTTCTGGGCAGTGATAAATGGTACTGATATTAAATTTATCTGACGTTTTGGTGCGGTTAGTGTGATACCAGTGTTGGTAATAGCGTTGCAGTGTTGGATCGACGGTTAATTCGGCTTGCAAGCCTTCCATCAAATTGACCACATGGGCTGAGTGAACGTCGCCGCTGCCAGTTCCTCCTTTTTGAGTGAGTTGCTGAGCAATACCGAAAGTCGCCACTTTTTCATGGGTACTGATTGGCAATGCTTGAGATTGGTTTTTCAGTAAAATAATGCCTTGGTCAGCCGCATAACGTGACAGTGCTGCATGAGTGGCTAAATCTGGATTGTTGGCGGGTAATACATGTTGCGCGCTTGGTGTTTTTAGCATTTGCGTGACGATGTGAACCGCATTTCGGTTGATGGTTTCGTCGGTGATTTTGCCTTCTTGATACGCTTTTTGTAGGTGTTGTAATTGTTTCTCTTTGGTCACCATGTTGATGCCGCCAGGCTGAATTTCATCATTGCCAGCATTAATCATCTCAACCGCGTTATCTCCGGCATACCAGTCACTCATCACTAGGCCTTTAAAACCCCATTCATCACGAAGTACATCGGTGACTAAATCATGGCGTTGTGAGGTATAGGTGCCATTTACCTTATTGTAAGAGGTCATGATGGCCCAAGGCTGCGCTGTTTCTACAGTATTTTCGAACCCACGTAGATAAATTTCTCGCAGCGCACGGGGAGAAATAATGTTGTTGACCGTCATGCGGTTAGTTTCAGAGTTATTGGCGACAAAGTGTTTAATGGTGACACCAATACCATTGGATTGAGCCCCTTCTGTTACCGCTTCTGCAATTTTTGCTGTGACGAATGGATCTTCTGAATAGTATTCAAAGTTACGGCCATTCAAAGGATTACGCTGAATGTTCATTCCGGGAGCTAACCAAAAATCCACACCATAGGCTTTGGCTTCTTGGCCGATGGCATTGCCAACGGTTCTGACAACTTGAGGATCCCAGCTAGAAGCGAGTAACACGCCAATAGGAAAAGCCGTAGCGTAATAGGTGTGCTCGTCACCTTCGCGTTTAGGATCAATACGAATACCGGCAGGGCCATCGGCAAGTACCGATGCGGTTAAATCAATGCCGGAAACAGGATTGTTAACCCCGTTAATATAGCCAGCAGTGCCTTTAACTTCTGGCCCGGCATTAATTCCTTTATCACCATAACCGGGGCCGACGAGTACATTGAGCTTTTCATCAGTACTCATTTTACTGACCATATTTTGCGCTTTAAGTTGTAAAGCTGCTTGGTCGTTATTGTCTTGATTGGTATTTGCGCAACCGGTCAGTGCGCTGGCAATGGCAAGAGAAACGATGACCGTTGTTTTGTTTAGCTTTGGATACATGACTTTTTTATTCATTATCGTTACCTGTTTATTTCACAAATGGGCTGCTGATGCGAACTGTAAGGTAGGCGGATTATATTATGCCGAAGGAAAAGGGCATCAGAGCGCATATAAATGTAACTCCCTAGTGGAACCGGTTTCTCTGCTGAGATTAACGTTTTGCTAATGAAAGATGAGCAGTGATAAAAATTGGGATAGGTATCATTTTTCTTGCAAAAAAGTTGGAACGAAACAATGTGCGTTTTACTTTCTTATGGAATAAAAGTCATATAAAAGAAGGAAAATCAACCAATATCAGAGCGTTAAACCAGCAGTATTAAGTTTAATTGAGAAAAGTTATCATCTTGATTGGTAAAAACGATTGGATTTTAAACACTAAATTAACTCAATATAATGATGTTAACCAAGGTTAACTTATGTGAGGTAAGTTTAATGTTGCAATCAATATCAAACAATTCGATTCAATTTCAAGCAACCGATGTGTTGCGGGGTAAAGCAAAACGCTTTAACTGGTTAGTGATGTTTGGCCCTGCTCTGATTGCAGCTGTGGCTTATGTGGATCCGGGAAACTTTGCGACTAACATCGAAGCGGGAGCCAAATATGGCTACTCATTACTTTGGGTGGTGCTCGCCGCAAACCTGATGGCAATGTTGATTCAAGGGATGTCGGCTCGTCTTGGCTTAGCCACGGGTAAAAACCTCGCGGAAGTGATCCGTGAAAAATATCCCAAGCCTGTCGTTTGGTTTTACTGGATTCAAGCGGAGTTAGTTGCGATCGCGACCGATCTTGCAGAGTTTCTAGGGGCTGCACTGGCTTTTTATTTGCTATTTGATATTCCCATGATTTACGGCGCTCTCCTCACAGGCGTGGTGACTTATGCGGCTTTGCTATTACAACGCTTTGGTTTCCGGTTAATGGAGATCATTATCGGTGCCATGATCATGGCGATTGCGGGGGGATTTGCAGTCGAGCTATTCCTCAGTCGCCCAGACATGGCGGCGCTGACCCAGGGCTTGTTTGTTCCCAATTTCCCTGATAGCTATGCGTTATATTTAGCGGCTGGTATTTTAGGGGCGACGATTATGCCCCACGTCATTTATCTGCACTCGGCGCTGGCACAAGACAGAATAAAGGTAAAAAACAGTTCTGAGCGTAAAGCAATTGCCCGTTTCTACCGCTTGGACGTGGTGTTAGGCATGGCTTTAGCTGGGGTTGTTAATATGGCCTTGCTAGCTTTAGCAGCGGCGACATTTCATACCACAGGTCATAAAGATGTAGCGACAATTTCTGAAAGCTATAAGCTGCTATCTCCATTGATGGGAGGCAGTGCGGCGAGCACCATTTTTGGTATCGGTTTGTTATTAGCTGGACTGTCATCTTCCATTGTCGGCACTATGTCCGGCCAAGTGTTAATGCAAGGTTTTGTGCGCTTTACCATTCCAATTGGTGTGCGCAGACTAATTACGATGGTTCCTGCATTAATTGTCATTATGCTTGGTGTCTCCGAACAAAAAGCGCTGGTCGCCAGCCAAGTGGTATTGAGTTTCGGTATTCCATTTGCGCTCATTCCACTGTTAACTTTCACCTCATCGCGAAAAATTATGGGTGATATGGTCAATAAAAAGTGGATTAGCTATCTTGGTCGCTTGATTTGTGGCTTAATCATAGGATTAAATATTTACGTTATTTATTACACTGTTGCATAAAAATAATGCCAAAATCAAAACAGAGTCTTTATTTTAATAAAGCAAAAGAAGACCACCAAAGTGAGCTGGTGGAAGATTATGTCGAAGAAATTGCAGATTTATTCCAAACGCATGGTGAGGTTCGCAGTGCCGATCTCGCCCAGCGGTTTGGCGTGAGTGCGGCTGCCGTTTCCAAATTCATTTCACGCCTAAAGAAAGAAGGGTTAGTAGAATCAATGCCATATCGTGGTATTTTTCTAACCAAACAAGGCAAAGCGCTTGCAGAAAAAGTAGCTCATCGTCACAATGTAGTATTTGAAACCTTAATCAAGTTAGGCGTATCTGAAGCCACTGCGCATGCTGATGCAGAAGGTATTGAACACCACTGCAGCGAAGAAACAGTGCAAGCGATGCTGGGCTTTTTGAAGTCCTAAGACGTGCCTCTGCTCGTTCATTGTAATTCAACAATGACTGCAAACCTTAAAGGCTCAGGCGACTCAAAACGCAAATGATAATGACATTGACGGCATAGATTATCGACAATCGATAATCCTAAGCCAAAGTGTTGTGTGCTCGAACGGGCGCTATCGATCTGATAAAGCGGTTGCTTGAGGTTTTCTAGCTGTTCATTACTGATCTTCTTAGCAATAGGGTTCGAGATCCGTAGTGCCCGTTTCTTATTGATGGTCATCCATTCTAAACATACGTTACTGCTTTGCGGACCATAGAATAGGGCATTATCGAGCAGGTTAGTGACGATGGTTTCAATAATAAATCGGTCAGCTTCTAATGTATTAAAAGCGGTAAAGCGTAGTTGGACCCGTTGGTCAATATCATGATATTTGAAGCGCAGTGAACTGATGAGCGAATCGCATAGTTCATTTAAGCACAGCTCTTCTTGGCTAATTTCAAGACTGGGTGATGATGAACGTTGCAATAACATCAAATTTTCCACAATGCTTTTCATACGATGGGAGATATTCAGTATGTCGGATGAAAATGTGGCGCTGATTCTTTCATCATCTGGATAAAGACGATGGATCTCGCTCAGTGAGAGAATCTCTGCAATTGGCGTTTTCAGTTCATGAGCAATATCGGTCGTAATGCGTTTTTCGTTTTCAACCAATTGATTGTTGGTGGCAATAAAAGCGTTAAGTTCTCGTCGGATAGGCTCAATTTCTTTGACGGGTTTTTTCGCGTTTGGGAAACCGGTGATTGGTTCACCGCTTTCTCTTAAATCGCGAAAATGTTTCAATTCTTCATTTAAGGCGCGCAGTGGAGCTAAGCCTCGTTTTATCACGACATTGGTAATGTAAAACACTAAGCCCATCGCAATAATGAAGCTACTGATCAACAGTAAGTCGACAATCCACAATAAGTTTAAAGAATGCACTGATTCATACACCGTGAGATAAAGCGGTGTAGCATCTTGCGTGGCATTCTTCGGGACAAATGTCGATAGGACCATTCGACCCGGTTCACCATTTGGCATCGTAATTGGGAACACCTGATCGCGCCCCAGTGGCAGATGAGATTTTACTAAATCGGTGTTCGGGAAGCGTTGTAGCGAATCCGAGCGTTTTATGACTTTATCGCCCCGCCACAGTTGGAAAAATTGGGGATGCTTCGCGCGTGAATATTGTGGCATGACTTGTTGATCAAAGGTCATTTCTAATTGGTTTAAAGAGTAACTTACTTGAGACTTAAGATAGTTAGCGTTGGAAATCAGCTGGTTATCAAATTGTTTTTCGACCCAGCGATCCATTCCTTGATCCACACAAAGGAAAACGATAAGTACAATAACACCAAAAATCAGTGACACTGAGCGCACTAAGTTTTTTTGAATAGAAACAATATTATTGCTGCGTTTACGTTTATCAAACACGGCTAACAGGCGAGATATCAAAGTCACGAAACAACCATTTAATTTTGAATTAGGTAGCCAAAACCGCGTTTATTGCGAATGGGTAAGTTGCCGTGAACTTTACGAACTTTGCGGCGTATAGCGCTGATGTGCACTTCAATGGCATTTTTTGACAGATAATTATAACTGCCTACCACAGCATCACTAATACTTTCTAAGCTAATGACTCGATTTGGACTACGGAATAAGCAGTTGAGAATTTTAAACTCATTGGGTGTTAACTCAATAGGCGTGTGTTGATATTCGAATGTGCGCTTGGCCAAGTTAAGACAAAACTCTCCCACATTCAGGCAATCGTCTCGATTTTCAGTCGTGCTACGGCGCATTAACGTCAGTATTCGCGCATGCAGTTCATCAAAAGAAAACGGTTTGGTGAGGTAATCATCCGCGCCTTTGAGTAAGCCATCGACTCGATCTTGCGTTTGGTTTTTAGCTGATAGGATCAGTACTCGAGTATTAATTTTTTGCTGGCGAATTTTTTGTAATAGCGACATGCCATCGATACTCGGCAGCATTAAATCAAGGATGATAGCGTCGTATTCATATTGCAGTGCCATAGCGAGGCCTTCCGCGCCATCACCGGTTTCATCGGTGGCAAAACCAAGATGATTTAAACCCACGACTAAGCTGCGTCGTAATACTTCGGAGTCTTCAACGATGAGGATTTTCATGATTCGTAATGTTGTACAAAGGTTAAACTTTTATATCGTGTTTTGTCATTATCATCAAAAACATGACGAGTTTAAAACGTGACAGATAAACATTAGAGAGCAAACCGAATGAAAAGTTTCATGTAAATGAAGAAAAACGGGAAAGTCATGAAAGACGGGGGCTTTTGTGTTGCTGTTGGTAATGATTAATGAAGTCTAAAACTACCAATGCAGATTCCGGAGGTTAATAGAATTGAACCAGTTTGACTTTCTTCATTATAGTTGAAATAGATGTCATAATGATTCGAGGTTATTTTAGGGTGAATATGTCTTTCTAAAATGTCGCTATTTAATTGGTGAATTTCTGCTGACCATTTCTTGTTATTTTCTTTTAAATAAAAATCTATTTTATACATATTTTTCCTTCTTTATTTTGGAGGTTTCTTTCACGTAATAATTGATACCAATGACGTTGGCGAGTTGTTCTTCTAGACATAATGAGCCTTAAATTGAGAATATTGAGTTATAGCAAGAAAGATAAAAGTAAATGGAGTTTTCTTTCAGGAGGGAAGTGGTGTCCTGAAGACACCACTTGATATCTTATAAAGCAGTAACGTTGGCTGCTTGTGGGCCTTTTTTACCTTACTCAACATCAAAACTTACTTTTTGACCTTCAGCGAGTGTTTTAAACCCTTCAGAAACGATTGAATTAAAGTGAACAAATAATTCTGAACCACCATTATCTGGAGTAATAAAGCCAAAGCCTTTTGTTTCATTAAACCATTTGACTAAACCAGTTGTTTTAGACATAAAAATACCTCGATATAAATTGATTAACTGTAAGTTTGCTTATAGAAATAGCTATTAATTGGATTTGTAAGGAGAAGAAAACTCAGCAGCTATACGAAGAAGAAATCGAAAGGTATCTGGGGGAACTTGTTCTTGTTTATCTTTAATAGCTCATTTTTAAGAGCTGGTTGCACTATACACCTTGTAATAGGAATAGCTACCATTATTTTTCATTAATTATCATTTTAAGTATCTTTTAAATATGAAAATGATGTGTTTTTTATAATTAGAAAATCAACTCAAAGATTAGGATTTAAATTAGCACGCTAATGGGAATAGCTAAACAATGAGCTTTCGCATGATGAATTTTAAGTAGATGTATATTAGGTGATTTTTTGAAAAACTGTGATGAGCTACGTGTTACAAAACATTAGGTGGAAACGTTTCCACTGGGTGCTATTTTGATCACAGTATTTAACAAATGGGGTACACATAATGACCTTTCTTTCGCTGATTTAACGAGCGGATGAACCATATATAAAAATATAAAAGAAAGGCGTGACCCTATGAATCCAACTCATGTGACCTACAAAACTAAGCTTTCATACGGCTTAGGGGCTCTCGGCAAAGACCTTGCTTGTGCGCCCATCTACATCTTTTTGATGTTCTATTTTACCGATGTGGTCGGCCTTTCGGCTGCTTATGTCGGTGCGGTATTCCTTGCAGCTCGAATCGTCGATGCGGTGACTGATCCCATGATGGGAATTGTGGTGGATAACACCCGTTCTCGTTTTGGTAAATTTAGGCCATGGATATTGATCGGTACGTTCGTCAATATGTTTGTCTTAATTGCCCTTTTTAGTACTCACCTTTTTTCAGGCACAGCAGCGTATGTGTATGCGGCGGCTATTTATATTCTTTGGGGCGTCACCTATACCATCATGGATATCCCTTTCTGGTCGATGATTCCGGCGATCTCTGATTCGCGTCCAGAACGAGAAAAATTGGTGGTGTGGCCACGTCTATTTGCCAGTGTCGCGTGGTTTATTGTCGGCAGTTACGGTTTGGCGATTGTCACGGATTTAGGCTCCGGCGACCAAGGTAAAGGTTTCTTATATAGCGCATGTATTATCGCGATATTGTTTCTTTTGAGCGCGTTAATTACCTTCCGTAATGTAAAAGAAAAAGTCCGAGTCCACGTTGCCAATAATGATAAATTTAGCCTAAAAGATACCCTGCATATCATTGGTGGTAACGATCAGCTAAAAGCGCTTATTGCGACGGTATTGTGTTTCCAAATTGCTAATTTGCTCGTCGGTGGTTTTGCGATTTATTACTTTACCTATGCCATGGGCGATAAAAGTTTGTTCCCTGCTTATATGATGATTGCGGGTGGGGCCGAAGTAGCTGGTGTGTTCTTATTTCCTAAGCTGGCTAACCTTTTACCGCGTAAGAATCTGTGGGTGGTGGCGTGTGGCTTACCCATCGTGTCTTGTTTATTGCTGTTGGCGATGGGCATGATTGCACCGGGTAACGTGGTTTTAATTGGTTTGTCGGGTGCGGCGATCAAGTTTGGTGTGGGTATTGCTAATGCGTTGCAAACGGTGATGTTGGCTGATGTGGTTGACTACGGCGAATACAAGATTGGCCGCCGTACTGAGAGCGTTATTTTTTCAGTACAAACCATGCTAGTAAAATTTGCGGGCGCAGCGGGTGCATTCATTGTTGGTGTCGGCCTTTCTGCGATTGGTTACGTCCCTAACGTCACTCAAAGTGACGGCACTATTTTAGGATTGAACTTCATGATGATTGGTTTGCCAACCATTTTGATGTTGTTCAGCGCCATTATCTATAAACGTTTTTATCATCTTCACGAAGGCTTTGTTGCGCCGGACAGTTCAGATTTGCCAAATGCTGCTGAATTACAGCCGACCGCTGAAAAATCCGCTTAATGTATTGGGGGAGCGCGCGGTGCTCCCTTGTTTTATTGCTACGAGGTTATTATGCGCACGTTTCACGATATTATTGCGAGCAAAGATTGGCAGAACCCAGCCATTGTTAAGTTGGGAACTTTGCCTCCTCATTCGCCCTTGCATCACTATTCAAGTCAAGATGCCGCTATTTCGGGTCAAAGCTCGCGCCAATATTTGAATGGTCAATGGGCATTTCATTTATTTTCTAAACCTGAATTGGTTCAGGCTGAAGTAGTTGCACCTCAAACAGATATTAGCCATTGGGATAAAATTGCTGTTCCAGGTAACTGGCAATTACAAGGCTTTGATAAGCCGATTTATACCAACGTAAAATATCCGTTTCCAGATAATGCACCTTACGTTCCAGGCGAGAACCCAACCGGGGTTTATGTCACTGATTTTACGTTAGATGAGTGGCAGCAAGATTCGCTACGTTTGGTGTTCGAAGGCGTGAACTCGGCGTTTCATCTGTGGTGTAACGGTCACTGGGTCGGGTATTCACAAGACAGCCGGTTACCTGCCGAGTTTGACATTTCGCCACATGCAGTTGCGGGCACAAACCGACTTACCGTGATGGTGCTGCGCTGGTCAGATGGTTCATACCTTGAAGACCAAGATATGTGGTGGCTAAGCGGCATTTTCCGCGATGTATTTATCTATCGTAAACCTGTGGTTGGTATTGCGGATGTATTTATTCGTCCTGAGCTAGATGCCTGCTATTTACATGGTTCTTTATCGGTCACCACTAAGTTGACCCAAGCGAGCTCTGATCATCAAGTGTTTGTCGCCTTATATGATCAACAAGGGCAACCTGTGCCGGTGCAAGGTGAGACGTGTTTGCATACCAATACCTTTGAAGTGGATGAAAAAGGTGGCTGGAGCGACAGAACCGAACATGAGTTAAAAGTCGTTTGTCCTTATCACTGGACAGCGGAAACGCCCAACTTGTATCGCTGCGTGATTACCTTACTTGATGCGCAGGGCAAAGTGGTGGAATGCGAAGCTTACCAAATCGGTTTCCGTCATATCGAAATTGATGATGGGTTACTCAAAGTGAATGGTCAGCCACTGCTTATTCGCGGGGTAAACCGTCATGAGCATCATCCAACCACTGGGCACGCGGTGGATGAAGAGACCATGATTCAAGATATTGTGCTGATGAAACAGCACAACTTTAATGCGGTGCGCACTGCGCATTATCCGAATCATCCACGTTGGTATGAACTGTGTGACGAATATGGCTTGTATGTGGTCGATGAGGCCAATATTGAAACCCATGGCCAATTCCCTATGTGCCGTCTGTCGGAAGATACTCAGTGGACCAACGCCTATATGCAGCGTATGCAAGGCATGGTTGAGCGCGATAAAAACCATCCATCCATCATTATTTGGTCATTGGGTAATGAGTCAGGCATTGGTTTTAACCATCACGCCATGTATCAGTGGACTAAGCAGCGCGACCCTTCAAGGCCAATTCAGTACGAGGGGGGCGGTGCTAACACTGCCGCGACAGATATTATTTGCCCGATGTACGCGCGTGTCGACCAATATCAAGGTGGCGCAAATCCGAAATTTGCGATCAAAGATTGGATCGGTCATCCCGGTGAACATCGACCGCTGATTTTGTGTGAGTACGCCCATGCGATGGGCAATAGTTTGGGCAGCTTCAATGACTATTGGCAAGCTTTTCGCGAATATCCCCGTTTACAAGGTGGCTTTATCTGGGATTGGGTTGATCAGGGATTAACCAAAACCGATGACAACGGTGTGAGTTACTGGGCGTATGGCGGTGATTTCGGCGATGACATTAACGATCGTCAATTCTGCATCAATGGTTTGATTTGGCCAGATAGGACTCCACATCCTACCTTACTTGAAGCAAAATATGCTCAGCAGTTTTATCGTATAGCTGCGGACAACAATCAGATCACTATCACCAGTGAGCATCTGTTTAGTGAAGAGTCGCTGTTGTGCCGCTGGTCTGTGCTAGAAGATGGGGTTGAGATTGAACAAGGTGAAGTAGCGTTAAGTGTTGCTCCGAATTCGACTCATCAAATTCGCCTCACGTTAGATCAGAACACATGGAATGACATCCATCGTTATGATTTAAATGTCGATGTGATGTTGGCTCAATCAACACCATGGGCGCCAGTAGGGCACTCGGTCGCTCAGGCTCAATTTGCGCTTAAAGAAGCGTATCTAACTCCAGCGCTTCCTTGTATTGATGGCGAGCTAGAGATTGAAGAAAACGAACAAGTCGTAGTGATTCGTGCCGCGCACAATAGCTGGCAATTTGATCGCCAAAGTGGTTATTTGGACGATTGGCTGGTTAATGGTGTGCCACAACTTATTGAGCCGTTAAAAGATCATTTTTATCGTGCGCCGCTGGATAACGATATTGGTACCAGTGAAGTGGATCGCCCCGATCCAAATAGTTGGATGGCGCGTTGGAAAGCCGCAGGATTAGATCGCCTCGAATCTCATTGTACTGGCTTCAATATAGAATCGATGGCGCATCAAGTGTTGATCAAGGTTGAATTTGCTCATAATGCGTTAGGTAACACCGTATTGGTTTCGCAATGGCAATATCGTATTGATGCTCAAGGGGTTATGACCATTGATGTACAGGTGCAAAAACGTGCTCCATTGCCTTCATTAGCTAGGATCGGCATGTGTGGTGCCATTCCACTGAATCATCAGGTGAATTGGTTTGGCTTGGGGCCACATGAGAACTATCCAGATCGTCAATTAGCGGCGCGCATGGGACGTTACCAACGCACCATCGATGAGATGCATACACCGTATATTTTCCCGAGTGCCAATGGGTTACGCTGCAATACCCAAGAGCTATCCATTGGTGCACTGATTGTGAAAGGACAATTCCACTTCTCTGTTGGGCGTTACAGTACCGAGAATTTGGAGCAAGCGAAACATACCAATGAACTAAGAGCGGATCCTTTGTTGTATCTCAATATCGACGGTTTCCATATGGGAATTGGTGGTGATGATTCTTGGACGCCAAGCGTCCATCCAGAATATCTGCTGCAAGAAAAACAGTATCATTATCAAGTGACGTTTGTGTGTGATACGAAAGCGGTGCAAGAGACGGTACAACAATAGGAATGAACCATGAGTAATGAAATATACACACTGTCGGGCGAGCAATCGCAATTGATTTTATCGGTCGGCGAGGTGGCAGAAATTCTCTATTACGGGAAAAAACTGCACCATGGTTTTAGCAGCCATAATGCGAGCTCGGCATTGCGCCGAGCCATTCCTTATGGGCGTTTAGATGTGGATGTGCCGGTATCGCTTAATCCACAACTCGCACGTGGCAGTTTTGGCTCACCAGGATTAGAAGGCCACTGTAATGGCCTTAATTGGTCACCCGAATTTAAGATCGTATGTGTGGAGCAAAAGGATCATCAGATAATCGTGGAGAGCTGTGATGAGCGAGCCAAACTAAAGCTCACCATTACGCTTAAGCTGGATCAATATGATGTTTTACAGGTAAGCCAAACGCTGAATAACTATGGTGACAAAGGTTACAGTGTTACTCGTTTTGCCAATACGGTTCCTCTGCCTGAGCGCGCCAATGAAGTGCTATCGTATTTTGGTCGTTGGGTAAAAGAGTTTCAACAGACCCGCACTGTAATTAGCGCCGCTGGTTTTATTCAAGAAAATCGTCGCGGGCGTACCTCTCACGAACATTACCCAGCGTTGATGCTTGGCAAACAAGGATTTTCGGAGCAAGAAGGGGAAGTGTGGGGTGCACATTTGGCTTGGAGCGGTAATCATCGGATGCGTGTCGATGTGAAAGCCGATGGACGCCGGTTACTGCAAGCGGAAGCCTTGTATTTACCGGGAGAGATTTACTTACAGCCACAACAATCCATCACGACGCCAACCCTGTATATGAGTTACAGCAATACGGGTTTAAATGGTATGAGCGATCATTTTCATCAACATGTACGCCATGAAATTCTAGGAAATCGTGTTGCAAAACCGCGTCCAGTTCATCTTAATACTTGGGAAGGTATATATTTTCAGCATAACCCCGATTACATCATGCAGATGGCAACTGAAGCCGCCGCTATAGGTGTGGAACGATTTATTGTTGATGATGGCTGGTTTAAAGGCCGCAACGACGATACCTCCTCATTGGGAGATTGGTTTATTGATGCAGACAAATACCCAAATGGCATTGCTGGATTAATCGATCATGTCCATCAACTCGGTATGGAATTTGGTTTGTGGTTTGAACCTGAAATGATCAATAAACATTCTGATTTGTATCGACAGCACCCCGATTGGCTATTGGCCGTGGCAGATTATGATCAGCCGACCGGACGTCATCAATACGCATTAGATTTACAAAACCCTAAAGTGTCGGCGTATCTGTTTGAGCGTCTAGACCACTTTTTGAGTCAGTATGATATTGATTACGTTAAGTGGGATATGAATAGAGAAATCGTCCAGCCCGGCCACAATGATATGGCAGCGGGGGATGGTCAGGTACATGCCTATTACGAGTTGGTTGATAAACTGGTAGAAAAACATCCCGATGTTGATATTGAATCTTGTGCTGCTGGTGGTGGGCGCATCGATTATGAAGTGCTAAAAAGAACCCACCGTTTCTGGGCATCTGACAATAATGATGCATTAGAGCGACAACAGATTCAAAAAGGCATGAGCTATTTCTTCCCACCCGAGGTGATGGGCGCTCATATTGGTGCGGAGCATAGCCATACTACGCGAAGAACGCACACCTTATCGCTGCGGGGGATTACGGCGTTATTTGGCCATATGGGGTTAGAACTTGATCCTGTGAAAACCAGTGATGAAGACAAGCGTGCTTACCGGCATTATGTCTCGCTTCATAAACAGTGGCGTCCGTTGTTGCACACAGGAAGAACATATCGCCTAACCCTAGATGATGAATGTGCTCAACAAGGTGTCGCCGTGGTGGCGCCTGATCAATCTAACGCCTTGGTATCGATTACTCAACTGGCCATGTCGACCTATTCCCTTTCTGGGGTATTGCGTATTCCGGGACTCAATGCGGAGAAACTGTATCGTATTGAGGTATTGGATAAACCTGCCTTATTAGATGATATCGTGAATTGCCAACCAGAGTGGATGTATCAACCAGTAGAAGTCACTGGTGAGTGGCTAGCGCAAGTGGGTATCGCTATGCCATTGATGGATCCAGAAAGCGCGGTGTTGCTGGCAATATCGTTGATTGGGTAAGGGCTTTAACATGGACACACTGACTTAAAATTAAGAGTGTGTCCTGATTTTCAACGTAGAATAGCTCTCTCTTCAAATTAGCGTCTTGCCTATCTCGCTGAAACAGTAGCTTGAGGTTATTTGGCATAATCGCTCCAACATCTGATTTATTCTCAACTTACAATTGTTTAGAGCCATTTTTTACGGTAAAAATACCAAAACTTTTGATTGGATATCTTTATGGCTGAGTTATGGAGTTATTTCGCTAGTGGATTGTCTGGCGAATTATTAGCCTTTTTATTAATGGTAGCGATTGTTGCCGGGACGATTGATACCTTAGCGGGTGGCGGGGGACTATTAAGTATTCCTGCATTAATGGCAAGTGGTGTACCGCCACTGATGGCGTTGGGAACGAATAAGTTTCAGGGCAGTTTTGGTACGGCAATGGCATCATTAATGATGTTTCGCTCTAGACGGGTGCTTTGGAAAGATGTGCGTGGTGGCATTCTTGGATCGTTAATCGGCGCCGCTGTTGGCACATTTTTGGTCCAACATATTCACACGGTTTGGTTGAGCTGGATTGTGCCTGCAGTATTGGTTTTTATTGCCTTGTTCTTTTTATTTTCAAAACCACCGGTTCAGACTGCTGAGTCGCGCTGTTCAAAGAAAATTTATCAGCGCTGTATCGTTCCCGTTATCGGCTGGTATGACGGCTTTTTTGGTCCTGGTACGGGGTCGTTTTTTGCTCTTTCAGGTGTTTCTTTACGTGGTTTATCTATGGTTGATGCCACCGCCGTTGCGAAAGTATTCAACTGCTCTTCCAATGTCGCTTCACTGGCTGTTTTTTTGTTTGCAGGACACATTCTTTGGCCAGCCGCGATTGTGATGTTTTTGGGCCAACTCATTGGGGCGTGGATCGGCGCTCGAACCTTATTTAAGATTAATCCAAACTACCTCAGGTATCTTGTGGTGATCATGAGTATCGCAATGTTGGTTCGATATGTTTGGACGCAGCATTTGGTATAAGCTCGCTGTCTCTGGTTATCTCAATGGAATAAAAAGGGGCGACCGATATGATATCGGTCGCCCCTTTTTATTATGTCTGATTATGCAGAATATTCAGCACGCAAAATCTCAGCACCAGCGCTCAATGCCGCTAGTTTAGCTCGAGCAACGTCACGTGATAGTGGCGCCATACCGCAGTTAGTGCAAGGGTAAAGCTTATCTGCATCAACATATTTCAATGCTTCACGCAGGGTCGCTGCTACTTCTTCTGGTGTTTCAATGTCATTGGTTGCTACGTCGATAGCACCCACCATCACTTTCTTACCACGAACCAATTCAAGTAGTTCCATCGGTACTTTAGAGTTGTGACACTCTAGTGAGATGATATCGATGTTTGATTCGCGTAGTTTCGGAAACGCTTCTTCGTATTGACGCCATTCACCACCTAATGTTTTCTTCCAGTCAGTGTTGGCTTTAATGCCATAACCGTAACAGATGTGAATCGCTGTTTCACATTTCAAACCTTCGATAGCGGTTTCTAGTGCGGCAATACCCCATTCGTTCACTTCATCAAAGAATACATTGAAAGCGGGTTCATCAAATTGAATGATGTCGACGCCGGCAGCTTCAAGCTCTTTTGCTTCTTGATTCAGAATCTTGGCAAACTCTAGCGCAAGATCTTTACGGCTGTTGTAATGGCCATCATAAAGGGTATCAACCATGGTCATTGGCCCAGGTAATGCCCATTTAATCGGTTTGTCTGTTTGCGAGCGCAAGAATTTCGCATCATCGACGAACACCGGTTTTTGACGAGAAACAGGACCAACTACGCTTGGTACGCTCGCATCATAACGGTCACGAATTTTAACCGTTTGACGATTTTCAAAATCGACACCATTTAAGTGTTCAATAAAGGTGGTAACAAAGTGCTGGCGAGTTTGCTCGCCGTCGCTCACGATGTCTGTACCTGCAACCAATTGTTCTTGTAAAGCCACACGCAGTGCATCGTGTTTGCCATCAATCAGTTCTTGTCCTTCCAATTTCCATGGAGACCAAAGCACTTCTGGTTGAGCAAGCCAAGTTGGTTTTGGCAAGCTGCCTGCTGTCGAAGTTGGGAATAATTTTGTCATGATAGTTTCCGTTAAATTGTCTCGTTAAGGATTTAAGCGTATTGAGCAGACCATTGCTCAAGAACGGATTGATAAGGCTTAATGAAGATTTCTTCTGCAAATTTGCCTTGTTTGATTGCTAATTGAGTACGCTCCTCACGGTCGTAAATGATGTTGGTGACGCTGTGTTCACCGTTTTTCAAATTAGGCTGGTAACGTTCGCCAGCAGTTTCATTTGCGAAGTAGATTTCTGGACGGTAGATTTTTTGGAACGTTTCCATCGTGCTGATGGTACTGATCAATTCCAAATTGGTGTAATCGTTCAGTAGGTCGCCGAAGAAAAAGAACGCAAATGGCGCGACGCTGTTTTTCGGCATAAAGTAACGAACTTGTAAGCCCATTTTTTGGAAATATTGTTCGGTTAACGAAGACTCGTTTGGCTCGTATTCAAAACCAAGAATAGGGTGCTCGTTTTCAGTGCGGTGATACACTTTGCTGTCTGATACGCTGAGGCAAATAACAGGAGCTTTAGTAAAGTTATTCTTATAAGCATCTGAATTAACGAAAGACTTAAAGATGTTACCATGCAGAATGCCAAAATCGTCAGGAACAGAGAAAGACGGTTTGTCTTTGTTGTGATCCAGTAAGCGAACGCTGAAATCGTAGTCACGTACGTACGATGAGAAGTTGTTACCTACGATACCTTCAATGCGTTGATTCGTTTTGTGATCAACGATATAGGTTTTTAATACTTCAATGGATGGGATAGGCTCGTTTGAGTCATCAACATGAATTTCCGCAGAAATAATTTCAAGTTCAACAGAGTAACGATCGCCAGCAGTATTATCCCAAGTTGCCAAGTCATTAAAACGCTCGTTGATCATGTCCAGTGCATTACGTAGGTTCTGACGACGGTATTCGCCGCGAGCTAAGTTAGCAAAGTTTGTTGTGATACGAGTGTTATCCGCTGGATGATAGTTTTCATCAAGACGAGTGCTTTTGATAGTAAATGTAAAATCGTTATTCATAGTGATTTGGTATCCAATTATTCTGAGATAAAACCTGAGTTAATCCGAGCTATTTCATCTCAGTCTTAATGACATGACCGAACTGAGAGTGAACGTTTATATTGCTGATGGTTATGTTCTGAGTATTTTTATAACCATTTCAAAGTCTGAATAACAATGTTTTTACGTAATACGCAACATGAAAAATATTCATGGTTATAAGAGTAATGCGAATATAAATACTTTTGGATTGTTTTTTATCAATGACTTACGTGGTTTTTATAAAATTTAATATTATTAATTGGCTCATTTTTTGCCGTTAAATCGACCATGAGTGTTACAAGGATGTAGCTTGACGCAAGGTGGTTTTTGAAGAGAAGTGCTGCGAAGTGGGGGATGTTGATGAAAAAATCAGGCAACATTAATCGCTGCCTGATGATACTAACGGTTTACTTCACATTCATTTTCGCACCATCGGTGAGAACGTAAGTGCGTTTAACATTGTCCATAGAAATATTATCTAGGTTAACTGTGGTGCCTTCTTTGTTGAAACTGTTCACTACGGAGTAGTTACCATTTTTCAGTGACATATTGCTAAGATCGATATTCCATTTGCCTTGTTGGTGGTTGTTACTGATCAAAAAGTTACCAAAATCATCAGCAGTAAAGTTATCGATTTTGATATTCGCGTTATCGTTCATTTGGAAGATTTTATCGTGTGCATGTTGGGCACTACTATTGGTGATTTCCACATTATGTGTCTTACCATTTTCACTTGGCTTAATCGTTAATGCATCTTCACCGACATTGGTCCAGTGAACATTATCAATTTTGGCATCGCCATACACGTGTACGCCATCTGCGCCATTATCGCCAATGACTACATTTTTTAAACTGGCACCATCTTCTAGCTGGAAGATAGGTTTTTGACTTTCTGATTGGCCGCCGTCACCTAATGCTGAACCGGCGGTAAATGTTTGTCCTTTGCCATCGAAGGTCTCGCCAGCTTTTACCACAATTGTATCGTTAACCACATTCGGGTTAGACGAGGCTTTAGGCGGCACGACACTCGATCCTGTCGTTTGGCTGGTGGTCGCTTCTCGCACGCGAGCGCCGGATTCGGCATCGATAATAGGTTTACTTGTATCACTAGGGACACTGGTCATTGCTTGATTTGCCGACGCATTGCTAGATTGTGCTGCTTGGGTGTCTGTCGTCTCAAGGGATGTTTGGGGAGATGATGATGTCTGAGTAGTGGATGGCGTCTGTGTGCCTGCGGGTGATGAAGGTGTGCCAAAGGCATCTGGATTTTGATCCATTACATTTGAGACGCTGCTTAGTAGAGGGGATTGCTCTGAGTTGATTTGAGCGCCTCCATCGGATGTCGGATTTAACGAGCTTTGCATTGCACTACTACCCACATCTTGCAATAAGGTATCACTCTGCCCTCTGAGTGAGCCAGTTCCGGTGTTACTTGCCGAATTATTGAGCGAAGATATTCCTGACTGACTACCATTTTGCGTATTGCCATTACCCGTTAGAGCATGCAGCAGCTCAGTCATCATTTGGGTTAATTGATCTTGTGACGAGCCTGATTGAGCTGAATTTCCCAGTGCATTGCTTTGATTATTCGAATTTCCTGTCTGGTTACTTTGTCCACCTTGAAGCTGGGCTGCTGCCATGAGTAAGCCAACAAACATGGCTGCAACATCTTTTAAACCGGAGTTATTACTTTCCGTTCCAAGGGATGATTGGTTTTGGTTGGACGAACCGAGACCAAGGGAATCTGATGAGGTATTAATTTGTAAACTGGCTACCAGCATGGGAATGTTCCTTTCCTAACGATAATAAAAGGAAAGAAGAGAACCTTCATTTCCTATAATCCACATCAATATTTATGTCTGATGTGATTACTAGGTAGAAAATTAGCGTGGTTAGTTCCTGTTGCATGGCGGGACATACCCAAATGGACTCAAGATGCAGACTCAATAGCGCCATTATACCCAAATGACCTCAAGATGCAGGATTCAGAGCTTCATCAACGAGCCTAGGTCAAGCTCAATCACGGCAGGAATGGTCATTCCCTTTTAACGTGATTGGGCGTAGAAATAGGTTTGTTGATGAGCTCCCGAAGGGCGGGTTTTATTCGCTCCTAGGCTGTGTTACTGATTTTCTACGTAGAATGACTATGTCTTCAAATCAGTGCCTTACCTAAGAGCGAATACATTCTCGCTGAAACAGCATATTGAGGTTACTTGGGTATAGTAAGAACAGGTCAGCTCTTTAATGACAAGAATGAACATTCCTTTTCAATATGAGTAGATAAAACAGCCGCGAAAAATCGCGGCTGTTTTATCTATAAAAGTCGGTGAGATCGTTACAGCTTATCGACGACATTGAGCACAGCGGCAAGCGTGTCTTCACCAAAGCTGAAACTGCGTTCTGGAGACCAGCCATACAACTCATCAGGGGCGTTGTTATTATCTTTGAATGGCATTTCGATGGTGTAGGATAGCACTTTGAATTGTTCTGCTACCCACTTAGAACCAATCAGTAAGTTAGCCGTACCTGGTGCATTTTTTTCATAACCATGTTCGTCTTGGAACTCTGGGGTAATGGTTAATAACGCTTGTTTAAACAGCGCTTCAAGTTCGGCAATATGCTCATTGTAACTCGGCACTCCTTCGCTACCCGCGACGAAGTTATAAGGTAGCGCTTCATCGCCATGAATATCCAAAAACATATCAAGCCCAGTTGCTAGCATACGTTCACGAACGTAAAAGACTTCGGGACTGCGCTCAACAGAAGGCGTTTGCCATTCTCGATTAAGGTTCACACCAATAGCGTTACAGCGTAGGTGACCACGAATACTGCCGTCAGGGTTCATGTTAGGTACTAAATACAGCACTGCTTTATCAAGCAATGAGCGGGCGACGGTATCGGATTCATCCAGAAGACGCTCGATTAACCCTTCCATAAACCATTCAGCCATGGTTTCGCCAGGGTGCTGACGTGCTGTAATCCAAATACGCTTTTTGCCTTCTTCGGGGGTACCGACTGTCAAAAGTGAAATGTCATTACCATCAATGGTTTGGCCTAACGTTTCTAATTGGCAAAGGTGGCTAGTTTGGGCTCGATGCAGTAAGTCTAAGTGGCGTGAGTAGCTGTAAGGCGCAAAGTAGGAAAAATAAATAGAGCCAAACTCAGGAATGAAGTTGAACGTGAGTGTATCACCATCAAATTCAGCAGGAATACGAAACCACTCTTCGCGGTCGTAAGATGCCACCACATCATAACCAGCCCAGCCTTCTGGATAAGCTGAATTAGCGAGATCACAAAGCTTAATCTGATGTTGCGTTTGAGCCTCGGTCTCTAGTCTGAAATGGAACCATTGAGCAAATTCCGATTGGTTGTCTTTAGGGATACTAAGTTGAATGTCCATTGGGTTCGTGGCTTGTATCACATGGATATTACCACTTTCAAAATTGCTGAATATTTTCATCCTGAATCACGCTGAGTAAATAATTTGTGTCACGTTAGCAAGAATGTCGTGTGATGGAAAGTGGCACTCTACGCTATTTTACTCTTCCATGCTGCGCAACGGATTTTCTCCGTAGAATGACTCCATATTCATATTCCAGATCAGTAACTTGCTGTAGAGGGTATGGATTCTCACCGAGGCATCATCTTCGGGTGACTTAGGTATATAACGAAATGGTATTAGAGGTGAACAACATGCTGTTATCTAGATTGTTAATAATTGTGATACCTAGTGTGAGTTGAACGACATAAGTGTCACTAACTGATTAAAAAATAGGATAATTAAGGGATGTTGGACTATTTTTTATCAGTAAGTATTCATCACACAATATGATATTTTAGTCGTTGCTAGATTAACGCTTACTAATTGTTAAATATTGTGTTTTACTAATTCTTAATAAAAACCAAGAGATGATATGACGATTTGCTATTAGCCCTTGCCACTGAGCATGGTTACAATGGCGGTTATCTCATCATGTAACGTTAGTAGGGTCGACAGCGCATTTCGGTTAGTTCACTTTTAGACAGGTTACCGCTCGGTATGATTTCGAATATACGCAGGATGCGATTTATTCCCCGCTTAATTGTCACTAGCAAGCAATAACACCGAGCCCACTGCGAAAGGATTTCAAGGGGAGAGTGTGTTTAAAGAACGTATCTATTGGAAATTTAGCGCTTATTTTTTGCTGTTTGGAACATGCGTACTTTCCATTGCTTTGTTCCTTCTTAATCAGCATGCGCAATCCTATATTCGCCATTCTGTCGAAGAGAGTACCCAGTTCCAGCACCGACGTATTGATAGTGCTTTAAATTATATGGTGGAAGCGGCGGTACAACCTGTTGTTGGAATCGCGGACAGTATGGAGATGAATCGTTATTTACAAGCTTATGATGAAGAAGATCATGCAACGTTAAATCGTTGGATGCAAAGTATTCTTGCTGCTTCTGTGAGTCACTATCGTATCGAGCTATATGATGAAAGTGGTGCGGTTCGCATCTCTTACTTTACCAATTCATATCAACACATTAGACAAGATCAGTCTTCACATGGTATACAGCGTTTTGTTCCCAGTGAGCTGACATTCACCCCTTCTCATCCGGTCTATTTTACTCAGATTATAGGCGCGCAAAATTATCTCTTTCCTGATGGTCCCAAGATTCAAGTCATGGAGATGATTACGCCTGTTTATAAAAATGGTCATGGAAAAATAATCGGTTATGTCGGTATGTTTATAAATATGACGCCGATACTAAATGTGATGACTTCTAATAATAATCTCGATCTGTATGTGGTTGATAAAGATGGCATGATTATCGCGACATCAGAGCAAACAAAACATGGCATACCAACGCTGCAGCAACGATTTGATCTAACGGACATTCATTCCCCCGATCAGTTAGGCTCTCATGAACTCACTCGTTATCAAGTGAATTACTTTAATAACCATCAAGGGATTGCTGTCTATAGTCGCGCTGCAGACAGCTATATAACGACGCGTACGAAAGAGTTGCATCATTATCTGTTTAATATCGTACTTGTCGTGCTTGGTTTTTCGATCATTTTTGGTTTTTTAGTGGCTATAGGCCCTTCTCGTACCGTATCTCGCTTGAAAAGAGTCTCTAAGCAGCGCAACCAATATATGAAAATAATGGACAAATATGTACCGGTATTGCAGACCGATCCCTATGGTCATGTCACCCATTGTAATAGCGCATTTAGCATTTTAAGTGGTTATTCGGAAGAGGAATTAAGAGGTCAACCTGCTTCGATATTGAGCTTTAATCGAGGCGATGGTCAATCTAAGGACATGTGGGATGCACTTCGGCGGCATTTACCATGGCAGGGCGAGTTTCACAATGTTAGTAAAACCGGACGAGAGTTTTGGCTTTTTAGTACCGTTATTCCAATTCATAAGCGCGGTAAAATAGATCACTATATTTGTGTGTCTACTGATAAAACCGAAAAGAAAAAACTCGAACTTTTGGCAGAAATGGATTCGTTAACTGAGTTGTATAATCGCGCTAAACTCGACAAATGTCTGATACAAGAGCAAGAACGTGCTAAGCGCTACGGAACATATTTCTCCGTTATTTTATTGGATGTGGATTTCTTTAAACGAGTCAATGATACCTATGGGCACTTAACGGGCGATAAGGTTTTGCACCAATTAGCGATTATGCTGAATAAGAATACGCGAGTGATTGATGAAGTTGGCCGCTGGGGTGGGGAAGAATTTATGATTGTTTGCCCTGAAACGAGTTTAGATGAAGCGGTGTCGGTGGCAGAAAAAGTGCGGATTGCTGTTGAGCGTTATGTATTTCCTGAAGTAGGGTATATTACAGTGAGCTTGGGGATCGCGCTTTATGATGTTGATAAAACCCTAGAGCAAACGATCGATGAAGCTGATAAGTATCTCTATGAGGCGAAAAAACTGGGACGCAATCGCGTCGCCAGTCGTGAATCAAAAGTCACTTCTATTTCAGTGCGTCGCTACCGAACGTGAATTCTAGCCTGACGAGCAGATTGCGGCACTGGATAGGCTTCATCTAACAGAGTGATCTCAGAAGCTGAGAGTTGGATGTTGGCGGCATCAAGGTTTTCTTTAACTCGATCTTGGTGGCTCGACTTTGGAATGGCGATGACACTAGGACGTTGCAGTAACCATGCAAGAGCGATCTGCGCTGGTGTTGCTTGATGTGCTTGTGCGATCTGATTGAGCAAGCGATCTTTCAGCAGTCCGCCTTGGTCTAATGGACAATAGGCCATCATGGAGATGTTGCGTTGATCAAGAAACGGCTTGAGTGCGAAATCGGCTTCGCGACGAGCTAGGTTATAAAGCACTTGGTCAGTTGCGCACAATCCTTTGATATCGTATTGGTCAAATTCTTCCATATCATCGACATCAAGATTACTCACGCCGTACTCGAGTATTTTGCCATCTTTTTGTAACTGATAGAGCGCTTCGAGTGTTTCATCGAAGGGAACCGATCCTCGCCAATGTAAAAGATAGAGATCAATATGATCCGTTTGTAGGCGTTGTAAGCTACGTTCACAGGCTTGAATGACCTGTCTGTAGCCTGCGTTATGTGGGTAAAATTTACTGACGAGGTAAACATGATCGCGCAACCCCTGCATGGCATCACCGGTAATTCGTTCGGCTTCACCTTCGCCATACATTTCTGCGGTATCAATTAAGCGTGCGCCGTACTCGATACCAAATCGCAGTGCATCGACTTCTTGTTGTCTGCTAGAACGTCCTTCTCCCATATACCAAGTGCCTAAACCTAGGTTAGGTATAGTGTTACCGCTAGGTAATGTAATATCTGCCATGAATTTTCCTCCAACCGTCATTTGATCATTTATTGTAAAGATGAGTTGCAGTGAATCCTATGGGCAGATGCACAATATTGTATTGAAAAATTGACGTATCAATGTGTTGTACAACAAAGCGTCAATGAGGAATGGAAAAAGAAAAGGTGCTATTGCTAGCACCTTTAAAGAAACGAAATAACAAGTCAGTCGAGTATGGTTAACCGAAATGGCCACCCACGTAATCTGCAGTCATCTGCTCTGCAGGCGCGTTAAAGATGGTTTCAGTACGATCAAACTCAATCAGTTTACCCAAGTGCATAAAGGCAGTGTAATCGGAAATACGCTTAGCCTGCTGCATATTGTGGGTTACGATCACAATCGTAAAGTCGCGACGTAATTTAGTGATCAGTTCTTCAATCCCTTGTGTTGCGATTGGGTCGAGTGCTGATGTTGGTTCGTCCATCAATAAAACTTCAGGTTTTAATGCAATGGCACGGGCAATACACAAACGCTGTTGCTGGCCACCGGAAAGACCAGATGCATCGGTATGCAGCTTATCTTTTACTTCTTTCCATAAACGGCCTTGCTCTAGTGCTTGTTGTACGCGTTCATCCATCTCTTTTTTCGATAGGCTTTCTTTTAAGCGAATACCAAATGCGATGTTTTCGTAGATAGACATCGGGAATGGTGTCGGCTTTTGGAAAATCATACCGACTTCACCACGCAATTGGTTTAGGTCGTAGTTATTGTCCAAGATGTTGGTCTCATCAAGGATGATTTTGCCTTTTGCTGACTGCTTTGGATAAAGCTTATAAATACGGTTCAGTGTACGTAGTAGCGTTGATTTACCACAGCCTGATGGACCGATGATCGCAGTCACGCGGTTCTTATAAATAGGCATGTTGATGTTGTACAACGCTTGCACACTTTCGTTGTAAAAGAAGTTTAGACCTTCAACGCTCATGCGTTTTTCGGAAAGCGCTTGTGAGTTTGTGTCAACATTCATCGGGTTGATTGTCTCTGATTCAGCAAACGTGGTCATCATATTTTCCGCCTATTCATAATTGCTGGGATGGAACGTGAAAGAATATTAAGTGCCAGAATACTGGTCGTGATGATTAATGCGCCTGTCCAGGCGAGGTTATTCCACGTTTCATATGGGCTCATAGCTAAGTTGTATATTGTCACAGGAAGGTTAGCCATTGGGCCTGCCATATCCAAAGACATAAATGAGTTACTTAGAGAGGTGAACAGCAATGGTGCTGTTTCCCCTGAGATACGCGCAAACGATAGCAAGATACCAGTAATAATACCTGCGCCGACACTGCGGTAGCTCAGTGCTGTTGTTACTTTCCACACCGGTGCACCAATACCTGCGCCTGCTTCACGTAGGCTAGGGGGTACCAATTTCAGCATTTCTTCTGTTGTTGAAATGATCATTGGTAGGGCAATAATGGCCAGTGAAATCGCACCAGCCCAACCTGAGAAGTGGTGGAATGGAGCAACAAAAATTAAGTAAACAAACAGACCAATCAAGATCGATGGTGAAGACATCAACATACCGTTCATAAAACGAATGGTATCAGCGATAGCAGAGTCTTTGCCAAACTCTGCAAGCCAAGTGCCTGCCATTACACCAATCGGAATGGCAATGAGAATACCCAGCACACTGATCATCAATGAACCAACGATAGCATTCGCTAACCCGCCGTCACTGTCGCCTGGTGCAGGTAGTGATTTAGTAAAGACATCGAGAGATAGTGCTGCAGTGCCTTTACTAATTAGGCTATACATGATGGCCGCTAGAATAAATAGACCAATGGTCGTTGCTGCGAAACAAGCAGCTTTAAACAGCCAGTTTTTAAACTTTCTTAGTTTCATGATTACGCCGCCTTATTTTTTCTAAACTGCAAACGTGCATAACCCATCACCAAGAAGGTGACGACGAACAGAACCAAGCCAAGCGCCATCAAAGATGACATCTTAATGCCGTCTGCTTCGTTAAATTGGTTTGCTATGGTTGCAGAGATAGAGGTCGCTGGCATAAATAACGATGAACTGATGTCTTGCGAGTTACCAATAACAAAAGTAACCGCCATGGTTTCACCTAATGCGCGTCCTAGAGCCAAGATGAAAGCGCCGAAAATAGAGCTTTTGATCGAAGGCAAAAGAATTTTACTGATGACTTCAAACGTGTTGGCACCAATACCGTATGACGATTCGCGTAATACGTTAGGTATCGTTGAAAGAGCATCTTTAATTAAAGACGTTAGGATTGGCAAAATCATAAACGCAAGAATGATACCTGCGGTTAATAAGCCTTGGCCTAACGGCGCACCGCTGAATAACGTACCTACAACAGGAATGGTGCTTAAATGTTCAAGCATCCACAATTGCGGGCCTTCAGCGAACCAAGGTGCAAACACGAACAATCCCCACATACCGTAAATAATACTTGGCACGGCTGAGAGCAGTTCAATTGCAAGGCCTACTGGGTAAGACACCCACTTAGGCAATAATTCAGAAAGTGTAATGGCAATTGCGATACCGATAGGGGTAGCGATAATTACCGCGATGATCGAAGAAACAAGAGTACCATAAAGTGCGTTACCCGCACCGAAAACAAAATTAATAGGATCCCAGGACGTACTGAAAACAAAAGAAAGACCGAATTCTCGTATTGCTGGCATTGCGCCACCCACTAGGGTAGCAAAAATCGCCGCCATCATTACGGTAATCAGCAAGGCACTAGAAAAGCTACCTTGTTTAAAACAACGATCATAAATAGCGTGAGAAGCAATCACAGATTCATACCGTTTTTATTAGATGGAATAAGACCCCTAGCTTCTGCCAGAGGTCACTTTTAATAAACTCTGACACTTAGTAAACAGCGTTGCCGTTTGCTTTGATGTCTTTAGACCACATGTCGTTTACCATTGAAACAACCGATTTTGGCATTGGTACATAACCTAGGCCTGTAGCTAGATCACCATGCTCGTAACCCCATTCAAAGAAATCCAATACTTCTTTCGCAGTTTTTGCGTTAGTTTGGTCTTTGTACATTAGGATGAAGGTTGCTGCAGTCATCGGCCATGATTCCGCTCCAGGTTGATTATTTAGGTCAACCGCGAAGCCAGGAGCTGCTTTCCAATCTGCGTTAGCTGCAGCTGCTTGGAAAGATTTCAAAGAAGGCTCAACGAAGTGACCAGCTTTGTTTTTCATTGCTGTGTAGATCAGTTTGTTCTGTTCTGCATATGCGTATTCAACATAGCCGATAGCACCTGGAGTACGTTTAACTAGGTTAGCAACGCCAGCGTTACCTTTACCACCTAAGTTCATCGCCGCTTTTGGCCATACCACTTCTTTGCCTTGACCTACTTTTTCTTTCCAGTCATTACTTGCTTTAGTAAGGTAACCTGTGTAGTTGAAAGAAGTACCAGATGCGTCAGAACGGTGAACAGTAACAATAGGTTGGTGAGGAAGTTTTAGAGATGCGTTATCTACTTTCACTTCTTTTGCATCCCAGTATTTTACTTTGCCCATATAGATGTCGGCTAAAAGTTCACCTGAGATTTTAAGTTCGCCTGCTTTAATTCCTTTTACGTTAACAACAGGGACAATTGAGCCCATCACTGCAGGGAACTGAACTAGACCAAGCTTGTCTAGTTGTTGTTTGCTGAGAGGGGCATCAGATGCACCGAAATCAACAGTTTTTGCTGAAATTTGTTTAATACCGCCGCCTGAACCAATTGCTTGATAGTTCAGTTTCATGCCAGTTTCTGACTGATATTGTTTAGCCCACTTCATATACACAGGATATGGGAAAGTTGCACCTGCACCGTTGATAGTATCTGCAGCGAATGCGCCCGCAGAAAGCATGGATAATGAAGCAGCTAATACAGCGAATTTTTTCATTTTTGAATCCCTAAAAGATTGACTTGTTGTTTCGAGAAGGGATGTTATGGCCATATTTTTAGAAGATAAAGTTTCATTTTTAAAAATAACTTTCCGTTATTGAGGGGCTAATTTTGCGGTTTTGAAATATTAATGAAATATTTGTAGGGTATTTAAAAGGCGTGATTGATAGGTTTGTGTCTAATCTATCTCTGATTTTAATAGCTGAAAGCTATTCTGTGTCATCGTTCTGTAACATAGATGACATTTAAAGTTCTTATTCTTTTTGGGTAAAAAATCACCACTCGTAAGGGGTATATAGAGAGTGATTATTTATACGTCGTTTGTCATTCTCAAATAGAATATCGACGCTATTTTTTCATCCCAGCATTTATCGTCATTTTGGTATTTATGCCATGAGTCCGACAGCAAACTGTATATAGATTCCGACAGCAAACTGTATATAGATAACGTGGAAAACATGCTCTATTGATAACAATAAGACAATATGCATATCAGAATGGTTTCGGGTGCAGTCATAGGTCAATATAGATGACACTATTATTAGAGGAATATCCCGTAACAGAAGTTCCCTGTTACGGGATATGGGGAGAGTATCGCGTTAGCGGATATCGTAAGTAATCACGATGCGAAAATCGCGCTGTGACCATGTGACTTCAGAAGGTGCCTTAGGAAAAGGATTGGCATGAGCCAACATTTTTACCGCAGCTTTATTAAACGCTTTAATCCGAGATGGGTTCGTAATCTCAGCTTTAATGACTTTGCCTTCTTTATTTAATATAAAGTGTAACGTTACCGCTCCTCGAGTTCGCCCCGAATTAAGAAGCTTAGGTGTACGCTTGTGAGAAAGGAGATGCTGACGAACCAAATAATCATATTGTTGTTCAGCATTCGCAACAGCCGCACTGTTTGCCGTTCCCGTTTCTTTGCGTGTATCGGCAGACTTCTTCGAACCGTTAGTTCCCTTTAAGCCACTTTGTGTTTCTTTCGTTGCACGCTGGGCAATAGCCCTTTGGCTTGTTTGTACCTTTACTACTTTGTGTTCGGGCTTTTTTTTGGGAACTTTCTTAACGACTTTCTCTTGCTCTTTTGGCGGCTGCTGGGTTTTTTTCACCACAGCGTGCTTCACTATTTTGGGTGGTTCGATCTTCTTTTCTGGTTGTGGTTTTACCCGTTCTTTTATCGGCTTAATGGGCTTTTCTTTAGGGCTCACTTGCTTGGCACTTTGTTGCGCAGTGTGAGCGACAGTATGGTTTGCACCCGCCAACGCTGCTTGTAAACCCAATGAAATGGTCAAACGTTGTTCGGATTTTTTAGTCAAACTCGTATGTGTCGTCACTTGCCACAACACACCCATAGCGATGATCAAGTGGACTGCAATAGAAAGCCCCCAACTTATATGAAATCTTTGTTGAGTTAAGCTGGCCATGTTACTTCGCGGCCTCTTTTAAGGCGATATGAGTGACATCCAGTGGCACTGACTGCATTAAAGTAAATAGGGTGACCATACGTTGCATTGGCACATCGTTATCACTGTTTACGATCACTTTTGTATCAGGGTGAGCCGCCTTCAATTCGGTTAGCTTTGCTTTTAGTTGTTCGGAGTTCAGCGGGGCATCATCTAAAAACCAGACGCTTTTCTCCTTTAAAACGGAAATCGTGACCGTATGTGGATTGACGTTGATACTTTGGGCATGTTGCTCGGTACTTGGAAGCTTGACATCCATCCCTACTAAGGGAGCGTTGATCATTAACATCATAAAAGCGATCAGCGTAAAGATAACATCAATCATAGCCGTGAGCGGCTCAGAGGCTTGTTGCTCCTCTTCCAGAGCAGGGTTCTTAATCATGGCTTACCTCGTGAATTTCTTGAGATAAGGTAAATTGATTGAGTAGGTCGGTAACATCACTCAAATGATAACGAATACGTGATTGAAATAGGGCATGACACATGACGCAAATCACCGCGATGACCATTCCCGCCGCCGTCGTAGATAACGCTTGCCATAAACCATCAGCAACAATAGCGGGTTCGACCGGGCCATGACTTAAACCAATATCATGGAATGAGCGCATAAGACCGACAATTGTGCCTAATAGTCCGAGCATTGGTGCGAGAGTGGCCACGGTTGTTAAACCGGATAAACGTCGGCGTAACTGTTTGGTATAACGACCTAACCATAAGCTGAGCGCTTCTTCACGTAGGTGTTTATCAAGCTTGCTGGTGGCATTTAATTCACCAATAGCGTGTTGATAAGATTTTGAAAAGTCGCTCACTGTTGTTTTAGCTTGTTCAATCTGCCCTTGTTTGAGAAGGTCTGATACCTCTTGATGCTTAGTCTCGCCCAGTGCTCTGTGGCCTAGAACAGCAAATCCGCGGTCAAAAATCAATGACAGTGCGATCAATGAACATAGAATCAGCGGGATTGCGGTCGCTAAAGTCCAAGTGTCATTCAACATGTAAAGATACCCCTATGTGTATTTAATGCCATATTTGGCTAGTGATGCGCCTTTCTTAGTGGCGCTTATTGAGTGTTATGCCTTGTCTAAAGGAAGACTTATCGTTATTTGATGAGTTGGTTGTGGAAAAATCTCCTGCACCCATTGAACTAAGCGAGCGGCCGTGATGTGTTGTTTAAGAGTACTCATCGACTGCAAATATTGTGGTGATTGGTAACGTTCAAAACTCAATGCTAAGCGGTTTAACCATGTATTCGGGCTAGACAAACGCATGCGCTCCGCGTAATCGATATCAGAACGAAGTTGAGGCAAATTGTATTGCGTAATGCTACTTGCTAGGTTGTGATAGACGCGACGGCTTGCGGCGATCAGTTCTTCTACGCGATTAGGATCGCATGAGAATCTCATATTAGTATGCACAAGATTGTCACGTGACAGGGTAAGCTCAAAATCAACCTTGTAAATGCCTCCCAACTTGTGGCGAAGTTCGTTTTTTAAAGCCTGTTGAATAATGGGATTAAGGCTCGAAAGACTAAAACTCTTTTCCGGGGTCCATGGCATTGGGGTTTGGCCCTTTATTTCCACCACGGCTTTATTGGTGTGAAATACGTGCTCAATTTGCTTTGAATTCACCGGTTTTATCGTGTCACGTAATGGTGTAATAGCTGTTTTTGTGTCACGTTTTAGTGCTGAGAGATAAGGCAAGATATTCTCTTGGATTTGCTGCTCATTCAAATCGCCAACAATGTAGATGGTGTTGGGTTGCGCCTGCATATCAGCAATATCATTACGTAGCTCAGCAGCTGTGGTCTGCTGAATACTGTCTTTATCTTGCTCGGCTAAAGAGGTTTGTTGTAGCAAATCATGCTGTGTTTGTAGCCACTCAGCATCTGTTAAAGCTATTGTATGATGCATCGCCGCATAGAGACGAAAAGCCTGATCCAAATGTGCAGGCATTACCCGTAAGCTCAGATCTAAGGCGTTTTCTTGCTGTTTCCATTGCCATGTTGTTTTTTCTAACTCAGCCCATTGCTTAATTGCTTTTTGGGAAGCAAATGTCGCATCACTCTGTTGCCAAATTTGTGCAGCGGTTTGAGCGCGCCATGATGGTTTATGGGTATTTGCATATCCAGAATTGGACAGCACTTTGATATAAAGTGCGTTATCACTGTTTTTACGATTCAGCCAAACGACTTCATCACCGTTTTTTAACGACCAGCGGGTTACGTTAGCGGAGCTCCAAACTTGCTTGCTTGCAATATGTGTCGACGCTTTTAAATTAGGCCACTTGATTGATGGTAATTTAGGCGCTTGGGGCGAAGTTGTCGCTTTTATTGATTCTGTCGCTGATGGCAAAGGAGAATATTTAGCCTGAGCGTAGTCATTAAGCGTTTTTTTCACCTCTTCTTTTGTTGGCAGCGTTAAAGTAACCGATTGAGGCGCTTGGTAGATCAAAAATTGATCTTGGCTAGAAAGTAAGGTGTGTAGTCGTTGATTTAAGGAATCAACGGTCATCGCATGGAGTAACCGGCGTAGGTGCGGTTCACTGTCAGAATAACTTTCTAATACTCCTTCTTGCATAATGGTCGAGGTGATTTTGTCTTCCCAATCCGTATAGCGGCGCTGTTTAATCAATGCTTCATTGTTTACCAGCGTTTGTAGCGCTTGTGCGCGAACGGTCGCAAGATCTTCTTTGTTAAAGCCTACTTGAGATAAACGTTGCCACTCTTTAAGCGCAATGTTTAGTGCTTTCGCATGGTGTTTACTACGAATACGCAATGCAACGATGATTCGCTCTGGTGTCGCTTCTTTAATCGTCATAAAGATGGATTTGATGGCTGGATCATCTTTATATGCTTGCTTGACCCGATTCATATGCAGGCGGATCAATTTACGCAACACGTAGTTTTGTAGACGCTGCTCAATACCTAAATCAGTACTTTTACTCGCCAGTGTTAAACGATTACCAAACGTAACGTAAGAAGATGAACCTTGTGGATCTTGTACTTTGCCCATGTAAAGTTCTTTAAATAGAGGCAGTTCAAGATAATCACGTTGAGGTGCTACGTGGTAATGCCCAGAAAACGATTGTTTAATCCACTCTGTTGCTTTGTTGGGATCAACATAACCGCTGATAATTAAGGTCATATTGTCAGGCACGTAATATTTATCGTGAAAAGCACGAATATCAGCAGCCGTTATTTTTTTAATGGTGTTACGAAACCCAATCGTTGGTCCATTCGCGTAATGCGAGTTGTGGCGAATAATCGCTTTCTTTTGATCATTAATTCTTTTGGCTACGCTTTCATCCATGCGTAATTCTTCTAAGATCACCTTACGTTCAATATGCCAATCACGAGATAAGATTGCTGAATGCAGGGATAGATTCGCTAACATCTGAATCGACTGATGAAGGTTAATTGCATCATCAGGGCGAGTACGAATCATAAATTGAGTTTCTGCTGCGCGTGTAAGAGCATTGACTTGCTTACCCGTTTTCCAACCAATTTTATCTAGATATTGATGGACAGTGGTGCCATAGACCGTATTAGTACGAAATGACATGTGCTCAAGAATATGAGCAATCCCTGGAATAGAATCATCGATTGATCCTGCATGAACAATTAAACGCAGATTAAAGGGTTCAGCTTTATTTTTACTTGGGTAGATAACATATTTTAACCCGTTATCTAAATTACCAACTACTAATTTAGAATCCCATTTTGGGTTGGCAAGTACATTAGTAGATATAAATATTAATAGCAAAAAAATATAGGTGCGCATCGAATAGACCAGAATTGTATAAATATTATTTCAAAGTGTAACAATATATTGTTACTGAGAATTAATTTCATTATCATTATTGTTTCCAAAGTTATGATACAGAGTTCCAACTCTGACAGCAAACAAAGAAATTATAAAAAATGAAAAAGTCTATTCTTAGCGCAGCAGTGGTTGCAGCGCTACCTTTCTACGCACTAGGGGAATCACAACCTATTGATCTAGGTAGTATTGAGGTAGTCGATACCGCGCAAAAAACCGAATCAAAAGTAGGACAAAAAGGCGCAGCCGCACCGATCCAAAGTTACGATCCTATCGATACGGGGAAAACCGTTATCAGCCAAGATGCCATTAAGCAAAGTACCATGACAGGGCTCGATACAACAGAAGTTATAGAGAGTCTTCCTGGCGTCCAGTTGGACGTAAATAACGACCAGGTGAATGAAGAAAATATTCAATCTTTGCGTCCCGCTGATTTTGCAATTAATGGTAGTAACTATTACGAAAATAACATCATGATTGATGGCATCGGAGTAAACTCCGTATTAGATGTTAGTAATAATAACTATGGTTCTATAGAAGATGTAGCAGGTATTACCGCTCAATCCATGTATGTTGATTCATCATTATTGGAAAGAGCGGATGTCATGACATCGAATGTTTCTGCTGAATACGGTAGTTTTTTAGGCGGTGCGGTGAATTATGAAATTCGTGATCCCAAGAAAGAATTTCATATGTCTATGTCTGGTAAATACCAAAATGACTCTTTCGTTGATTACATTTATAACAAGAGTGATCTAGCTGAAGACGAAACAATTACGGATCCACCAGAGTACAGTAAATATAAAGGGACAGTCAGTTTTGACTTACCAGTAACGGATAAACTTTCGTTATTGGCTTCTTATTCTAGAGGTGAATCTTCAGTTAAATACACTAAAGATGAAAGTTATGGCGGTAGTAGTTATCATAATGGCGACACATCAGAAATCTATTTACTAAAAGGGTTATATGAATATCGAGACGACCTTACGTTTAGAGGCCAGATAATATACAGCCCTTATCGTTCAGATTATGCGAATGCTAACCGAATCAATAATGACACCACTCATAAGACGGATGGTCTTCAAGGTTATATTAAAGCAAATGGTTATGTTGGCTTGACGACATGGGAGTCCAAATTTGCTGCGACAGATAGTGAACTTGGAAAAAGATCTGAAAATTACCAAGCGATATATAAAGGTACTTCGGTAGACTGGTGTACATCGACAACTTGCCGATCTGGCGGGTATGGCGATCTCGACATTAGTCAGAAAGATTATGAATGGACATTTAAAATTGATACCCCGGTATTAGGGGGCAATTTAGCAGCAGGTTCCGAGTTAAAATATACCAAAGTTCAGCGTAATCGGTTGTCCGATTTTTACAGCTATTACTCTCCGTTGGCTGGAGATTGGGATTGTGATGATGGGGACGTTTCATGTAATTCTGGCAGTGTCGACCGCTATGCACTTCTCTATCCAGAAAACTACACATCTGCAGGTTATGCCACTCAAGCGCTTTGGTCTGAATATACGAGAGGAATTGGTCCCGTCCAAGTTAGGTTGGGGTTACGCTTGGATCACGATAATTACTTGGATAACTATAATTTATCTCCACGTTCGAGCATAAGTTGGGAGTTCATGCCAGATACTTATTTCAACGTTGGTCTAAACCGTTATTACTCTAACAACCAATTAACTTACGCACTGAGAGATAAAATAGCTGCCACTACCCGCTATAAAAGAACGGTTAATAGCTCTACAGGCGAAATAGGAGAATGGGAAGAGGTAACAACCAGTAGTACAACAAATTACAATGTTTCGGATTTGAAAACGCCTCATACCGACGAGCTCAGCTTGAAGTTTATCGTTCCTACTTTCTTAGAGGGTACAGTCGCTCTAGAAGCTAATTTCCGTCATTACAGAGATCGCTTTTCGAGAAGTGATAAAATTACCGATGATGATGGCTCTTACTACAACATGACTAACGATGGGAAAGGGGACTATCAAGGTTATACGATCAAATGGAACGGCGGTTTTGAACATCATAAGTTTGGTGCCCAAGTCACTTGGTCTAAAACTAAGTCATATGGTCAAGAAGACTATGATTCAAATGTAGAGTATTCAGATACAGTGTATTACCACGGTGATTTGATGACAGAATCTGAGCTATATTCCTCAGCGGAGGCGACTAACTTTGCTGCTCCTATGACTGCGACGATTTCTTGGACAGCAGATTGGTTTAATGAACGTTTAATTACCAATACTGCTGTAAAATATCGCGGTAAATATAATGCCCTTGAAGATACCGATGATATAATCGAAGTAGATGGTGGTTACTATAATGTTTATGACGAAGTTGAACGCGATGCGTTTACCAGCGTAGATATGAAAGCAATGTATAAACTTATTGATACAGATACCCAGCAACTTAATATTGAAGCTGAGGTCACAAATTTGTTTAATAAG
Organism: Vibrio nitrifigilis; assembly: GCF_015686695.1. NCBI lineage: Bacteria > Pseudomonadati > Pseudomonadota > Gammaproteobacteria > Vibrionales > Vibrionaceae > Vibrio > Vibrio nitrifigilis. The sequence goes on along the minus strand of NZ_JADPMR010000001.1, from coordinate 2,292,412 downwards.
TTGCCTGATACAGATACAGCATCAGGTGCCCGTTACCAAAAAGGCCGTGCAATTTGGTTAGGCTTTAGTTACTACATGTAACTCATCGTTATTCAACGAACATTTCAAATGATATTAAAACCGCAAGTGATCGCGCTTGCGGTTTTTTATTGTGTCTGGACAAACTTACTATAGGTACTAATACGGCCGTTAATATATTCAATGCCACAGTGGATACTATCTTTGGCATTACCGACAATATGATATTCCTGGATTAGTTCACCACTGATCACTTTTATAAAAAGAAAACCATCGACGACCTTCCATATTCCTTGTAGTGCCCGATCACTAAATAAATCGGATTCACTGAGTTTGCCGTTAGGTAGCAAGCGCAAACAAGAAGAGCCACCTTCGATATTTACTTTAACCCAAGGGTGTTGGTGTACCTCAAATTTAAGAATTTTACGACGGCCTTTTATCCACTCGGCAAGCTCATTGTGCTGAGTGGGGGATAACTCAGGTAGATCTTCCATTTCTAGGAGTGTGTGGTGCTTTTCGTACCAAAACAGCTGTAAGTGGAGTCTTTTCATGGATATCCGTAAGTTAAAGAAAAAGGTAATTTGCTCTTTGATTCAACACATGTCAAATCTTTAGGAGGAAAGAATGCGATGTCTACGGGGGATGACACCGCACGTCCCATAAAAGGTAACCATGACAACATCAATACTCGTTAAGGAGCGTTAACGAGTACTGAATTAGGTTAGCTAGTCTATGTTGGTTTATTTATTATCATGCAGCAAATAACCGTGGCATTTGTGCATGGTCACATGCCTGATTTAGCCTTTGTTTTGCCAACAGGATATTCTCTTTCCAGTTTTCATCTTGAGCCCACATTTCGATAACCATAGGGACAACGCAGTCGGTATCTTTTAATGTTTGAAAGATGGCGTCGAAATTGACTTCACCATCTCCGATCACGAGATCTCGGAATTGTCCTTTGTACCCCGGACTCACTTTATGCGTGTCTTTTAGGTGTATCTGGGTAATGTGAGCTTTGCTCAGTGCCAGTTCTGTACACACATCGTAGTTCCAACCAGAAATATTGCCCACGTCTGGATAGGCAGTAAAATATGGGGAATTGATTGCCCGATTAAGAATCTCAAATTTACTCAAAGAGTTGAGATAATTGGTATCCATAATTTCAACGGCAAGCATAACACCCGCTCTTTCGGCCATTTTGGCGGCTTGTTGCATACCTTCAATGAATCGTTGGTGTGTTTCCTTATTTGCAGGCTCGTAATAAACATCGTATCCCGCTAACTGAATAGTTCTAATGCCCAATTTGAAAGCCAACGTGATCGCCTTTTCCATATGAAGAACGGCTTGATGTCGGATATCAGGATCAGCTGATCCAAAAGGGTATTTGCGATGAGCACTTAAACACAGAGATTGCAAAGGTAATCCAACGTTTTCACAAAGATGGCGCAATGCATAAATAGTTTCGTCATCCCAGTCTAGCCGGCTACGACGTTCATCTGATTCATCGATTGAAATCTCTAGAAAATCAAAGCCCATTTCCTTTGTTGCTTTGAGCTTTTCTTCCCAGCTGAGAGTGTTAGGTAGGGCTTTTTCGTAAAGCCCTATGCGTTGACGCTGTAAAGGTTGATACATACAGCCTCCTTATTCATTCCAGTAACGATCAATTTGTTCACGCATTGCGGCTGCAGTTTCAGCTCCTTTTTCTCCGGCTAGAGCTCGTCCAGCAATAAAGGTTTTGGCTTGAATACCTTCGAATAGGTGAATGTCTTCCGGAACAATGCCGCCAGTAATCGATAATTCGATACCCATATCAGACAGTTGGCGCATTTTCTTCAGATCAGCATCAGTCCAGTTCACACCAGCTAACTCAGCGTCGCGGGAGCGGTGATAAATGGCTTGCTTAATACCTAGATCAACCCACGCTTGAGCGTCTTCTATGGTCCAGCGACCGTAAATTTCGATTTGAATCTCACCGCCAAATTCATCAGCGACATTCTTACATGCGGTAATGGTTGCAATATGAGCAGCTGCCGATACGGTAATCCAATTTGCACCAGCTGAAAATGCCATGCGAGCTAAAATAGCGCCGCCATCAGTGGTTTTCATATCGCAAACTAAAATATGATTAGGATGATTTTTACGCAATGTACGGACGGCATTCATACCTTCGGCAAAGGCGAGAATGGTACCGACCTCTATCACATCAACAAAACTTTCGACGTTGTTAGCAACTTGTAGTGCTGGTTCTAATGATGTTTGATCTAGGGCAATTTGAATAAGAGGTTTAGTCATGATGTTATCCTTGAATTTTTTCACGTATCAGATGGGCTAGGCCATCTTGATTATTATCTGTAGCGCAGATTAGGTTGGCACTCTGCTTGACGTTGTTAGCGGCGTTATCCATCGCAATACCTAATCCGGCATAGCGAATCATCGACATATCATTTTCATTATCACCGACGGCTATAACATGGGTTGCATCGTATCCGAGCTCTGTTACATACTCGGCAAGCCTCAAACCTTTGCTGTTCCCCTGTGCAGAAAAATCAATCCGATTCGACCATGAGCGTTCACCACTAAAGGTTTGTTTGATCCACTCTTGGTTGGCGAACCGTTCGATAGAATGAGGTTGTCCTTCTATGACAAATTTCCATATGTATTGTGTTGTTCGTGCTAGTTCGATAAATGACGCGATGCGCTTAATTTTTGGCCTCTGTTGAGTTGGAAATTGTTCTGCCCATTTCTCTAGTGCTTTCATATAAGCAATTGGATTACATTTTGAGTAAGTCATTGCTTCTGTTTCATACATTACTAGTTTCATTTGGTATTGCTGAGCAAGGTCAATAAAATCAAGGGCATCTTCGCGTCTAATCGAATGCTCTTTCAGTACCTTGTTAGCTTCATAGTCGTAAACATAAGTGCCATTGCAGCAAATGATTGGGGTGGTTAACCCTAGCTCTTGGTAATAAGGCTTAGCAGCAGTGTGATGACGTCCTGTTACTATGATGACGTGGCAACATTCTTGCGCTTCTCGAATCGCTTGCTTCACTTCTGGATGAATGGTTTGCTGATCGTTGAGAACCGTTCCATCAAGATCCAATGCTAATACTTTGTACATAGTCGGTTACCTCTGTCCGTAATAAGCATTAACTCCGTGTTTTCTTAAATAGTGCTTGTCAGAGAGTTCTTTTTTAATATGAACGCCATTATTTATTGAACGAGTCGCAATAGCCATAGAAGCTACTTCTTCTAATACAACGGCATTGTGAACGGCGTCTAGTCCACTTTTACCCCAAGAAAAAGGACCATGACCTGCAACAATGACGCTGGGAACTGCGATTGGATCGATGTCTCGGCGCTGGAACTCCTCAATGATGACTAGTCCTGTGTTTTTTTCGTACTCCGTGGATATCTCCGTCGGAGAAAGTAAGCGAGTGCAGGGGATATCACCGTAAAAATAATCAGCATGTGTTGTGCCTAGTGCTGGAATATCGCTTTCTGCTTGTGCCCAGACTGTCGCATTGTGTGAGTGTGTGTGAACAATTCCCCCGAGTTGAGGAAACGATTTATACAGTTCTAAGTGAGTAGCTGTATCACTGGATGGGTTTAATTTTCCATCAATAATATAGCCGTCAAGATCAACAAGAACGATGTCATTAACTGTCATAGCATCGTATTCGACACCGGATGGTTTAATGGCAACAACACCTTGTTTACGATCTATCTCTGATACGTTACCCCATGTAAGAGTGACAAGTCCGTATTCAGGGAGCTTAAGGTTTGCATTTAATACTCTTTCTTTTAGGTCTTGATACATAACGCCCTCCTAAGCTGCTTCTTCAGCAAGAGCTGCATCAATGACGGCATAAACATCTTCGGGAGTTTGGCAGCGGCGCAATTTGTCTAAATCGACACCGGTTTCACTGTCATCGTCATCAAGAACTTGAGTGACTTCCATCAATCCTTCCATATGTTGATCTGAACTGCTGCCAGCAAGAGTGATTAATACATCGATTGGGCTATCTTCACCTGTAAAGAAAATAGGTTCTTTGAGAGTAACTAGTGCAAACGCTGTTTTTACCACGCCATTTTCTGGACGAGCATGAGGCATGGCTAGACTGGGCGCGATAACAATGTAAGGCCCCAATTTTTCAATACTGCTAATAATTGCTTCATGATAAGAAGGTAAAATAGCGCCTGATTTGATCAGCATGTCAGTGCCAATTTTGATTGCAGATTTCCAGTCGGAAGCTTCCGCTTGTAGGCAGATAGATTTATTTTCGATAAGAGATTGTTTTAATGCCATTTTTATATCTCCATTAGGTGCCAGACTTTAGTCCAGCACCAATTGGTAAAGTAGTAGGGTAGTTATTTGATGTGGACGAAATTTTTGTCAATGATGTCGAGTAGCTCATCACCGAAAGAATTCGGATTTAACATATTTTGAACACCGAGGACGAATTTACCTTCCCCTGGATCCATTTCACCAGATAGATGCTTTGATGAAACGATAATGTCGGTACTGGCTAATTTTGATTTGTAATCGGATAGCGCACAGGAATCCATAACATGAGGTATTCCTTTTTTGTCTAAATATTTGCCAATTTTCATTTTCATCATCATAGATGAGCCTTGCCCGTTTCCGCATACTGCAAGGATACTGACAGGTCGCACTCCATCACTGGCTTCAATTGCTTGAGCTACAGCCTCAATAACACCGGGTTCATCTGAAATGTTAATGACACCTTGTGCATCTTCTTCAGCTCGTAATTTTTTAGAAGCGAAGAACATGTAGACACAAGCGAGAGCAACAATGACAAAAAAGAACATTTTAGAGAAGGTTAAGCCTTGCATGATTGGTGGGAAAACAATTGACCAGTCAGCCATCCCCATCCAACCATTAAACGAAACACCATAGACAGTAAATAAATGAATAGCCCATGCTGAACCTAATACTTCAATGATCCCCATAACAAAACAGATTTTCATCACAGCACGCCAGCCACCAAAGTGGTTTGAAAAAACACCGATGGTTGCGTTGGAGAAGAACATTGGAATGAAACCAGGGATGATCATGATTGGCGCTTTGAAAAGAAGCAGACAAAGTACAGCTGCAAACTGTCCTAAGGCACCCCACATAAAACCAAATACCATGGCGTTAGGTGAAAACGCGTAAATGGCGGCACAGTCAATGGCTAATACTGCATTAGGAATAACGCGTTCAGAAATACCTTTAAATGCTTCAGATAATTCAGCAACGAACATTCGCACACCAACGACGATAACTTGTACTGCTACAGCAAACTTCAAACCAGTTTCGAGAATATAGATGCTCCAATGCGTAGAACCCGCCATTGACTGCAAATTATCAAGTCCAAAGGAAAGTAAGATGATGCCAAAGAATACGGTCATCACGATCGCCGTAGAGGCAATGCTGTCATGAAAGATGTGTAACCATTTAGGTAGATTTAAGTGGTCAACACTCTCATTTTTATCACCTAATTTGGGTGCTACTTTTGTAGCAATCCAAGACGCAACTTGTTGTTGGTGGCCAATAGAAAAACCAGCTCCCCCAGTAACTTCTTCGGTCGCTTTAAACATAATATTTGAGGAAATACCCCAGTAAAGCGCCATCAAAACAGCCGAGTAAATGATGGTTTCCCACATACCTACACCCATGATGTAGTAAAATACGGCAATTAAACCAGCCTGCTGGAACATGATGTGTCCAGTTAACATAATGGTTCTAATGCCGGTGATACGTCGAAAAAGTACTAATACGATATTAATCGCCAAAGCGAGTAATACGGTATAACCAACCCAAGAATAGTCATCTCCCATCGCATCCATAGTTGCCATCATAGTGGTATAAGGATCAATGACTGAGCCAGTTAAATGGTGGTATTCAGCCAGCTTTTCGATAACAGGTTTAAACCCTGCAGTTAAGGTTCCAGCACCAACCTGAACCAGCATAAACCCTACAATGGTTTTGATTGTGCCCTTGAGAATGGTTGTGCCATCTCGTCTAAGTAGCCAGTAGCCTATTAGTGTAACCAAACCCAAAAGTAGCGGGGCTTTGGTCATCACTTGGCTGTAAAAAATATAGAAGATGTTATACAAGGTCTCCATATCTTTACCCCTGATTATTTTGTCATTTTTATTAGATGTAGGTCAGAGAAATTCTCGTAATATGTCGCGAGAAATGCTCAACGTTTGCTCACGTAGCAAACAATATCAATCATAAATAATCATTCAATGCTCGTTTATGATTACTTTGACAAAGGTCAAAATTAGCGTCAGGTTAGGTTTAAAACTGATAACCAGATCACTTGTATGGTTATTAATTCAAATAAAAACAGTGTGTTAATATATTTTGTGATGTTTATTACGTTTTTATTGAGTCATGGTTTGACAATCATTCCTATGATTAATAGAATCAAAACAAATCAAATTTAATCAAAAAGTAATCACTTGTTATCATAAGGGTGATAAAATGAACGAAGTACAGAGACATAACGGTATTCTCTCGTTGCTGGAAGAAAAACAGACCATCAACGTTAATAACATCATTGAACAATTTCATGTCTCTCCAGCGACCGCCCGGCGTGATATTTCTAAGTTAGATGAACTTGGAAAGCTAAAGAAAATTCGCAATGGTGCTGAAAGAGTTGAAGTAAAAAGAAGACGGTGGACACCTTTAAATATCGATAGTACTGAGCACTATGAGGAAAAAGAGCGTATCGCGATAAAAGCGGCTGCTTTATGTCAACCTGGAGATAGTGTGGTGATTAACTGCGGTTCAACAGCCTTTCTTTTAGGTCAGCAGTTGTGCGGTGAGGATGTTCAAATTGTGACAAATTACTTTCCTCTGGCAAGTTACCTTATTACCGAGGATCATGATGACGTTATTATTATCGGTGGTCAGTACAACAAGGCTCAGCATATTTTTCTTAATCCAGCCCCTGATTCACTTAACGGTTATGCGGGCAACTGGATGTTCACTAGTGGTAAAGGGCTGACTGAAAATGGTCTATATAAAGCCGATATGCTTACTGCTGTTGCTGAGCAACAAATGCTTGAACAAATCGATAAACTTGTCGTTGTCGTAGACAGTTCTAAAGTTGGGCAGAGAACGGGGATGCTTTTCTGTCCCGCTGAAAAAATCGATATATTAGTCACAGGTAAAGATGCAGATATAGACGTAATCAAAACGTTAGAGAAAAATGGCACTCAGGTGATTTTAGTATGACCTGATAGTAGCCAAAACTTATATGCATATTAACTTCCAATTCTAATAATTAATTCGGATTTAAATCTTCCGCCTTACTTAAGGTAAGGCGTAGGAACCCTACATCTTAAATTTAATAAAACGCGTTTATTCGCGGTGAAACTAAAAGGTATGGTTATGAGCAAAGTTGATGAAATTACTCGTGAATCTTGGATTTTAAATACTTTTCCCGAATGGGGTACTTGGTTGAATGAAGAAATTGAAAAAACAGAAGTTCAATCTAATACTTTCGCAATGTGGTGGTTAGGTTGTACTGGTATCTGGTTAAAAACAGAGGCAAATACTAACCTTACCATCGATTTTTGGTGCGGCACGGGTAAAAAAACACAAAAAAATGCATGGATGAAAAAACAGCACCAAATGATGCGAATGGGAGGTGTTCGAGAATTACAACCAAACTTGAGAACATCACCCTTTGTTTTGGATCCATTTGGAATTAAAGAAATAGATGCTGTGCTTGCTACTCATGACCATGCTGATCATATCGATCCTAATGTGGCGGCGGCTGTACTCCAAAACTGCGATAATCATGTCAAATTTATTGGTCCACAGGCGTGTGTAGATCTTTGGCTAAGTTGGGGGGTTCCTGAAAATCGCTGTGTCGTTGCAAAAGTTGGGGATGTTATTGAAGTCGGAGATGTAAAAATTAATGTTCTCGATTCATTTGACCGCACTGCATTGGTGACCTTACCAGAGGGCGTTTCTTCATATAATAAAGAGATACTAGATGGTATGGACAAACGTGCCGTCAATTATCTAATTGAAACCAGTGGCGGTAATTTATATCACTCTGGTGATTCACATTATTCTAATTACTATGCGAAGCATGGTAATGATTACAAAATCGATGTTGCTCTATTATCTTATGGAGAGAATCCACGAGGTGTGACTGATAAGATGACGTCATCAGATATACTACGTGCAGGGGAATCGTTGGACTGCGATATTGTCATTCCGTTCCACCATGATATTTGGGCCAATTTCCAAAATGATCCGCGTGAAATTGAGATGTTATGGAATATGAAAAAAGATCGTCTTCACTATCATTTCAGTCCATTTTTCTGGCAAGTTGGCGGTAAGTATACTTATCCAACTGATCGTGAAACTATGCATTATCAGCATTTCCGAGGGTTCCGCGATATCTTTACTGATGAGCCAGAATTGCCGTATAAAGCATTCCTTTAATTATTAATAAAGAAGATAAACCTGCTCACATTTGTTTTCTTTACCCAAACCGCAAGTGCTTGCGCTTGCGGTTTTTTAATTTAGGGAATAACGTATTGTGAGGCGTTTTGGCTCATTTGGCTATAAATTCACTACATAAGCACCATTATGTAGCGAGCTATGCTCCAATATCGACCAGGTTCGATAATTCGTCGGTCTTTTTTGGTGCAGTCTTGTTCAGTAGGTCGCAAAGTTGTTATTCTGTTTAGCGCTATAGTGACTATTACATTGGTCACTAGCGGATCGATGTGATTAACAGATCGACAATAAGGTAGGAGATTTACCTTGAGTGAGCGACAAAAAAAAATATGCAGCGAGTGGTACCCGGCGATGGATCCCGAACTACAACGCTTACAATTAAAAGCTTATAAGAGAACGTATCAGTACAACCGAACTTCTGCAGACGAGCAACTTCAACGAACTCTATTGTTGTCAGAGTTACTTGGAGACAGTCAGGGAACAACGGTGATTGAACCAGAATTTCAATGTGATTTCGGTTTCAATATTCATTTTCGCGGTGGTGCAGTAGTGAAACCTCATTGCACTATGCTTGATAGCGCTGAAATAGAAATCGGTAATAATGCTTATATCGGAACGGGAGTGTGTTTCGCCTGTTCTAGCCACTCTCTGGTCGTTGATGAGCGCTTAAATGCCTTGGCTTATGCCAAACCAATAAAGCTTGGTGATAATGTTTGGATTGGTGATCACTGTACGATCTTAGGTGGCGTGACGATTGGTGATGGCGCCATTATCGAGAGTGGATCAGTTGTTACTCATGATATCCCAGCATGCGCGGTTGCGGCTGGTAATCCGTGTCGAGTTCTATCTGATAAGGTGTCGGATAGTGACAGAACAACCCATCGATTACCTGAGAATGTCGCATCCTTGCAGACATTCTAGGCAGTGGATTGGGTTACTCTAATATGAAATGAATTAATTCAGTGGTGGTGATGGTTTAGTGATCTAAAGCCACTGAATGTTCGAGATTGCGCTTTTTTACTTCAAATTCTCTTAGCAATTCACGTAAAGCCAGTAATTGTGTTGATAATCGATTTTTACGGCACATGAGTACGAGTTTTGCAATCCAACCAAGACGATTTAATACACTTTCAACCCAATGGAAAGTGCGTTGCGTATTTTCTCCAAATTCTTGATACCAATACATGAGTACAGATAAACGTATTTCTTGGGTAATCCCTTTGAGACGGTAAGAATCTAGCAAAAATAAAAGGAAGTCGCGCGTGCGCAAAGAGGGGGTGCTAGTTAATCTTGCTTCTTCAAAATCCAGAAATGTCACTTTACCCGTTTCATTCACTACGATGTCTCGCATGGCGGGACGCCCGTGAATTAATCCATTACGGTGAAAATCGCATAAAACATCGGTGGCTTTCCAAAAGAGTTCTTTTTGCTTATCTTCCGGTTGGCGATGAATTGGCGTACCTGCATTTTTGGTTACAAACATTGAGCGACCTTTAAAAACAACTTCTGGGGTCGATAGGCCATGGTTGCTGGCATACTCTAAAACAGACACTTCTTTATTAAAGCGCTCTTTTGGGGTAAGACCACTGGTCAAAATAAGATGGGCACGGTTTTTTCTATGTTTGAAGTAAAAATTCACCAGTCTATTTAAGACATTGCGTTTATCTTCACCACATTTTTTTAGCCAATAAGTCGTGTCACATTGCTCGAATTCTTTTAGCATGTAAACAAACACTTGGCGGTGTTTATTACTCATGAGGTCCTCAAAGCCAATTGGGGGTAAATATGTTAGTCAACAGTCGTTTGGTATTATCTTCAGATGTATCTAACCAGTGACTTAATTGTAATTGTACACTGTTCATTCATTAGGTTGTCATAATACTCTGAAACACATTGAAACATATGTCATGTTTTTGTCAAATCTTATGATACATATTGATATATTTATAAAATAAATGGTTTTGTGGGCTAAATATAAAAATTGCTTTGTTTTTTGATCGCTTTGGTTAAATAAATAACAAAGTTATCGTTATATTGGTAACCACTTATATAGTGTGGGTATTCAACTTGATGAATGGCATGTAAAAGGTTTGTAGTACTGTGCGAGAAAATGTGTTGCGTGTATTGCAATGCTTTGTCAGCTATCGTCTAATTTCATTTCTTATCGCAACGTCAAATGCTATCAAATGGAAGGTGGCATCAACAATCCAAAGGATGTACAGGATTAACAACACATGACTTCTTACCAAACTGATCAATACGACATAAAAATACTGACACTGCTACAAGAAAATGGTCGACTAACCAGCCAAGAGCTGAGTGATTTAGTTGGGCTATCGCCCTCACAGTGTTCTCGCCGCCGTATCCAGCTTGAGCAGCAGCAATTTATTCTCGGTTATCAAGCCAGGCTCTCGCCACAGGCTCTGAAACAAGAAGTAGTGGCAATGGTTGAAGTAAAACTATTGAGCCATGAAACAGAAAAAGCTGAGCGATTTTTATCTTATATTCATAGTGAATCAGCGGTTTTCGATGCGTATAAAACCACAGGAGATGGGGATTATACTTTGCGGTGCGTCGTATCTGATCTCAATAGTCTAAACGATCTGATTAATCGTATATTCGGAACGAAGGCTATCTCTCATATAAAAACCTCTGTGGTTTTAGATCGAGTAAAAGAAAACGGCATCGTTATTGGTGAATAACGGCACCAATGCATAATTCATGCGTATTATCGACACGTATGCATTTAAAATGCATACGTGGCGCAATATTACTTGATTTTGTGTTACGAGCATGTTTAATTTACCTACAAATGTAAGGATGTAATCCTACTTTAGAATGGATAGCCGTAAGGGCTAAATCAGTATGGTGTCCTATCTAAGGCAGTGTTACTATTGCGCCAATTTTTAGCCGTGCAGTGATTTAGATTGCCGGCATCTTATTATTGCGTTAAATCACCGCAACGATCGTATAGAGCCTAGTCAGTAAGGAGTATGACTGTGTTAGAACATGTGAGCCCATATGCGGGCGACCCTATCCTGTCTTTAATGGAAAAGTTTTTCGCTGATGAGCGAGACGGTAAGGTCAATTTGAGTATTGGACTCTATTACGATGGTGAAGGAACTATTCCGACACTGGAATCTGTAAAAGCTGCAAAGCAAACTCTGAATAGCCAACCTGAAGAACCATGCATTTATCTACCAATGGATGGTGTGCCAGCTTATCGCAGTGCTGTGCAATCGTTGGTATTTGGCGACAATCATCCAGCAGTCAACGCACAGCGCGTAGCAACAATCCACAGTTTAGGTGGTTCTGGTGCATTGATGATTGGTGGTGATTTCTTAAAACACTATTTCCCTGATTCCAAAGTTTACGTCAGCGACCCAACTTGGGAAAACCACCACGCGATTTTCCAAGGTGCAGGTTTCGAGACGGCGACTTATCCATACTTTGATAATGAAACGAAGATGTTGAATTTTGATGGTATGTTAGCGGCTCTTTCAACACTACCCGCTAAAACAATTGTGTTATTGCACCCATGTTGTCATAACCCAACGGGTGTGGATTTGAATACCGCACAATGGGACAAAGTGATCGATGTGGTTGTTGAACGTCAATTGATTCCATTTTTTGATATGGCTTATCAAGGATTCGCCGAAAGTGTTGATCAAGATGCGTATGTGATTCGTACATTGGCAGAAAACACCACAGCGACGTTTCTTGTTAGTAACTCATTTTCTAAAACATTTTCTTTGTACGGTGAGCGCGTCGGTGGCTTATCGATTGTTTGTGAGAATGCGGACGTTGCGGCAAATGTACAAGGTCAGCTCAAAGCAACTGTGCGCCGTAATTACTCAAGCCCTGCTAAATATGGCTCGCAACTGGTTACTGGCGTTTTAGGGTCAGATTTGAAAGCCAAATGGCTAGCAGAAGTAGAAGAAATGCGCGCCCGTATGAGCGGTGTTCGTCATGCACTTTATGAACGGTTACAAACGCTTTGTCCAGAAAAAGACTTCAGCTTCCTAGTGAAACAAAATGGTATGTTCAGTTACACGGGCTTTAGTGAAGCACAAGTGGATGCACTACGTGAAGAACATGGCATCTATTTAATTGCTAGTGGCCGTATGTGTGTTGCTGGTTTGAATGAAGCGAATTTAGAAAAAGTAGCGACTGCATTTGCTGCCGTTGCATAATTATACCAACTCTCTTCTTGGTATGAATGGCGACCTATTGATTAGGTCGCTTTTTTATTGTTTATCATCAGGCGATTATCTTATCTAGTCGGTTAATTCCCTGCATTTTGTATGCTTTTAAATACCATTCTTTTCATTTAACCCCAAACTCTGTCTGTGTTTGTCACCTCTTCAGTAGGCTATACTCCGCACAAATCACCCATTAAGCACTGGATTTACGCTCCAGAACGCTGAGGAAACACCATGACAGATTACGTTGTATGCGCATTATATAAGTTTGTGCGCCTTGAAAATTACGTTGAATTACGCGAACCTCTTAAAGCACTGATGGAAGAACACGAAATTCGTGGCACCTTGCTGCTTGCTTATGAAGGCATTAATGGCACGGTGGCTTCAAGCAGAGAAGGTATTGATGCTTTGCTAGCTTGGTTTAAACAAGACGAACGCTTGGCCAACATTGTTTATAAAGAATCGCATGATAGTGAGCAGCCTTTCAATCGTACTAAAGTGAAGTTGAAAAAAGAGATCGTGACTCTGGGCGTAGAAGGCATTGATCCTCGCCACGTTGTCGGCACTTACGTAAAACCTACTGAGTGGAACGATCTGATTTCCGATCCTGAAGTATTTGTGGTTGATACTCGTAACGATTACGAAATTGAAATCGGTACGTTTAAGCACGCAGTCAATCCGAAAACAGAGACTTTCCGTGAGTTACCAGAGTATGTTGCGGAAAATCTTGATCCAAAGAAACATAAGAAAGTGGCCATGTTCTGTACTGGTGGCATTCGTTGTGAGAAATCCACTGCCTATATGAAAGAGCAGGGCTTTGAAGAGGTTTATCACTTAGAAGGTGGCATTCTTAAATATTTAGAAGAAGTCCCTCAACAAGAGAGCCTTTGGGAAGGTGACTGCTACGTATTTGATGGTCGTGTGGCTGTGAATCATCAGCTAGAGAAAAGCGATTATGAACTGTGTAAAGCATGTCGTTTACCGATTACTCAAGAAGACATGGAATCGGATGCCTTTGAAAAAGGGGTAAGTTGCCCGAAATGTATCGATAAACACACGGAAGAGCAGAAAGCGCGTTTCCGCGAGCGTGAAAAACAAGTGCAACTGGCATTAGCACGTGGTGAGACTCACGTCGGTGGTGAAGCGGATAAAGTCATCGCTAAGCGCCGCGAAGAAAAGTTAGCGCGTAAAGCTGAGCAACGACAAACTAAATAACTGATTGAAACATCAGCCCCTTAATTTTCCTAAAGGGGCTGATATACCCGATTAACCTCAAGATAGTGTTTCAGCGATTAGCGATCGCTCATTTTGAGGTTATTTAGGTATCGTTAATCGTGTTCGGGAATCGCACTATTGCTTTGGCGCACTTGTTCAATAACAAAGTCGCTAAACGAGCTGACCGCTTTGGGCAGGGTGCGTCCCGCAAGCACTTGAACTTCTAGATTACGAATCCCCATACCTTTATCGCTAATCGGTATTACTTTTAATTTATGATGCTGCGACATCAAACGTACCGATATTTCCCCAGCCAGTGAGATACCTGCTCCAGATACGGTGTACTGATTCAGTGCCGCCATATAATTACTGGTAAAGGCTGGCTCGTACTCTAATCCCTGCTGACTGGCGCAAATATCAAACAACTGACGTATGGTGGTATCGGCATAGGGCAGGGCAAGTGGATAGGCACAGATCTGTCGAAGGGAGACGCGTTTTTTATTCGCTAAAGGGTGATTGTTAGGAATCAGCGCTCGAATAGGGGCTGGTTGAGAATGGATCACGCGGATATTCGGGACTGGGGTTAAACTAAATGCTAATCCAATATCGGCCTCGCCATTTTGAATCGCTTTAGAGATGTCTTTGGGAGAGTAAACATCCACTTGGAAATGTATCCCGGGAAATTTTTCCTGATACTCTTTGATGCAGAAAGGCAGAAATTCCATGCTAAAGCCTTCTGTAGAGGCAATAATCACTTTCCCTTTTTCTAAGCCCTCTAAAGCATCTATTTCCCCCATAACTCGGTTTGTCTCTAAAGATACCTTTCTTGCATAGGCTGCAAGCAATTCACCAGCCGCACTAAGTGTCATTCCACGTGATCTTCGTTCAAATAATGGGGTGTTTAATTGTTCCTCTAGTCCAGATATTTGCCGACTAATCGCGCTGCTTGCCACATTTAGGTGCGTTGAGGCCTCACTGATGGACCCAAATTTTGCCACTGCTAAGAAGTAACGTAGGGATGGTGCGGTTAAATGATGTATCAGTGCCATAAATCCTCCGTGATTCTCACCATTTTGGTGCCCGTTTTTGAAGCAACTTAATTGCTGAATTGGCAATGATTTGTTGCCAAATTAATAATTGTGGCAATGCATTTATTACCATAGTATGAAATGAAAGTGAATGGTTAAGGTTGGCTTAAAGAACCTATAACTGACTGTTTTGCCATGACTAACGACCCTTAACTGTTCGCTTTTTTACGCTCCCATATAGCGTCGTCTTATCGGAAGGTTGTCTATTCATGCAACAATAGCCGATATGTGCAAAGGGATGGATTAACGAGTACCCAAGTATAAGGAAATGCTTATGTCTCTGGTTAAACATGGACTTTCACTTTTAATCGCCTCTACACTCGCAGTAAGCTCTACCAGCGCTTTTGCTGGCAAATCAGACGATACTCTCACGTATGCCTCAAACAGTTGGCCAGAAAATATTAGTCCTTATCACAATAACCTACGTGAAGGTGTGATCTTAGGTCACTTGGCATGGGATACCCTCATTTACCGCGATCCTGACACCGGTAAATACAAGCCGATGCTGGCGACTAAATGGGAGTGGAAAGATCCCACTCATTTAGTTTTGAATTTACGTAAAGACGTGAAGTTCCAAAATGGCGATGCTTTTAGTGCAGATGATGTCGCGTTCACATTCAATTATGCGCTAGACCCAAGTTCTAAAGTTGTGACCTTGCAAAATATTTCTTGGATTAAACATGTTAATAAAATCGACGATTACACCGTTGAATTTGAGCTCAATAAACCTTTCCCAGCGGCGATTGAATACCTAGCGGGTCCTTTACCTATTTATCCAGAGAAATACTTTAAAAAAGTCGGTTTAGCTGGCTTTGATAAAGCACCGATCGGTACTGGTCCATACCAAATTACCAAAGTAGTGAATGGTCAAGAAGTCGATATGGTGAAAAACCCGCACTACTTTAAAGAGAGCCCAATTGGTCAACCAAAAATTGGCAAAATTAAATTTGTGTTGATTCCTGACCCTGATACCCGCGTAGCGCAGTTAATGACAGGTCAAGTGGATTGGATTTGGCGTGTACCGTCGGACCAAGCTGATCAGCTTAAACAGATGCCAAACGTCGATGTGCTTAGTAGCGAAACCATGCGGGTCGGTTTCTTAACGTTGAATAGCCGTAAAGCCGATTCACCGTTTAAAAATGTCAAAGTACGTGAAGCGGTAAACTATTCCATTAAGCGTAAAGCACTCGCAAGTGCTTTGGTTCGTGGTGGTAGTCGACCTTTAAGTGCACCATGTTTCCCTGACCAATTTGGTTGTGAAGCGCAAGATGCGGTTCAATATCCATATAATCCGAAAAAAGCCAAACAACTGTTAGCGGATGCAGGCTATCCAGATGGGTTTGATACCGATATTTATGCGTACCGCGATCGTGATTATGTTGAAGCGGTCATTGGTGATTTACGTAAAGTGGGGATTCGCGCCAAGTTGCACTACATGAGTTATGCCGCGCTGCGTGATCAAGCTCGCTCCGGCAAAGTACCAATGGCCTTCCAAACATGGGGCTCTTACTCGATTAACGACGCCTCTGCGATTGTGAGTGTCTACTTTAAAGGTGGTGCAGATGACGAAGATAAAGATCCTCAAGTAATTAAATGGTTGGATCAAGCGGATACATCAACGGATCCGAAAGAGCGTCAAAAACTGTATGGTGAAGCCATTCATAAGATCACCAAAAATGCGTATTGGGCTCCGATGTTTACTTATTCAAGTAACTACGCCTTTACCAAAGATCTGAATTTTAAAGCCTACCCCGATGAGCTCCCACGTTTTTGGGAAGCAAGCTGGAAGTAGAGTTAGCCTTTTGTTGCTAACAAAGTTGTAAACGTGACTTCAGGGAAGGAGATTCACATGTTGAAATATATGTTACGTAGGTTGTGTATGGCGATTGGCGTCGCTTTCACCGTATCCATAGTGTGCTTCATGCTGCTGCATTTGTCGGGGGATTTAGCGACATCTATTGCAGGGCCTGAAGCAACCGCAGAACAAGTGGAACAAGTAAGAATTCAGTTTGGGTTGAACGAGCCTATCTTAGTTCAGTACTTTCACTGGTTATGGGGGGCATTACATTTCGACTTTGGTAACTCCTATTATTTCACTGAATCAGTGAGTGACCTTGTCACCGAACGTTTACCTATCACCATGACGTTAGGAGGTATCGCTCTGGCGGTAGCCACGTTTATTGCGATCCCTCTTGGCGTTGTGGCAGCCATTAAACAAGATACTTGGATTGACCGTTTAGCTCTGGCTATCGCCGTTTTAGGGCAGGCTATGCCGAGTTTCTTCTTTAGTCTGGTTCTCATTATTATTTTTGCTGTGACACTGCATTGGTTACCCGTTGCAGGTAATAGTTCATGGCAAAATTTCGTGTTACCCGCGGTTGCTTTAGGGTATTACGCGACCCCTTCCATCATGCGATTAACACGTACCGGAATGCTCGAAGTGTTAGGGTCTGATTATATTCGTACGGCTCGCGCTAAAGGAATTAGCGAAACCAAAGTGGTGTTAAAACATGCCTTGCGTAATGCAGTGATTCCAGTTGTTGCATTGTTAGCCGTTGAACTGGGTTTTATGCTCGGCGGTTCTGTGGTGGTGGAGTCTATTTTCTCCTTACAAGGATTGGGGCAACTGGCTTGGGATTCGATTTCTCGTAACGACTATCCTGTTGTGCAAGCCATTGTACTGATTATCGCCTTGTTTTATATCGTGCTGACATTCTTGGCTGATATGCTCAATGCGGCTCTTGATCCAAAATTACGCATCGCTTAGACAAGGAGGTCAATGATGTCTGCAACCGTTATGAATACCCTAGAGGGCGCCATGCCAGAAATTCCGCCATGGCGTAAAGGATTGAACCGAGTCCTAGGTCACCATAGCTTAACGCTTGGAGCAGTACTGTTACTGGTTATTTTATTCAGTGGATTACTGGCGCCTTTGATTGCGCCACATGATCCGTATGCTCAAGATGTCACACAGCGAATGATTCCGCCAGTTTGGCAAGAAAAAGGCTCATGGGACCACGTGTTGGGCACGGACAAACTTGGCCGTGATTACCTAAGCCGTTTACTGTATGGTGCGCAAATCTCCATGATTATCGGTTTAGCGGCGGCGCTGCTTTCCGGTGTGATTGGTACCACACTTGGTATTATCGCTGGTTATTTTGGTGGTAAAACCGATTCCTTTATCAGCTACTTAATTACGACGCGTCTATCCATGCCAGTCATTTTGGTGGCGTTGGCAATGGCCTCTTTAGTCGGGGGATCATTGCAAATGGTGATCATCTTGCTGGGGGTGTTGCTGTGGGATCGTTTTGCGGTTGTTGCCCGGGCGACAACGCAACAGTTACGCGACGCAGAATTTATTGCTTCGGCAAAAGTGCTAGGAGCATCGACACCTTACATCTTATTACGTGAGCTGTTACCGAATATTTTGAGCCCTTTGATTGTCGTTGTTACCTTAGAAATGGCACACGCGATTTTACTTGAAGCGACACTCTCTTTTCTTGGCTTAGGCGTACAACCACCGCTACCTTCATGGGGGTTGATGGTGGCCGAAGGAAAAGCGTATATGTTTTTCCAACCTTGGGTTATTGCTATTCCCGGTATCGCTTTAATGGTTCTCGTCATGGCAATCAACTTAGTGGGTGATGGTCTACGTGACTTGAACGCACCACAAAACCGCAGTTAATCAGGAGGCAGTATGGCAGAGACAATTTTGGATGTCCGTAACTTACAAGTGAGTTTGCCAACGGCAAATGGCCCCCTTAATGCGGTACGAGGTATCGACTTTACCGTCAATCGCGGTGAGATGCTCTGTATTGTGGGGGAATCCGGTTGTGGTAAATCGATGACATCAATGGCCTTGATGGACCTGTTACCGAAAAAAGCGAAGTGCACTGCAGATAAAATTGAGTTTTTAGGCAAAGACTTACTAAAAATCCGCAAGAAAGAGCGTAATGCCTTGCGTGGATTAAATATGTCGATGATTTTCCAAGAGCCGATGACGTCGCTGAATCCGTCATTTAAGCTGGGCGACCAATTAACTGAAGGGATTATGGCCCACAAGAAAATCAGTCGTCAGCAAGCTAATGAGCGTGCATTGTATTTATTAAAACGCGCAGGCGTTCCTTATCCAGAAGAGCGTTTAAATCAGTATCCGCATGAACTGTCTGGTGGTTTACGTCAACGTATCATGATTGCTATGGCATTGATGTGTGAACCGGATTTAATCATCGCCGATGAGCCGACCACTGCACTGGATGTGACGATTCAGGCGCAAATTCTGACCTTGATTCGCGAACTGCAACAAGAGTTTGGTACTGCCGTTATCTTTATCACGCATGATTTGGGTGTGGTTGCGCGTATCGCTGACCGCGTGGCAGTAATGTATGCCGGACAGATCGTGGAAACCGCGACAGTTAAAGAAATTTATTCTCAGCCTAAACATCCGTATACCCGTGGATTATTGAGTTGTATTCCTATTCCGGGAAAGACAAAGCCGGGTGAAGAGTTAGCGACAATTCATGGTGTTGTGCCAAGCTTGATTGGTAAAACTCAAGGGTGTGCGTTTGCTAACCGCTGTGAACAAGCCATGAGCCAGTGTCGAGAATGTAATCCGCAGCTGGAAAAACGTGGTCAACAACATTGGGTTCGCTGCCCAATCACCTTATACCCTGTTAAGGAGGCGTCATAATGGACTATGCGCTCGAACTGTGTGATCTGACTCGTCACTTTGAAGTCAGCAAAGGGATGTGGAAAGAGAAACGTCAATTCACTGCTGTTAATAAAGTGAATTTACGTCTGCGACCTGGTGAAGTGCTAGGGCTGGTGGGCGAATCTGGTTGTGGTAAAAGTACCTTGTCGAAAATGGTATTAGGGTTACTCGCACCTAGCGAAGGCAACGTATTAATTCATGATAAAGAAATCGATTTAAGTGACCGAATGGCGCTGGCAAAAGTCATTCAGCCAGTCTTTCAAGACCCATATTCATCATTGAATCCACGCAAACGTGTGAAAGACATCATCCGTTTACCCTTGGTTCTGCATAAAATGGGTAACAAAGCGACGCAGGAAAGAGAAGTGGTGGATATTGCGCGTAAAGTTGGCTTGCCCGATCGCTTACTGGAGCAGTTCCCCGGCCAGCTTTCTGGTGGGCAACGGCAGCGTGTTGCTATTGCTCGTGCCTTGATTTTAAAACCGAGTATTTTGATTTGCGATGAACCGACCTCTGCATTAGATGTTTCGGTACAAGCACAAATTCTCAATTTATTGATGTCATTGAAAAAAGAACTTGGGCTGACCTATTTATTCATCAGTCATAACTTAGCCGTGGTGGAATACCTTTCTGATCGGGTCGCTGTTATGCATCAGGGGCGTATTGTCGAACAGGGTGAACGTGCCCAAATTTTTGATGATCCGCAGCATCCCTACACTCAAACCTTGTTGGCGTCTATTCTGACCCCCGATCCTGACTTAGGTCTGCCTGATCCACAATCTTTAGTCTGGTCCAAAGCCAGCTAACAAGCTTTACCTGTTTTCATTAGATTAAAAGGCGTTCTGCATCATGCAGAGCAGGGCGTCTTCGTGCCTAAAAAAGGAGTGTTTATGAGTCGACAATTAGCTATTGATAGTGTTACTGAGTATTTTGACTCGGGCGCGTTTTTCACCTTGTTGTCTGAACGGGTTGCGATCCGTTCGGAAAGTCAAACGCCAACGGGGTATCCCGCTCTTGCCGTGTACCTTGAGCAGCAGATGATTCCCTATCTTAAGCAAATGGGATTTAACTGTGAAATTTTTACTAATCCCGGTGCTGATGACCCACAAGCTTGGCCTATTTTGGTGGCTGAACGGATTGAAGATCCTGAATTACTCACGTTATTAACCTATGGGCATGGCGATGTGGTACGTGGTTATGATGACCAGTGGAAAGAAGGCCTTTCGCCATGGGAGATAGTGGTGGATGGTGACTTTTGGTACGGACGTGGCACTGCTGATAACAAAGGGCAACACAGTGTTAATTTAGCCGCATTAAAAACTTTGTTAGAACTGAAAGGTCAGTTAGGTTTTAACGTCAAAATTTTATTTGAAATGGGGGAAGAATCGGGGTCTCCAGGTTTAGATTTGTTTTGTCAGCAAAATAAAGAACGCTTAAAAGCGGACCTATTTATTGCCTCTGATGGGCCTCGCGTTGGCGCTCATTATCCCACTCTTTTTCTAGGTTCGCGTGGCTCATTTAACTTTGAATTGGATGTGTACGCTCGTGAAGGTTCACACCATTCTGGTAACTGGGGAGGGTTGCTGTCGAACGCAGCGACTCGGTTGATGAACGCGTGGAGCTGTTTAGTCGATGAAAATGGCCGTATATTGGTGCCTAAGTTATTGCCTGAAAGCTTGCCAGAATCAGTGCGTGATGCAGTAAAAACCATTCCTGTTGGCGCTGGTGAACATGATCCCAAACTCTCGTTAGAATGGGGTGAGCCTGGGCTAACACCAGCCGAGCGCGTCTTCGGTTGGAATACGCTGGAAATTTTAGCCTGCACCGCGGGAAACCCAGATGCTCCAGCTAACGCTATTCCGGGCAGTGCTAAATTGTTCGGTCAAATTCGTTATGTGGTCGGTAGCCAAAGCGATCGTTTTATCGAGATTATCAGTGAACATTTAGCGCAGCATGGCTTTGACGATGTTAAAGTGTGTGCGTCACGTGCTTCACAAATGGAAGCTACCCGTCTAGACCCTGATGACCTTTGGGTTGAGTGGGCGAAAGACTCGATAAAAAGTACGACTGGCGAAGATATTTCTCTGATTCCCAATTTAGGTGGCTCATTACCTAATGCCACGTTTGCTAATACGCTAGGGTTACCCACCTTGTGGATTCCACATTCTTATCCAGCTTGTTTGCAACATGGGCCTAACGAGCACTGTTTAGGCAGTGTCATGAAGCAATCACTGCAAATCATGACAGGCGTGTTTTGGGACCTCGCCGAACAAGGATTACACATTAAGGAGCAGCGTCAATGATGCAAGAAAACATGAGAGAGTTCGTTACGAACTGGTTAGCTGATCAACGCCAATCGATGACGGAACTGTTGAAAGAGTTCGTCAATATAGATTCGTATAGCCATAACGATGCGGGACGTTTAGAGATCGCAACACGCTTGCATCAAGAATTAGTCGACTCAGGTATCGACGCACAATTATTGACGACTCACGACACCTACTCAGTCAAAGCATGTGTTGGCGACAAAACTCAAGCGCCTCTGGTATTGTCGGGCCACTTAGATACTGTATTTCCGACCGGCGAAGTAGTAAAACGTCCGTTTACTCAAGACGGCGATAAAGCGTTCGGTCCGGGTGTTGCTGACATGAAATCAGGCATTGTCATGAACTGCTTTATTCTCAAAGCGTTTCATCAGTATCAAAAAGAGTCGGGTCAGCCTCTGCCACTTCAGTTAATGCTCTTAGCAACCAGTGATGAAGAGATTGGCTCACCGAATGGGCGCAAAATTATTGCTGAGCATGTCGAAGGGGCCAAAGCGGTATTTAATGCAGAACCCGGACGCATTACTGGCAATGTTGTGAAAGCCCGTAAAGGGGGGAGCACTTATACCTTTGATGTGACTGGTCGCGCGGCACACGCGGGCGTCTGCCATCAAGATGGGATTAGTGCTATTGGCATTCTCGCCAATTTAATTCAATCAATACATGCGCTAACAGATTACGATAAAGGGATTACCACCAATATCGGTTTAATTTCGGGGGGAACCACACCGAACACCGTCGCAGAGAAAGCAAGTGCAACTCTGGATGTGCGTTATTTAACGGCTGAACAAGGTGCATGGCTGGAACAGCAACTTGAAACTTGTGTTAATAATGCTCTGATCGATGGTGCGACCATTGAATGGGAGAAAAAAGTGGGTTTCTTACCCTTCGAAGAGCCGATGAGTCGCTCACTACTGAGTTTGTACCGGGAAGAAGCGCAAGCCATGGGAATCGAAGTCGATGGTGAGTTTACTGGCGGCTGCTCCGATGCTGGTTGGACGTGCGCGATGCAAATCCCCACTTTATGTGCGACAGGGCCTGTTGGCGGCTATGCTCATACCGATCGAGAATTCTGTGACCTTTCAACCTTCGTTTCGAAAGCGCTGATTGTCGCTCGATGTTGCTGCGCATTATAATATACCCAAGTAA
Organism: Vibrio nitrifigilis; assembly: GCF_015686695.1. Taxonomy (NCBI): domain Bacteria; kingdom Pseudomonadati; phylum Pseudomonadota; class Gammaproteobacteria; order Vibrionales; family Vibrionaceae; genus Vibrio; species Vibrio nitrifigilis. The sequence goes on along the minus strand of NZ_JADPMR010000001.1, from coordinate 2,269,214 downwards.
CCTCAAGATGCTGTTTCAGCGAGAATATATTCGCTCTTAGGCAAGGCACTGATTTGAAGACATAGTCATTCTACGTTAAAAATCAGTAACACAGCCTAGGAGCGAATACAACTCGCCCTTTGGGAGCTCATCAACAAACCTATTTCTGCGCCCAATCACGTTGAAAGGGAATGACCATTCCTACCGTGATTGAGCTTGACCTTGGCTCGTTGATGAAGCTCTGAATCCTGCATTTTGAGGTCATTTGGGTATAGTTATCTTATAGCCAAATGATCTCAGAGAGGTGTGAGTAGGCGATGTTCCTACTCATGCCTAAATGCGGTCACTCTTCCGTATATTGTCCTCTTCATTCCATATCTGCTCTGCTCTATCCATCGAATAAATTTGTTATTTCTTAATGTATTGAGAATAAGAAAGTCACAAGGATATACATGAGACAATGGCGACAGTCTCGTTAAACAATGAAAAATATCCGTCATAACCTTAGTGCAATCGGTTTTATACCTATACTACTTAAAGAGTAGTGACCGGACGTTACTCAATGTCGTGGATAAGGAACTTGATTCTATGGGTGATGAAAAATTTATTTTTATGGAAGATCCAACGGATTTTCCGCAAAAGATAAAGACGCATTCAACAATAAAAACAATCGGTAAGATTCTATCTGTAGATGATGATTTAAGTTATCAGCAGTCTCTCCTTTACAGTTTAAGAGACTTTGTTGATAAAGGGGATGTTGAGGAAATATTGACTGCCAATTCTGCCTCTGAGGCGGCGACAATGATTGCTCAAAATGACGAAATTGCGGTGATATTGTTAGACGTCGTGATGGAAGACGATGATGCAGGTTTACGTCTGGTCGAGACTATTCGTAATATTCAAGGAAACTCATTAGTTAGGATTGTATTGCTGACAGGACAACCCGGTGTTGCACCGCGCAAAGATGTCATGCAGAAGTATGATATTGACGAATATTGGAATAAATCAGAGATTGATTATGACATATTAAAAGCGGTGGTTGCCTCTAATCTCCGTTCGTGGCGGTCAATGTATCAGTTAGAGCAAGCAAGAATAGGGCTGCAATTGGTGATAGACGCATCACGGCAACTGGCCAGCCAGTATGATAAAAAGTCTTTCATCCAAGTAGTGCTTAAGCAAGTCGCTTCAATAATTGATGGGGGAGAGGGAGAATCCACTCTCTGTGTCGCGACTCACGTCACCAATGATTCGCTAGAACAGTCTTATGTCCTTGCTTATTCCGGACATGAAAATGTACCTGTTGGCAAGCCGTTACCTCCTGTCTTGCTTGATAAATTCGGTGACTTGTATCAGGAAGCAATATCAGAACATAGCCATAAGTTTAATGATAACTTATCGATTCTCTGTTTTTCTAACGAGCAACAACAATCTAACTGCTATTTTATTCTGGCAGAGGGACAGCAACCTTTAAGTGAATATAGCATTCACCTTTTACAAGTGTTTGGTGAAAATATCAGCTCTGGATTTATGAAAATTGCACTTATAAACCAACTTTCTAATCTCGCCTATTTGGATTCAGAACTGCAAATCTATAACCAGAACTGGTTATTACGTGAATTGCAAAACATGAATAGTGTTGACCGGAATAATACGCAATTAGTCATCTTTTCCATTGATAATTTTGATTCGCAAGCCCTGACTTTAAGTGAAGACTCTTTGCTTCAGGTGATTACTCATACTTATCATAAAATTTCAGAGTTATATCATCACCCCATGGCATTTAGCCGGATTGAATCGAGTATATTTTCTGTCTTATGTAATAAGAATGAGGCTATCGATGATAGTGAGCTGGTTGAATTTACCAATCAGATCAATGAGGTTGATGGTGAATTACGTAATTATACGTTAACGATTATTAAAGTTGACCTTTCACATATGTCATCTTTTTCGGCTATGCAGATACTATATCTATCAAAAAGTCTGCTTTATTACGCACGTCAAAAAGGCGTCGGTTTTATGGCCTATGGTGCTTGGTATCGTGAACGATTATTAACGGAATATCAGATTCTTAATGATTTAAAAGCAGCCATTGAAGAAGATGAATTTTTTCTTGAACTGCAACCTAAGATCGATCTTCACAATGATCGGCCAGTTGGTTTAGAGGCGCTGTTACGTTGGAAAAAGCAAGGAGCGGTGATTCCTCCAGACACCTTTATTCCAATTGCCGAAAATTCAGGCATTATCACTAAATTGGATGCGATTGCGCTAAATTTGACGTTAGAGGCAATTAAAGCGCTAGGAAAACACGGTTATAAATTGCCAATTTCATTTAACGCAACCGTGAAAGATTTATATGAATCTTCTTATATACAGCTTATCGAAGATGCCATTGCCGTTGAACATATTGATCCAGAGTTACTTGATGTCGAAATTACCGAAACTCAAGCCATGGATTCTTACGCCAAAGTTAATCCTATCTTAGAGCATTTACATGATTTACATGTACACGTCAGTATCGATGATTTTGGTACGGGTTATTCATCACTGGCACATATCTCTAAATTAGCCGCAGATACGATCAAAATTGATAAAACATTTGTGACGAATCTGAGAGAAAACAGAGCTAATCAACAGGTTGTTGAGTTGGTGATTAATCTTGCTTCACTGTTTAATTTTTCAGTGGTGGCTGAAGGTATTGAAACGCAAGAAGAAAAAGAAACGTTATTGAAAAAAGGGTGCCATATCGGGCAAGGTTTCCTCTATGCTAAGCCAATGCCATTAGGTCAGTTAATCGATTGGTTAAAACAACATCAACCCCAAGATATCGTGGGCTAGCATCATGCAAGTTGATGAGTTATCAAAACCGTATACGCGAAGCTATACCTTAATTCTTTTTATTTTAGGAATGATGGGGAGCGTTATTCTTGGGTGGACGATTTATACCATCAACGTCAACAAATATCTTGATAGTATTATTCAGGTTCAACAAAAAGATATTACGCAATCACTGGTGATTTTTAGTCATGAAATAAAGAGTATGGAAGATACAATTAACCTTCTTCATGATACGCCTTCCATGCAGTCTTCATTAAAGCTTAATTCGCCATTAAATAGAGAGCTGGCAGAGAAAACCTTTGTTTCGTTTATTAAAACCTATGAGCCATTGATGCAGGTTCGATGGTTAGACAAGCAAGGTAAAGAACAAGTCAGGGTTGATGGGAAAGGTGGTGATGCCATCGTCATTGATGAGAAGAATCTTCAGGATAAAAGTAACCGCTATTATTTTTCGGAGGGTATAGCAGCAGATAAAGGTGATGTTTATCTGTCCGCGTTAGATCTTAATATTGAACATGGCAAAATTGAAATACCTTACCGGCCGACGATTCGTGTCACGTTAAGAACGGATGCTGATGAGCATTTAAGATCTGGTTTATTTATTCTCAATTACGATATTGGCGCATTACTGAACTCTTTGCGTGAATTTAATAATGAAAAAGTGCAACTACAGATCGTCGATAAGCGTGGTTACTGGGTGATGCACCCAAACAGATCTTATGAGTGGGGGTATGATTTAGACAATAAAAGTAAAAACATTCAGATCATTAATCCTACGGTTTGGCAGCAGATACAACGATTAAATGAAATGAAAAGTATTGAAGTCCCCTCTGGTTTAGTTACTTACAAGTGTACTGATGTCTCTCGGGGATTCTATTACAATAAAGACACCCAGAATTCGAAGTTGTGCTTTATTGCCAATACGCCAAAAAGCATTATTAACGATCAGAAGATGAGCATTGCGATACCTTCGATAAGTTTAAGCGTTCTGCTGTTCTTTTGTTCAAGTTGGGCGATTTCTCGTGAACGGAAAATGAGTATGCAGTTGATTCAGGTGAATCACAAATTGGCCGACGATAAAATTCTGTTAGAACAATCTGCAGAATCGACCCGAAAGTTGTTAACTCAACAGCAGCTTTTACAAGATGATTTAATAGAGTCGGTAAAATTGTCTGCATTAGGAATGATGGTGGCAGGTGTGGCTCATGAGCTTAATACCCCGTTAGGCGCGGCAATAATGGCATCATCAACCATCAAAAAAGAGCATAACGCGTTATCTGAGTCTTTTGTTACGGGGCTGACCAAGAAAGAGTTACAAAATTATATTGAGTCAACTAAAGAGGGCTTAGAGCTTGTTGAAAGTAATCAACAAAGAGCCGCGCAACTCATTCGAAGTTTTAAACGGTTAGCGATCGACAGAGCCAGAGAAGATATTGTTGCCTTCAATGTCGAACAAGTTATCGATGACCTCATAAAAACGTTACACCATCGTTTAAAAGTGGCTAATGTCGACATAGACCTTCATAGCGAAAGTATCGAGATGATGGGTATTCCCGGCATCATCTCTCAGGTTCTACAAAATTTAGTGGTTAACGCTATCGTGCATGCTTTTGAACCTGAAATAGGCGGGAAAGTAACCATTAGTGCAACTTGTCAAAATGAGCGAGTCATTTTACAAGTTGCTGATAATGGTAAAGGAATGCACAGTGATATTGCCGCTAAAATATTCGAACCTTTCGTGACAAGTAAGCGGTCCCAAGGGAGTACTGGGTTGGGAATGCATTTTGTACATCAATGGGTTACGCGTACCTTAAATGGCTCGATAAAAGTAGACTCGGAATTAGGCAAAGGAACGACCTTTGTGATCAATATACCGCAAACCATGACGTTAGTTCTGCCAGACGATTAACAGCATGTCTATAGCCCTTCGGGTGAGATTTAGACATGCTGCCTGATGAAAATGTATTATCTTACACTCGTTTTTGACTTGATCCTGTCGCAAATTACCTTGATAGGTTTATGATGTATTCCAACTTAACCATAGGAATATGCTCATGTTTATAGGAAATATTGCACAACCTTCGTTCCATAACGCGCTGTCTCCAACGTTAGTAAAATTGATTCAACAAGTCACCACTCGTCTTGCTAACGAGTCGTTAGCCAACGGCAAATATGAATTGGCAGACGACAATGCTTTTTTCATGTTAGTAGATGATCAAACGCATTTGATTAAAGAACGTACCCCTGAATGTCATCAGCAGTATCTTGATGTGCAACTGCTACTTGAAGGGGAAGAAACGTTTGGTTATAGCACAGAAACATTTATCGCTTTGGAACAAGACTTCCTTGCAGAAAAAGATTTAGCGTTTAGTAATCAGCTTAAAAACGAACGTTTTATCACGCTAGGTGCTGGGGATTTTGTTGTGTTCTATCCAGGTCAACCACACCGCCCACTTGTTGCTGTTCGTGATACGCCGGCACCGATACGAAAAGTCATTATTAAAGTACATAAAGATATTTTGTAATATTTCTTAGTATTGATGATCCAAAGAAGGTTGATTTCAACCCCGTTCTCCCAATAGACGATACTTTCAATTAGGTATCGTTTTTTATTTATATTCTATTAATTTCATAAAAATATGGACATAAGTGCATTATTGATAGTTTTTATAATTACCTCGATAAAAAACATATAAAATTATTATTAATTGAATATTTTAATAGCGGTTACTTTATAAGTAATGAGTGTTTTATTTATATTGATTATAAAGTGATAAATATTAAAAAAGGGAACGTTCTCAATTTAATTATAAAAATCACTTTTTAGCCTAAATATCACACACTCTTAAAAATCAGTAGTTTACGGTTAATAAATATATTTTATAGCAATAATATCTTTTATATATACATTACGTTAAATTTTATGTGCATCAATATTTATATGAAATCTATAATGAAATGATTTTAATTATCAACAACTCAATTAAATATAAAAAATAACCCCTTAATTCGTACGCGAATGATCTAAATCATAATTTCTATCATTATTCATCGGTAGTCTATCTGTATACGGATTGTTCATATTTCTTCATAACAAAAACAAAATAAGACAAAATGTCATAACTTGTCGTTAGAAAACACAATCTGTTCATACATAGTGTTGATTCTTTGATTTCACTATGTTTTTGGAGTTAATTACTGGAGCATTCCATGAGCAAGTTGTCCTTCTTAAACGTCGAAACCACACGACGTTCGCTACTTGAATATTCAGGAAAGATCGGATTGGGTTCCGCATTGCTTTCTACGCTAACGACTTTGCCTTTTTCGAAAAAAGCGCTCGCTAAATCGGTTGAGTCGCAAAGTAACCTAACGTTTAAACACAGTGCATGTCTTGTAAACTGCGGTAGCCGTTGTGCGTTGCGTGTTACGGTTGATAACGACCGTATTGTGCAGGTGCAACCAGAACTGCCAACAGATGAAAGTGTGTTCGGTGAACATACTATTCGCCCTTGCCTTCGTGGTCGTTCAAACAAATTCCGTGTGTATAACCCAGACCGTTTGAAATACCCAATGAAACGGGTAGGTAAACGCGGTGAGGGGAAATTTAAACGCATCTCTTGGGAAGAAGCGACGCAAACTATTGCCGATGAAATTGCACGTATTCGCAGCAAATATGGTAGCGATGCTATTTTTTACCAATACGGCACTGGGGCGTATTACCACACCCAAGGTCGCCCAGCTTGGCAGCGCCTTCTTACATGCACAGGTGGTTATTTAGATTACTTCAACACCTATTCAACTGCACAAATTGCGAAAGCGAACTCTTATACGTTTGGTAAATACGAAGGGGCAAACTTCACTCAAGTTGAAGATTCTGACCTTGTTGTCCTGTTTGGATTGAACCTGTCTGAAACTCGCATGTCGGGTGGTGGCCAAGTTGAAGAATTACGCCGCGCATTAGAAAAATCTCAAGCTCGTGTCATTGTGATCGACCCTAGATACACAGACTCGACAGTAGTTGGCCACGCAGAATGGTTACCTATTCGTCCGACTGCCGATGCTGCGTTAGTTGCCGGTTTAGTGCATACCATGATCAAAGAAGATTTGATCGATGAAGAGCACATCAATAAATACGCGGTTGGTTTTACTAAAGACACATTACCAACTTCTGCCAAAGCAAACGCAAGCTACAAAGATTATGTGTTGGGTAATGGCGATGATGGCATCGAAAAAACAGCGGATTGGGCATCGGATATTTCAGGGATTCCTGCTCCAAGAATCAAACAGTTAGCACGTGAAATCGCCACCGCGAAAGCCGCGTATATCTGTCAAGGGTGGGGCCCTCAACGTCATGGTAATGGTGAACAAACCGTACGTGCGATTCAAAGCCTAACCATTATCGCAAACCAGTTCGGTCGCCTAGGTACCAACAATGGTAACTGGCCACACGGTCCAAAATACAAAGTGCCTTATTTACCAAAAGAAGAAAATAAAGTTGGTATTAAGATTCCTGTTTACGCTTGGACTGATGCGATAGCTCACCCTGAAACGATCACAGCAAAAACGCATGATTTGCAGGGTGCAGATAAGCTTAACGTTGGCATCAAAATGATCGTTAACCAAGCCGGTAACGTGCTCGCTAACCAACATGGCCAACTAAGCCGTACTCGTAAAATATTGGAAGACGATTCACTGTGTGAAACCATCATTGTGATTGATAACCACATGACGGCGACTGCGAAATTTGCGGACATCTTACTTCCTGAAACGTCTTACTTAGAAGCCAGTGATTTGGTGGGTAACTCTCACGCGGGGGCGCACCAATATATGATTTCGATGGAAAACACCATCACACCAATGTGGGAATGTCGCAGCACTTATGATGTGTGCGCTGACATCGCGCGTAAACTGGATATCGAACAAGAATTTACTCAAGGCCGTACTCAAGCGCAATGGGTAGAACATCATTACGAACAGGTGCGTAAAGAACGTCCTCACTTACCACCGTTTGCCAAAGTGCGTGGCACGGGTGTATTGGATCAACACTTATCACCGTTATCTAAACGTCCGGCGCATGCAGAGTTTTATGCAAATCCACAAGCGAATCCTCTTGGTACGCCATCGGGCAAAATTGAGATTTACTCTGAAGCGTTGCAAGAGCTACAGGATAACTGGATTCTTCCTGAGGGTGACCGTATTCCGCCAATTCCTGAATTCCTAGCCGTGCCAGATACCCCTTGGGATAAGAAACTGAATAAGAAATATCCTTTGCAGTTATCCGGTTTCCACACCAAAGGTCATGCCCACTCAACTTATGCCAGTGTGGGTGTGTTGAAAGAAGCTGTGCCGAACCAAATTTGGATGAACCCGATTGATGCGGGTGAACGTGGTATTGCTAATAACGACATGGTCAAAGTATTCAATGATCGCGGCACGGTGTTAATCGAAGCGAAGGTGACTCACCGTATTTTACCTGGTGTGACTGCAATGCCTGAAGGTGCTTGGTCGGTTTACAAAAATGGTATCGATATTGGCTCTTGTATTAACGCAATCACCAGCCATCGTTTGACTCCATTGGCAAAAGGTAACCCACAACACACTAACCTGGTAGAAATTGAGAAGGCTTAAGTAAATGAAACAATTAGGATTTTACATAGACACTTCACGCTGTTCAGGCTGTAAAACCTGCCAGGTGAGTTGTAAAGATAAAAATAATATTGATGTTGGTCGTAAGTTCCGCCGCGTCTATGAATATGGCGGTGGTACTTGGGAAAAACAGGGCAATGCATGGCAAAACAATACCTTTGCTTATTATGCATCCATCTCATGCAACCATTGTGATGAACCAGCTTGTGTAAAAGGTTGCCCAACGGGCGCTATGCACAAACGCGAAGATAACGGCATTGTATTGGTCAACCAAGACGTTTGTATCGGTTGTCGTTACTGTGAAATGCGCTGTCCATATGGTGCGCCACAATTCGACGAAGAGAAAAAAGTGATGTCGAAATGTGATGGTTGTTTAGATCGTCTGCAACAAGGTTTGAACCCGGTGTGTATGGAATCTTGTCCGCAACGTGCGATTGAGTTTGGCCCAATCGATGAGCTACGTGCGAAATATGGTAATGAGTGTGATATTGCTCCTCTGCCATCTTCAAGTTTGACTCATCCGAACTTGATTATTAAGCCGCATCCAAAAGCCGTATCTAATAAAGAACATCAGTTAGGGGAGCTACAAAACCCTAAGGAAGTGAAACATGCATGAGTTACCGTTAGTTTTCTTTACCGTTTTAGCTCAAGCATCTGCGGGGCTATTGATTTTAAGTGTGATTAATCAACTTATTAATCGTAAAGCAACCACTGATCAGGCTTTGTTCAAAATGGGTGTCGCTTGTTTGGTTCTGGTTGCGTTGGCGGGCGGTAGTGCGATATTACACTTAGGACGTCCCTTCAGAGCAATGAATGCCCTGTTTGGTACTGGGCGTTCTCCAATGAGTAACGAAATTGTGAGTTGTGCCGTTTATGGTGGTTTGCTGTTTATCAGTTTGGCCGTGATGTATTTACGCCCAAAATTGAAAGGGTTACAGCTACTATTACGTGTGATTACGGCAGTATCAGCAGTGGTACTTATTGTACTAATACCGCGCGTGTACACGCTAATAACGATTCCTCAATGGGACACTCATTTCACCAGTTACCAAATGATCTTGGCCGCATTTACCGCTGGCGGTGCATTGGCTCTGATTTGGCAACCAACTCGATTGAATATGGTTATCACCGTATTCGCTGCTGCTTTGGGTTTTTTAATCATTCCGAGTTATATGGCGCATTTAAGTGCTTCATCACCAAAGATACTCATGCAAGGAATGGGATTCTTCGATGCAAAATTGGCGCTCTATGCTGTGGCGTTAGTCTTGGCGGTTTACAGTTACAAGAAGCGTATCGTACCTGTGGCTTTAAGCAGCGGGGTCGTATTTATTGTGGCTGAATTAGCGGGACGCATCGCCTTTTACGATTTGTGGTCTATCGGTATGTAATGCTGATACGCAGTAAGTAGAGAATAATGAAGCCAAGGCTCTCGCCTTGGCTTATTTTATTCTTTCTTAATCAAGGCGTTACTTATCTTGTAATGACACCATAAATGTACCGGTTGGCGTAACTGGTAAATATTTGGCGTAAAAATCGCGATATTTCTGTTCAGGATGAATATCTGCAAACAGTTTTGGATACATCGCTTTAGCCATAAATTGCAGCATACTCGCATCCATAATTGAGCGTGAGCCGTAGTGATACATGCCGTAAATTCGATGGTTTTGAACCGCTGGCAGGCTTGCCCAGCCCATGCGTTGTTCAAATCCGGCTAAACGCTGTTGAGCAACGGACTTCGATACGCCTTCACCTATTAACGTTGATTGCTCGTTTTTACCAAATTCGGTACCGGTCAAGAAAATAACATCAGGTCGGGCTGCGATAACTTGCTCCGGATTTAGATGTCCCCACCATTTGATAAATGGTGCAGCAATATTGTCTCCGCCAGCTAACATCGCCATACGTCCCCACATGTTTGCCCCGAAGGTGTAACCGTATTCTTGTGGGCCAGTGAAACCGTATTCTACATACACTTTAGGTTGGGGTAGATTGGCTTTTGCTAATCGATCAAACACTAATTGTGTATCTACTTTATACTGTTCGGCGATGACCTCTGCACGATGAACTTGGCCTGTCAGTTCACCAATGACTTGGGTACTTTTCATATGGCGTTCGAGTGTTTGTGCATTGTAATCAACGACGACAACATGAACTCCCGCCGCTTCAAAACGAGGTATTTCACTTTTTAGTGCTTGATATTGCCAGTCAGCTAATAGCAGTACGTCAGGTTTTAAACTGATGACCTTTTCAACAGAAAAGGTTTGTGTGTCCACTTTACCCACTTCTGGCAGTGTCGCTAATGATGGGCGGTGTTTCACATACAGTGCCCAGTTTTTTGGTCGCCATTTTTGCCAAATCTCTTTCGACATACCAACGACATGGTCGAACGATTGTTCACCCCCGATCGCCATGTAATCTTCACCATAAAATCCAATAACAACGCGTTTGGCAGGTAATTCTAAAGTAATTGAACGCCCTAAAACGTCAGTAATGGTTTGGGTATTGCTTGATTGCGCTGGGGCTGCCCAGCTCGGAATAGCAAAAAGTAGTGTGCAGAAAATCAGTAAATTTTTCATTTAAGTTAATGTTATGTAGCTAATAATAATGATTATCATATTTATTACTGTATAATCGCGCAACTTATAATTTATGAAATTATCATTCATAGTGTTTCTATATAATTCAGAGTCTTCTGATGTAGAAGAGTGTGGTTAAACGCTGTGAAGTGTAGCGAAGAGTGATTTAATTAAGGACTATCATGACAGCGTCAGCTATAGAAAACGCCATTGTGCAACAAAGAAAAAGTGAACAGCGTCGGTGGCGAATCATTATGCTGCTGGGCATGTTACTGCTTAGCTCATTTTTGTTTGATATTGCGACAGGCCCTTCGATGCTCGATGTCATTAGTGTCACGTATGCGTTATTAAACTTTGTAGGTTTTCCTCTCAGCGTTGACCCGACAACCCAAGTTATTGTGGCTAATTTACGCCTTCCTATCGCTGTTATGGCGATTGTGGTGGGAGGCAGTTTAGGTATAGGCGGCGCTGAAATGCAGACATTACTGAATAACCCCATGGCAAGCCCTTATACATTAGGGATGGCCGCAGCGGCTGGTTTTGGTGCTGCGCTCACTTTATATGTCGGTGCGTTGGGGATGAGTGCAGACTACGCTGTGCCGATAGGCGCGTTTGTTTGTTGTATGCTTTCAGCAACCTTCCTGTTTATGTTAGCGATGATGCGCCACATCACCTCAGGGCAGTTAATATTAGCGGGTATTGCTCTGCTGTTTTTGTTTCAGTCGTTACTCTCTTTGGTGCAGTTCATTTCATCTCCAGAATTGAGCCAGCAAATTCTATTTTGGCTGTTTGGTAGTTTGTCTAAAGCAACGTGGCAGAACCTGACCATTATCACAGTAGTGGTAGGGGGGAGCTTTGTTGCAATGATGAAAGATGCGTGGAAATTAACTGCATTACGCTTGGGGGAAGAACGAGCTAAAAGTCTGGGGGTTGATGTATCGAAATTGCGCTTAAAAATCTTGTTTATCGTCGCTTTGATGACCGCAACGGTAACGAGCTTTGTCGGTATCATTGGCTTTATTGGCATTGTGGCGCCGAATATTGCTCGGATGATTGTCGGTGAAGATCAACGCTTTTTCTTACCTTTGTCTTTTGTTGTTGGTGCGTTCTTATTATCAAGTGCGTCAGTCTTATCAAAAGTCATTGTGCCGGGAGCGCTATTTCCTATCGGTATTGTAACCGCTATTATCGGCGTTCCGTTTTTCTTCTGGTTGATCATCGCTCGGAGGCGCTAATGTTAACTATTGATAATTTAACCGTACAACTTGATCAACTATTACTGGCCGATCAAATGAACTTGTCCCTTCAGCAGGGCGAAGTGAACGTTATTATTGGCCCGAATGGAACAGGGAAAAGTACGCTACTCAAAACGTTGTTTGGCGACATCAAGCCGAAAGAGGGCAAGATTTCATTTGATGGTGAGCCACTTGACTATAAACAGTTAACTCAATGGCGCGAACGTATTGGTTACATGCCACAAGATATTCGCCTTGATGCGAACCTGACTGTTATCGAAGTGGTGTTGCTGGGTAAGCTAGACAAATTGAGCTGGCGTGTTGATGAAGAGATGCTGCGCGAAGCGATTGAGGTACTGGATCAAATCGGTCTTGCTCATCTCTCTGATCGAGATATTCGCACATTAAGTGGTGGACAGTGCCAAATGGTATTGTTTGCACAAGCGATACTGCGTAGTCCGCAAGTTTTGATGTTAGATGAACCTGTCAGTGCCTTGGATCTTCATTTTCAACAAGTGATGCTTGGCCATTTGATCGAACAGACTGAACAACATCGCTGGACGGCTTTAATGGTATTACATGATCTCAATTTAGCCGCTCAATATGCGGATAATTTGATTGTCTTGAAAGAGGGTAAGGTCGTGGCACAAGGGAAGCCTACCGACGTGCTCTCTGCTGAGTTGATAGAGCAGGTGTATGGTGTGCCCGCTCAGGTCTCCTATGACCTTGATGGTATTCCTTTTGTCAGAACCTTCCGTTACGCCTAATCTTTCTCATTAATGAATGATGTCGTTCATCCGTACAACGGTTACTTGGGTATACTTGTGTTGTACGGATAGTTTTTACACAAAACTGAAACTAATTGATTGTACACAATATAATTGTGCGCTATTGTATTGTCATTGCGTTGGCCAAATTGGTCAACAAGGAATCCCATAACGAATAAAAAGGAACATCTAATGAGTAGCATTTACGATATCGACGTTGTCACCATCGAAGGTAAACAACAAAAATTGTCTGATTACAAAGGCAAAGCACTATTGATTGTGAATACCGCGTCTGAATGTGGCCTAACACCACAATACGAAGCGTTAGAAAATCTTTATAAAGCTCGCAAAGAAGAAGGCTTGGAAATTCTAGGTTTCCCTTGTAACCAGTTTGGTGCGCAAGAACCAGGTGAAGAAGCAGAAATTCAATCGTTCTGTACTGCTCGTTTTGGTGTGACATTCCCAATGTTCAGTAAAGTAGAAGTGAATGGTGAAGGTCGTCATCCTTTATACCAAGCACTTTTCTCTGCGATTCCAGAACGTACTACAGCTCCAGATAGCGGTTTTGTTGAAAAGCTGAAAGGTTATGGTTTTGAAGTGAAAGACGGCAATGTACTGTGGAACTTTGAAAAATTCCTAGTGAGCAAAGACGGTGAAGTGATTGGTCACTTTGCACCAGATATGACGCCTGATCACCCAATTTTAACTAAAGCATTGGATGAAGCATTAGCTAAATAATCTCCCCCGGCGCTGTAAAAATTATCATCCGAAGTCAGGCTGTTGGCTTCGGATTTTTTTGTTCAATTTCTCAGCTTTTAAGAAACAGAAATGGTTTACTTGAAAAATTTTGTGATCCATCTATCTTTTCTGTATAAAACGCGCGACAATCGCCGCGTCCTTGAAATCAATGTTTTTAATTTTATAGAGTCGTTATGAGCCAAACCACCGCAACGGCGCCTACGGTGACGCGCCATTCTCAGTACATGCGCGTTTTCGCGCTAGGCTTCAGTGCTTTTATTTTTAACACTACTGAATTTGTTCCAGTAGGGTTACTGACTGATATTGCAAGAGATTTTGATATCACCGCTGCCAGTGCTGGCTGGATGTTGACTATCTATGCTTGGATTGTGGCATCAATGTCACTGCCTATGATGATGGTGACGAGTAAGTTAGAGCGCAAAGGTTTGTTAATGGGGGTATTTGGCTTATTTATCATCAGCCACGTCGGCTCCGTATTTGCGTGGAATTTTCCATCATTAGTGATAAGCCGGATTGGTATCGCTTTTGCTCACGCTGTTTTCTGGTCGATCACCGCCTCTATCGCGATTCGTGTTGCCCCTCCAGGTAAAAAGACGTTGGCATTAAGTGTGCTCGCGACAGGGACATCACTTGCGATGGTGCTTGGGGTTCCACTTGGCCGTATGATCGGGCAGGCATTTGGTTGGCGTATTACTTTTGCTGTGATTGGTGTGGTCGCATTCATCATATTATTGGTATTGGCTCGTTTATTGCCAAAATTACCAAGCTTATTTACTGGCTCAATGAAAACATTGCCAACATTGCTACGTAATCCAATGTTGATGGGCTTGTACTTGTTCATTTTCTTGTTGTTTACTGCTCACTACACTGCTTACAGCTATATTGAACCATTCATGCATGATGTGGCTCATATTAGTCCTGGATTCACGACATTGATTCTTCTTGCGTTTGGTGGCGCTGGTATTCTTGGTAGTATCATTTTCAGTTACTTAGGTGAAAAACATAACACCTCTCTGCTCTATGGCAATGTGGTACTGATGATCGTATGTATGGCGGCTCTAGTGGCATCGGTTACCTTCCATTGGTCAATCATTGTTGATGTGATTGTTTGGGGCGCTGCGCTGATGGTGATATCGCTATGTATGCAGGTAAAAGTATTGAATATCAATGCAGAAGCGTCGGATATGATTCAATCTATGTACTCTGGCATTATTAACCTCGGCATCGGCTCAGGTGCTTTGATTGGTGCTAAAGTGATTCAAATGTCGAGTGTGACTTGGATTGGTGTTGCTGGAGTGGCATTTGGGGTCGTTGGTTTAGGCTTTATCGTCTTCTTGTTACGACGCTATCCACAGCTAAGATAATTTCCTTTAGAAAATAAGGGGGAAAGCGCCACGTCCTGTGGCGCTTTTTTTTGCTATTAAAAGGCGATCCCAATTTTGGGGAGGCAGGAATCACATTCCAATAGCGGGATTTAGGTTACAGTTAATTTTTATGGATAGCAACGATTATCATTTATATAATTATATTATCTTTAATGCATAATATTAAAAAGTAAACATCATATGATATTGAGTGCGTAATGTTACATTCGCGTTGCGAAAGAAGTGTTAACTGAGTGGAATTTTGTGCAAGATTCCCGGCTGACAAGGCTTCCTTGATAATTTTTGTGTGTTGCTACTGTGTTATTCATTGTTGGAATTTGCTTAATAGCTAGATTCATTGCGTCAATGGTTAGTGAATGAATAGGCAAAGAGACACTGGATAAACTGGGCAGCGCATAAGCGGCTGCTGGTTCGTTATCTATGCCAATGACGGAAACATCATGAGGTACCTTTAAGCCTGCATCGTGTAGAGCGCGAATCGCGCCAATTGCCATATCATCATTACAGGCAAACAGAGCACTAAATGGGCAAGAGTGTGCTGTTTGATGGCCGAGATTTTGGAGTAACTGCTGAGTGGCTCGATAACCTGTTTCTAATGTATTTTCCCCTTGTGTGACCAAGTGTTTATTTACTGTAATATCGTGCTTTGTAAGTGCATCTTGATAAGCTTGGTAACGTAATCGTCCTGTTTCACTGTCTAATGGTGAGGTAATGCAGGCAATATTTCTATGTCCTAACTGAATCAAATGATCGACAGCGATGGTGGCTAATTGAACCTGTTCAAAGCCAAAACTAGAAACTGTTGCCGAATTTAATTGGCGATTGAGTACGATTAAGGGCACGTTAGCTTGCTGTTGCAGTTTCACTAACGCTTCTTCATTTAAATGGCGGCTATACAGCAAAATTGCATCACAGCGTTGAAAGATAAGTGTTTCAACGGCTTCTGTTTCCCCTTGAGCACTGTTTTTGCTGTTAACGACTAATAGTTTTTTATTTGCTGTTTGGGCACTTTGCTCAGCATGATACAAAATGCTGCCGAAATAGTTGCTTTGAAATTGGGGGAGTATCAAGCCAATAGAATTGGAAATATTGGTTGCTAGCGCTTGGGCGACACTGCTTGGGTGGTAGTTGAGCTGTTTCATTGCGGCAACCACTCGTTCTCGAGTTGCGGCTTTCACTTGTCCGCTTCCATTGATGACTCGGGAAACCGTCGCTTTAGATAAGCCTGTTGTTTTGCATACATCATTGATTGTTGCCATGAAATGTCCTCTAAGATCACGCCGCCCAAATGTCTAAGGGCGGCGAGAGTACCACAATTTTCAATGAGACTAAGAGTAGATATTTACTCTTTCATTGCGATTCATGTGTATTGAGAATCACGACGAGGTGATAGCACTAAAATCTGCCTGGGATCATCAATCAATTAGATCTCATTTCCATTGGTACTAATCACATTTTGATACCAGAAGAAACTTTTCTTCTTCGAACGTTCCATTGTGCCGCTGCCATCATCGTGTTTGTCGACATAGATAAAACCGTAACGTTTGCGATATTCACCCGTTGTGAATGACACACAATCGATGCAACCCCAAGGGGTAAAGCCCATCACAGGAACCCCGTCGAGAGCGATAGCATTTTTTACTTCACGAATATGAGCACCGAGGTACTCGATGCGATAGTCGTCGTTGATTGAGCCGTCTTGTTCAACCTTATCTAGAGCACCTAAACCATTTTCGACGATGAAAATTGGTTTCTGATAACGCTCATAAAGTTCAGAGAGGGCAAAGCGCAGCCCTTGAGGATCGACCTGCCAGCCCCAGTCGGAAGCTGGAAGGTGAGGATTGAGACGACTTTCTCCAAACAAGCTGTCCGAATCACCTTCAACTGGCTCGGCAGACACAATATTGGTCATGTAGTAGCTGATAGCGAGATAATCGGAACAGCCCTGGCGCAGAATTTCATCATCGCCTTCTTCCATTTGTACATGAATGCCTTTGCGTTCCCAATCTTTCAGTAGATAGCTTGGGTAATAGCCACGTACCTGAACATCGCTGAACAAATACTTACTGCGCATCATATCTTGTGCTTTAAGCATATCTTCAGGGCGACATGACGCAGGGTAAAGCGGCATCATGTGAATCATGCTACCGATTTGCATGCTTGGATTAATGTCGTGACCAAGTTTTACGACTTTCGCATGGGCAACAAATTGGTGGTGAGCGACTTGGTAAAGTGTCTGTTCTGGGTTGTCGTGATCAAGATAAATCACCCCTGAATTACAGTAACCAAATAGCGGTGCTTTCCAGTTGGCTTGGTTATTGATTTCGTTAAAGGTAATCCAATACTTCACTTTGTTTTGGTAGCGTTTGAGTACCACTTCAGCAAATTTCACAAAGAAATCAACGACCTTACGGTTTGTCCAACCGCCGTATTCTTTGACTAAGTGATGCGGCATTTCGAAGTGAGAAAATGTGATAACAGGTTCGATACCATATTTGAGCAGTTCATCGAACATATCATCATAGAACTGCAGTCCTGCTTCATTTGGTGTCTCTTCATCACCTTTGGGGAAAATACGTGTCCACGCAATCGATGTACGAAAACATTTAAATCCCATTTCCGCAAATAGGGCGATATCTTGTTTATAACGGCCGTAAAAGTCGACAGCTTCGTGGTTTGGATAGAATTGATCGGCTTCAACGGTATCGGTAATCACGCGAGGAACGCCGTGGGCACCTTTGGTTAGAACATCAACGATACTTGGACCCTTACCATCTTTATTCCAGCCACCTTCAACTTGGTGCGCTGCGACAGCTCCGCCCCATAAAAAATCACTTGGGAAACTTAACGTAGACATAATATTCCTCGATTGGAAATGAATAAACGGATCCTGACCAACATGACGATTCACTCAGGATCAATAGTGACTATTCTAGATCAATCAAAAGAAAATTGTAACCGGTTTCTGTAACCGGTTACAAAGCTGAAAATAGTAAGAGTTTGACTCTTACTATGGAGGAGGGCTAGGGCAGATCGAACATTAAAGCGATAACTTGTTCACTACCTTCGTTAATTAGATCGATTTGGTCAATATCAGAAATTTTCGCACCATCACCAGGTAAGAGAGACAGGTCGTTAATTTGTAATGATCCAGAGATGAGGTGCACATATACGCGGCGAGACTCTGCGATTGCGTAGCGCTGCTGCGTTTGTCCTGCAAGCACTAATTGGAACAGTGAAGCATCTTGTTTGATGGTAAACGAATCGTATTGTCCATCAGGTGTGGCAATCGGCGTTAAGCCTTGAATAACATTAAATGGTTTTTGTTGGTAACTAGGCCGAGTGTCGGTTTGATTGGGTTCTATCCAAATTTGTAAGAAATGCAACGGATTCGTCGATGAGTGATTAAATTCACTGTGGTAGATCCCTTGGCCTGCGGACATCAGTTGGAATTCGCCTTGTGGCAACGTTTCAATATTGCCGCCACTGTCTTTGTGCGCGATAGTGCCTTCTAACACAAAACTAATGATTTCCATGTTGCGGTGACCGTGGGTTTGAAAACCTTGATCAGGTTGCACAGTATCATCATTAATCACGCGTAAAGCAGAAAATCCCATATGATGAGGATCGTAATATTGGCCAAAGGAAAAGGTGTGATAACTATTAAGCCAGCCTAAATCGACATGCCCTCGTTCTTGCGCCGCCCTTTTTTCGATCATGGAGTGTCCTTCATTCAAATTTTTTAGAGATGTTTGTTATTTTAAATCAACTGTCAAAATGCAAAATTGGCAAATCTCGTTGGTAATCATCAAAAAAATTGAACGAATTCCGCTGCACATGATTCACTTTTTGTGTGCAGCGGTGATGATCTAAACTAGATTCATCGCACTATTATTAGCGATAACGTCACCTCTAAATGTGTTGCTTATCTGATTATTGTCCAATTGGTACACGTTATCGAGCATTAAAGCGGCAAAACTACCAGGGCCTTGCGCCTTATGTGACGTAATTTCCCCTGCGATTCCCCAAATTGCTGTGGCAGCGAATCCTGACGTTTCACCAACGGCTGCAAATGCACCCACCATAGCACTGAGACTACAGCCAGTACCTGTTACATAAGGCATGAGCGTGCTGCCGTTGTAGAGGTGAACCTGTTGAGTTGGGCTAATAATGACATCGGTGGCGCCGGAAATCACAATCCCTGAAACCCCAGGCCTTAAAAGTTGATAACCCGCATCAATGACGTCAGTGGACTCTGCCGTGCTATCGACTCCTTTAGTGTTCCCTTTCATGCCACTTAACGCTTTAATTTCAGAGGCATTCGCGCGAATAATGAGATTTTCAGCAAGCGTGCAAAAGGTTTGGCTAACCTGAGTTCGATATTTCGTCGCTCCGCATCCCACGGGATCAAGTACCACAGGGATGCCCGCATGATTGGCACATTCGATGGCATAATGCATTTGATTGACGCGCGTTTCGTTGAGTGTGCCGATATTGACCACTAACGCGCCGGCCATGCTGATCAACTCAGCCATTTCGTGTCGTGAGTTCGCCATGATAGGGGAGGCGCCGACAGCGAGTAATGCATTCGCACAGTAGTTGGTCACCACATCGTTGGTCATATTGATCACTAATGGTTGTATTTGTCGTACTTTGTGCAGAGCCGTAATAATGTCATGAGTCATCATAGTTGTACCTCATGACGCGGCTTGGTAACGCGACTCTGCTTTTTGGTGGGGAACATTATAGAGCGTTGGCTAGGATGCAAATACATGTGGTTCACCGGCCCGTGTCCATGCCCGACAGAGAGACGGTCAGCATAATTTAATGACTGAGTAATATAGTGTTTACTGAGTGAAATCGCATTCACTAAATGTTCTTTATGTCCTAGGTGGGTTGCTATCGCCGAGGAGAGTGTACATCCCGTACCATGAGTATTGTTGGTATCGATTCGTTGTCCGTGAAAGGTAAACTGACTCTCCTTATTTAGTAGAACATCACAGGCATCATGTTGAGAAAAACTGTGGCCTCCTTTGAGTAAAATCGGGGTATCTAGTGTTCTTAAATTCTGACAAAACTCCGCGAATTGCTGGTCAGTTTTAGGTTCCGGTTGCTTGGATATGACCGCAGCTTCATGCCAGTTAGGCGTGATGACCGTGGCAAGAGGGAAGAGTTCTCTTATTAAGGTGCTTACTGCGGTAGATGCGAGTAATTCGTCACCACTTGTTGCCACCATAACGGGGTCCAGAACAACGTTGGTGACTTGATACTGACGCAGCTTTTGCGCGACGATGGCGATACTTGCCTCGTTAGGCAACATGCCAATTTTGACGGCATCGATGTGGATGTCTTGGAAGACGGCGTCTAATTGATGTTCAATATGCGTTTCCGGCACAGGTAGGATATCCAGCACACCTTGCGTGTTCTGCGCTGTTAAAGCGGTAATTATGCTGCATGCATATCCACCATTGGCGGAAATACTTTTTATATCGGCTTGAATTCCCGCGCCGCCGCTGCTGTCTGAGCCTGCTATGGTCAGGATATTTGGAATAAAAGAAATGTCTGTTTTAGGTTTCATGGTTTGCTCCTAATACACGACATCAGGAACAAACAAAACCACTAACTATGCAAAGGAGAGGTTTTGTGATTGAGAGTAACTCTTATCATTTGGGTACCAATACGAGTTACCGCAGTCATAGTTCCCTACGCCAGTATTAACTGAATCAGGTTCAACGGGTCTCGCATTGCGATCTCAGCCTAAAGGCACCCCGACTATCACCAAGTATCCTAGCAACTTCATTTATTTAAGCAATCGATAATTACGTATTATGTGTGTGCTAATGAGATTTTAAGGTGAGCTCTGCAACACGATAGTTAAGTTCGAATGGGTCAAACCTAAAGTGTTGCAAACTCTTATTTACTGCGATGATCTGGTGGTAATACGTAATCGGTATAAGCGGCATTTCATTCACTAACAAGTGTGCAGCAAGTTGAGCATTCCGCTGGTACTGAAATTTATCCGTTTCACTGGTGAGTGTATTTAATAGAGCCAGCAATTTAGGTGAAGACCAATTCATCGGTCCCCATGCAGAATTAGTGTGCTCGGCAAAGTCGTTAAGTAATATCGGCAGAGGATCGGATAACATGCCGTAATTACGAGCAATTAATGCCATGTCTAGAGTGCCATCATTCTGTTTCGCTGGAATGACTTGCGCATCGATAATCTGGACTTTGAGAACAACACCGACTTGTTTCAATTGGTTTTGAATTGCGGTGGCAATCAGCGGAAGTTCCGGCCTATCTGCGTAGGTTACTAAATTGAGAGTGAAAGTTTTTCCATCTCGTTGTAGTACGCCTTGCGAATTTAATTGCCATCCAGCGTCGGCTAATAGTTTGCGAGCCTCTGCTAAATTGCGGTGTCGGTTCTCTAATCCATCGATATGCCATGCGCCTAATGCAGGAGAAAAAAGTTGATAAGCTTCCGAGCCCGGTAAACCTAATTCTTTATTGGCTATTTCATGTCGGTCAATGGCTAAACTTAGTGCGTGGCGTACCTTAACATTATTGAGATAAGGATGGGCGTTGTTGAGTTTTAACATCACTGTACGAGGCATAGCCGCCACTTTCATATGGAGGTTTTTACTGTTTTTTAGAGCCTCCATACTGGCAGGGTCAATGGAATACGCGATATCAGCTTGGCCACTTTGTGCAAGTAAAGCACGACTTTCAGGGCGATGACCTGAGAGATAATTGAGTTGCGGGATATTCGCAGGTTTACCCCAGTAAGTGGTGTAAGCGGTAGCCTTAACAATATTAGGCATCTGCAAGTTTGTTATCTCGTAAGGACCCGTGCCAATTATCTGGGTAATGTTACCATTATCATCAAAAGATTCAGGTGCAAGAATTGCCGTTGAATAGTGCGCTAATACAAACAGTAATGGACGATACGGCCGTGATAAGCGAATGATCACCTGCTCATCATCGTGGGTGATGTTGGTGATTGGGACTTGTTGAAGTACGCCAGAATGTTGCTGCGCGCGCTTAAGATCATTGACGACGATATGTGGAGTCAGTTCGGTGCCATTATGAAAGGTGACTTTGCGTCTCAACATAAAAGACCAAGTTAACCCATCTTTACTTTGCATCCAGCTTTTCGCTAGCAAAGGTTCAGGATTGGCCTTTTCATCGACAGCAACCAATGATTCAACGATTTGTAAACGGCTGAATACGTAGCCATTGGTTGAAAGTTCACGGCTATGAAACTCAAATGGCCCAGATATGCTAATGGCCTGTTTTGCGGTACTTTTCTCTGTTGTGGGCCAAAAACTTAACCCAGCAGCTATCAATACGATTGCTACCAAAAACCACTTCTTCATTCGAGTGATCGTCCTAAGTTACAGCCTCTCAATATCTGCCTGTGAATCGCCACAAACACCGTTAAGAGCCTTGTTGTGCATCTTGTAATGGGTCGGGTTATTCAAGCTGAGAACATCTGTTATGTCCAGACTAACTATAGTGAAGGTAATGGCTACTTACAATTTTTATAACAAAGGCTTATAGATTAATGTCGGGATAAAAGTGGTAAGCAAATAGTTGCATTTTGGTCATCGCGTTAAGATGTGAAGTCGGATATTAGAATCTGATCAGATTTATACAGTCATCGCCCATTTTACGTGCTAGATTGGATAAAGACTAAAGCAGATTTAACTGATTGAATAATCATTATATTAATAGGAAAGGAGTCCAAATTGAAAATAGCATTGGTTACTGGTGGTTCACGTGGCATTGGGCTTGAAACGGTACGCCGTTTAGCGGCTGAAAGCTATAAGGTGGTGACTTGCTCACGCTCAAAATCCAGTTGGAACGAGGCGCTTGATCTGTATCCAGATCTAGCTAATGTCGATCATAAAATCAGCGATATATCTATTGATAGTGACATTGAACAGTTATTTACCTACGTGAGTGAGACCTATGGCGAACTTCATGCCGCAGTAAATAATGCATCACCACAGATAGCGTCTAGTGGACGTTTTCATCAGGTGGAAAACTCATTATTAAAAGATACGCTTAATATTGATTTTTGGGCTCAAGCATTGTGCTTAAAACACGAAATTAAACTGATGAAAAAGGGCGCGGCGATCGTCAATATCAGCTCTGTGAATGGCTTAAGACCAACTCCAGGCGCATCAATGTATAGTGCAGCTAAGCATGCGATGGAAGGTTTAACTCGCTCACTGGCGCTAGAAAATATTAAAGATGGGATTCGCATTAACGGTGTGGCTCCCGGAGTAACTTGGACCCCGCGCTGGGAAGAGAAGCAAACCAACCACCCTAATATTCGCCAAGAAGTCTCGAATGTGGTGCCAATTGAGCGCTTTGCTCACAGTGAAGAAGTGGTCAACGCCATAGAATTTTTTCTGTCGGAGAAAGCCAGTTATATTGTTGGCCACACGCTGGTGGTTGATGGCGGGATTTCACTGACAGGTGCTTGAGGTTTTCAATCCGAACTTGCCCTACCAAACGTATCCGAAGTCAGATGTGGAATTTTAAATAATTTACAATTCAGTAACAACGTTGGTTAGGATAGACCAATAGTTCATTCAAATTCACAAGGTAAATATGGAAGCCCGAAAAGTTGCGGTTATCACCGGTGGTGGCAGAGGTATTGGTGCCGCTACTGCAAAACTGTTCGCTCAAAATGGTTATGCAGTATGTATTAACTATAAATCTAACGTTGAAGCTGCAAGTAGCTTAGCTGAGGAAATTGCAGCTAAAGGGGGGCAGTGCATTATAGTTCAGGCTGATGTCTCTCAAGAAGCTGGTGTGCTTCGTTTGTTTGATGTGGTTGATAAAGAGTTGGGTACGATATCCGTGCTTATCAACAATGCCGGTATATTGCAGAAACAAATGCGTTTAGAAGAAATGAGTGCTGAGAGAATTAATAGCATTTTAGTAAATAACGTTACAAGTTACTTCTTGTGCAGCCGTGAAGCTGTTAAACGAATGTCGAACAAAAATGGTGGATTAGGTGGTGTTATTGTTAATGTTTCTTCTGGATCAGCTCGTTCAGGTTCTCCAAACGAGTACATTGATTATGCTGCGTCAAAGGGAGCGATAGATACCCTAACGAAAGGTTTGTCGTTAGAAGTTGCTGCTGAAGGTATAAGAGTTAACTGTGTCCGTCCTGGGTTAATTTACACTGACATGCATTCTGACGGTGGAGAGCCGAACAGGATTGAAAGACTTAAAAGTAAAATTCCACTTCAAAGAGGTGGCTTACCTGAAGAGGTCGCTGAAGCAATCTATTGGTTAGCATCTGAGAAATCTACGTTTTCAACGGGTAATTATCTGGATGTAACTGGTGGTTTGTGATTCATTAATTGAGCTACTTATTCCTAATAATGGCATATGCCTGTATTAAATTAAGGAGTTTCCAAGAATGTACATCAGAAAAGCCAAGGTCTTTGAGTTAGATATTGTCTACTCAATGGGTTTTGATGTTTGGAATGGCTGTCAGTCCTATGAGGAATATCTGGTTAATTGTCGAAACAGTAAAAAATATCAATCTGGCACTTGGTATGTGTTAGTCGAAGACGAGCAAATTGTTTCTTCTCTTATCGTCTATAGTGGGCTATTTAACCTAACGGAAGGGTGTTTTGGCATTGGTTCGTTAGCGACAACTCCCGCACAAAGAAACAATGGCTATGGTTCGGCGTTGATCAACTTGGTTAAAACAGAGTTGTTCAAGAGTAGACGCTGTAAAGCGATTTACTTGCACAGTGATATTGGGCATGAGTATTACGAAAATCTTGGTTTTGTCAGTGTAAATAGCTCGGATTGTATGTGTACTACAAAAGACCATTCAGTTGGTGAAAGTTCACTATCGGCTTACTTTTAGCTGGCCCAATTTTAGTTATTCCCCAAAGTCGTTCGTCCCTGATTTTTAACGTTATATTCATCTTTGATTCCGTCAATCTGTGGTGAGTTACCTATGCTCCTAAATAATTTAGCCGCATGAAGCTGAACCATTTCGCTTGCGATACTTGTCCTAGTTTTTCTTATGACAGCTTTTTGGCGTAATCACTAGTGTTTAAAGTTCTGAATAGGAGTAGTCTGTTATGTGCTAGATATTCATAGGCTTACATAACATTAAGGAATCTGTCGTGAAACAAACGGTTGTATTGTTTGATATTAACGAAACGGTTTTGAATCTTGGTGCTTTAAGACCAAAATTTAAATTACTTTTTGGGGATGAGAATTACACTGATACGTGGTTTGCTATGCTGCTTCACTTATCAACAGTCTCTCTATTAACATCAGTTCATACAGATTTTGGAACATTATCTAAAATTGCACTGGAGTCATTAGCTGCGAAAGTGAATGTTGAATTGTTATCTGAAAAAGCGGATGACTTATTAAATACATTTTCAGAGCTTCCTCCTCATGAGGACATAAAACCTGCGCTTAAACGATTAAGATCGGAAGGGTTTAAAGTTGTTGCGTTCTCTAACTCATCAAAAAAACTAATTGAAAAACAGATCCGTAATGCTGATTTAAATGAATACTTTGATGAAATAATTTCCGTAGAGGAAGTCAA
The DNA here is from genome assembly GCF_015686695.1 of Vibrio nitrifigilis. Classification (NCBI taxonomy): domain Bacteria; kingdom Pseudomonadati; phylum Pseudomonadota; class Gammaproteobacteria; order Vibrionales; family Vibrionaceae; genus Vibrio; species Vibrio nitrifigilis. The sequence goes on along the minus strand of NZ_JADPMR010000001.1, from coordinate 2,243,435 downwards.
CACTTTTAAACCAAGCGCGATTGCGTATAAATATGCATCAGAAAAACTGAACTGTGATGTCAACAATCTGCGACTAGTTGCTACACATGATTGGGATACTCATGGTGCTATGTCTGTAGGTATGAAAGCTGCGTATATAAATAGAATGAATGCTATCTACAACCCTTTATATCTTAAACCAGATATTCTTGAACAAAATATGGCATCCATTGTTAATAGAATCATTTCCATAGACGGCTAACTTTATATCCATAATCTGACACAAACGACTTAAGTCGTATTTCAACCTAGTCAGCACTGAGTTACTCAGTAAAGGTATGGATGTGAAAAAGCCACGCCTGTACTTTAAACGTTTTACCTCATGAAGAAAGAGGAACTTTTGATGTTTAAAATTGAGACCGAACGTTTGATCATTCGGGACATGACTCCGGATGATGAAAGCGACTTTGTTGCTATGTCTCAAGATGCTAAATATCAGCGTTTCTATGACGAGAGTGACTGTGATCCTAATAAATACAGAGAGTTAACCAATTTATTTATTGCCCAGGCTGGTGAGACGCCAAGAAAGTCGTACCAATTAGCTGTTGAGTGTAAATCGTCAGGAGAGTTCATCGGAACTGTCTGTTTACGCCTAGAGGATAATCAGCAAGCTTCAATGGGCTGTGCGTTTGCAAGGTCATCTCAGGGTAATAAGTTAAGTCATGAAGCCGCCTTAGCGCTCGCAAACTTTGGTTTTTTGGAATTAGGCGTTCACCGCATCTATGCGGAGACAATCAGCAAAAATCTTCCTGCTATTAAGCTGTGCCAGTCTTTAGGTATGCGTCAAGAAGCTCATTTTAAAGAGCATCGCTTTTTTAAAGGACAGTGGTGGGATACAGTAGTTTTGGCAGTCCTTCGAAGTGAATGGCACAAGGTATAAAGAAAAACTGGCTCGTTTCTGTCTATTTTTGTTTCGGCCTACTCGGGTAGAACGTTTTTGCCCCATTATGCGTTAGAGTATCAGCTCATAACATTTCTATAAGTACTGCGTTGACTTAATTTAGGTAATCCATCTAGCAATTTAAAAGTCACGTTATGTATTTTGACCTTAATTCATTCGCTTAAAATCGACGCTCTTGCATTACTTCCTGACAGACTTTTTCTATTTGTTCTCTAAGCCATATGTGAGAGGAATCTGATTGGAGACGAGGGTGCCACATCATAGAAATTGTAATTTTGTTAGTGTGAACTGGCAGTTCAAATGCCCATAAGAGAGCGTTGCTTGAACTTAATGGTTCATTCAGCAAAAATGATGATGGCACTAATGCGATTAAATCTGAATGCTTGGCTACTTCAAGTGCAGCAGGGAAACTGGGTACCGTTGCAACAATATGTCGAGCTAATCCTTGTTCTTTCAGTTCTTCATCAACAGGTCCTGAAAAATCCCCTCTTCGGGAGGCGATAATATGACTAAATAGACAATATTGTTGAGCCGTTACCTTTTTACACTGATCAAGTGGGTGTCCTTTTCTAACCACACTAACAAAGTTATCATAAAACAAGGCCTTGACAAGTTATTAACTAAACTTCGACCTCTCCAGTACCTTATAATTATTCTATGACCATCAGTGACTATTACGGTAAAAAATACTGTTTGGGCTTTTAATAAAAACAACATCTATGGTTTATCCACTAAACTAACGATAAATAATCTTATTCAATAAGGTAGTTTAGGGGTATGAGTTTTTAAGGATGATTAAATATGAATACATCACCATTAACCCTAAAAGATATTGAACAGGCCGCAGAGCGCATATCCCCGTATATCACTGTTACCCCGTTGCTTAGGGCGGAATATCTTGACGATATTTTAGCCGCTCAAATTTATATTAAGCCTGAAATGCTCCAGCTCACTGGCTCATTTAAAATTCGGGGTGCGCTTAACAAAGCTTTAGTGCTATCGCCTGAAGAGCGTTCTAATGGGATAATTTGTAGTTCGTCAGGAAATCACGCGCAGGCATGTGCTTATGCAGGAAAACTACTGAATATGAAATCGGTAATCGTGATTCCTGAAGATGCACCTCAAATAAAAATCAACAATACAAAGAGATTAGGTGGCGACGTTATTACATGGGAGCGATCGTATGCCTCTCGTATGAAGAAGGTTGCCGATGAAATTGCTGAAAATCACTATACTATGGTTCATGGTTATGAAGATTATGCCGTGATGGCAGGGCAAGGAACCATAGCACTAGAAATACTTGATTCTCAGACAGATATTGAAACGGTTGTTGTTCCATTAGGAGGTGGTGGTTTAGCTTCTGGTGTTGCTACCGCCATTAAGGGGAAAAATAAGAACATCAGAGTTATTGCGGTTCAAGCCGCTGCCACTTGTGCCTTTTATGTTAGTCGTGAAAAAGGAGAAAAAACTCGTGTTGAGTGCACACCGACACTTGCTGATGGTATTGGATGTAGTTATCCGTCAGATAACCCTTATCCAATTATAGAAGAGTACGTTGATGAAATTGTCGTAGTAGAAGAAGAAGATATTCTACATGCGACAAAATTGATTGCTAAAGAAGTTAAACTCATTGCTGAGCCGACTTCATGTGTAGTTGTTGCTGCTTTGTTGGCAAAGAAAATATTTCTAAAACGCAACGAGAAAGTCGCGTTGGTTCTTTCTTCTGGAAACTGGGATCTTAATAAGTTAGGACAAATTTATAAAGGTGAAATAGTTGAAGGAAATATCGCCACTTGAAAAATTAAAAGGTATTTTGATATTAAAATGTTAGTGGAGGATTATACATGGACACACTTTTACTCAACAAAAGTGAAATTGCAGAGCTCATCGACTTGAATAAAATTTTGTTGGCAGTCGAAGAAGGTTATAAGTCTTTTCAAAATGGTTTGGTTATTCAACCTGATTTTATGGCTGTAAGTTTGCCAGGAACTCATCAAGGTATTGATTTTAAAGCTGGACTTGATATTCGTGGTGATTATATATCGATGAAGTCTTCATCAGGTGGTTATGATAATAACCCCAGTGTCGGCTTGCCAATAGGTATGAACACTGTGTTGCTCTATGAAGCATCAACTAGTTTACTTAAATGCATTATGGATGGCACATGGATCACTGGTTGTCGTACTGCAGCGGCTGGCGCAATTTCAATCAAATATTTAGCTAGAGATGATGTAAAGAGTCTGTCCATTATCGGCACTGGTCGCCAAGCAAGAAGGCAGCTTTATGCTGCTCTGGAGATTAAGCAGTTTGAAAATGTATATTTATGGGGCAACAGCAGTGAATTTTTAAATGATTTTTATAATGAAGTGAGTGAGCAGAGTGATCTTAATGTCTTTAAGTGTAAGAGTGCAAAGGAAGCTGTTGAGAATGCTGACGTGCTTATTACCACAACAAGGGGACGTTATTCCGATGGACCAATTGTAAGAGAAACTTGGGTAAAACCTGGTACTCATATTGCGGCGATTGGTTCCGATATGCCTGATAAACAAGAAATTGAAGCGAGCCTTTTTGCCAATGCCAAAGTAGTTAATGATAGCTGTAAGCTTTGTGTGAAAAATGGTGAAACTCATCATGCTGTTGAGCAGGGGTATTTAAAAGAAAGTGATATTTATGCAGAAATAGGTCAGATCATTTTAGGTGAAAAAGTAGCACGTACCAATAACGACGAGATTACTATTTTTGACACGGTTGGTATGGCAATACAAGATAATGTGATGGTTGCGATGCTATTTGAAATGGCAAAAGAAAGATGTATAGGTACATCTTATAACTTTATCAAATAGTTAGAGACTGCAAATCATTCTGTAGAAGTGTTTAAGGATACATATAAATTAAGCATTTTCTAATATCTGATTATAAAAATTTATGTAATAGTTTAATGTTGTCTAGGCAACTAATCAGGTGAGCAAATTCATTATACCACCACGACCTGAGTTAGAATTTTTACCAAGTGATGAAATATAGATATTTTTAGCATAGATATTCATTCTAATCAGAGTTGAAATACTGGCTAAAGCGAGCTTTTAAAAAATTAATAAATTAGATAATTGATGAGTTCAATTATCTAAATAAAAGTAGTTATTTTAAATATTATCTATTATTAAAGTGATGTATTGTTCTCGAGCCAAATGGTGCCAAAAAAAATAATTGTGTATTGGTATCGTTGGCAACAGTTGGAACTAAGGTTTGTATGGGCATATTGGTTATGTGTCAAAATCCAGTTATGACAGAAAGTATCCGTGAAATTGTTAATAACAAACGATTAAAGTATAAACATACTTTTCCTAGTTCGACAGAAGCGTTTTAGAGCACAACTACTAACACGTTTCTGTCCGTGCGACCTGAAGTCGTATGGAGCGTTGTTCACCACGATAAGAGTGAACCATCTGTATCACCAGGTGACCCTAGGATTCTGAATAAAGCAGCGAATCCGACAATGTAACGAAACTCGGTTGTTAGACTGAGTGGGAACTGAATCGTGAGAGAACGTTCCTCCTGATAACCACAAATCGGGTAAGTGCTAGGGTGTCAGTATGATGAACGTAAGTGAATCCATGTAAGGCGCGTTATACGATGAAGCAGCGGAAGTGGTTTGTACGCTGTGGCCAAGAAGGCAATGAGAGCCGGAAAGAAGTTGGACAGTACTCTTTCGTGATCGATGTGCTCTCCGCACTATAGTGGGCATCTAACCTGATATTTTACGCGACATACGAAACAGGGTAAGCCTGTATATCTCCCTTTCGGGAAAGTAGTCTGCGAAGACTGCCGATAGGTGTGCAGGTAAAGGAGGTTAGAAAAAGCAAATGCCGCTTTGTAATGAAGTGGATACAGGTTTATATCTGGCGCGAAAGCGAGCTGACTTCTAACTGGTCTCCCGTTGCAAGATGATTTGAAGAACTTTATTTAAGGAGAAACGCAAATGGTGGCTTCATTAGAAGTTAGTGCCTCTCCTAACAGCATTCAATGGCAATCCATCGATTGGAAAACTGTCGAGTTGCACGTATTAAAGCTTCAAATGCGCATTGCAAAAGCAACCCGAGAGGGAAAACACAGTAAAGCGAGAGCTTTGCAGTGGATCTTAACACACTCAAGATCAGCTAAACTACTGGCTGTGAAGCGAGTGTCTCAAAACAAAGGCAGTAACACACCCGGAATAGATGGAGTCATCTGGAATACAGATGCTCGTCGGATGACCGCAGTAGATCAATTGAATCGTAAAGGTTATCGAGCCAAACCACTCAGACGCATCTACATCCCGAAAAAGAACGGCAAACTTAGACCTCTAGGCATTCCATGCATGATAGATAGAGCGCAACAGGCTCTGTATTTACTTGCTTTGGAGCCGATATCGGAAACGATAGCTGATCCTAACAGCTACGGTTTTCGCCCGAATCGCAGTACTGCTGACGCTATAGCACAATGCTTTAAATGTTTGTGTCTTAAGCGCTCAGGTAAATGGGTTTTGGAGGGGGATATTAAAGCTTGCTTCGACAAAATCGGGCATGAATGGCTAATTGAAAATGTTCAAATAGACAAACGAATGCTAAAGCAGTGGCTAGGCTCAGGCTATATTGATAAAGGTTTGTTTTACCGAACATCGGAGGGAACTCCGCAAGGCGGAATTATCTCTCCAACACTTATGTTACTGACACTTGCGGGCTTAGAAAAGCTTGTAAAGGAAGTAGGCAAGAGCTCGGGAGAACGAGTTAACTTCATCGGTTATGCGGATGATTTTATAATAACCGGATCATCAAAAGATGTTCTTATTAATGAAATCAAACCTCGGTTAATTGGTTTTCTAAAAGAAAGAGGGTTGGTACTCTCTGAAGAGAAAACACACCTTACTCATATAGATGATGGCTTTGACTTTTTAGGTTTTAACCTAAGGAAGTACAAAGGTAAATTGCTCATCAAACCGAGTAAAACTAACGTTCTCTCTTTCTTGGGAAACTTGCGTGAACTCATCAAGAAGCACGCAACAATGCCAGTCAATGATCTTATTAGACTATTGAATCCTAAACTGAAAGGTTGGGCGAATTATTATCGTCACTGCGTTGCAAAACGAACCTTCGGCTATCTCGGTCATCAAATCTTCTGGCTTCTTTGGCGATGGGCGGTTAGACGCCATCCTACTAAGCCAAAAGACTGGGTCAGGCGCAAATACTACATGAATAGAAGTGGTGGTTGGCAATTTCACGGTTGGCAGAAAATCGCGAACATGGACTGTCATTACAACTTAGTTCAAATAGCGAAAACGCCGATTAAAAGACATGTGAAGATCCGAAGTGCGGCTACACCATTCGACCCCCAATACCAAGATTACTTGGCAAAGAGGAAATCGAAAAAGGAAAGTCGTCACTCATGGTTGGAGCCTGCTTTAACTGCTATCTAGGTTGTTGGGTAACGTAATACGCCTTAGTGGAGGCTTGAGCCGTATGCAGTGAAAGTTGCACGTACGGTTCTTAGGAGGGCGGCACTTGGTAACAGGTGTCGCCTATCCGACAAAACTGAGTTAGATCTTGAGTAATATTTATTGGCATATACAGTACTAACGAAACGCATAAAAGCCCTCACATCGTTATAGATATGAGAGCTATTAGGCTTTGAATACGACGTTATTATTCGACTGCTAAGGTGTTTTTTTCCAGTCGCGGCTGAAGGTGAGTGCTCGGTCGAAAGTGGCGAGCCATTTTTGTGCTAATTGCCCCGATATTTGCGGCGTATAGATATGTTCATCGTTTTGGATGACAAGGTTAGATCCGTTCGCTCCGTATGCGGCTAGCGCAGCGCAGCCAAAACCTGTCAGTTCTGTGAAACTGGAGGTAATGACGTCGCGTTGTAAAACGTCGGCGAGAAATTGCACAAAATAGGGGTTATTAGTCAATCCACCATCAATGGATAAACGTGCGTGGCTATTTTCTAAATGTGGCATGGCATTAATCACTTGGGCCGCCCTAAGAGCAACACCTTCGAGAATCGACTGACATAAACAAGATGCGCTTGTCCCGCCATCCATCCCTATCCATAAGCCGCTTGCTGAGCGATCCCAAAAAGGGGCGGCAAGCCCAGAAAGGGCAGGAATAAACACTAACTCTCTTTCGATAGCGGGTGGCTGTGCAAACTGTTCAATCTCTTGGTAGTGATGAAATAAGCCAAGTTTTTTGGCCCATTCGATAGCAGCGCTAGCATGATAGATCCCCCCTTCGCAGGCGTAAGTGAGCGAATTATCCATTTGCCAAGCGGTGGTTGCGAGCAAGCCCTCTGGCGCATTCGGGCGCTGATCTCCTGTTACCATCAGCATGAATGCCCCAGTGCCAAACGTCATTTTGATATCACCAGGATTGCGACACCCATGTCCATACAATGATGCTTGTTGATCAACTAACGATGCTGTGATCGGAACCCCGTTTGCTAGAGTGCCAAAGTTGGCAACACTGGCCGATATAGTTGGCAAACACTCAAGTGGTACCCCAAACCGTGCGCATAACGTGTCATCCCATGTTTGGGTACTGAGGTTCATTAACGAGGTGCGAGATGCTGTGGTCACATCCGTTACAAATCGTCCCGTTAGGCGTTCTAGAAAAAAGGCGTCGGTGGTGCCAATATGCAGGCGCTTTTCTTGGTAGGCTTGTTTAACCGCGGGAATATTTTCAACAAGCCAATGCAGCTTACTGGCCGAAAAATAAGGATCTAGCGGTAAGCCTGCCCGATCGAGCGTCAGTTGTTCTAAGCCTTGGGCACGCAACCTTTCAATGGTGCCGCTGGTGCGATTATCTTGCCAAACAATCACCGGCGAAAGTGGTTCGCCTGTTTTGGCATCCCAAGCCAAACAGCTTTCACCTTGGTTAGCCATACCAATCGCCGCAATATCGCCGGCGTGTGTAAGGCATAATTGAACGTTATGCAGTAGCTCATTGGCATCTTGTTCAACCCATCCCTGCTGCGGGTAAGTGGTATGATGACGCACCGAAAAGGGGACACTGGCCGCGCCATTTGCCTCTGTGATGACGAGACGCGTGCTGGTTGTCCCTTGATCAATCGCAGCAAAACGTTGTGAATTATTCTCACCCATTATCTGTCACTCGAATCTCAAGTTTGCCGTTGCACACATGCTCCAGCGCGATTTTATCCAGTGGAATAAGAATGCGCCGTTCCGGTTGAGTGTTCACCTTTTTACTGTAGAGCACATTGCCGTTAGAGCTAACTTCAATATGTCCACGCACCGCTTGAGCGACTCTTAGTTGCAAATGAGGTAGGGCTGCGGTGGTGTTAAGAACCAGCTTTTGTGGAACACAAAAGCGAATGGGATGTTCGACTTCTACTGTAATGTTAGAAACGGGGGAAGCGGGTGGTTTTGCTAAGTCTTGAGCAATAAAACGACCAATGCGCTTAGCTTCGCGATATGACCAGCCTGCGGTTTCTACTGGGCGTAATACATTGCCTGCTGCAAAGTAGCTAGGATCGCTACAACGGCCATTTTGATCCACCAGTGGACCGCCCGTGCCGTTATCGAGCAGCAAATGGCTCGGGCGAATCAAAGCAGAGTCTGGGGTGAATTTGCCAGTAAATAGAATCCCGTCACACGCAATATCCTGTGTTGAACCATCAGCAAAACGTAATGTTGCGCCTTCAACTCGGCCAATACCATGAATGGATTCTAGATTCGCACCATAATAAACAGGAACACCGCTTAATTTGGGGTACATCATCAACGCCGAATACGTTGTGGCTGAGCTTTGGCTATCTATCATCGCAACTGGTTTAATTCCCACTTTTCGACAAGTTGCAATGGCCGATAAGCTGACCAACTCGGTGCCAACAATTAGCGGTCGAAGAAAGGGTTTTTTGCCTTTCAGATGAACAAAGTTTTGCAATGCCCCTGTGTTGTACACACCAATAGGGCGGTCACCACCGACAAATCTAGCTGAACGAGGTGTCTCTCTAACACCGGTCGATAACAGTACGCGTTGTGCTTTTATTTTGTATGGACCGGATGACGACATCACATCTAATTCACCATCGGGATTTAGCGCAATAACCGTCGTACCGATTCTAATATCGACACCTGCTTTTTGAGCCTCTTGAACATTGCGCTTTGCGAACGTAGGGCCTGTCATCAATTGATGATATTCGAGCACCCCATAGGGTGGGTGAGCACAATGGCGTGGTATGCCACCAGCGACTTGTTCACGCTCTAAGACCATCACATTGGTAATGCCTCGCTTTTTTAGTTCGGTTGCTGCGGACAATCCGGCTGGACCTGAGCCAATAATGGCGACATCTGTATGAATGACCTCAGTCATGATTGTGCTCCTCAACAGTAAGCGGAATGCGCAGTTTATCGCCAGCCAGTTCTGCGACGCGACTGCTGCAGTAGAAGCCTTGGCAACGCCCCATGCAGGCGCGAGTGCGGCGTCTTAACCCACCGAAATCACCGGGTGGCACTGAGGTGTTAAACGTTGCTTCGATCTCTCTTTTCGTAACCAGTTCACAATGGCATACCATCTCTTCATAGCCTGGTGTTTGCCAGTCACGTTTAAGATGCTCGGCTAATATCGGCATGTGCGGTGTGCTTGGCTCGGCAATGGGTTGATGAGAGAAATGCGAGCGGTACTTTTGGTAAATATATTGAGCAATACCTAAAGCCGCAGTTAACCCTGTCGAACGAATACCGCCCACCGTGATGTAGTGTTTATCCCAATGCTCATGAATTCGGTACTCTTTTTCATCGCTGCCCGGCCTTAATCCAGCATAGGTTGCGGTAACGGGAATGTTTGCAAGAGCTGGAATATGTTCAATAGCGGCCTGACGCAGAGTTTCTAGTGTTTTGTTGTCGAGCGCAGCATGATCTCGGTCTGGTTGTTCTTCAGCGGTTGGGCCAACCAAAAGGTTACCGAAAATAGTGCGAGTCAAGACAATGCCTTTGGTGATTTCATTCGGCACCGGCAGAATAATACTGTCGATCAGGTGATGTGCCGCTTTGTCGAAAACAACAAATTGGCCTTTACGTGGGCGAATCTCAAAATCAGAGTCACCTAATAGATTTTTTTCCAACCAGTCGCCGCGTAGGCCAGCACAATTTACAACAGAAGTGGCTTTTAGTTGGCCCTTGCTGGTATTGAGCTGCCATGTTTGACCATCAAACTCTCCATCTGTTACTTCGCAGTTTAAGAGTAGGTTGGCGCCATTATCGACAGCTTGTTGAAGATAGGCGAGGGGGGCAGACCATGGATCAATTAAAAATTCATCAGGTACCCAAATCGCCCCTTTGGCATGTTTAGCAAGCCCTGGTTCTCTGGATAATAATTCCGATTGACCAATTTCCACTGCATTCGTGATGCCATTTTGATGGGCTTTAGCCAAAATCTTGGGAAATTGAGCAAGATCGTTCTCAGTCCAAGCGACCACATGCGCACCGGTCTTTAACACGGGTAGATTCATGCTTTCACGAATCGCCATATATTCTTGATAGCCATTCTGTACGCATTGCAGTTCAATGCTGTCTGGCGGTGCATCAAAACCGGTATGTAAAATGGCACTGTTACCTTTACTTGCGCCCGATAATATATCTGAGCCTCGTTCAAGTAAGAGAACTCGTGCTCCCTCAAGGGTAAATCGTCTGGCCATTGCGCAGCCGACGAGTCCGCCGCCGATAATCGCGACATCGAACGTTTGTTGTTTGATTGAACGTGTTACTTCAGTCTGTTCCATAACTATTTGTCCTGAATGGGACTTCCTATTGGAAGTACCAAATTCAATTACTGTTATTCCTGGTAGTCTTGCTGCAAAATAGTGACGAGATTATTTAATACCGTGGCTAAAAATTGCGCTGCTTGAGTGAGCAATTCGTCTTGGCTAGCATCGATAAGCCCCAGTGTGGTGTAAGGGCCTTTAGGTAAATTGTCGGCTTTATACGTTGCCAAATATTCAATAGAAGAGGCCACCATTTCTGGATGGCTTTGAATGCCTATCACTCTATCGCTAGTGGTAAAAATCTGATTTTTGCAGCCTTCTGTGCTTGCATGCAGTTCAAATACAGGTGGAAGAACAATGGTATTACGATGAAAGAAAAACAATTTTCGTGAATCCACACCACTTAGCAGTGGGTGCGTTTTAGGTTTCTCAGCCAATTCAACATTAAGCCAACCAGATTCAGCACAAGTGTGTGGAACGAGCTCTCCCCCCATAGCACAACCGATAAGTTGAGAACCTAAACAGAGGCCGACCACGCCTTTGTTGGCATCAATAGCTTGGCGAATAAAGAGAATTTCACTTTCTAGCCACTCACTACACTCTTGTGGCACTCCCCCTAAGATGACCAAAATATCGAAGTCTTCGAGTCTAGGCAGAGGTTCCCCTGCGTATAGATGCGTCCCAGTTAGCGGGTAGCCGTGTGCTTGTGCCCACTGCGTGATGTTGCCAACCCCAGCGGTATCAAGGTTTTGTAAATAATGAATACGAGGTGTCATAACAATACGATCCTTATTAATTAATCGCTGAGCATAGAGAGCGGAATGGTGATGATTTGCGGAACAATAACGAGCAGAGCGAGCACGGCAAACTGAACCAACAGAAAGGGCATTACGCCGACGATGATTTTGTGAGTGCGAATGTTTCCGACACCAGAGACCACGTTTAGAACATTACCCACGGGTGGGGTAAGCATGCCGAGCGCTCCTGCGATGGTAAATACCACCCCAAAATACGTGAGGTCGATATGAGCAGCGCGGCAAAGTGGAATCATGATCGGCATTAAAATCAACATTAATGGGGTAAAGTCGAGCACCATGCCTAGTGCCAATGTTAAAAATAGAATGGCACCGAGCAATAGTTTTGGCTGGTCTAATAATGGCGTGAGTAACTTAACAATATCCGCGGGTAGATTAGCGATAGAAATCAGCCAAGCAGAGATCATGGAAGTACCGACTAAGAACATCACCACGGCGGACGTTTTACCCGCATCAACCAGTGATTCGTAGAACGCTTTTAAACTCAGTTCTCGATAGACAAATGCGCCAATAATCGCAGCATAAACCACCGCGATGACCGCCGCTTCAGTTGGGGTGAAAATACCAACGCGCATACCACCTATGACGACAATAGGCAGAACTAAGGCGGGTAGGCCTTTAATGATGGCGGTAAGAATTTGTTTACCACTTTGCTTTTCTAGCGTTTGGTAATCGCCATTGCGTGAAGACCATGCCCACATTGCGACCAACGCTGCAGCCATTAGAAGTCCCGGAACAATAGCGGCCATAAATAGACCATTAATCGAGATGTTAGCCACTGCGCCAAAAACGACCAGTGCAATGGAGGGAGGAATGACGGGGGCGATAACCCCACCGGCTGCAAGTAATCCTCCGCTACGACCTTCAGGGTAGCCTGCGATACGCATCATGGGTATTAAGATAGCTGCGAGGGCAGCACTGTCCGCGATGGCGGATCCGGAAAGAGAGGCCATAATCAATGCAGCAAAGATCCCGACATAGCCCAGTCCGCCTTTAATGTGGCCGAATGCTGCTATTGCAACTTCGATAATACGTTGTGATAAACCGCCACGGTTCATCAATTCTCCAGCCAAGATAAACCCTGGAATGGCGAGAAAAATGAAATTATCGGTGCCGTAAATCATGTTTTGGGCAATCACTTGACCATTAAACATGTCTAAATGCAGCATGAGTGCTACACCTGAAATCATCAAAGACCAAGCGATAGGCATGCCAAGCACAATACAAACAATTAACACGGCCAAAAATAAAATTACTGTCATAATAAGACCTGATTTAATCCTTTAGCGTGGGGTCGGTGTCTTGCGTGTTTTGCCGGGAGAAAAACGATCAACCGGCATTTTGTCGAGTAAAACGAACAGCAGCATCAAGAAGGTTTGCACCGCCATAACGCCACCACAGATCAAAGCCACCACATAAGGAATACAGGCAGGTAAGCCTGATAATGGGTAGTTATTATTCATGTTGATCGTTGCCTGAGACCAAGCACCAGAGGCGAGAAGGTAGTCACAGAAAATCATCGCAGCTGCAACAATGACAGCAACTGCTTTCTTCTTCCCTATCGACAGGTTATCGATTGCCAGCGTCATACTGATATGGCTGCCTTGAGATAAGGCGAGCACCGCACCAGTAAATATCAATGATCCCATGATAATGCGCGATATTTCGTCGGTAACGGGGATGCCGCTATTGAAGAAAAAGCGCAGTACGATATTGGAAAATACCGTGAGGATAGTGGCGAGAAGTTGTATCGCCACTAACGCTTCCAGCATGGATTCAAGTTTATGTATCAATCGCATAATGAAGGGGTATCCAATACTGATTACTTAGCTAAATCTGCTTTGATTTCTTTGTAGAAGGGACGAGTTTCATCCGTTAGCATCTTGTTGATGACGGGCTGTACTGCTTTGGTAATTTTTGCACGTTCGCCCGGTGCAAAATCATCAGCCACTTCCATATGTTTTTTCAGCATGTTCTCTGCTTTTTCTACAGCATCACGCATAATTTTGCGTTGCTCAATCCCTGCTTCACGTGCTGCTTTTTGTACAATCTCTTTTTGAGCATCAGTTAGGCGAGACCAGAATGGCTTACCAGCTAATACGATCATTGCAGAATAAGCATGGCGAGAGTGTGTCAGGTATTTTTGCACTTCGTAAAATTTCACGTCTCGTACAGTTAATAGCGGGTTGTCTTGACCGCTGACCGTTTTGGTTTCAAGCGCTGAATACACTTCAGGGAAAGGCATTGGCACCGGATTTGCGCCTAATGCTTTGAAAGTATCGATGTAGACCGGCTGACCAATCACACGAAAACTTAAGCCTTTAAAGTCGGATAACTTTGTGATGGGGTGTTTTGAGTTGGATAAATCGCGAAAGCCGTTGTCCCAAAAAGTCAGCCCTTTGAGTCCACTGCCATTGAGTCCTGTTAACAACTTATCGCCGGTTGGTCCTAACAGGACTTTGTCAGTTTGTGCATCATTAGCGAATAGGAAAGGTAGGTCGAGTACTTGAAGTGGTTTGGAATAACGGGTCAAGTTTGATGAAGACGTGATGAGCATCTCTTGTAAACCACCGCGTAGGGCGGCAATCTCTTGGGATTCGTTGCCTAATTGACCGCTTGGAAAATCAACGACTTTAATATCGCCATGGGATAATTGGTCGACTTTTTGCGCGAAGATTTTTACTCCATCATCAAAAGGTGTGTTTGGATTGCCAAAGTGGCCGATTTTAATGGTTAGTGCAGAAGCTTGTGTTGCGATTGCAGTGAGTCCGATTGATAACGTCAATTTGGTAAAGGTTTTGATCCATGGTGAACGAATAATGCAGTTACTCCCTTCCTTAGGATGTTCAATAAGATATGTGTTGTTATTGGGTATGGTTGGTGTCTGAGATGAAAATGAATGACACTCAACGTGAGACACTATTAACGTTTGCTTACGAACAAGAGAGCAAGTCTTATGCCAAATTGTGGGTTTTGTGTTTATTTTTGTCTTATTAATGACTAAATAGTCGTAATTGTGGGTGTTTATAGTTTAAAATAGACCAAATCAACATTAAGTAATTAGTGACACTTCAATCGGTTAAGTAATTGAAATGGGGCATAAAATGGCATTGGCAATGGATCAAATGTGTGCAATTGCCCAATTTTGTATCATAACTACGTAGCAGGGGGCACGATGCGTCCATTACAAAGACAGCAAGCAATACTGAAACAGCTAGAAAAAGAAGAACGGGTATTTGTTGATGAACTGACGGAAATGTTTGATACATCAGGAGAGACCATTAGGCGCGATCTGAATGTGCTCGCGAAAAAGGGGTTAGTGCGTAAATTTCATGGCGGAGCCTCGCTCCCCCCTATTTTGGAGAAAGAAAACGGTTTTACTACACGTTTAAGTGAAGCGATCGATGAGAAGAAGCGCATTGCCCATTATACGGTTGGCTTAATTGAAGATGGTTCAAGCTTATTTATGGACACGGGGACGACCACGCTATTGTTGGCGCAAGAACTTGCGCAAGCAAAAAAACACCTAACCGTGATTACCAGCTCGACGCAAATCGCCACTGAGTTTGCTCAATACGATCATCAAGTGTATTTGCTTGGCGGGGAATTTCATCCTGAATCATCACAATCATTAGGACTGATGGCAACCCGTCAGATTAAACTATTTAATGCGCAATATTTGATCTCAACTATTGGGACGATTGACAGTAATGGTGCTGCAGATTTTACGTTAGAAGAAGCAGAACTGACTAAGACAATGGCAGAACAAGCTCAGCAGGTCATTGTGGTCGCCGACCATTCCAAATTCAATCGCAGTGCGATGTTTCAGGTATTGTCATTTAATCAAATTGACCATTTGGTTACTGATGAACCCTTGTCGACTGATATTGCTGAGAAGGTCGAGCAATCTTCATTAAACTTGCATCTCGCTGATTAAATAGCCTGGCAAAATCATTTGCCGAGCTATATACCCAAGTAACGTCAAGATGCTGTTTCAGCAAGAGTGTATCTTGAGGTTATTTGGGTATATCACCATTACAGTTTATACAGTGCCATAAAGGCGCCAATGGCTCTTTCTACCGCGAGTTTAATTTGATTATCGTCTGGTATATCAATAGCTCGAAGCGCGTAAGGTTCGAAAAATTCAGCAGAAAGCAATCCTTTAAGCTGCATAGCCGCTAACCACGGATCTGCGGCGCGTAAGTGGCCTTTTTCCATTTGGTGTTGTAGGTAACCACTTAGGTGAAGCCAACCTTTCTTCGGGCCATTTTCATAGAAATGTCGACCAATGGACGAACGCTCTGCTTCATTCATCGCCATGCGGTAGATGGCCATGATGTCCGGCTTTAACACCGATTGTAAAAAGTTAAAGCCGAATTCCGGTAATGCGGCCACTAGATCATCATGATGATCGAGCGAAAGAAACGCATTCGCTATTTGTTCGGTAGCAGATGATTCCATCACGGCCGAAAAAATTTCTTCTTTTGAACTGAAGTAGTTATATAGCGTGGCTTTCGATCCCCCCAGCTCTTTAGCGATATAAGACATAGACGTTTGTTCAAACCCTTGTTGAGTGAATGAACGCTTGGCTATATCCAATATTTCCTGTCGTTTTTCTTCGCTTTTTACACGCATAGGTCTCTCGATATCCCATCAAAAATTCCGGGTAAGTTTCCCTTGACGGTTGTTCGTTGTCAAGAGTATAACTGTACAGTACGGTTTAGTTATAAGGTAATCTAACGTGAAAAGCAATGCTTTATATTCAAGGTTCGTGACTAAACACCGCGGTTGTTTTGCATTAACAGCACTAAGCACAGCAATACTCAGCGGATGTGTCGCACCGAATGATGAAGCCACGCCGAAATTGGCACAAATGAGTGAGCTTCACTATCAACAAAGTTTTGCCGACAGCCAGCAGGTTAACTGGCCTACCATGAATTGGTGGACTCGTTATCAAGATAAGCAACTTGATCAGTTAATTGAACAAGCATTTGCTGACTCGCCGGATCTAAAAATTGCCCAAGCTAGGTTGCGTGATGCCCAAGGGATCGCTCAACAGATTGGTGCAACCAAAAAGCCAACAGTTGGGTTAAGTGCCACTGCGTCTGAAAGTAAGGTTAGTTATCAATACCAAGCTTATGCGCCGCCAGCCGATTGGAATGATTACGGTACGTTAACGCTCAATTTCAATTATGACTTCGACTTTTGGGGCAAAAACAAAGCTGCGGTCATTGCTGCCACTAATGAGCTGGCTGCCACGAAAGCTGAAACCATTTCTGCACGTTTGATGTTAGCGACGTCTATTGCGAATGCTTACGCTGAGTTAGCACGTTTGTACAAAAATGAGCACACTGTGGCTGAAGCCGTTAGCCTACGTAGCCAAACCGTAGAATTGCTCGAAAAACGTTACAAAAATGGACTGGAAACACTTGGCTCGGTCAATCAAGCGAAATCGATTCGTGCCAGTGTTGAAGCCGAACTCTTGGGGATTAAAGAAGCCATCGCCCTCCAGAAAAACGCGCTCGCAGCGCTAGTCGGTCAAGGTCCAGACCGCGCTAAATCCATTACCGAGCCACAGATTCAGTTGGGGACTCGCTACGGGTTGCCAAGTAATGTCGGGGTAGGGTTGCTTGGTCATCGTGCCGATATTACAGCGGCGAGATGGCGTGCCGAAGCCGCAGCCCAACGCGTAGGAATCGCAAAGGCGCAATATTACCCAGATGTCAGTATTTCGGCATTTATTGGCTATCAAGCGTTTGGTCTCGATAACCTGACTCGTTCAGGTAATGATGCTGGCAGTATAGGGCCTGCCATTTATCTTCCTCTTTTTATGGGGGGACGATTAGATGGACAACTGACCTCTGCTCGCGCTCACTACCAGCAAGCAGTGAATAGCTACAACCAAACGTTGACCAATGCGCTGCATGAAGTGGCTGATGTGGTCACCAGCAGCCGCGCACTGCATGCTCGAATCAACAAAACGCAAGAAGCGGTCGATGCTGCTCAGCAGGCCTACAACATAGCCAATAACCGCTATAAAGGCGGGTTATCGACTTATCTAGATGTGTTAGTCGCAGAAGAAGCACTGCTTAATAACCAGCGAGCTTTGGTGAATCTCCAATCCCGCGCATTCAGTCTTGACCTCGCGTTGGTGCATGCACTCGGCGCAGGCTATCAACCTAAAAAGTCTTAAAAGGTTTTAATAATGAGTAACGATAATTCTCAAACAGAAATCAATGATGTTACAGCAGCACATGCACAACGCTCACGTAAGAAAGGCTTTTTGGCACTAGCGTGCGCTATTGTGGTTGCTGCGGGTGGTTATGGGTCTTACTGGTATTTCTATGGCTCGCGCTATGTGAATACCGATAACGCCTATGCCGAAGCGGATGTCGCTGGAGTAACGCCTGCCATCGGTGGGATCGTACAAAAAGTCAATGTGGTTGATACTCAAGCCGTACATAAAGGCGATGTGTTGGTCAGCATCGATGATACCGATGCGCGGATTGCTCTTAATCGTGCGAAAGCCGACTATGAATTAGCAAAACGTCATGTGCGCAGTTATCTGGCAAACGATGAAGGTTTAACGGCCTTAGTGCATGCTCAAGAAGAAAATGCTAAACGCGCTGATGCGCAATTAGAAGCAGCGAAAGCCGATTTTCATCGTGCAGAAATTGATTTGAAACGTCGTCAAGACCTCGTTAAATCAGGTTCTGTGTCTGGTGAAGAACTGACTAATGCACAAAATGGTTATGATCAAGCTGAAGCCAATTTAAATGCAGCGAAAGCGGCCGCAGCGCAAGCTCATGCCAATAAATATTCCACCATTGGTAAACAAAAAGCGAACGCCGCATTAATCGACAACACAACGGTGGCGAATAACCCTGAAGTATTGGCGGCAAAAGCGCGTTATGAACAAGCACAAGTGAACTTGGATCGTACTGTCATTCGTGCACCTATCGATGGTGTGGTTGCACAACGCCATGTGCAAATCGGCCAACGTGTTCACTTAGGTGAGCAGTTAATGGCAGTGGTTCCGACACAAAATATCTATGTGGATGCCAACTTTAAAGAAGTCCAGCTAGAAAAAGTAACGATTGGTCAGCCTGTTGAACTTACCTCCGATCTGTATGGTGATGATATTGTCTACCGCGGTGTGATTACTGGCCTGTCGGGGGGGACTGGATCTGCGTTTTCTATGATTCCTGCCCAAAATGCAACGGGCAACTGGATCAAAGTGGTTCAACGCTTGCCCGTACGTATTCAACTTAACCAAGATGATCTTAAGGCACATCCACTGCACGTCGGGCTTTCTATGGAAGTCACGGTGGATACCGATACCATTGTTGATGATAAAACATTGGCTGAGTACCGCACTGCAATGTTGGCTGATTAGAGCCTAGGGTGAAATCATGAGTCAAACAAATGACAATGACATTCAACCGCTTACTGGTATGGCGCTGTTTTTGGGTGCCTTATGCTTAGCAACGGCTAACTTCCTTGCAATTCTGGATACAACGATTGCGAATGTGTCTGTTGCCAATATTGCTGGAGCATTGGGCACGTCCACCAGTCAAGGGACGTATGTCATTACTTCTTATGCGGTTGCGGAAGCGATTTCAGTGCCGCTGACTGGCTGGTTAACACGACGTTTTGGATCCATTCGGGTCTTTGTTGTGTGTTTCTTGATGTATGGCTTTTTCTCTGTTTTGTGTGGCCTTGCGACAAGCATGACGATGCTGGTGGCCTTTAGGGTATTTTTGGGATTCTCTGGTGGTCCGTTGATGCCCTTATCGCAAACCTTGATGATAAGAATTTTCCCCAGTAATAAAGCGCACGCTGCTATCGGGATTTGGAGTATGACGACGATGGTTGCGCCAATTACTGGCCCTATACTGGGTGGTATTTTGTGTGACCAATACAGTTGGCCATACGTATTTATTATCAAGGCACCGTTCGCCATTATCGCAAGTATTGCTTGCTGGCAATTACTCAAACGCTTTGAAACAAAAAGCATTAAAGCTCGGATTGATAAAGTCGGCTTAGGCTTATTAGTCGTATGGGTTGCTGCGCTGCAAATCATGCTGGATAAAGGTAAAGACTGGGATTGGTTCTCTTCCACTAAAATAACAGTACTTGCATGTGTTGCCGTTATTGGTTTCCTATCATTTTTAATCTGGGAACTGACCGATGGTAATCCTGTGGTGGATTTGAAAGTGTTCCGCCACCGCGGTTATACCGCATGTATGATCACCTTGGCGTTAGCGTTTGGCGCATTCTTTGCGATTCAAGTTATTACGCCACTTTGGTTACAAGAGTTTATGGGGTATACCGCCACCATCGCTGGGTACTCAACGGCAACAATGGGGATTCTTGCCGTTTTCCTTGCTCCCGTCGTAGCTAATCTTTCCTCCAAGATGGACCCACGGCCTCTGGTGTTCCTTGGAGTAGTTTGGCTGGGGGCTTGGACCTTTATTCGTGCGTTTGCCAATTTGGATATGACTTTTTCGCAAATCAGCTGGCCGATGTTCTTTCAAGGGATCGGAATGCCATTGTTCTTTGTGCCGTTAACAGCGTTAGCACTAGGGAGTGTTAAAGAATCTGAGATGGATTCTGCTGCTGGGTTAATGAACTTCATTCGTAGTCTTGCTGGGGCATTTGCTACATCGCTCGTCAATACCTCATGGGAAGATGAAGGTCGTTACGTGCATTCCGAACTTGCAGGATTGACCGATAGATCGGGCGTGGCCACTCATATGATGCAGCAGTCTGGTATGTCGATTGATCAGGTAAGAAATTCGGTCGATTATATGGTGCAAAAACAGAGTGTGATGGTGGCGACCAACCAACTCTTTATGGTGATTGCTGCTGTATTTGTGGGGGCTGCTTTCCTTATTTGGCTTGCGCCTAAAATTAAAGCCAGTGTGCAGGCGGGTGCCGCTCATTAGTGATACCTGTGATGAAATAAGTTAATAGATCAAGGCGGAACAGACCCATGGTTTGCTCCGCCTTTTGTTATTTTTGCTATCGATAGTGATTGAGGTATAGATTTCATTTTCGCCCATGGGGTAGGGTTCCTATATAATTAGCGGATGTGGCTAGAGACGAAGAAATATTGTGCGGTTAACCAGCTTTAAATACAAAACTCGTAAGGGGCCGGACTACCGGCACGGGGAGTCTGTGTCGTTTATCGATATAAAACAAACGTTCGGCATAGGGAGCATTCGGGTTGGAAAATGGGTCAATGCTGAAGAGAAAGCACTCGCAGCGAATGTGATTTTTGATTCATTAGCGGATTTAGCGTTTATTTTGGCACTGCCCCCACAAGCCATCGGGTTGAGAGGTAATTTGAACTTGGCCTTTGGTACCGGGGGGCGCAAGGGGGTGCAGGCACATTATGCTCCTAATTTACGTGAATTGGCGTTAGCAAAGAATGCTGGAGCAGGCGCGCTTGCTCATGAGTTTTGGCATGCCTTTGATCACTATATTGCCGATAAAGCGTTCGATATTGGCGATCGTTCTGCGCCACAACGCTCGATACTCTTTGCCAGTGATTGCTGGTTAACGAACGCCAAGTTGCACACTCATCCTTTAAATGTACGTTTGATGAAGATATTTGACGCGACCTTGTTAAGCGAAGGCGGGCAGGATGTTCACGATTACGTCTCGCGCAGTGTTAACGCAGATAAGGCACTCAACTCCAGATATTTTTCTAGGCCGACGGAGATGATGGCAAGAGCATTTGAGGCGGTGATTGAGACCTGCTCTGGGATTGACAATAGCTACTTAGTGGCCGGTACGATGAGCAATGAAAACCTCGCTATATATCCAGAATTGAGCCATCGATATATCATTCACGAGGCACTCCAGGATTATTTTCGACCTCTAGGAGAGGCGTTGAATCGGTAACCTCATTTATCTCGACAATATTAGAATGATGCTAGCGGGATATATGCTGATTTATATTCAAACCACCTGCTTTAAAGTGACTATTTATGTAAAAATAATGAAGAAATATTAAGTGGTCTATGATATAAGTTACCCATGCTGTTGTTGTAACAATTTAAGGAAGGAAGATGAGCAAGTACAAAGTATTTATTGATGGGCAAGTAGGAACAACCGGATTACAAATTCTGGAACGGCTCAGTTCTCATCCTTCGATCGACATATTAACGGTGGCACACGAGTTAAGAAAGAGTAAAGAAGCCAAGCTTAAGCTAATGCAAGAAGCTGATGTGACAATATTATGTCTACCCGATGATGCAGCGAAAGAGTCGGCTGCGTTAGCTGAGCAAGCAGGTTGTCGCGTTCTTGATGCTAGTACTGCTCACCGTATTAATGATGAATGGGTCTATGGTTTACCTGAGCTAACTGCTAATCAGCGCGATCTTATTCGTCAATCGAGTAAAGTGGCCAACCCAGGCTGTTACGCAACAGGGGCTATTTTACTGTTGAAACCACTCGAAGGGTTGGTGAGCTTGGATGATATCACCATCAATGCGATTTCTGGTGTGAGTGGTGGTGGTAACCAACTGATTGCTAAATATGAAAATGGTGGTCCTGCTTACGGGGTTTATAGTTTTAACAAGAGCCATAAACACATCCCTGAAATTATGAAATGGGCAAATCTAGAGTCTGCTCCTCTGTTTATTCCTTCTGTAGCTAACTACCAGCAAGGTATGTTGGTGTTTGTGCCGTTAAGACATGTCACTGCCGACAAGGCTACCGCAATCCATAACAAATTCTGTGAGCATTACGCCAATGAGCCGTTCATTACTGTGAATGATCTTAATGTTGCAAATGCTGATACCGATTTCGGTTTCATCACACCTCACGGTGTCGAAGGCAAAAACTCGGTTGAAATTTCGATGTTTACCATTGATGGTGCTGACAATGCCCTTTTAGTGGCTAAGTTTGATAACCTAGGTAAAGGCGCATCTGGTGCAGCCGTACAGAACTTGAATATTATGCTGGGTCTTGATGAAAGTATCTGCGTAGAGATTTAGTATGACTAGAAACCTCTTAAAATGAGGAAATGGGCAGGGTTCGACACCTGCCCTTTAACAACGATCTCTTTGATGCGTTTCTCTTAATCAAATGCCTCTGTATTGATTGAGGTTACGACGTAATTTTCATAGATCTCATGTTCAGGTATTTTTCGCCAATTCATTAACATATAAAGGTATGTGGCTAACAAGATATGGGCAGCATGAGAGCGCCAATCATGTTCATCTTTATCTTGCCAATATAACAATGCCTCCGTAGCACTTTTATCCATGGTTTCCATGTCTACTGCATAACGAAGTTGTAACGCCATATAGTATGCGGGTAAGACAAAGCGGCGATGCTCTTTATCACCACGTGTCAGGTCAATACCTTGCGTGGGAGTAAGATCCTCAAACTGACTTTGGGTTAAAGAATAAATAATCTCTGGCTCATAAAAATTATAAAAGTCTTTGGTTAGGCCTTCTTGAATGTCTTGCTTCCATTCTGCTTTTGTATCGGGAGTGCCTTTACGTTTCATTCCGGGTAACCAAATATCAAAATAATCGGGTACATCGAAAATGTGTGGTGCTGTAAGTGACATCCACCAACGGACATGGGGATCGCGCGGATTGTACATTGCGCTCTTAAATGGATTGATACGAGAAAATAAACTCATGTGGTTGTTATCTTTATTTAGCCAACTGAAGATGAACAGCATATAGAATGGGGAAAAAACGGGTAACTGGTAAAAACAGTTTGTGGATTATTGTTCCCAAATATGAATGAAATTATTAACTAAATTATTGTTTAGTTCGGGGTTATGTTGAGACTATTCCTTAAAAGAGCAGATGATGAGATGTTCAAAGAATTCGAATTAACATATTTCAGATGTTTATTTGGTTTTATTGTAATTTAATAATGTATTTATTTTCATGTTGCTAAATTAGGAAATGATATTTATAATTTTTGAACTAATATTTTATTTGTCATGTTTTTTAAGACGTTATCTGCCAGTAAGACCGACATTAAATGGGGTATTTTATAACTCTTGGTTTTTAATTACCTCATTAATCAATATATCTTATTGTATTTACGATATTTTATTAATGGTTTTGTTTTGTTGGTATTATTTCACATTATGTTACTAGCCTTGTTTTTAATAATTGGTATCGATATAACAGAAAGTGTGTAAATAAGTTGTCATGATCCCTTGGCAATCTATTTAGGTGCAATTTAATTTAATATCATCATTAATGAATGTAATTAAATGTTTCTTTTCATTATGCGGTAAATATAAAAACACTGTGCTGTATAAATTCTTATATTTTCTGCTTAAGGAGATATCATAGTGAACCTTAATAAAATTCGGCTATTTAAGCGCCAAAAGCTGTCTTGGGTCGTCGCGGCACTTTGCGTCCCGTTTTATGCTCAGGCTGCAGATGTCACTCTAACCGGCACTGCTGGTGATAATCAGGTCGCCTTGTACTGGAATGATTCTGGTGCTGATTCAAATTACGCCATCTATTACGATACCGATAGCGATCCTGATGGTCGTGTTAGACTCGGCACCGTCAACTCGAGTACGTTGCATTACACCGCTACCGGTTTAACCAATGCAACCACTTACTATTTCTGGGTTAAATACACCGATTCTGATGGTGATTCACAGAACTCGAGTGTGTTTAGTGCGACGCCACAAGATGTGGTTTTAAGTGGTACGGCAGGAAACGCGCAGGTGGCATTATCTTGGACCGATTCTGGTTCTGATAGCAATTATGCAGTCTACTATGACACAGACAGCACCCCTAAAGGTCGCGTGCGTTTAGGAACCGTCAATTCTAGTACAACAAGTTATACGGCAACGGGATTAACCAACGATACAGAATATTGGTTTTGGGTAAAATATACCGATTCTGATGGGAATGATGCTAACTCCACAGCGTTTAATGCAACACCTGAATCGGTGGTGTTGACGGCAACGGCAGGAGATGGTCAAGCGGATCTCTCATGGACAAGTTCAGACACAAGTTCTAGCTATCAAATCTATTACGACACGGATAGCAATCCTAAAGGTCGTGTTCGTTTAGACTCTGTCGGATCTTCAACATTGAGCTATACCGCAACGGGGTTAACCAACGGTACACCTTATTGGTTCTGGGTAAAATATAGCGACTCTGATGGTGATTATGCTGATTCTACATCAGCAACCGTCACTCCAGCAGCCTCGACGGATATTGATGAAGATGCAACAGTTGTCGATAGTGCTAGTGAAATCATCTCTGCGGTTGAGAATGCAGCGGCAGGTGATGTGATTTATGTTCGTGGTGGCACCTACTATTTCAGTGAACCTATCGAGCTCACCGCAAACGGCAAATCTGGTAGTACTATCACGCTGCGTAAATACCCAACCGATTCTGCGCGACCTGTGTTTGATTTCTCAAGTGAATCAGAAAAGTCCAGCAACCGTGGGTTAGAACTTAGTGGTAACTATTGGTATATCTATGGTATCGATGTTCAATATGCTGGCGATAATGGTATGCATATTACCGGTAATTACAATACTGTAGAATTTTCTACGTTCTCTCACTGTGCTGATACGGGATTACAGTTAGATACTGGCGCTTCTTATAACTTAATTAAGAACGTTGACTCTTATTATAATGCCGATTCATCGTTAGAAAATGCCGATGGATTTGCCGCGAAGCTTGGTATTGGTACTGGCAATAAATTCTATGGTTGTCGCGCTTGGAACAACTTAGATGATGGTTATGATGGCTATCTGCGTGGTGCCGATGGCATTACCACAACCTATGAACAGTGCTGGGCAATTCGCAATGGATATCTGGAAAGTGGTGACGCCAGTGGTGGCGATGGTAATGGATTCAAAACCGGTGGTAGTGACGATAAGGATCTAAAACACAACGCCATTTATACCAATAGTATTGCTGCAGGTAATGCTGAAGATGGTTTCGATCATAACAGTAACCGTGGCACTGTTACTATTTATAACAGTGTTGGGTATAAAAACGGCCGTAACTTTGGCTTTAGTAGTACCAATCCATTGAAGAAATTGACCATTAAAAACAGTATTTCCTATAAAGGTGACGATTCAGATCAATACAAAGCAACCAGTACCAGTATCTCAAATGATAGCTGGTCAGGCAGTGTATCGGTCAGTAGCAGTGACTTTGAAAGTGTTGATATCGATGATCTTCTTGCTGACCGTCAATCCGATGGGAGTTTGCCTGATGTTGAATTCTTCCATCTCGTGAGTGGTAGCGATTTAATTGATGCAGGTACCGATGTCGGTTTAGATTACGAAGGAGACGCTCCAGATATCGGCGCGTTTGAATCCGATTATTAACCTAAGTTTTTTACCGCTAAGCACCTCGATACAGTCGAGGTGCTTTTTCTACACTAAATAACCTCAAGAAGACTGATTCGGAGCTTTATTAATAAGCTTAACAAGGGAAAGAGTCGTGCTTCCCTTTCAATATGATTGAATATAGCGAAATTTATGTTAAATCTTGCAGCTCATTTTCACTCAAATTATGAATTGATCCGATTTTTTTGCTGTATAACAACACTAAGTCATATACACGGTTTATTTCCAACTATGCTTTATCGGTAGTGTGAATGAATGATATGAGGCGGTCATGTATTCCAATCAATCCAACATGGTGAACGCAAATACTCAAACAATGGCGAGTATTTTTGATCCATTAACCGATTTATATAATCGACACTTATTTCTTCAAGTGTCTAATTCGTTGCTTAAGATATCGTTACGCCAAAGGATGCCGGTATCGGTAGCCATGGTCAGTTTGGAGCACGTTTCTGACACCGCCCATCTTGAAATAGATGAAGCGCAAGAAATTATTAAGCAGAGTGCCGACTTACTGAAAAGTATTACCCGAGACAGTGATACCTTGTCTCATTTTGATGATTATGTCTTCGGTTTACTGCTTTACAATTGTACTTATCAGCAGTCACACATCGTGGCTAATCGGATTAATGCGAAGTTGGAAGGGCGTTTATCTTTTCGAAATCAGCCTGTGACAATTGCCATTGGCCTAGCCGAGTTTGATCGTAATTTTGCTGATAATCAACATCTGTCTGAACATATGGTTGAAGAAGCCCTGAGCGATATGGGGCGTCGATAATCTGTTCATTGCCTGAGTAACTCAATTGATCGTAATGGATTTTACTCCCTATTTTGCCGCCGAAAAAAGCGTAGCCTGTCGATGACTTGTTTGGTTAGATAGAGCATTGACACAATAGCCCAGTGCAAAAAGCACTGGGCTTAATGATTAAAAATAAGGTTTGTAATCAATAGCTTTAATTAAGCCTTTGGCAATGCGATAAATATTAAAAATATACACCGCGAAGAATAGTAAAACACCGATCCCAAAGAACCATAGTAAGAACGAAACAATCGTCAGTACTAACGATATCCAGAAGGTACTAATGACATTTTCAAAATGTGAATAATATATTGTTTGTGCTGCATCCCCTCGTTTTACGTAAGCCCATATCACACCAACTAAGGTAAAGAATCCGCCACTCGCAAGGCCGATGGCAAGTAACACGTATGCGATGATCGCGTGAGTTCGAGTGGTATCGGGCTGAGGTGGT
Source organism: Vibrio nitrifigilis (assembly GCF_015686695.1). Classification (NCBI taxonomy): domain Bacteria; kingdom Pseudomonadati; phylum Pseudomonadota; class Gammaproteobacteria; order Vibrionales; family Vibrionaceae; genus Vibrio; species Vibrio nitrifigilis. Next base: position 2,216,306 of record NZ_JADPMR010000001.1, on the reverse strand, counting down.
TGATTGTATAGTTCATTATTCATCAGTCTTTCCTAGCAGTATATCTAGCCAATTGATTGTATTTAGGTATGCGGTAAATCATATTCTAATTAGTGATATTATAAGTAAATCTTATAAATAATCCCACATCGTACTTACTTATTATCTGAAAATATTAAAATTTATCTGTTGACCTCAAGTTAACTTGAGGAATTAGCCTATGCCAAATCGTGATGATTTGAACTCTGGTTCGTCTGTTGTTTGGTTAAATGGGGTCGGTGATGAATACGCAAGTTGGCTATGTAAAAGAGTTAGCAGTAAAAAGCTATCAAGAAAAATCGTATATTGTGGTAAAGAAAACCGCGCGTTGGGTGAAGGTAGTGAAATGGACATTCGTGTTTGCCGCTATAAGTGCTTTATTCTATTTTATTTATGGATGTTGGCACGCTTTAAATTCCTCGGTTTAACTTACTGTTATCTTCAAATCACTGCCATTGGCCGTTTCAGTGAAAATGTTTTTGCGTGTAAGTGAGCACTGATTTGAAGATGGAGTCGTTCTACTTAGAGAATGGCATAAAACACTAGTGGGTAAGTGGTGAATCGGTGTAGAGTAGCGTTCTATCTATCACTAAGGTTTTTGCTTCAATGGAACGTATTTTCGAAAAACTGTTGTATGCTGCACGCTGGATTATGGCACCTGTTTATCTTGGGTTGAGCCTAGTTCTTGTAGCGTTGGCGATTAAGTTTTTTCAAGAAGTTTTGCACATTTTGCCCAATATTTTATCGATCAAAGAAGTCGATTTAGTACTGACTACTCTGTCTTTAATTGATATTTCGTTGGTGGGTGGCTTGATTGTAATGGTCATGTTCTCTGGCTATGAAAACTTCGTATCAAAAATTGATGTCGATGAGAATCAAGAAAAATTAGTATGGCTTGGTAAGATGGATACCAGTTCATTAAAGAACAAAGTGTCTGCGTCGATAGTTGCCATTTCATCAATACACCTACTTAAAGTGTTTATGAACACTCAATCGATCGATGGTGAAAAGATCAAATGGTATCTTTTATTGCACGTTACGTTTGTCGCTTCAGCGTTTGTCATGGGATACCTTGATAAAATCACCAAGAAGGGTAAAGAACCTTACTCAACCACAGATTAATGATTTATCGGGGCAGCTCAGAGCTGCCCTTTTTATTGCGTGATTACGCATCGTTGTTCCATTCTGCTGGCATTGTCCACTGGTTAATCCATTGTTCCATCTCTTTCATTGGCATAGGTTTAGCAATGCCATAGCCTTGCGCATAACGATAACCTATCTCTAATAACTCGCGACGATGCTGATGGCTTTCCATTCCCTCCGCGATCACATCGATATTAAAGGCGTGAGCCAGTGCGTGTATCCCCTGTAAGATCATTCTGTCTTCCTGGTCATCAAGCATGTCGATGACAAAACTGCTGTCGACCTTGATCTGGTTTACTGGGAGCTGTTTTAAATAGGTCATTGAGGAGAACCCCGTGCCGAAGTCATCCAGTGAGAAACGTACTCCAAGGGATTGGCATTGGGTAATTTTTTCAGCGATTGCATGCAAATCGCTGAGCTCTTGTGTTTCGACAATTTCTAGCTCTAATAGAGCGAGATTCACGTCAGGATAACTTTTCAATTGTTGGGCAATAGCATCAACGAAGTCATCACGATTAAAATAGAGATGACTAAGGTTAATACTTACTGGGATTTCAATACCTTGTTGGCTCCATTGATAAATCTGGCGCACGGCATCACTAATCACCCATTCGTCAATCGCCAACATAATGTTATGTCGTTCGATTTGTGGCAGGAACAGCCCTGGTGCTAATAACCCTTTATTACGATGACGCCATCGGATTAAGGCTTCCATGCCAATGATATCACCATTAATTAAATCCACTTTAGGCTGATAGAAAAGCTCAAATTCTTGGTTATTGAGCCCTGTTTGAACATCAATAATCATCTCTTCTAATTGCAGCGCGGCGTCTTCTGCATTGGAGTCGAAGAAATGGAAATTCTCAGTACTACGGCTTTTGGCGTAGTACATCGCTTGGTCAGCTTGACGAATCAACTTGTCGGCTTCGATAGGTTGACGTTGAGGGTAGCTAGTGATGCCGAAGCTGGCTGTGATCGATAAAGTATGTCCGTTGTGCTGGACGGGTTGATTGATCAACGCTGAAATTTGGTGAACTAGACTGAGCTCTTGCTCAGGGCTTTCTAGATGATGGAGTAGCAAAATAAATTCATCACCACTAGGTCTTGATAGCGTGTCATCACTGCTCAGTGATTCATTGATTCGATTGGCAATTATTTTTAATACGCTATCACCAAACGCAGCACCAAAACGGTCATTAATGTATTTGAAATTGTCCAAATCAAAGTACATCACGGTGATTCGACCACCATTTTTGTCTACAGACGACATGGATTGCTGCAAACGATCTAAGAATAAAAGACGGTTGGGTAAATCAGTCAGTTGGTCAAAGTTTGCTATGTGTTTGAGCTGTTTTTGGTGGTTCTTTTCCGAAGTGATGTCAAATGAAATACCACATAAACCATAGAGTTCTCCAACCTGGTTGATTAACGGAATTTTAGTGGTTTTTATATATTTGTAGGTTTGATGCTTTTCTACCCAATAGCACTCTTCTTGACGATAAGGCTTTTTGGTTTCAAATACTTGGTTATCCGCTTTTGTAAAGGCGAACGCCATATCAGTATCGTAAAGCTCGGTGGGCGTTTTCATCATGATGTCACGCAGTTCCAGTTCGGCAGTACGACAAAATGCTTTGTTTGCATACAAGTAGCGACTTTTGGCATCCTTCATATAAATATAAGCATCGATATTATCCAAAATGATATTTAAACGGGTTTGACTTTCACCCAACTCGATATTGTGGCGCCTTTTAACTCGGTTTTGGTGGGCTAATACTATGACTAAAGCAATGAGCAGCCCAATAATGATGGCAATACCCAGAAGTTCTTGCCAATAAACATAGAGCAATGAGTTATTACGGATTTTATACCTTATGTGAGAGTTAGGTGGCAGTAAGCTCTCATCAATATTGAACTTATTTAAGATACGCTCGTCGAAAATCGGAATATTGGGACTTTTTAAAACGATAGGGATTTGTTTTACCGGCGTTCCTTCTAGAATTCTGGTCGCTTGTAACGCGGCTAAACGTCCATGTTCCTGGTGAGTCACCAATACACCGCCAACCAATCCTTTACCTATACCTTGATCATAGAGGTGAAAAACGGGGACTTTAGACGCTGAAACAATAAGTTTTAACGATTCATTGAAGGTTAAATTCACTTTATTTTTGTCATTAAACGCTGACAATAATAATGCAGCATCTGTGTCATCAGCAACATTCAGTTTCTCACTGAGTTCTTTCCAAGTAAGCCGAGATAGGTCTAATATTTTGAGTGAGAAGTTTGGGAATTGTTCACGATAAGAGAGCGCATTGTTTAAATCAGCTTGACCGGTTGTGGTGCCATCAGTAATTAAATAGAGATTCTTGATTGATGGGCGTAGTTTGGAAATAAGCGCAAGATTATCATTGATCGATACTGCTTCGACTGTCCCTGTAATATTTGCATCGTGGTTTTGAACCAGTTGTTGCGCTAAATCTTGGTTATTTAATCCAAGAAAAACGATCGGAATATTAGGGAATAATTGCTGGCGAAATTGCATGGCAAATTGCAGAGCATTGTCATCACTGGTGATGACTAAATCATAGGGGGGGCGGTGTTCGAGTTTATAGGATAAAAACTGATAAAAAAGTTCTATGCTGCGTTGATTGATGAGACGCTTGCTGTCCATATATTCAATATCAATATCAGGACTTTGATCACCAAACCCTTCAGTGAGTCCGAGATTGATTTTTGCCATGGTATGAAAAGTCGGGTTATAGGAGTTAATTAACAGAACCCTTTTTTTCGAAAGATCTGCGGCGCTACTGCACAAAGGTAACAAATTAAGCAGTATTGCAATCCACATGATTTTAAAACAACGAATAGTAACCACCTGTTATCAACTTCTGAATTTAACATACCTATAACGCAGTATAGACAGCAATTAATAAGTTCAACAGTTGAAGGTGAAAATGTTTTATGCAACCAGATTGATTAAGTAAATGAATGTGCGAGTCTTTTACTGTTAGTAATGGAAGTAGGGTAGGGCTTGAAAAGGTAGGTATCGAGTGATACCTACCGAGAGTAACATCGTGCCTTTTATCCGTTTTGCTCTTTATTGCGTTTTAACTTTCTTACTAACACTACAATAATCACGAGCACGATTACGATGGCAATGATAGTGATAGCCTTAGCATTTTGTACCAAGAATGGAATATCGCCGCTGCCCTGTTGAATGTTTGTTACTTGTTGTGCAGTTAGGGACGCATTGCGTTGACCAAAGTGGTCGGTGACATAATTCGCTATGGCGGCGATTTGGCCGGCGGTAAGCCAAGAGTGAATCACCTGCTGCTGTTCGCCAAAAGCTGGCATAACCGCTTTTCCATCAGCACCTTGACGGTGAATACCGTGAGTAATTGCCATCACTAAGTTGGTTGGATCGCTACCGCCCACAGCCGTATTGTTGGTTAACGATGGGATAGTGTGATCATCTGATCCTTCGCCATTAGCTCCATGACATGCCGCGCAGTTATCGCTGTATAAGTTTGCTCCGTTGGTGGTTGAGAAATCGGTGTATGCCTTGGTATTACTCGCTGAATTACCAGGTTCATACTTAGTCCAGCTCACTGGTTTTGCTTTACTCACAGACCACGATGCGTCGCTTTGACCTGTAATGCGATGCGCTGGAACGGATTTCAAATACGATACGATGGCATGAATATCGTTATCTGTCATAAAACGGAAACTGTGCTGAATAGCATCAGCCATTGGACCACCTGCTTGCGCTTTACCTACGGCGTGACCATTTTTTAGATAGCTGGCTAATTCCGCGTCGCTCCAGCCACCAATGCCACTGATTTTGTCCGATGTAATGTTTGGTGCAAACCAACCATCGACATGCGCGCCAGCTAAAAATTCACTGCTGTCTTCGGCCATCATTTGGTTACGAGGTGTATGACATGTTGAACAGTGTGCTAATCCTTCGACCAAATATTTACCGCGGTTTTGTTCGACCGATAACGTATCATCAGGTTTAAATGGTGTGCCATGAGCGAACATTAAATTCCAACCCCACATTAAGCCAGGAAGATTGAAAGGAAATGAGAGCTCTGTTTTTTGTTTTGGCGCTTCATCAATGGCAGGAACAGATTGAAAATACGCATACAGTGCCTGCATGTCTTGATCAGTAATATTGGAATAAGAGGTATAAGGCATTGCAGGGTAAAGCTGAGAACCATCAGGACGAACCCCTTTACGTACCGCGTCAGCAAATTGCTGTTCTGTCCAGTTACCGATGCCAAATTGCTTCGAAGAGGTAATATTACTGGATATGATTTTACCCATCGGCATGTTGAACGGATAACCGCCCGCATAGGGTTTGGTTTCGTTTGATGTATGACAAGCGGTACAGTCGCCGGCTGTCGCCAAATATTGGCCTCGCTGAATGAGATTGGATTGATCGGCGGCGACGCTGCTTGCTGCTGTGGTTATACCCATGGCACACAGTAAGAGTAAGGTGAATGTTTTCATGATTTACACCTCCTTCGCAATGATGTCAGCGGTACGAATAGCCAGTGCGACAGCGGTTAATGTTGGGTTAACCACGCCAGCTGCTGGAATCACCCCTACGGAGGCCACGAATAAATTGTCGTGGTCGAATGTACGACATTCGCCGTTAACCACGGAATCTTTAGGATCTGCGCCCATGATCATGGTGCCCATCAGGTGATCGTGGTTTTCGAAGTCTGAGTTCACATCGATAATTTTGCCGTTCATTAGTTCCGCAATCTCTTTGTATTGCTGCAGCGCATGTTGACCACCGACTTTGACGTAATCGTCGATATCGAAGTGCACTTTAATGCCAGGAATGCCTAAGCTGTCTTTCCAATTTGGGTTGGGTTGCACGCGGTTAGCTGGATTCGGTAATGGCTCAAAGAAGGCGTACATGTACAACCAGCGAGAAGACCAATCCATAATACGGTCGTCCAGTTCTTGCCCCATCAGGCCTTCGGCAATGGCTCGTTTCGCGATATCGATTTGTGGGTTGTTATTGGCAAAAGCGTGTTTGTTGGCCGAATATTTGGCACGTGAAGGACCATCGCGCCATGACATAATAGTGGCTTGTTGAACTGGGCCACGACCCGACCAAACCGGTTGATCGGCAAGAAAGGTAAAGCTCATCCCAACGTGGTCCATGAGGTTACGACCCACCATGTCAGAAGAGTTACCAATGTCATTCATTAACATCAATTTTGCCGTCTCAAAACTGTGTGCGGCCAATACAAAGGCTTTTGCTTTAAGGGTATGTTCCTTGCCTTCTGGGGTTAAATAACTGATAGACTCAATCTTGTTATTAGCACCTTTGGTAATTTTATGCACCACAGCTTCTGAAATCAGTTTGGCTCCATTGCGTACGGCTTTGTCTGCATGGATAGATCCATTGTATAGGGAGCCAATAGGACAGACTTGGTCGCAGTTATTATTGCCTTGGCATGCTGGGCGACCATCATAAGGTTTGTGGGTTCGTACGGTGGGCTCATGAATGACCACGTGACCTTTGGGTTGCAGTCTTTCACGAATCAGGGATGTACTGAACACGTCGGCTTCTGAAGTGACAGGGTAGTGCTTAGAACGCGGTGGGTATGAGAGCCCTGGATTCTTACCCGATTGATCTTCCACATCCGAGCCCGCAACGCCAATGGCATATTCTGCTCGTACGTAATACGGTTCTAAATCATCATAACTGATTGGCCAGTCGCGACCCACACCGTAGAGAGAATTTAGTTTGAAGTCATTTGGAATATAGCGCCATGTCGCGCCACCCCAGTGCCATGTTGTACCACCAACCAATTTCAACATTCCGGGAATTTCGGCAAAATTACCATCGTTGGCCAAATAACCGGGTTGATAGCTGGTGGGCGCCCAAGGGGTATTTGGATACGGATCATTATGATCGTAGTGACGACCGGAATTACGAAAGTTTTCAACAATTTTCCAACGGGGAACATTGGGTCCTGCTTCGAGCAAGATAACGGATTTTCCTTTCATTGCTAATTCATTAGCAACGTTTGAACCACAGGCGCCAGAACCGACAACAATGACGTCTGCATCATACTGTTTAGCCACGATAATACTTCCTTAATACTGCGTTATTTTGTTTTATTTTTATGAGAATGATGGCGTGTTAGGCACGTGCTCCCAATAGCCGGTTTGCCAGCGTGAATAACTTGGAATTGGGGTATACGGTTTAGTTAACTGGTAAGTCAGCGCTTGGGTGTAAGTGACAAATTCGACGTTGTCTTCAGAGGAATGTGCGACCGGTGTGCCCACATAGCCAAGATAGAACGCTGAGATAATGCTTTGTGCGGTCGTCTTTATTTGGCCTGTAAATGCCGGTTGAACTTTTAACTCTTCCAAACTGGTAATGTGGTGATCCTTTAGAAAGGTAGCGAGATCCGAAAAATGGGCGGGAAACTGGGGATCAACTTTCGCTAATGCCTCACTAGCACGAGCGGCCAGCGCGGGATCAATAGGTTTCGCAGTTAGCAAAGCCGCGATTTTTTGTAACTCGGGGGATAAGGAGCCAAAGTCAGCTGCAAAGCTAACCTTAGGTACCGAGAGCATGACATATCCACCGACAGCGGTAGCGACGGCTGACGATAAAAAACGACGTCGGGTCATATTAGATTCAGAAAGCTCAGATGAATTTGAGTTCTGAACGTGAACACGATTTTTCACTATGTTACCTCCAGTGATTATTGTTATACCCGCACACGTAATTACATGACACTTATCGGCCGTTATTTCCTGTCTTACCAAGCTCGCTAACAAGCGATAGTCAGGTATCTAAATAAACGCGAAATGAAAAAGACCGCTCTATGAACAACACTGTTAAGTCACAGTGGTGATAGGACCATTGAGTCGAGAACAGACGGATAATGCCAGTAGTAACGGGGGATTTGGTGAGTTACCATGTTAATTTATATTGTTATTGATTAATATTTTGTAACATCTTTGGTTATCATATATTAACTTTTAGTTAACTTTTAATATTAAATTTGAATAAAAATGAGGTAAGTAGATAGTATTAATGAATAATAATTCGAGTTGTTATGAGAGGTTAGTGAGAACATAGCTGGAGTGATTAATTTTATATAAATAAGGAATAAGTATGTGTTATATAATGAAAAATCATCATATAAAAAGCACGGTTCAAATAATTTAATGATTCCTAATGTGCTCAAATAAGATATAAATCACAGTTTATTGATGTAATGTAAATAACGTAATTGTTAATTATTGGGGATGTAAATTATTCACAACCGATGCGGTTACGGCCTTGATTTTTAGCTTTATAGAGCTGCTTGTCAGCACGTTTGAATAATTCATCCAGCGGCTCATTATGATGAGCAACAGCGATGCCAAAGCTAGCGGTTATGACAACCTCTTCACCATTAACAATCAATGGGGTGTCTTCGATAGTGGCGCGTAAATGTTCAGTACAAGCGAGAGCTTGCTCCAGGTTGGTTTTTGGTAACAGAATGGCTATTTCTTCTCCGCCCCAGCGCGCTAGGATATCTGTTACCCGAATATTTTTCTTTAACAGGCATGCTATATGAGTTAATGCTTGGTCTCCGACATAATGGCCATGAATATCGTTAATATTTTTAAAGTGATCAATATCCATCATGACAAAGCAGAGCGGAGTTTTATTTTTTGTCGCGTTTTTAATGATTTTTTGGCCGACGTTAAAAAATGACCGCCGGTTAAAAATATTGGTTAGTGGATCATACGCGGAGAGGTATTGTGCAGTAATACGTTCCTTGTCTATCGCTTTTAATCGTATACTTACGATAATGGCAAGAATAATCGCTTCTAACACCACACCAAAAACTGCACTGTTAAAAGTAAAGTAATTATATGGAAGGTTTCCCCTCACAGAGAGAGTTGTCACTAATAAACCAAGCATGCTACATAGCACGGCCACTAAAAAGTATTGTGCATCTTTCACTTTACCAATACTTAATCCGGCGATAGCGATCATCAAGAGAGTGGCAAGAGTTAAATAGTTAAAGGCTATGTGGGTCGCCATAATGTGTGCTTTTTGCACTATAAGGATGCTCATTGTAATCACACCCGCTGTACAATACACGGCGACGAATTTATAAATGAATGGCATATTGCGCTTAATGGAGAGAAAGCTGGCGATAAATATTAAGCCACTGACGCCATGAAGCACCATAAATACCAGAGTGCAATAGTTTTGGATGTACAGCGAATGGGGATAGAACCAAGCAAACCCAAAGCCATTATACGAGAGGTTTACAATGATAAAGCAAGCGATATAGCAGCAGTAATAGAGTGTGTAACTTTGTTTAACAGTGAAATACAGCACCAGATTGAACCCAATCAGTGCCATCAATACCCCATATACCCAGCCTGATGTGATGTGCACTAAGGCATGATAGCCACGCGCATCGCCGGTATTCTGTAAATCAATAGGTAGTGTCATTGGATCCAGCGATTGAGCACGAATGAATATGTGACTGTTCCCTGGAGGAATCGTAACCGGAAATACAAAGCCGACACCTGGAACTAAATGATGGCTGGCAAATTCGTAGTCGCCAGCATGTTGGTGATGGGGAAGGTGATCTTGAATACTGTATACATCGAGACTGTCTATCCACGTTTTCCCTGCGGTTAGATAACGAGTGAGTGTGTCTTTCGTCGGATTATGTAGTGATAGTTTGACCCAAGTAATCTGGTGGCTAATGCCAAGTGAAAGTAAACTATTTGAGGCGTGATTGACCGAGTGGCTCTCGAAATATTGCTCGATATTATTGATATCTTTGTCGCTATCTTGGGGAAGTTGTACGTATTCGATAGCAGAGATGAGGTGGGAGTTCATTCCACTTGAAGAGGGAATCGAAGGTAAAGCATGTGATAGTTGGCTGTATAACAATATCACCATGATTATGAGATATTTATTTACCATCATTGCTTATCTGCCAACGTAAAAATCGCCAAGACCAATGATTGAGCACTTATTTAATCCTTGTAATAAACTTGTCCAATCAGACTTTTCTTCATACTCATGTCACCGCAAAATGTTGCATCCTAGCTCTGTAGGTTATTTGAGTACGGCTACGTATAAGAATAGAGATTCATATATAGAATAACAACAGATTTACTCGCTTATATCATTGGGCGAGTGTGGCTATTTTGTGTTGGTTTTTCGCTCTAGCGTTTCATCGTAAAAAAGAAAATGGTTTCTGCCAGAATTTTTCACCGCATAAAGGGCAAGATCGGCTCTATTAATCACATCACTAATGGATTCATCGCTTTCTTTAACCAGAGATAGGCCGATACTGATGCCAATTTTAAGCTGCAATTTATCAATTCGATAAGGTTTACAGATGGTTTGTTGGATGCGTTTAGCCGTTGAAATCGCTATCTCATAGATTTTGTCGTGACCCGATAGAATAACGGCAAATTCATCACCACCTAGACGAGCTACCACGTCGGTACATCTCACGGCATGGACGAGACGTTGAGCAACGGCTTTTAATATTTTGTCTCCAACCAAATGCCCGTGGGTGTCATTAATTTGTTTGAACTTATCTAAATCAAGCAACATCAACACCGTATTGCACTTGTTTTGATGATGCTCTTCAGAAAGAACAACTTTTTCCAATGACTCATTGAAAAGTGTTCTATTCGCTAAGCCGGTTAGGGTGTCGTGATGAGCCGCATGAGCTATTTTGGATGTGGCGATTTCTCGTTCAGTAATATCTTCTACTGTGATGATCCAGCCTTGATCAGGTAACGGAGAGTACAGAATAGTCACGATGCGGTTATCGAGTAATTCACGCTTAGTCCGTAAGGGGTCTCCTCGTTGGAAGTGATCTTGCATCTCATCAAATAGTTGCTGAGGTTCGAGGTGTTGAGCATGTTCACGCACCGTCTCTTTTAACAAGTCGAGATGTAATTTGCCGTGATGTATTTGTTTAGGATCGTGGCCTAAGATATCGACATACGGTGTATTCCAGTATTTAAGGCGTGAGTGTTTATCAAATACCGCTACACCTTGGCTCATGTTTGCCAAAATAGTCTGTAATTCAGAGCTCCGTTCTTTCGCTAATTGCTCGCTCTCTTTGAGCTGTTTTTCTTGTTCACGAATAGCAGTGATATCTTGGAATGCCCCATTAAGTCTTACCACTGCGCCGTTTTCTCGAACTGCTTTCCCTGACGTGCGAACCCAAATGCGATTCCCTTTTGCTGTGATAAAGGGTAATTCACAAAACCAAATTCCGGTGACGTTGACGGCTTGTTCAACAGCTTGGCGAATGTCATCCTGAGCTTCTGGTGCATAAAAGTTAAAGGCATCTTCCAGTGAAATTTGCGCATCGTTTGGCAACTCATGAATTTCACGTGTCCTTTGAGTTATATAAAGCTCTTGAGTGGCATAGTCATATTCCCATCCCCCCACACCGGATACTTTCGCCACTTCTTCTAGTAATAGCATGTGCCTAGTGATGGCTTTTTGCTCGGCGTTTTTGGCAATAGAAAGTGAAATAATATCCGAACGATATCGATTAAGGCGTGTCGTTAAAATTTGTTCAATGGCATGAGAGAATAGGGATAAACACTCGATTTGTTGATCTGATAACTCTATGTTTGTCCTGAGCATAAGAGTGAGAACGCCAACATCACCGTAATCTGTAATATGAAGCGGTAGTCCAAATGCATAGATTGGCCCTGGTTCTAACGTTGCTTGGGTCAGTATTTTCGCTTTTAACACCGTTTGATTGAACGCGGATATGCGAGGTGGCTCTAATAGAGTTTGACCATAAATGGCAATAGGATACTGCTGAAGAACATCATTATCCACATCGAACAGGGTGACTTGAACCATCAAGGATTGAAATTGGAAAGAGACGACAGCCAGTAAACTATCTAATTCGTTGAGTTCGCCAATATTAGTAGACTTGAGTTTGCTAAATGCTTGCTCTTTAACCTCTCGTATCTCACAAGACGTTACCATAAGCTTGTCATTCATTCAGTTTCCTTTGGCTCGCCATACTGAAAAGTATTACTTAAATATAGTTGAGAACAGTAATAAGTAGAGCTTTGTTACCGGTTTTTAGACGAGTTACCACCAAGATATATTGTCTGTATCTGTAAGGTAATGAATCGTGAGCGTTTTATGGAATAAGGGTCGGATTGTAGTACTAAATTGAGGGGCGCAGCTCTCTTCCTTAGAGGAGAAAAGAGAACTGCTAGGGGAGAGGTTTAATCACACGTCGTGATGTTTTTGTCGTTAGGGCAGTGCTCTAAATCTTGTTGGCGAAGATTTTGTACTACGGTCTCTTTTCCGTGCATTGGTTCAAGGCCAATCAGTTCTGCCAGCATATTCTGGTCAAACCCTTGGATAAAATGCTCTTCATTAATAATCATCAATGGGCGTTTTATTAAAATGGGATGGTTCACCATAAGCTCTAGGGCTTGCTCATCGGTTAATTTGGTTGGATCGAGCTCTTGGCTCTTTATTGCTGGAGCTTGCTGATTAAAACAAGCGCTTAATGGTTGTGAACCAAAAAAGGTTTTCAATATTTCAACTGACCATACATGAGTTAACAGATCGTCTTCAATGACGTCGTGTCCTGCGGCTTTAAGTAATTTAACTTGCTTGCCGTTGTTGATACACCCTGGTTTCTGAAAAAAGTGGATATGTGCCATGCTCGTTGATCCTTACCTGCGCAGACTAAACATTATTGTTCTCTCAGCGTTTCTATCTTTCAAAATATATGCCGGTTTATTTATATTGGTTGGAGCGGGTCGTATTATTAACTATTTGTTTAAAAGGGTTATTTATTTTAAGGTGTACTGGTCAAGCTGACATGAAGTGTCACCTTTGTTACAAGATTAAGCCGCTGGGTTGTAATGATGACTACGTTTTAATTTGTAGTGACGCTGTCACTTTAAGGGTCTGCGTGACTACCGAAGGATTTGTGATTAAATCGTCCCGGTAATTATCCCTGCTGTTTCTATGTGGCTAATCATCACATGTTCTTATTCGCTAATGGTTTGATTGCTCGCGTGACGTGATTAACACGCTGATTAAAATAAGTATCCCGCCAATGATTTGATTAATCGTAAGGGTTTCATTTAGCCAAGCCATAGCAAATAAAGCGCCAAAAAGAGGTTCACTGCCCATCAGCAAAGCGACTTTTGTTGGGGAGGTCTTTTGTATCGCGTAGTTTTGAATGAAAAAGGCAAATAAGGTACAGCCCAACACTAAATAGATAATAATAAACCAAAAGTTTGGTGCTGCCGGTAAAGAAAAGTCATGATTGCCCACCCAGCAACTCACGATGGCTAACATGCTCACCGTACCAGATTGAATTGCGGTAATAGATAAACTACTAAGACTTTGCTTGGTCGAAAAACGTTTGGTTGTTGTCACCATCAATGCTCGTAGTAACGCTGCCAGCAAAATAAATCCATCACCTTGCTGAAGTTCAAATGCTGAATAGGGTTGTATCCCGGTCAGTAATGCAACGCCCAATACTGATATTAAAGCCATGACGATCAATCTTTTCGAGACACGTTGGCGATTAATAATCGGCTCAAGTAAGGCAGTGAAAATAACACAGAGACTGATTATAAAAGCGGCCTTTGATGCTGATGTATGGGCAACGCCATATACCTCACAGAAAAAGATAGTGGCAAGGATGACGCCTGTTGGCACTATGTTTACCCAGCGCCAATCAGTGGCTTGGAGAATATCGCGAATCAGTGCGGGTAATAAACAAATGAAGGTAATGGAAAAGCGTAATGCGATGAACATCATGACATCGGTGTAATTCAATCCTTGTTTAGTCACAGCGTAGCTGGTCCCCCAAAATATCGCGACTAAGAGCAAGAGCATTTCTATATAGGGCATACGTTGTATAGGCTGAAGGATTGAACGTGTTGGAGTCGGTAAGGCCATGGTTTGTTCCTCTTGGAGTTGACGCTATCAGTATTGATTAGTAACTTGAAAGGAAAAATAGGCTTACACGCACAGGACTTTTGCGTTATGGATACAAATAAACTGTTGCCGTTACTGTCTGAAATGGGCACTTTCGTTAAAGTTGTCGAGTTAGGGAGCTTTTCTAAAGCGGCCGAAAACTTGGGAACAGCTCCATCATCAGTCAGTCGTACGATTTCTAGATTGGAAAACACATTAGAAATCAGTTTATTGCAGAGGACTACACGGCAAATGTCGCTGACTCCAGAGGGAGAGGCGGTATTCGCTTTATGTCGAGAAATGCTTCAGGCTGCCAATCTCGCAGTCGCAGCGGCTTATGCAGATAAACAAGCTTTGTCCGGGAGTTTGCGAGTCGCTGCGCCAAAGGCACTATCTAAGCAAGTCTTGATGCCATTAGTGTTTGAATTCATGCGTATTCATCCACAGGTTCAAGTGCATATGAAGGTTGAAGACCACTTTGTTGACCCGGTGAGTAATGATGTGGATGTCGTTATTCACATTACGCAAACACCTATCCTTGGACTGGTTGCACGGTCGCTAGGTCCGTGTCGAATGCGGTTATGTGCGAGTTCTCGATATATTGAACAAAATGGGATGCCGCAAGTACCCAGTGATTTAAATCGACATGCTTGCATCTGTCTCGGAGAAAGTCCTAAAGACAGTGTTTGGTCTTTTACCAAACATAGCGAAAAAGCTGCTGTGAATGTGAGTGGTCACTTAACCGTTAATCACAGTGAAATAAGGCGAGAAGCCGTTCTTAATCACCTTGGTATTTCATTATTTCCTGATTTTACTATTCAACACCATATTGCGAATGGCAAAGTGGTGGAAGTGTTACCGGATTGGCAGTTAGGCGGACGTTATCAAGGCGATATTGTTGCGCAATATGTACAGTCTCGTTATGTGCCGCAGCAAATAAAGGGATTTTTAGATTTTTTGAGTGATCGTGCGCCATTAAACCGAGCTAGCGTTTGATTTTAATGGTGTTGTTAAATAGAAATAATCAATTCAACCATAACCTAAATCTCTACCAAGGGATCGTTTGCCCAGAGTAATCCCAAAATGAGCCACTGTCATTGGGGGTACTGGCTATAATCAACGCCAATAAATCAGTGGCAACTTCATCAACATGAAACAGTTTGTCTGTCGGAACATTGGCTTGAAAGGGCTTTGAGAGCTGAGTATCTGTTGTTCCAGGGTGAAGAGCGAGTACAGTAGCCTGTTTTAGTCGTCGTTGCCATTCTATTGCCAGCGTTTTTACCGCCATGTTCAGTGCAGCTTTTGAACATCGATAGCTGTACCAACCGCCTAGATGGTTATCGCTAATACTCCCTACTCGCGCTGAAAGTACAGCAAGCTTGGGCGCTGGCGATGCTCTAAGTGCATTAAAAAAAGACTGGGCCAATAGCAAAGTAGGTAAGGTGTTTAGCTGTATATTATGCATAAAAAAGTGAGGGTTGATTGATTCGACATTTTTCTCTGGGCCTTGTTCTCTAGTGTGTAATACCCCGGCGCAATTGATGAGCCAATCAAGGTGATCGAATGAACGTCCAAATTCATCAATTTGATGGGGTTTGGAGAGATCAAGTTGATGCCAGGTTAGCTGCGGAGAATGTAATGGTGGACACCTATGATGATAGGTAGCGTGTATACAAGCATAAGGAAAAACCCTCAAAATGCGTTTGACCATGGCAAGGCCAATCCCTCCGTTGCCACCGACTAACACAATATTTTGGGGGCTATTATTCATGATTTCTCCTTGGGCATAATAGGCCAATCTGCCATATCCACATGATCAATAGAGGTCGTGGTGGTATTTCCCTGCCAGCAGTTGATAAAGCTCTGCTTCGGATCGTACATTTCGGTTTGTTTATCTAAGTTAAATTGCCGCGAACCTCTTTGGTCAGCACCCACACCAGCAAGGTATTGCCAATTGCCCCAGTTTGAAGCCACATCATAATCAATCAATTGAGTTTCAAAATAGGCAGCGCCATAACGCCAATCTAATTGAAGTTCATGGATTAAGCAGCTTGCAACTAACTGTCGTCCTCGATTTGACATATAACCTGTGGCATTTAACTGTTTCATACAGGCATTAACGATGGGATAGGGGGTGTGACCTTGTTGCCATTGCCGAAAACGAGAGGCATAAAAACTCGTCAGAGGACGGTGTTTACTAATGCCTGCAAACTGGAATAATTTCGTTTGGTAACATCTGGCATACCAGTAAAAGTATTCTCGCCACAGCAGCTCAAATTGAATCCAGTAGGTCGATTCGTTCTGTCCGTGTTGCTGCTCGTAATGGCGCAACATGGCAATGATTGTTTTGGGGGATACGCAGCCGAGTGCTAACCACGGGGAGAACTTAGTGGATGATAATGGCTCGTCTAATGCGTTACGTGTTTCTTTATAACATGATGCAGCTTGAGTCGAAAAATAGTGTTGGCAATGTGCAATAGCCGCTTGTTCACCACCTTTAAACAGGGTGTGTTCTGTGTTGGATAAGGACAAGTGAACAGAGCTTAATGGAACAGGCTCAGGGGGAGGTAGTTGCACCGGTCGCGAGCATGGCAGCATGATTTCAAGGGACTCGACTTCGCGACGAAATTGACTAAAAGTACTCGGGAGATGGTGTAATTGGCAGGGCAATTGGCTTTCATCAAACAGAGTGTTATTAGGTAATTGGGAAACGCTGACGCTTGGATAATCTTGAGCTAGGTGCTGGCAGACTTGCTGTTCATCATATCCGGCAAACTGATCGCAATAAAGATGAGTGACATGATGTGCTTCGATAAGGTGTTTAAGAACGGTGATAGGCGAGCGTTCAATCACGAGCAGTGTCTGGTCGTAACGTTTTAGACTCAGAGCAAGGTCGTGAACCGATTGGTGGAGAAAATGTTGCCGTGCTGAACTCAATTGTGATTGCTGGGAAAAACGTTGGAGGTAAGCACCCACCTTAGGGACACAATACACACAAATGAGCTCGTCCACTTCTTGAGCTGCTTTATGTAGCAATTGATTGTCGTTTACTCGTAAATCATGAGTAAACCAATAAACCCCAATACGTTTCACTGAATGACCTTAGTTTTACACTGTTTAAACAGTATTGACGCTAGGTCGAAAAATGCCAAGGTACTCAACCGTAATACCTTGGCATGGTGTTGACTATTGGCAATCGGCGTCTTGCAGCGCCCCATGTGATGGTGTACTGCTTACCGCTTGAGCAATCGGGTCGACCACTTCATTGAGCCAGCTTGTGGTCAATGACTGAGCCATGGCACTGTATCCCTCTTTATTGAGCGGCTCACGATGCTTAAAACGGCCACATTCAAGCAGCTTACCTTGTGCGTTGCGTAGTAACCAATGACCTTCCATCAAGGTGTGTCCGCTGGGGCTAGCATCAAAACGCTCCACACTGATTAACAGGTGAGGCTGAATATTTGATTGAGAATCAAATGGCGTTAACCAGTTGGCGCTAGGTAAACGTTGCTGTAATCGCGCTAGCGTAATCCGTTGTAATTGGCTGTCGAGAGGTTCGGCCCATAAATGCTGGCGTGCCCGTGTCACTTCTCCGCTATCACTCACTAATACCATTCCTGTTCCTACCAAATAGAGCGGGATTTCTACTTTGGGGATAACGGTGGTCGCGTTATAGGTGGTCGAAAAGGACTTAACACTAGGCCCCATCATTAAATATTCATTAGCTGTTGGCACAGCAGATGAACACCCCCATACACTGACACAGCAAGCCAAGGTGACAAGTGTTTTTTTACTGAACATTATTTGGCTCCTTTGCTTGGAATCGTATCGGGTGCATTACTGGTATCAAAAATAAGCGAATTTGGTTTTTGTTGTAACTGACGAATTACCGGTTGTAGTTCGTTCAAGGTTCGCTCTAGTGTCGCTAAGTTATTGTTAATTTTTCCGCCGATGCTGCCTTCTTCTTGGTAATCTTGCAGAGTGCGTTCAAGTTCGCGTAGGGTTGATACCAAATCGTCAGGTAGCGCTTTCGTACTGTCTGAAGCGAGCAAGTCGTCCAGCTGTTTCGTCGCTTTGTTCAACGTTTTTAAGGTGTTGTCGGCGCTGGTTAATGTGCTATTGAGTGAAGAAACTGTCTTATCTAATGGCAGTGAGTTTAATTTATCTAACAGGGCTGATACTTTTTGGCCGATGCTGGCTAATCCGTTTGGTACTGTAGGAAATACCGGATACCCCGCCACCTTGGTTAATGCGTAAGGTTTAGGATCGACGACATAATCAACACTAATTATTTTACTACCTGTTAGCAGATTGCTAGTGGATAGACTGGCACGGATGCCAAGTTCAACTTGGCTTTTAAACATGGCTTTCCAGTCATCAATCGTCATATCATCATCACCACTGATGCCTGTTAGACGTTGCGGCTCAAAGCGTGCCAACACGGGAATAGACGGGGTATGTAAGGTTTTATTCCACTCAGAAAAGCCCAGGCCATGATAGGGAACTTGAGTCACAGTACCGATGCGGATACCACGGAACTCAACCGGCGCTCCGACTTCTAATCCACCGATATTTCCGTCAAACAAAAACATATAGTTTATAAACTGCGTATAGCGGTTGTCCGTTGCTTGTTCTTTTGAGCTATATAACGTGAATTGTGTCATATCAGAGACTGCATGGCCGTTATCTTCGTTAGCGGTCACGCCAAAGGATATACCACCAGTAATTAAGGTTTCTAGTGAGTCCATTTTTACCGCTAATCCCTTTGATGAACTCTGGATAGCTAGACCTGGCGTAACCCAAAATTGCACTGATGAATTGACCAATGAATTAAACGGAGCCCGTATAAATATACGATAAGTAATACGTTGATTTTGGGTATCAAAATCAACACTTTCTATATGCCCGACATCAAAGCCATGAAAATGGATGGGGGTTCCCGCGGACATTTTGGGAATGTCTTTACTGACTAGCTTTAAGCGTAATCCTTGGTCTTCCGCAGTGGATAGCGGCGGCTGCTTCAACATGGTATAGCGCGACGGTATCTCGCCTTTAGAACCTGGCTCGACTTCAATATATGAGCCCGACAATAGCGTACCTAATCCACTGATTCCTTCGGTACCAACGCGAGGTTTAATGACCCAAAATTTGGTATCTTGGCGCAGCATTTTTTCTGTGCCTTTTTCCATTTCTATCGTGATCAATGCGTGTTCGAAGTCGTTGGATAGTTTCACTTGAGAGACTTCACCTACGTCGACGTTGTGCACTTTGACTTTAGTTTTACCCGCTTCTATCCCATCAGCATTATTCGTCACTATGGTCACCGTTGGACCGCGACTACTCCAATCTTGATATAGCATCCAGCCCGCGACGAAAATCGCAAGTAGAGGAATGATCCATACTGGGTTGAATGACCATTTATCGGTTTGATTCGGTTGTAGAGTCGGTTCTTTCACCGGCAATCTCCTTGACTTGTTGATCCCAAAAAACGCGAGGATCAAACGCTTGTGCAGCAAGCATAGTTAACACAACAACAGCGGCAAATGCCATAATAGCTGGGCCTGGAATTATACGCATTAATCCCCCCAATTGGACTAATGCACTCAGTACTGCAACGACGAAAATATCAATCATTGACCAGCGGCCGATGAATTCAGTAAACAGATAAAAATGTTGTAATTGTTTGGCTGATCGAGTCTGAATGTGTTTGCTTTGCCAGCAGAGCCAACTCAATAACAATATTTTAAATATCGGCACGAAGATACTGGCGATAAACACAACTAACGCAATTGGGAAAGAGCCGGTACTCCAAAGTAAGATTACCCCGCCAAGAATTGTTGAATGGTGTGCACTTCCCAAAAAACTGGTATCCATAATGGGATACAAGTTAGCAGGGAAAAACAGCACACATGAGGCTAGCAACAAAGCAACCGTAGTATGTTGGTGTACAGGTTGACGAGATTCAACTCGTGCATGGCAGCGTGGACAGAAGCCACTTAAACCATGGCTAATGCAGCCACAATGATGACAAACTGATACGCCTTGGGCGCGTGCAACCCCAGAGGTTAAATGACGGATTTCGGTGGGTGGGAATAACGTATCCCATAGCCAGATGCGGTCGCAGAGTGAAAGAACTTTTACCAGAACGACCACAAATCCACAAAATGGCCAGAATGAAAGGCCAATCTCTACCTCGGCCATGCCGTGTAGTTTTATTAATGCGACGAGAATCCCGACGAGAAACACATCGACCATTAACCAATTTTCGATGACTTCGAGACTTCGTAAACAGGTTTTGAGGCCGGGGAAGTGACGCTGCTTTTCTACCGCTTGTGTGACATAAATGACAATAAGCAAATAAACGACGGGCAGTGTCGCAAAGATAGCTATTAATATAGCCAGCACCAGAAAGTGAGATTGAATTAAGACCGTAATGGTATCGAGTAGGTTAATTTTATGTTCAATCCCTTTAGCGGAAAAACCGATAAAGGTATACGCCACAGAGAGGCTCAGCAAAAGTAATGCCGATAGAGAATACCACTTCAGTGCCATCGTCTGGTCTGTCGTTCGGGTCGATAAGCGATGATGACACCGCTGGCAGCGAATAACACCTGCCTCAGGAACAGGGGAGTGTGTAACCCAATCACAATGAGGGCAAGCAAAGTAACGTGCACTACTGTTATCTGTAGTAGAGGCTTTTTTCATAGTGCGTTGAAACCTTTATTTCGCGTCTGTATCCGCAAGTTTATGTTTATCCGCATAAAATGGACATATAGCTGTAGTGTGTGAGTGATGTTGTGCCCATTTTCAGTGTATTAACTATACGATAGGTTAGTTAAATTGTGGTTAATATTTTAAAGCGGGGTAGGGAAGAAAATATCCGGGGAAAGTGATGTCGCGCAATGGCGCATTCAATGCGCCATATAATTAGTCTATAGCCGCTTAATAAGAACGAATGTCGACTTCTTCGGCATATTCGCTCAGTTTTGATTTCAGCTCACGCAAATAACGGGAACTGGAGTGATGATCGAAGGCTGATTTATCTTTATAAACTTCATGAACAAGAAAACGCTTACTACTTTCGTTACTTACAAATGCTTCGTAGGAAATACAACCAGGTTCCTTGCGGGTTTGAATGACCAGATCATCAAGTTTGGTTTTTAATGTTTGTTCTTGACCTGTTTTAGCACTTAAAACTGCAATGCAAGTCACCGTATTATTACTCATAGAGTTACTCCCCAATTGATAAATAAACAGGGCCATAATGGTTCAACACAAGGCCTGTACGAATGAATAGCGTGTCGTAACCTAGCCTGAAACTCTAAAGGCAGTGAATACTGCTAGAGTGTACGGTTCAGACTTTTCGGCATAAGTCTCGTGGTAAGAAACAAGATTGGGTGGGAGTCGGTCTTTAAGAAGGGCTCTCGTCGAACATCCTGTTAGGACATCTACAAAGGGTATGCTTTAAATTACAGCAGGTTAACACACCTATTTACCAAGCCATCATACGCTTTTATGGGCGGTGATATTGGGTATATATCACGTTATGGGTGAATTATTTGTTTTACTCTGAATATCGCAGGGGGAGTATTCCCCGGTAATGACTCATCTAAGGAAGGAGCACAATGTGGCAGACATTAAACATGTCATTTTCGATATTGGTAATGTAATGGTTCGCTGGTCACCGGTGGAAATTGCACGCTTAGCATTTCCTGAACATACGGATCCAGCAGCGCTTCGCGAAAAACTATTCCGTGAAGATTTTTGGATCGCGTTAAACAAAGGTCAGGTAACGGAAGAGAAAGTCAAACAGCTATACCAGCAACAGTCTGGCTTGAGTGCGGATGACGCAGAGCGCCTTTTTTATTATGTAAGAGAATCACTGATTCCTTTATTTCGCTCACAAGCATTATTGGAAAGAATCAAAAGCGCTGGCTACGGTGTGTATGCCCTTACTGATAACGTCAATGAAATTGTTGCTTATCTGAAAGATAAATACGATTTTTGGTCACTGTTTGATGGTGCGATTGTGTCGGCGGAAGAAGGGTGTATGAAGCCCTCTGAGCAGATCTATCATTGCTTATTTGAGCGTTATCAGTTGAAACCTCAAGAGTGTGTTTTTCTGGATGATATGCCACACAATGTCGCGGGTTCAAAAGCGTGTGGCATGGATGCAATTCAGTTTTATAGTGCAGAGCAAGCTGAAATAGAGCTCAAACAGCGAGGTTTACATTTCTAGATGATTGAATAGTTTAAATAAGAGGAGGATGCTCTTATTTATCTTCGTCAAGATGTTTTGCGCTGTTATTGGGCATCAAGTATCTCTTTTAACACAATGCTCTACAGTTTTTCTTCTTGCTAAGGTAGTATTCGCCTTTGCAAAATTTTACTAATCGGTTTTATCCCAAAAAACGATCACATTGATGGTGCGGGTGAACGGTTGGTGAAGCATCTTTCGATAACATCGCTTCAGTAGAGCAAAGGGATTGTAATGAGCAGTTGGGTAACTCGTTGGGCAAAGTTAATCTCCGTTATGGTGTTAGCTTGTCTATTAGCCGCATGCGGTGATAAAGACGTAAAAGTTAAACCGAGCTACTATGTTTACGAGGCAGTAAAAACCAACGCGTTAACTTATAAAAGTGGTGACCTATACCAACTTTCAAACACCAATTATCGCACCATTTTATCTATTCAAAATATGGTTAAATTGGCGGTTAGCCCTTTCGCCAGTCCAAACACTTTAGCGGCGACCCAATTTACCGACATTAGCGATGACACTTTGCAAAAGGCGGCTTTAGAACAGAAAGCTAAGTGGCTAGAACGTTATCAATCGATCGATTCAGATTGGTTGGCTTACCAAAGTCAACACATTGAATCTTTATCCGCTCAGTTAGAGATTGAAGAGCAGGCATTAACACAAGCTCGCCACCAGATTTCACTCTATCAGCAGAAAGTTTACCCAGCGCGCCAACATCTTATTGATGTTCAAGACGCGATTAGCCGCGCTAAACAGCAATTGGAAGAGTTAAAGAAAAACTATACCGAAGAAAGTAACCACGATATTTTGACTTATTCGCTGTCGATTCACGAATTCCGTCATCCACTAGAATTTGATTTTTATACTCGAAAAGACTTAGTTCAGTTTCGCTCGTGCAAAAAAGTGCGACAAGGTGGTCTTGAAGGGCTGCTGTTTAATCACAACTGTTATTATCTAAAACCTGCCGATAAGGCGTTATTAGGCAAGCCTTCTTATCGTCAAGGGCAAGCATTACTGATTAAATATCTCACGATAAAAACGCAGCTCGGTACACTGCAGCAACCGCAGCAAGGCACCTTATATGGAGCAAAAGCACAAGCAGAGCAAACCCTATTGACCACCAGGCTCGACGCGCAAAAAACTATTGGTAAACTCTCTAATTTGCAGATGAATTATCACATGGTAGAGCAAGGGTATGATGCGGTTAGTGAACAACTGGAGTTTGTAAAAACAGCGCAAGCAAAACAAGAGTTTATTAAACATACATTGCAAGGCTATCAGGCTGAAGTGCAAAAGGCGCTGGTTAATGCGTCTTACCATGCGATAGGGAACACCGCCGAGCAATGGCATCATGTGAGTGGTGTGCCATTACAAGGTAATTTGACCTTTAATCCGGATATGAAGCACAGCATACTGATGATGCACTTTAGCGAGAAAGGCGAAAACAAAACGCTCCTTATGCCTTTTTCTGCCCCCGAGCTCGCTAAGCACAGCGAACCTCAGTTAACCGTGAGTGTGAGTGATGAGAAACATCTTTGGTTTCATGGCGCACTTAATGTCAATAATCAGGAATTCCAATCATTACTGCTTAAGTCATCCGAATAGAATCTAAGCCTTACTCATCTTAAGGTGTTGTTTTAGCGGGAATGTATTTACTATTAGGTAGGGTATTCATTTGTAGCTAATATCGTCTTATATAGAAAAGCAATGGTTCAATTGTGGCCCCGTTATGGTTCAGTTTGTGCACTGGCTCGGACAATTTAACCCTAGTTTAACCGTGCTATTTTTATAGTTACACGAACGAATTAATGACTGCAGAGTTGTCTCCCATTTTATCGAACGTTTTATACTCAAATGACCTGCAACGTCGTTACTTGTCTTCCCCATCATTGAATTGACCTCGCATTCATCTGTTTTGTATGAGTGTGAGACTTGTAATCATAGGCTTGGCTTGGTTGTCATAAGCGTTCTATGATCAGGGATATTATTTTATGGCAACTTCATTTTAAGGTTTGAGTCGCAGAGATAACATGACTCATGGTAGCAGTGAATTGAGTGGTAACTTGTTATGTTTAAAGCCCTTTTAGTCGAAGACGATCTGGATCTCGCCACGGCATTAATCGACTACATGTCTTTAGAGGACATTGAGTGCGATTATGCGGCAGACGGACAAGTCGGGTATAACTTAATTGTCAGCAATAATTACGATGTGATCGTGCTTGATCTCAATTTACCTAAAATTAAAGGGCTTGCTGTATGTGAGCGTATACGTGCTCAAGGTGTTGAAACACCAGTATTAATGTTAACAGCATGCGATACGCTAGATGATAAGTTGCAAGGATTTAGTCATGGTGCGGATGACTATTTAGTTAAGCCTTTTGCTACGGAAGAATTGATTGTACGTTTGAAGGCCTTGTCACGACGCAGAAGTGGCCAAATATCAAAATTGCGTGTGGGTGAGTTAGAGCTTGATCTGACTCATAGGCAAGTTAGTCGAAATGGTGAAGACGTCAAATTGTCCCCCATTGCTCTCAAAATTCTTGAGGTGTTAATGCGCGAATACCCTTCGGGTGTCTCACGAGAAAAAATTGTTCAGGCGGTTTGGGGGGATGAACAGCCCGATAGTAACAGTCTTAAAGTTCATATCTTTAATTTACGTAAACATATCGATAAGCCTGGTTTGACTCCTCTTATTCATACTGTCCCTGGGTTTGGTTTTTGCCTAAAACAGTAATCCCTTCATGATTAATCAAGTGGTGCTTTATGAAGATTAGCCGCAGTTTAAAAATTTATTTTATTTGTGCCGTCATGGCGATCGCGACGGTTACTGTGGTGAGCTTTTCAACGTTAGCGGCTAACTATTATGTCGCAGGGATGGATATTAGCTTACGTTACTCAATGCTTGGGATAGTCAAACACGTCGACACCAGCAATAATAAACCTGAATACATGCTCGGTTATCAATTAACGACCAGCTGGAACGACGTTCAACCTGAGATAAAACGTGTATTTCATCGACCAAATGAACATTTAGAATTTCAGAAAAAACTGGATAACACTGGGTGGTTTCATCCACCTACACGAGCTTTCTTTCTGTTGCGTTATGATCGCGAGAATGGTCAGACCGTGTATATCTCGCGGGTGTTTGACCGTTTAGATACCGACCAGACGATTAAGGATTCATTTCATGAAGAAAGCAGTAGTTATGATATGAATCTCATTCTTTACGCATTCCTTGCTTTGGTGTTCTTTGCTGCGGGGCTCTATTTTCTGTTTCGTCACATTGCGCGCCCACAGGAAAAGTTGGTGGATTGGGCGAGAAATCTTACCCCTGAGCAGTTGGAGCTTGAGCGGCCAGATTTCTATTTTAATGAACTCAATCGCTTGGCCGATATTATTAAAAGCAGTTTGTCATCAGTACAGGTCTCTTTGAAGCGGGAACGTAGCTTTTTGGCTAATGCTAGCCATGAATTACGTACCCCCATCGCGGTGGTACGCAGCAATGCGGAGTTGATGAACAAACTGATCGATAAGCCTCACAATGAAGATAATCATGAAAAACAAAAGCAGGTGATGCAGCGGATTCTCCGAGCGGGTATCACGATGACAGATTTATGTGAAACGTTATTGTGGCTTAATCGACGAGAGCAAAGTGAGTTGCCTTTAGGTAAGGTAAGCTTAGCGAACTTGGTTGACCAAGTAAGCCGAGAATTGAATTATCTGTTGCGTGATAAATCGGTAGAAGTGGAAATTAATATTCAAGAAGCTACCTATGAATTGCCTAAGACACTGTGCCGGATTGTCATTGCAAACTTGATTCGTAATGCCTATCAGCATACCCATTCTGGTAAGGTCTTTATATCCCAGAAGGGAACCAAAGTGAGTATTGTGAACCACAACGATGGTACGTTAGATGATGAGTCGTTAGGGTTCGGTTTAGGATTGGAATTAACCAATCGAATTATTCGTCAATACGATTGGCACTACAGTACATTGGATACGGATCATGGTCGCGAGGTGTTCATTGATTTTCGGCCAATGACGAAAAATGCCCATCAGTAGACTGATGGGCAAAAACAGACGAGCATGCAATCTCGTTATATTATGCCGCTGCTTTTACGCCGGCTTTTTTCTTGTTACGTAAGCTTAGTGCAACCGTAACAGTGAAAGAGATGATGATAGCGATCGCCATACCAATCACATAGTAGCTCAATTTGCTTGGTACGATTGAAATCACACCTGGAATACCTGCAGTACCTAGCGCTAACGCTTTTACGTGGTAAAGCGTAATGAAGGCACTGGCTACACCTGCACCAATGATGGCAGCAAAGAATGGGTAACGTAGTTTAAGGTTGACACCGAACATTGCTGGTTCTGTGATACCTAGTAGCGCGGTAATACCAGAAGGCATTGCGATACCTTTCATCTTCTTATCTTTTGTTGTTAGTGCAACCGCAAGAGCCGCAGCACCCTGAGCAACGTTAGACATCGCCGCGATAGGGAAGATGAACGTACCACCAGTACGAGCAACATCTGCTAGTAGTTGGGTTTCAATCGCAATAAAGCTGTTGTGCATCCCAGTAATAACAAATGGTGCGTACAAGAAGCCCATAATACCGCCGCCGACAAAACCAACGTTATCGTAGATCCAACTTAAACCGTCACCCAGTAAGAAACCTGCATCACGAGTGATAGGGCCTACTAGCGTGAAAGTAATAATGCCGGTAATCAAGATTGAACATAGTGGCGTTACTAGGTTATCAAGCATTGATGGCGTAAATTTGCGGAATGTGGTTTCTACCTTAGCTAAGATAAAACAGCTCACCAACACTGGCAGTACCGAACCTTGGTAACCGACTTTCTGGATTTCGAAGCCAAGAATGTTCCAAGTTGGAATGTTGCCATGTACGGCAGCACTACCAAAGCCCCAGCCACTTAATAGGTCAGGGTGAACCATCAACATACCAAGTGCTGCACCCAAGAATGGGTTGCCGCCGAATTTTTTCGATGCTGAGAATGCTAACAAAACAGGTAGGAACACAAACGGTGCGTTAGCGAACGTGTTCAGCATACTTGCAAGGTCAGCAAGGCCTGGATTGACATCGATAATTGATAAGTTATCAATAAATAGCCCTTTGGCCGTAAAAACGTTATACAGCCCCATCAATAAACCGCCAGCTACAATGGCTGGAATAATTGGCATAAAGATATCAGATAGGCCTTTCACTAGGCGTTGAAGGATATTTTGTTTCTCAGCACCAGCCGCTGCAACATCACGGGTGGACATCTCTGCCATACCTGTGAGTTTAGCGAGTTCTGCGTGTACTTTATTGACCGTTCCCGAACCGAAAATGATTTGGTATTGGCCTGCCACTTTAAATTGGCCTTTTACACCTTCAATATTTTCAATGGCAGCTTCATCAATGATGGAGTCGTCTTTCAGAGCCAGACGCAAGCGAGTTGCACAGTGAGCCAAAGCTTGTAGGTTTTCTTTGCCCCCAAGTTGCTCTAGTAGTTGTTTTGCTATGACAGGAAAGTCCATAACACACCCCAGTTATTGTTATTCATCAAGTAGAGTATTTATTGTTTTTCTATTTTTGGGAACGTTTGCAAGGCGTATTTTTGAGGAAGTTTTTCTCGCGGTCAAAACGATCAAACTAATTCTGTGAATATGATCGACAATTACTATCATCCTAATCAACAAAACAAGGGTAGAATCACGTTCTTATGCAGAATAGTGTATCATCAGGCACTCCATTCTCTGAATACAACAACAAGGAATATGAATGGCAAGTTTATATGATGTGGCGCGGTTGGCCGGCGTTTCAAAATCGACTGTTTCACGAGTGATTAATGATGAGTATGGTGTAAAAGAATCAACTAAAATCAAAGTCTTAAAAGCTGTTTCTGAATGTGGTTATGTCGTAAACCAAGTGGCAAAGGATCTTAAGTCACAGCGAACTAATCTCATTGGTGTCATTGTTCCTCGTGTTTCATCCCATGCCACCGCACAAGGTGTTGATGGTTTGACGGCAGTATTTGAACAGGCGGGTAAGCATGTTTTGTTGGCGAATACGCACCAGCTACATGATAAAGAGCTCGATTACATTCAAATTTTTAACCAAAAGCGGGTAGAGGGTATCGTTTTTTATGCCACGCATTTGGATACCCCCCTGATCGAGACAATTCAAGCGTCAGCGGTGCCCGTTGTACTCGTAGGACAAGATGGTTCTATGTATAACATTCCGAGTGTTGTCCACGACGATACTCGAGTAGGTTACGAGGCGGGGCAGCGCTTGGTGAAAGCGGGGTGTTCTAACATCGGATTTATTGGTGTGCAAAGTGATGATATTGCGGTCGATAAGCTGCGATCTGAAGGTTTAGTGCAAGCTCTTAACCAACATAAATTAACGCTGTTATTTCATGAGCGCAGTGATTTCTCCATTCAATCGGGATATGAGATGGCGAAAAAAGCCATTGCAGCACATCCTATTTTGGATGGCTTGTTTTGCGCCACCGACCGTCTAGCAGTCGGTGCAATAAAGGCGTTAAGTGAAGCCAATATTGAGGCTGGAACTCAAGTTAAAGTATTGGGAGTGGGGAATGATGAATTAGCTTATGTCAGTACGCCAAGTTTATCGACATTCAATTATGCCTTTGATAAAGCGGGCGAAAATGCTGCAAAAATGCTGTTAAATCGTATTGGTGGTCAAGGGGAAGAGATGAGTAAGGTAACACTCACCTTTCAAGATGTTGTTCGCCAAACCTGCCCGTAATTGAAATAGACTTTGTGGCACGTTTATCAGCAATTTTTTGTCATTATAAATGTGCCATGCCTCACATCCACGTTAACCTATTAGTCAGAATAAG
Organism: Vibrio nitrifigilis; assembly: GCF_015686695.1. Lineage (NCBI taxonomy): Bacteria > Pseudomonadati > Pseudomonadota > Gammaproteobacteria > Vibrionales > Vibrionaceae > Vibrio > Vibrio nitrifigilis. The sequence continues at coordinate 2,187,027 of NZ_JADPMR010000001.1, read as the reverse complement.
TGTAAAAGCTTGCGCATAAGAGGCTATTTTTATATTTTTGCAAACGTTCCCAAAAATTTAAATTAGGTAAGACTATGTCTTTAATTGACCTCATTGAATTGGCTGGTGGTGAAACCAATATTCGCCGGATCTTAGCGCCAAAAGGCAAAGTAATAGTTGCCGTTCATAATGATGAGTTAGTCCGTCCTTTACCCGAGTCGATTACCGCGCAAACAGTGCTCGGTGAGTTGCAACTGAGCACGGCGAGAGGAGAGGTGACGGATGAAGAGTTACAAACCGTAGGGGAGAGCATTGCTCAACATCAACGCGAGCAAGTCGAACCGTATTTGCAGCCTACCGAATCCCATTATCGCCCTCAGTGGCATATCTCACCTCCTCAAGGGTTGGTAAACGATCCCAATGGTTTTATCTACCACAAGGGAGAATACCATCTGTTTTATCAATGGTATCCATATGCGTGCGAGCACAAAGACAAACACTGGGTTCATCTAAAAAGCCAAGATCTCATTAACTGGCACCATCAATCGATTGCATTGACGCCTTCTGATTGGTTTGACAGTCACGGTGTATTCTCTGGCCATGCCGTTAGCCAAGATGATGGGTTATGGTTGTTTTATACGGGTAACGTACGAATCGGCGAGCAGCGCGACCGTCAAACGACGCAATGTATGGCATTCGCAGCCGACGGCTTGAATTTCAAAAAACATGGTCCTGTGATTCGTGAATTGCCACCGGGTGTGACTGAACATATTCGCGATCCAAAACTGGTTTTCGCCAATGATAAATGGTTTATGTTATTGGGTGCACAAACGACCGATCTACAAGGTCGTTTAGCGGTTTACCACTCAGAGGATCTTGTTCATTGGACATATGACCGTTTATACGGCGATGAGTTAGCGCCGTTTGGCTACATGTGGGAATGCCCAGATTGGTTTAAATTGGGTGATGAGCAGTTTATTGTCTTTGGTCCTCAAGGTATCGAAGACAGTAACCCTAACCACACGATAGGGCATCAAAATCGCATTTTCCGTATGTCTCTTGATCAGGATGATGCGCTGCATCTGATTGAAGGATGGCAATTAGATGCTGGCTTCGATTTTTATGCTCCACAAAGTATGGAAGCTGCGGATGGTCGTCGTTTGATGATCGGTTGGATGGGTTTACCTGATGAGGTGAATCAACCAAGCTGTGATCATGGCTGGATTCATCAATTAACAACGTTGCGTGAGCTGTATTGGCAAGACGGTAAAGTGAAACAGCGCCCAGCTAAAGAGCTAGCAGAGCTACGTGGTGATAAGGTCAACATTACTGTTGATAATAAGGCGATTGATCTCGGAACGAAGAGTGTTGAGCTTCACCTAAACCTTGCATGGGGTTCAGAGCTCCAATTGATGCAAAATAGCGATTACCACGTCAGTTTAGTTGCGGATGCAGAAAAAGGTGTGTTGCGCTTTGACCGTCACCAAACAGAAATTCGCGAAGGGGATGTGATCCGTGAGTTGCCACTAGAGAGTGATACCATCGCGTTGACCATTTTGGCCGATAATTCATCGTTGGAAATTTTCATTAATGATGGTGAAAAAGTGATGACCGGGCGCGTATTTACACCGCAAGATGCCACGAATATTCGTTTGGTCTCTGGTGAGCCAATCTCAATGAGTTACTATCCGTTGAAAGCAGCTCGTGCGCCATATCCTAGCGTGTAGTATTTATTTTTTAAGTAAACGCAGCTTCGGGCTGCGTTTTTTTATGCCTGTGGTTTACCCATTCTATTCATTATCTATATCCAAATAACCTCAAGATGCTGTCTCAGCGTGAATGTATTCACCGCTAAGCAAGGCAGAGATTTGAAGATAGAGTTATTCTGCGTTGAAAATCAGTTACACAGGTTAGGAACGACGAACACTCGCCCATTGGGAGTGAATCAACCAGCCTATTTCGGCGTCCAATGACGTTGAAAGGGATAGAGTTAGCATGTAGAAAAGTATTGATAGAAGCTACAAGTGTTGATAGAGGCTTTGTGGGACAAGAAAGTAGGGCAAAAAAAAGCCCGTGAGATCACGAGCTAAACAAGCCTACTACGCAGGGGGTAACCGTAACTTAGTGCAGGCAAAAAGAAAAAGCAGAAACGGCAAGCGCTAGGCTTGCCGCTTATTGTCGGTGAAGGGAGTTAGAACCAAGTTTCCATTTGTAGAGCAAACAAGGTTTCACCACCATTACCCATAGTTGATGCGCCAGTTGCGGTGCTGACTGAGTAGTTGTCTAAATCTGAACTCCAGTCAACATAGCTGACTGCGAAGCGCAATTCTGGACGTTCAAAGAAGCCAGCAGCCGTATCGAGTTTCAGTGTTGGTGAAATAGTGGCTTTATAGTAGCTACCTTTCGCAGAGCTTACTGAGTTATCAAGATCCATGTATTGGTATGAACCTTCGTACACCATTTCAAAGTTTTCAGTAAAGGTTTGCGAAACGCGAACGTTAAACGTACCCCATTTGAACTCATCGTTGTCTTTAATACGGTCTTGGCTGTATTCCGCCATTAGGGCTGGTGCAACACTCCAAGTCTTGTTGATGTCTTTCACACCGAACGTGAACGCACGTACAGCTTTTGCGTCGTCGTTTAGGTTACCATCTGAACCAATCGCTTTCAGTTGCGCGCCTAGGCCAGAACCGATTAACACGCCGGATTTAGACCAACCATCTTGTAAGCCATAAAAACTGTCCGCATGGTAGGCTAATAGGGCATGTAGACCGTGTTTCGCACGGTGAGTTGCCGTTGAATCATCAGTTACGTCTTCGTTGTCTTTGGAATCCATCGCACTGAACATAACTTGCCATTGACCAATATGGTTGTTCATGGTCGCCACGTAGTTTTCAACATCTGTTCCCGCACTTTCTACTGAGCCAAAATCGCGGCCGTAAATAGAGAAGTTAGCTTTCCAGTCATCAGACATTTGTACGTCATAGATACCTGCACCGGTACCTGCTAGGAAAACGATATCAGAATCAAGGAAGTGGATATCGAAGTTATCACGGTCAAAACGTTTACCTGCCCAAACCGTAGAATTTTCAAATGCACCAGTAAAAGTAGGTAGATTAGAGAACTGGGCGTACACTTGACGAACGTTTAAATCACTGTCATCGGCTGTCCAATCGTTACTGGTTTCAACGCCATCCGCTAGCATGATTTTGAAAAAGGCACTTGAACCATTATCCAGTTTACGGTTGTGGATCAAGTTCGCTTCAAGGTAGTTGGTGTCTTCTAAACCTAAACGACCCACTGGAGCGCCCAAGTCGCCAGCCGCTGTCATGTAAGGACCAGTGTCTGTTGCGCCAGTGCGATGTTCGTTCATTAATAAACCAGAACGTGCATACCCATGGAATTCAAATGCAGAGGCACTTGATTCTGCTTGCTGGGTTTGTTGCTCGTTAGTTGTTAATCGTGATTCTAGATCATTGATTCTCGCTTCTAAATCACTAATGGTTGGTGCTGCCCAAGCTGAAGTTGTAGGGAGTAGGGCGGCAGCCACTGCTAGAGTCAGTACTTTTGTTTTCATTTATTATTGCTCCGATAAGGATGAATCTCGTATTGGATTGGTCTGCAAACGTTCCCAATAAATAATTCAACAATGCCGGATATTAGCCTTGCACGAACGGCTTACAAGCGATGGTTCTACTCGTTAAATCCGTTAGCAGGCTAGCTTTGAGGTGGACTATACCTAAATTTTAGGGAACGTTCCCTAAAAATAATGAGAAATACAAGCTGTATCACGAAATAAATCGCTTTGTGAGCTGCGTCAATAAAGGTTTTCCAGGTAATTTTTGTGGTGTGTTTTATCGGGAGAAACCGATCGATAACCGAGTAGGGGAGAGTGATCATTTGTCATCAAGAAAAAGCCGCTAATACTCATGAGAGTATCAGCGGCTTTGATATTTGTGCTAGATAGGCGTTAAGGAAAGCAATTATTGATTGACGAAGGTCGCTAAGGTTGCGCTGTCTGGTAAGGCAGTCATTGCGCCTTTTTGTGTGGTGGCTAATGCCCCACAACCATTCGCTAGACGTACCGCTTCAATAAGAGCATCTTCGTCACGCCAATTGTCCAATTTCGCCAACTGGCTTAACAATCCGCCGACAAAGGCGTCGCCTGCACCGGTGGTATCTACGGGAGAGACTTTATGACTTGGTACGAGTGTCTGTTGATGCTGATTAATCACCAAGGCACCCAAAGAGCCCTGAGTAATGATGACAACAGGAATATTGAATGGCGTTAATGCGGCAATGCCTTGCTCAAGTGTGTGAGTGCCGGTAAGAAGAAGCAGCTCTTCTTCTGAGAATTTTACTACATCCGCAAGTTTAACCACTTTCATTACGGTGTCGATTAGCAAATCAGGTTCTGCCCAGACTTCTTCACGTAAGTTAGGGTCAAAACTGATAAAACCGCCTTGCGATTTCATCTGTTCAATCGCTGCAAACGTCGCACCGCGGCTAGGCTCATTAGCTAGCGCGATGGAGCAACAGTGTAACCACTCGCCTTGCGCGAAAGCAGGAATGTCTGATGTAGAGAAGAATTGGTCGGCACTTGGTTTTACCATAAACGTAAAACTGCGTTCACCACTATCATCAAGATCAACGACGACAGTCGATGTGCGATGAATAGGATCCAAAACTAAGGAATGACAATTTACGTTTTCTTGTTCAAGTGTGGTACGTAAAAATTGTCCAAAAGGGTCGTTGCCAACTCGACCAAAAAAAGCACTGTCACCAGATAAACGTGCAATGGCTACAGCTACGTTAGCTGGAGCGCCACCAGGGCATTTTAAATAACGTTTGTCGTCATCAGGGATCAAATCTACGACTGCATCACCTGTTACCCATACTCGACTCATTTTCGTCATCCTCATTAATTGTTTAGCGCAGTGTAAATCAGCGCTAAACCGAGCTGAAGTGGTCTCATCAGGTTTGAGTATTGAGATTGTTGAAAACGTGATCATCTTAAGTGAAATGAAGAAAAAAAGACGAAAAATATTGATTTTTGGGCACGTTCCCAATTTGTATTTAAAGCGGCACTCACTCCGGTTGTTGCCAAAAATTAATCACGTTGTAACTTTTAAGTTAATGAGGATAGGGTGGATGAAACGGGCAATTGATTAAAACAGCGGCTAAACATATCGTTTTCATTATTAATATTGAAATATTGAGTATTCAAACTAATCGCTAAAAAGTATCAATAATAAATAAATTGCTTATTATTTCATCAGCGGTCTGACTAGGTTAAAAAATAAAATGCTAAAAAACGGCCTCTAATGCATTGAACAAGTTTTGCCTTAATTAATAAATATTATTGTTAGTAGGCATAATATTAGCATGATAATTCATATAAAGTAGCTATTTATGGGCTCTGAACTTAGTAAGTACGGGGCTTTGCGATGAATGTAAATGTGTTCAATAATATTGAATGTTGTCCACCTTTATATGTTCATGATGCTTTTTTATTCAAAACTTGTGCATTTATTCAATCATTCGTGAACCAACACAGTGCAGGCGGTGACAAATTTTACAAAATGCATGGTTATTCTTCATTAAATATCATAATTCATTAGACGTGCAGCACATCAAGTGATAAATTCTTTGCAAAATTTTGACATGCTCATTTGGAATAATGGCGATGTCGAATTTTTAGCACATTGATTTCTCAGGTAATTTCATTGATTTATATTACTTTTTCAGTAATTTGCGTAGACGAAAGAGCCAAACAGTTATTGATTAAACTAATAACTGTGCAGTAAATAAGCTCCATTTGTTATGGTAAATTACGCCGATGATTGATAATGTGTGCCGAAATCTCCGTAGGGGTAGAAGCGTTGACTATCTGTGAGCATCAACCTTGTACACACTAGCCGTTCTAGAAACTCTATAGAGATGTCATGGATGCAGAATTAAAACTTGGAGTTTATGCATGTATAAAAACAAAATCACCCAAGCACTGATCTTAAGTGCGGGTCTTGCAGTGGCGACTGCTTCTTTCTCGTCTCTAGCAGCAGATGTTCCTGCTGGTACTAAATTAGCTAAAGTACAAGAACTTGTACGAGGTAATGGCGCTGAGGTCGCTTCAATCGATCCAGCGAAAATAGAAGGTGTTCCTGGTTCTGCTGTTGCACGAGACTTATATGAAGGCCTCGTCACTGAAGATGACTACGGAAATATCGTTCCTGGAGTTGCTAAATCTTGGGAAACTAAAGACAACAAAACTTTCGTGTTCCATCTTAGACATGATGCTAAGTGGTCAAATGGTGCTCCTGTTACTGCACACGATTTTGTATATTCTTGGAAGCGCGCTGTTGATCCTGTGACAGCTTCACCATATTCATGGTACATCGAGATGACTACCATGAAAAATGCAGCGGCGATCATCGCGGGCAAAAAAGACAAATCGACTCTCGGTGTGAAAGCGCTAGACGATTATACGTTGCAAGTAAGCCTGACAGAATCTGTCCCGTATTTTGTAAAAATGATGGCCCATACTACGATGGAGCCCGTTTACAAAAAAGCAGTTGAAAAATGGGGCGAAGAGTGGACTAAACCAGAACATTTTGTTGGTAACGGTGCATTTACTTTAAGCAAGTGGGTTGTCAACGAACGTATGGTACTTGTGCGCAATAAAAATTACTGGGACAACAAGCATACGGTACTCAATAAGGTAACCTTCTTACCTATTGAAAACCAAGTTGCAGAAATGAACCGGTTCTTGTCAGGTGAATTAGACTTTACAGATGACGTACCGCTAGAACAATATCGTCGTTTGAAAAAAGAACACCCTCAAGAGCTGAAGGTTGTTGGTAACCTAGCCACTTACTACTACGGCTTCAATACCCAGAAGAAACCATTTGATAACGCGAATGTTCGTAAGGCGCTTTCTTACGCAATCGACCGCAACATCATCTCCAATATCATTCTTGGCCAAGGCCAAAAACCAGCATACACACTGACTCCTGAAATCACAGCGGGTTTCCATCCTAAATTGCCAGCTTATGCTAAATGGACACAGAAAGAACGTGTGGAGAAAGCAAAAGAGTTACTGAAAAAAGCTGGGTTTGATGCGAATCATCCTCTGAGTTTCACTTTGCTTTACAACACCAATGAAAACCACAAAAAAATTGCAACGGCTATCCAGTCAATGTGGAAAAAATCATTGGGTGTTCACGTTGAGCTTGAAAACCAAGAGTGGAAAACCTTCCTAGATACTCGTCGTGATGGGAACTATGACGTTACTCGCGCAGGTTGGAATGGTGACTACAACGAAGCGTCAACTTTCTTATCTTTGATGCAATCTAATAACGCGTCTAACGATCAGCGTTATAAGAGCAAAGAGTACGATGCAACAATGGCTAAAGCATTGACTACGACTTCAGAAGAAGAGCGTAGTAAGCTTTATACTAAGGCTGAAGAAATCCTAGCAAAAGATATGCCGATTGCACCGATTTATCAGTATGTTAAAACTCGACTAGTTTCTACTCACGTCGGGGGTTATCCTATGCATAATGCGGCTGATAACTTGTACTCAAAAGATATGTATATAAAAGCAAAATAATATTTTTTAATGATCTATAGGTGGTATACGCCTTGTATACCACCATTCGATTTATTTTTATGTCACAGACTGAAAGAGTGAGTTTATGCTTAAATTCATTTTCAAAAGAATTGTAGAAGCAATTCCAACTATGTTGGTTTTGATTACAATCTCTTTTTTCCTTATGCGTTTTGCACCCGGTAATCCGTTTTCTTCAGAGCGCCCATTACCTCCAGAAGTTATGCAAAATATCAATGCGAAATATGGCTTAGATAAACCTATTTCTGAACAATATTTTACATATTTGACGAACATCGTCCTTAAAGGTGACTTTGGACCTTCATTTAAATACAAAGACTATTCGGTGAATGAACTGGTTAGTTCGGCTCTACCTGTATCAGCAAAAGTTGGCTTTGTAGCCTTTATCTTTACTGTGATTGTGGGTATTGCAATCGGAACAATAGCGGCCTTAAGGCAGAATACATGGATGGATTACTCGATTATGTCCATTGCGATGATTGGGGTGGTCTTGCCCTCCTTTGTGCTCGCTCCACTTCTGATTTATTTCTTCTCCATTAATCTACACTGGTTTCCCGCTGGTGGTTGGATCGATGGTTCCTTTAAATATATGGCGTTGCCAGTATTGGCGATGTCACTTATGTATGTAGCAACGTTTGCTCGTATTACCCGTGGTTCAATGATTGAAACCATGAACAGTAACTTTATCCGTACTGCACGTGCAAAAGGATTAAGCTACGGCTACATCGTATTAAAACATGCTCTGCGCCCAGCGTTACTCCCAGTTGTTTCTTATATGGGACCGGCGTTCGTTGGTATCATAACAGGTTCGGTAGTGGTAGAGACCATTTTTGGTCTACCTGGTATCGGTAAATTGTTTGTGAATGCAGCCTTTAACCGCGACTATTCACTGGTAATGGGCGTAACGATTCTTATCGGTTTCTTGTTTATTTTGTTTAATGCCATTGTTGATATCCTATTGGCGTACATTGATCCGAAAATTCGCTACTAAGAGAGTCGAGAGCTATGTTGACGAAAAAAGAAAATGTTGAAGCGATCGAGAAATTCTCTGAAAACTTAGAAATTGAAGGTCGCAGTTTATGGCAGGATGCGCGTATTCGTTTTATGCGCAACAAAGCGGCAATGGTCAGCTTGTTTATCCTGGTTTTAATTACATTAGCAGTGATTATCCTGCCAATGTTCTCTCAGTATGCATTTGATGATACTGATTGGTATGCGATACATGCTGCGCCATCGATGGAGCATTTATTTGGCACCGACTCCTTAGGTCGTGACCTGTTTGTGCGTACTTTGATTGGTGGCCGTATCTCGCTGATGGTCGGTATCATGGGCGCGTTAGTCGCGGTGATTATCGGGACACTTTACGGTGCTGCATCAGGCTTCATTGGCGGTAAAGTTGACCGCATTATGATGCGTGTGTTGGAAATCCTGTATGCGATTCCATTTATGTTCCTAGTGATCGTACTAGTAACATTCTTTGGCCGTGATATTTACTTAATCTTTGTCGCAATTGGTGCAATCGCGTGGCTGGATATGGCACGTATTGTTCGTGGTCAGACTCTAAGCTTGCGTAGTAAAGAATTTATCGAAGCGGCACACGTATGTGGTGTAAGTAATTGGAAAATTATCACGCGTCACATCGTACCAAACGTATTAGGTATAGTAGCGGTTTACTCAACCCTACTGATTCCGAGTATGATTCTGACCGAATCATTCTTATCTTTCCTTGGTCTGGGTGTACAAGAGCCAATGACAAGTTGGGGTGCTTTGCTGCAAGACGGCGCAAGCACAATGGAAGTCGCAATTTGGCAACTTATCTTCCCAGCTCTATTTATGGTTCTAACACTGTTCTGCTTTAACTACGTCGGTGATGGTCTACGTGACGCACTTGACCCTAAAGACAGATAATAAAATAAAAAGACAATAGATTAAGGAAGCAATGATGAGCTTGTTGGACGTAAAAGATCTGCGTGTCGAATTTACCACACAAGATGGTATCGTCACTGCAGTTAACGATTTGAACTTCTCACTTAATCAAGGTGAGACGTTAGGTATCGTGGGTGAATCTGGTTCAGGTAAATCCCAAACGGTATTCGCTATCATGGGGCTGTTGGCAAAAAACGGCATCATTTCAGGTAGCGCAAAATTTGAAGGTAACGAAATTCTTAACCTGCCTGAGAAGGAGCTAAATAAAGTTCGTTCGCAGCAGATTGCTATGATTTTCCAAGACCCAATGACATCGCTTAACCCGTACATGAAAGTCAGCGAGCAGTTGATGGAAGTGTTAATGCTTCACAAAGGTATGGGGCGTTCAGAAGCTTTTGAAGAGTCTGTTCGTATGTTAGAAGCGGTAAAAATCCCAGAAGCGCGCAAGCGTATTACCATGTATCCGCACGAATTTTCGGGCGGTATGCGTCAACGTGTAATGATTGCAATGGCACTGTTGTGTCGTCCAAAACTGTTGATTGCCGATGAGCCAACCACCGCGTTGGATGTAACTGTGCAAGCACAGATTATGGATCTGCTTAATGAACTTAAAACTGAGTTCAATACTGCGATTATTATGATTACGCACGATCTTGGTGTGGTTGCAGGTTCTTGTGACAAAGTACTTGTGATGTATGCCGGTCGTACCATGGAATATGGCTCAGTTGATGAAATCTTCTATCAACCAAGTCACCCATATGCAGAAGGTCTGTTAAAAGCGATTCCTCGCTTAGATTCTGAAGGTGAAGTACTACCGACTATTCCTGGTAACCCGCCAAACTTGTTGCGTTTGCCTCAAGGTTGTCCTTACCAAGAACGTTGTCACCGTGTAATGGACCGTTGTAAACGTGAAGCGCCAATCCTGACTCCGTTCGGTGATGGTCGCCAACGTGCGTGTTTTTCTGACTGGGAGGCTTGGAAAAAATGAGCGATAAGAAAGTCATTCTAGATATCAAAGATCTAAAAGTTCACTTTAGCATTGCAGCAAAATCTGCATGGCCATGGAGCAAACCTTCTCAGCTAAAAGCGGTTGATGGCGTTGATGTACGTTTATATGAAGGTGAAACACTGGGTGTAGTCGGTGAGTCTGGTTGTGGCAAATCGACATTTGCTCGTGCCATTATCGGTTTGGTTGAATCTACCGCGGGTGAAGTTGTTTGGTTAGGCCAAGACCTTACTCGTATGAAAGATGTTCAACGTCGTAATACGCGCAAAGAAATCCAGATGATCTTCCAAGATCCGCTGGCATCTCTTAACCCTCGTATGACCGTCGGTGACATCATTGCTGAGCCACTACAAACGTTCTACCCAGAGCTTTCAAAACAGGAAGTTAAGTTACGGGTTAAAGAAATGATGGATCGCGTTGGTTTATTGCCTAACGTGATCAACCGTTACCCACACGAATTTTCTGGTGGTCAGTGTCAACGTATTGGTATAGCTCGTGCATTGATTCTGAAACCAAAAATGATCATCTGTGATGAACCGGTATCGGCGTTGGACGTATCGATTCAAGCGCAGGTGGTGAACTTGTTGAAAGAATTGCAACAAGAGCTGGGTCTAAGCTTAGTGTTCATCGCGCACGATTTGTCTGTGGTTAAACACATTTCAGATCGCGTATTGGTGATGTATTTGGGCAATGCCGTGGAATTGGGTACCTCTGATGAGCTATTTGCTAATCCGTTGCATCCATATACGAAAGCGTTGATGTCGGCTGTACCAATCCCAGACCCACGCTTAGAACGCAATAAAACCATTCAAATGTTAGAAGGTGATCTTCCTTCTCCAATCAGTCCGCCGTCAGGTTGTGTCTTCCGCACACGCTGTCCTCAGGCGACGGAAGAATGTGCGAAAACAAAACCGCAGATCAAAGGTAACGACTCTCACAGCGTTTCTTGTCTGCATGTTGACGCTTAAATTCAGCCTGTGACGGGCTTAAGCGCGGCTCCTTTTGGGTCGCGCTTTTTTTATGCCTGTTCAAAATTTTTGAATAAGTAAGCCAAGATCTAAGGGTTTTGGCTTTATTTCGCTTTCTTATAATGGAGTCATAAACTGAGAACAAAGAGAAAGTGAGGTCGATTATGGGCAGATTAGTAGAAGGCGTTTGGCACGATCAATGGTACGACACAAAAAGTACCGGCGGTAAATTTGTTCGTGAAGACGCAGGCTTTCGTGGTTGGATTGAAAACAAACCCGATGCTCAGTTTGCTCCAGAATCGGGTCGCTATCACCTGTATGTTTCCTTGGCTTGTCCATGGGCACATCGTACTTTGATCTTTCGTGAACTAAAACAGTTACAAGAACACATTGATGTGACGATTGTCTGTCCTGATATGATGCAAGATGGTTGGAAGTTCGGTATTCCCGAACCTCTATTTGGTCACACGAAAATGCATCAAATTTATACGGAAGCTAAAGCGGACTACACCGGACGTGTCACGGTGCCAGTCTTGTGGGATAAAAAGACGCACACTATTGTAAGCAACGAATCATCAGAGATTATTCGTATGTTTAACAGTGCATTCAATGATGTGACGGGTAATCACGATGACTATTACCCTGCGGCGCTTCGTAGTGTGGTTGACGAGTGGAATGATTTCATTTATCCCAATATTAATAACGGTGTGTATCGCTGTGGTTTTGCGACGACGCAAGATGCATATGATGATGCCTATGAATCCCTTTTTGCAGCGTTAGATAAAGTAGAACATCACTTAAGCGTGAATCGCTATTTGGCTGGAACGCAGCTTACAGAGGCTGATTGGCGCCTATTTACTACCTTGGTGCGGTTTGATGCGGTTTATGTTGGCCATTTTAAATGTAATAAAAAGCGCATTGCTGATTATCCTAACCTGCACAATTACCTGAAAGAGTTATATCAATACCCTGGTGTAAAAGAGACGACGGACTTCTACCACATAAAACGTCACTATTACTTTAGCCATACTATGATTAACCCCACTCAAGTGGTTCCGAATGGCCCAGAGCTTGATTTAGATGCTCCCCATGACCGTGCAAGGTTAAGCTAAATGTGAACTATGTCTCTATTTGGTGGCTTATTAGCCACTAAATGGTACAAAATGTCTAATTTAAGTTGCGCTAATGAAAAATACTATCAATCATACCCATTAGGTATTAATTAATATATTTATATAAGTAACTTATTGATTACACGGTGTGAGGAGAAGCTTTGCATCGACGTTATCAGGTGTTTACTTGGAGAACCTAATGTTTTTTAAGCGCAAACCCATCAAAGAGGCTGTGTCTTCCCATGCCGACAATATCTATCGGTCAGTGTCTAAGTTTGTCCCTTGGATAGAATTTACTGTTGCTGGCGAAATTGTGGATGCCAATGCGTTATTTTTAAACGTAGTGGGTTATTCAAAGCAAGAGCTCATTGGTCAACATCATCAGATTTTATGTGATAAATCATTAGTTAACTCTTCACGCTACCAATCGTTTTGGCAAGCTCTGGCTCGAGGCGAACCGCAAGAAGGTAAGTTTCACCGGATTACTAAGTCTGGACATACTGTGGTATTAGAAGCAACCTATTTCCCAATTATGGATGCTCAAGGCAGGGTCACCAGCGTTGCCAAAATTGCGTCAGACATTACTACGTTATTTGAAAACGACCAGCAAAACCAAGCCCTATTAGGTGCGTTGGATAAATCGTTGGCGGTTATTGAATTTGACCCATCAGGTACGATCACGCATGCCAATCCTAACTTTCTAAGCCTTCTTGGTTATAGCAATGTGAGTGAAGTTAAAGGGAAGCACCACCAAATTTTCTGTTTTGAACAGTTTTATCAGGAAAACCCAACCTTTTGGGATGATTTGCGTAAAGGGCAGTTTAAAGCAGGGCGTTTTTTACGTCGCGGTAAACATGGTGAAGAAGTTTGGATTGAAGCAACCTATAACCCTGTTTTAGACGAGAAAGGTCAGGTAAGTCGAGTGGTGAAGTTTGCCTCTGATATTACCGAGCGAGTACGGAAAAACCTCGCGGTGACTCAAGCAGCTGAAGTGGCTTATACCACCTCAGTTGAAACCGCTCAGATAGCCCAAGATGGTGCTAAAATGCTGCAGCAATCCGTGGCGATATCGCAACGCGTGACGGATAGCATGAGTCAAACAGTCGAGAAGGTTTCTGGATTAAATGCCAGTTCAGAAAATATTGAAGCGATGGTATCAACCATCAAGAACATTGCAGAACAGACCAATCTGCTGGCGTTAAATGCGGCGATTGAGGCTGCACGTGCAGGGGAATATGGCCGAGGCTTTGCCGTGGTTGCTGATGAAGTAAGGCAATTAGCGTCTCGAACTGGGGATTCCACCCATGAAATTGAGAATGTGGTAGGCAAAAACCGCACACAACTGGCAGAAGTCACTGAAATGATGAATGCAGTCAGTCATATTGCTGTTGAAGGTAATGAAAAAATCGCCAGTGTCTCTGAAGTAATGGATGAAATCTATTCTGGAGCCGAGAATGTCTCCAACACAGTGGCAAATTTAAACGACACGCATTCTTAAGCTGATTTCAATTCGATGATTGATATAAAAAAGCCCTCGCATTGCGAGGGCTTTGTCTATTCAGTCTTACTTAATAAGAAGAGATTAAGCGTTTTCAGCTTGATCTGCTTGGATTGCAGTAAGAGCGATAGTGTAAACGATATCGTCAACCAACGCGCCGCGAGACAGGTCGTTAACTGGTTTACGCATACCTTGAAGCATTGGACCGATAGAGACTAGGTCCGCAGAACGTTGTACCGCTTTGTAAGTTGTGTTACCAGTGTTTAGGTCTGGGAATACAAATACAGTTGCTTTACCTGCTACTGGAGAGTTAGGTGCTTTAGAAGCAGCTACGTTTTCCATGATTGCAGCGTCGTACTGTAGAGGACCGTCGATAACAAGATCAGGACGTTTCTCTTGAGCCAGTTTGGTTGCTTCACGTACTTTATCAACGTCTGCGCCTTTACCAGAAGTACCAGTAGAGTAAGAGATCATTGCAACACGTGGGTCAATACCGAATGCTTTAGCAGAATCTGCAGATTGGATTGCGATTTCAGCTAGTTGCTCAGCCGTCGGATCTGGGTTGATTGCACAGTCACCGTAAACCAATACTTGGTCAGGGAGTAACATGAAGAACACAGAAGACACGATAGACGCGTTAGGTGCTGTTTTGATGATTTGGAATGGAGGTACGATAGTGTTCGCAGTCGTGTGAACCGCACCAGAAACTAGACCATCAACTTCGCCAGCTTCTAACATCATTGTGCCTAGGAAAACTGAATCTTCTAGTTTTTCACGAGCAACAACTTCAGTCATGCCTTTCTTAGCGCGAAGCTCAACGAGACGAGCAACGTAGTTTTCACGTACTGCATCAGAATCGATGATTTCAACTCCAGCGCCTAGTTCAACACCTTGTTGAGCTGCAACGCGTTTGATTTCTTCTGGGTTACCTAGAAGTACACAAGTTGCAATACCACGTTCAGCGCATAGTGCCGCTGCTTTAACAGTACGAGGTTCATCACCTTCAGGAAGGATGATGCGTTTCGCTGCTTTACGTGCAAACTCAGTTAATTGGTAACGGAATGCTGGTGGGCTTAGACGACGAATACCTTGAGTGCCTTCTGCTAGAGAATCGATCCAAGGGCCATCAATGTGACCAGCAACGTGATCGCTTACAAGCTCGATACGTTCTTTATCGTCTGCAGGAACTTCTAGGCTGAAGCTTTGAAGGTTTAGCGATGTTTGCCAAGTGTTACCTTGCGCTTTGATTACTGGAAGACCAGATTCAAACGCAGGTTTACATAGGTCAACGATCTCTGCAGGGATGTCGTAACCGCCAGTTAGTAATAGCGCACCGATTTCAACGCCGTTCATTGCAGCAAGAGAAGCAGCAACGATAACGTCTGGACGGTCAGCTGAAGTAACAAGCAGTGAACCTGGTTTAAAGTGTTCAATCATGTTAGGGATTGAACGAGCACAGAAAGTGATACTTTTAACGCGGCGAGTATTGATTTCACCTTCGTTAATGATGTCAGCATTTAGGTGCTTAGCCATATCGATAGCACGAGTTGCGATTAGATCGATATTCCAAGGCACACAACCTAGCACGCGAATAGGGCTAGAGTTGAAAATTTCCATTACAGCAACGTTAGCTTGCTGTGCTGCGTCAGAACCATCAAAGATTTCTGATAGGTCTGGGCGAGTGCGGCCAGCTTCATCAACAGGAGCGTTAAGTTTGTTAATGATAACGCCTTTGATGTTTTTGTTTTTAGTGCCGCCGAAGTTAGAACATGCTACTTCGATACGCTCTTTAAGCTGAGTTGGGTTATCTAAGCCAGGGCTAGCAACAAACACGATTTCTGCGCCAAGAGTTGCCGCGATATCCGCGTTCACTTGGTTAGCAAATGGGTGTTTACGAGTCGGTACTAGACCTTCGATAAGAGTAACATCAGCGTCATTGATTTGGTTGTAACGTTCAACAATAGTTTCTAAAAGAACGTCAGTTTGTTCAGTACCAAGCCAATTTTCAGCCACTGACATCGCGATTGGTTCCGCGATTTTAATGTCTTTACCGACAATAGTAGAAGTCAGGTCTGGTTGATCGCCACCTTGACGAGGTTGGGCAATTGGTTTGTAGAAAGAAACGCTTACACCTTTGCGCTCAGCTGCGCGTAGGGTACCCATGCTCACGCTGGTTAAACCAACACCTGAGCTGATAGGGATAAGCATAATAGTACGGGACATTCGTTCAATACCTCTAACAATTGATTGCAATCTAATCACTTAGATTGAGAGGACACAAAGCCTAACTACTTATTCCTAATTAATTGGTGGAATAGGAGTTAAGCCCCAATGAAACACTGGCTAACGAATTTCGTTAGCCAGTAGAGTAGAAATTAGATACCTGCTAGTCGAGCAGTATCTTCAGCAATAACTAATTCTTCGTTAGTTGAAATAACGATTGCTGGAACGCGGCTTGCGTCAGAAGTGATCACACCTTCGCCGCCGAAGCGTGCTTTAAGGTTTGCTTCACCATCAATTTCCACACCTAGGATTGCAAGACGGTTAAGAACCATTTCACGGATAGGTGCAGAGTTTTCACCGATACCACCAGTGAAGACAATAGCGTCTAGACGACCGTCAAGGCTTGCAGTGTAGCCTGCAACGTATTTCGCCAAACGGTGGCAGAATACGTCCATTGCGCGAGTCGCTTCTTCTTTTTGACCGTAGTTTTCTTCAACGAAACGGCAATCAGAAGTCACTTCAGTTAGACCTTGTAGGCCAGATTCTTTAGTCAACATTTTGTTGATGTCTGCTACAGAGTAACCAAGTGTGTCGTGTAGGTGGAAAATGATCGCAGGATCGATGTCACCACAACGAGTACCCATGACTAGGCCTTCAAGAGGAGTTAGACCCATTGAAGTGTCAACAGATTGGCCGTTTTTGATTGCACACACAGATGCACCGTTACCTAGGTGACAGTTAATGATGTTAAGTTCATTAGCTGGTTTGCCTAGACGTTCAGCCGCTTCACGAGCGATGAATAGGTGAGAAGTACCGTGCATACCGTAACGACGGATAGCGTGCTCTTTATACAAGCTGTATGGTAGAGCGTATAGGTAAGCCTCTTCAGGCATCGTTTGGTGGAAAGCAGTGTCAAACACAGCAACGTTTTTCAGTGCTGGGAATGCTTTTTGTGCTGCTTTGATACCAACAATGTGTGCTGGGTTATGAAGTGGTGCAAGTGCTGCACAATCTTCAATACCTTGTAGTACGTCGTTATCAATCAATGCAGATTGAGTGAATTTTTCGCCGCCGTGTACAACACGGTGACCAATTGCTTTTAGCTGCTCTGCCAATTCTGGCTTAGAAGCAAGAATAGTTTCGACGATGAAAGCAAGTGCTTCATCGTGAGCGGCTCCGTTGCCAAGTTGCGCTTCGTGTTTACCATCAAGTTTCCACTTGATGCGAGCTTCTGGAAGCAGAAGGCATTCTGCCAAACCTGAAAGGTGCTCGTTGCCGTTATCAGCGTCCACGACTGCGAACTTAAGCGAAGAACTACCGCAGTTTAAAACTAAAACTAGCTTAGACATGAGTAACTACCTGTTTATTCGTAAGGGTAAAAATTTTCCCAAGAGTAGTGCAATCCTTGGGGATACGTACTAATCTTGGTCAATAAAAAAATAAAATCCATCTGTAAAAGACGTGATAAAGTCAAAAAATCGTCTTAGCATTCCGTGCTAATTTGCTTCTTAGTTGCCATACTTAGTATATCGAGCAACAATGAAGCGAAAAAAGTCCGCAAAGGATAGCGACAATGGGCTAATATAACAAAAAAAATTTGAATCAATATTAGCTTTAGTCAAATTTTTGCGTCATTTGTTGAATCATTCAACTATTTTTTAAGAAATGGCCGCATTAGAGAGTGAGAAACTGCTTATGAGTAACAGAGTCGGCATCATCTACTGTTTAAAAGATGGTCAGAAATACATGGATATCTGGCCTGTACGCAAGGAGCTCAACCTCATTTTTCCGGAACAGCGCATTATTAAAGCGACCAAGTTCGGTATCAAAGTCATGCCTGCTGTTGCTGCGATTAGTGTGTTAACGCAAATGGTATTCCACAATGCGGGAGCAATGCCTCAATCGATTATCATCGCTCTGTTCGCGCTCAGTATGCCTTTGCAAGGGATGTGGTGGTTAGGACAGCGAGCAAACACTCACTTACCACCGAGTTTAGCGTCTTGGTATCGTGAAATTCATCAGAAAATCACTGAATCTGGGTTTGCTTTAGAACCTGCAAAATCACGGCCGCGCTATAAAGAGTTAGCAACCGTATTAAACCGTGCTTTTCGCCATCTAGATGAATCTTCTTTAGAACGTTGGTTTTGAATTGAAGAGATTGGATAACCTGTGTGCAGGGGAGGCGTGATAGTCTGTTTTCGCACACAAATTTAAATTCGGGTGCTTGTGATCTGAGTGGTAGCTAGACTGCTTATTATTCAAGTGCCTAATTGTTTTTCCCTCGTTTATCTTTTTCCTTACTGTTTTTCTTTCATATTGATACTTTGATGCTTCCTTTTGTCTATTGATGCTGGTAATAATGGCATAACTGCAGTGAATGCAGTTTTTGTATGAAAAATTATTATTAATCACGATGGCTGAGGTAACCGCGTCTATCTACTGTAATGTCGATGATACGCGTTATTAAAGCCAAATTGTTCAGAAGAATATGTGTGCTTTATTACCTAATGTGCCGTACAAGGCATGAACACTCGTTGTGAATCACTGACAAGGTTGTTGATGTGATTGACGTGTACGTTTAGGTATGTAATCAAGGAGTTAAGATGAAAGCAGGCCAACTATTCGCTACCGCAGTTCTTGCAGGGGCGACATTACTCTCTTCCCCAACCATTCTTGCCAAAACAGTATCGGTTGCCGTCTCTCAAATTGTTGAACACCCCGCTTTAGACGCAACTCGCCAAGGGCTACTCGATGGTTTAAAAGAAAAAGGTTATATCGAAGGTAAAAACCTCAAATTCGATTATAAAACTGCACAAGGGAATCCTGCGATAGCCGTGCAAATTGCCCGCGAGTTTGTGGGTGAAAAGCCAGATGTGTTAGTGGGTATTGCCACGCCAACCGCTCAAGCGCTAGTTGCGATGACACGGACAATTCCCGTCGTATTCACCGCTGTGACCGACCCTGTTGGTGCTAAGCTGGTGAAAACGCTGAAACACCCTGGAAAAAATGTAACCGGACTTTCCGATCTTTCACCAGTCGCACAGCATATCGCGTTAATTAAAGAGTTAATGCCAAACGTGAAAAAAGTGGGAGTGGTATACAATCCGGGTGAAGCTAATGCAGTCAGTCTGATGGAACTTTTGGAAGTCGCAGCAGCAAAAAACAACATTAAAATTGTGAAAGCCACTGCGTTGAAAAGTGCTGACGTTCAATCTGCGACTCAGGCAATTGCTGGCCAATCCGACATTATTTATGCTTTGATTGATAACACCGTTGCCAGTGCATTTGAGGGCATGGTTGTGGCTGCCAATCAGGCTAAAACCCCTGTGTTTGGTGCGGCAACTTCCTACGTGAAACGTGGTGCGATTGCTAGCCTTGGTTTTGATTATTACCAAATCGGTTTGCAAACTGCGGATTATGTCGTTGATATCTTAAATGGTAAGAAGCCCGGTGATATTGATGTGAAAGTTGCAACGGGGTCTGACTTAGTGATTAACAAAACCGCTGCAGACAAACTCGGCTTTAAAATTCCACAATCGGTATTAGATCGCGCGACTAAGACATTATAAGAACAATTCATCGTTAAATAGTGATATACACCAAAGCGAAGGCGGGTCGCCTTCGCTTTGGTGATTGAATATTAATGAGCTAAGGAGTGCTCATTGTCTCTCATCATTAGTGATGACAAGACCCAAGCCTCGTTATTTTATTAAGCAGAAAAGGGAGTAAGTATGTCTGCTTTTGCGTTTTTTGGTGCATTAGAGCTCGGATTAATTTACGGATTGGTTGCTCTTGGCGTTTACCTTACGTTCCGTGTGTTGGATTTTCCCGACCTAAGCGTCGATGGTACCTTTCCTATGGGTGCCGCTGTTGCTGCAACAGCCATTGTCGCGGGCATTAATCCATGGGTTGCCACTATCATGGCGATCATTGTCAGTGCAGCACTAGGATGGGTGACGGCGTTTTTAACGGTTCGTTGTGGCATTCTAAATTTATTGGCATCTATTTTGACAAGTATTGCTGCCTTCTCAATCAATATTCGTATTATGGGACGCCCTAATATTGCACTGTTAGGACAAGATACCATACTCACGCCATTTGAAGCGTGGGGTGATCCTATGTATGTCCGGCCAATTGTGGTGGGGGTATTAGTACTGTTCTCAGCATGGTTTATCGTGCGTTTATTAAACAGTGATTTTGGCCTTGGGATGCGTGCGACTGGCGTAAATACACGTATGGTAGCGGCTCAAGGGGCCAGTGTGGGTTTCTACACCTACTTTTGTTTAGCGTTATCAAACGGTTTTGTTGGTTTTGCTGGGGCACTATTTGCCCAAACCAATAGCTTTGCTGATGTGACTTCAGGTGTCGGTACGATTGTAGTGGGATTGGCTGCCGTCATCTTGGGGCAAACTTTGATTCCCGGCAAGAAAATCTGGGTAGCTATCTTAGCGGTGATTGTCGGTTCGGTGTTGTATCGGTTAGCTGTAGCATTTGCGCTAAGTTCTGGCATGTTCGGTTTACAAGCATCGGACCTTAACTTAGTAACGGCCATATTGGTTGCACTTGCGCTCGTTATGCCAAAAATGAAAGGAAAATTACAAGCGAGAAAAGTATCTGGAGGTGCGGCATGATTCGTTTAGAAGATATTCAAGTCACCTTTAACCCGGGTACTGTCTTGGAAAATAGGGCCTTACGTGGCGTGAATTTAGAAGTGCCAAAAGGTGAGTTTTTGACGGTTATTGGTTCAAACGGGGCGGGTAAATCGACCTTGTTAGGGGCCGTCACCGGTGAAACCCCTATGGTGGGGGGCAAAGTGTTGATTGGTGAAAAAGACGTGACTCGTCTTACTGTTGATCAACGTGCTAGCCTCTGTGCGCGAGTCTTCCAAGATCCACTTGCCGGTACCTGCGGATCGTTAACCATTGAAGAGAATATGGCGCTAGCCTACATGCGTGGTAAACGTCGTGGCTGGAGCCTTTCTCTATCAGGGAATCGCCGTAAGCTCTTTCAAGAGCGCATCAGTATATTAGGATTAGGGCTGGAAGATCGTTTGAGTGACAGTATTGGCTTACTGTCTGGTGGTCAGAGGCAGGCGGTCAGTTTGGTGATGGCAACACTGGCCGATAGTCAATTGCTGTTACTTGATGAACATACCGCAGCGTTGGACCCAAGAATGGCCGCGTTTATCATCGACTTGACGAAACGCATCGTTGAAGAATTTAAGTTGACGGTCATGATGGTGACACACTCGATGAAAGATGCGTTAGCGTGTGGTGATCGTACAGTGATGCTTCATCAGGGGAATATTGTGCTTGATGTCGCAGGAGAGCAACGCGCTAATATGGATGTCCCAGATCTGTTAGAGATGTTTACTAAAGTACGTGGAGAAGAGCTGACTGACGATGCTCTGCTACTGTCTTAGTACCTTTCTATTGCCTCCAATGATGAGAGAGCGCGGTTGCGCTCTCTTTTTATATCTCTGCTATTTGTCTAAACTGTCGCGATAACGCTCGATATGTTCCACAATCGGTTCTACTTCCATATACGTACGAATATCGTGAAACAGCTCTTTTGCTTCCGGATACGCTTTGCGTAAATAGGTGAACCACTGTTTAACTCGGTTTGGATAGTATTTGTGCTTGTCGCCGCGAACTTCATATTGGGAATAGCGCAATAACAAATCAACCACGTCTACCCAAGGCATTTGAGCTTCGTTACGTTTCACCATATTACCAAGGTTAGGAATATTAAATGCCCCTCGACATACCATGACATCTTGCACCCCAGTGGCTGCGATACAATCTTGGCCATCTTGATAAGACCAAATTTCTCCATTCGCTATAATCGGCATCGCGGTTTTTTTGCGGATGTCGTCGATGTATTCCCACTTAATTTCATGCGCTTTATAACCGCCAACTTTGGTGCGGGCATGTATCGTTAGCTCATCTGATCCAGCTTGATCGATTGCATCAACGATTTCAAAGCAGTCGTTAGGATCTTCCCAACCCAAACGAATTTTTGCCGAAACTGGGATACGGCTGTCTACCGCATCACGGCAAGCTTTAACCACTTGATAAATTAACTCAGGCTCTTGCAGGAGTGCTGCGCCACCGCGGCTTTTATTGACGGTTTTAGCTGGGCAACCGAAATTGAGGTCAATACCATAGGCCCCCAATTCTGCGGCGCGAACGGCATTTTCTGCCATCCATTTAGGCTCTTGGCCAAGGAGTTGAACTTTAACGGGCACACCAGCTTGCGTACGTGAACCGTTCTTTAACTCTGGGCAGAGGCGATAGAACACATGGTCGGGGAGTGGTTGGTGAACGACCCGCACGAACTCTGTTACGCAGAAATCATAATCGTTGATTTCTGTCAGCATTTCTCGCATCAAATGATCTAACACGCCCTCCATCGGGCCTAAAATTACACGCATAATCGTCTATCTTGGTATTTGGGACGCGAGATTGTAGTGTGGAGTGATACAAATGTCACGACTTGGTCGATGTTGATTTCAGTTTGGTTAAAGCATAGGCAACCACGGGCGATGCGTGCATCTGGCAAACACTTGGGTATAATGCTCGACTTAACTATTGATAAGAGAGCGGTATGAGTTACCAATTTATTGAACTGAATGTGGCTGAATATGATGTGTCGGCGCCGTTTATTGAAGGGGTAGTCTTAGCGGCTAACTTTACCACTGAACCTTTAGATCCAAATCGTTGGTTATCAGAGCTGTTTCCTGATGCAGACTCGGTGTTTGTTAAACAAGTTCATGATCATCTGCAAACTCAATATCAAGTCATTAAAGCGAATCAATATCCGTTGCTTGAGCTTATTCAAAGTGATTCTGATGTCCTCAGTGAACTTGCCTCGGGTTTTATGGCTTTATGGCCGCTGATTGAAGACAAGTGGCAGCAGGCTGTCGTCAGTGATGGTGCCTTGCGCATGTTGCAAGCGTTATTAACCACATTTATGTTGGCGCTTGATGAAGAGCAAACCCAAGCACAAATGCGCGCTGCAGGGATTGAACATCCACCGCAATTAAGTGATTTGCTACCGCAGCTTGATGTGATGGTACAGGAAGTCGCTATGGCAGCCGATGAATGTTTATTAGGGGCTCAGGCGCAGAAAATTAATCCGTATAAAACGGTGGGGCGTAACGACAGTTGCCCTTGCGGTAGCGGGAAAAAATTCAAACAGTGTTGTGGACGTTAAAACAAAAATTCAAACACGACACTGACACTAACGTTGGCAATAATTATTATATATGAGGGTCTCGCCCCGTAATGCACGAGTCATCGTTAGTCATAAAATATCAGTTGGCTTAAAAATCTTGGAGAGATTAAATAATGAAAAAATGGGTTGCCGCATTGGCGTTTTGTAGTTTTTCTGTTTTGGCTGCACCAAAAGATGTATTAAGTGATCGTTTGGCGTTGACCGATGGGTTCAGTGCTAAGTTTCAACAAAAAGTCATCAGCCCAGATGGAGAAGTCGTCGTAGATGGCAATGGCTATGTGAACATCTCTCGTCCGAATCTTTTTCGTTGGGAAACTAAGACTCCGGATGAAAACCTGCTAGTTTCTGATGGTAAAACGTTATGGTATTACAATCCATTTATTGAACAAGTCACTATTTATAATCCTGATCAAGCGACTGAACAGACACCATTTGTGTTATTAACCCGTAATCGTAAGAGTGACTGGGATGCTTACCGAGTCCAAGAAAAAGGCGATGTCTTTACGCTTATTCCTACCGATGCGGATACTAACCAAGGCCAGTTTCAAATCGACATTACTGCCAAAGGTATCGTTAAAGGCTTTAATGTGATTGAGCAGGATGGGCAAAAAAGCTTGTTTACTTTTAGTGATGTTAAGGTAGGAAAACCAGAGGCCGGTTTATTTATATTCCAACTGCCTGAAGGCGTAGAAGTTGACGACCAACGTAAATAATCCCACCTATTCAACACCCACTCAGTATGACGCTCTCAGTGAGCTGAAATAGGGGAGTCGTGACGGTGAACAATAACTACAGTTTAGATTTTTCAGGGGACGAAGATTTTCGTCCCCTTGCTGCACGTATGCGTCCACAAACGGTGGAGCAATATATTGGTCAGCAACATATTTTAGGCGTGGGTAAACCACTGCGTCGAGCTTTAGAATCTGGTCATATTCACTCTATGATTTTGTGGGGACCACCAGGCACGGGGAAAACCACTTTGGCTGAAGTGGCAGCTCACTATGCCAATGCTGAAGTCGAGCGTGTTTCTGCTGTAACTTCAGGGGTGAAGGACATTCGCGCTGCGATTGAGAAGGCGCGCGAAAACAAGATGACGGGGCGACGGACGATTCTGTTTGTCGATGAAGTGCATCGTTTCAATAAATCGCAACAAGACGCTTTTTTGCCACACATTGAAGATGGCACGGTCACTTTTATTGGGGCGACGACAGAAAATCCCTCATTTGAGCTCAATAATGCATTGCTTTCACGCGCTCGTGTCTACAAGCTGACATCACTCAATAAAGAAGAAATTCTCGAGGCACTAAATCAAGCCATTACCGATAAAGAGCGGGGTTTAGGTAACATATCAGCCCAATTCCATGACAATGCCCTAGAGCGTTTGGCTGAGCTAGTTAATGGTGATGCCCGTATGTCGCTCAATTATCTAGAGTTGCTTTATGATATGGCGCAAGAGGATGCATTAGGTACAAAGCAGATTACACTCGCGTTATTAGCCGAAGTCGCTGGAGAAAAAGTATCCCGCTTCGATAATAAAGGTGATATGTGGTATGACCTTATTTCTGCTGTGCATAAATCAATTCGTGGTTCTAACCCAGATGGCGCTCTTTACTGGGCAGCTCGGATGATGACAGCTGGATGCGATCCTCTTTATATCGCCCGTCGTTTACTGGCTATTGCATCAGAAGACATTGGTAATGCCGATCCGCGTGCGATGCAAGTGGCGCTGTCTGCTTGGGACTGTTTTACTCGTGTTGGACCCGCTGAAGGGGAGCGTGCCATTGCTCAAGCCATTGTGTATTTAGCTTGCGCACCGAAGAGTAATGCGGTTTATAGCGCTTGGAAACAAGCACTTGCTGATGCTCAAAACGGGCCTGAATATGACGTTCCGTTGCATTTGCGAAATGCCCCCACTTCTTTGATGCAAGATATGGGCTACGGCGCTGAATATCGATACGCCCATGATGAACCGGGTGCATACGCTGCGGGTGAGCGTTATTTACCCCCAGAAATGACCGGAACTTGCTACTACCAACCAACAAATCGAGGGTTGGAAACTAAAATTGGACAAAAGTTAGAGTATTTGGCCGATTTAGACGCAAAAAGCCAACAAAAGCGCTATGAAAAATAGTGGCTTTTCGTTATCTTTGACAAGGTAAATTTCAATATACATTTACGTGGTCAAAAAATGCGCAAGTGTATCTTTTCGTTAATCAAATAAAGCATAGGATTAGCAATGCTGGATTCTAAATTACTTCGTGCTGAGCTGGATGAAACAGCAGCAAAACTCGCGCGTCGTGGCTATAAGCTCGACGTAGACACTATTCGTACACTTGAAGAGAAACGCAAATCCATTCAAGTCGAAGTTGAAAATTTACAATCCACGCGTAACTCCATCTCCAAACAAATTGGTCAATTGATGTCTGCCGGCGATAAAGATGGCGCTGAAGAGATCAAAAAACAGATCGGCACTTTAGGTGACGATTTGGATGCAAAAAAAGTGGAATTGGCCGCTGTTCAAACTGAACTCGATTCAATTGCTCTTGGCATCCCTAATATCCCTGCGGATGAAGTACCGGATGGTAAAGACGAAAACGACAACGTAGAAGTTTCACGTTGGGGTACACCAAAAACTTTCGATTTTGAAGTGAAAGATCATGTTGATCTCGGTGAAATGGGTGATGGGCTAGATTTCGCTAGCGCAACCAAATTGACCGGTGCACGTTTTGTAGTAATGAAAGGTCAATTTGCTCGTTTGCATCGCGCAATCGCACAATTCATGTTGGACCTGCACACAGAGCAACACGGTTACACAGAACTATACGTTCCTTACCTAGTGAACGCAGACAGCTTGTACGGCACTGGTCAGCTACCAAAATTTGGCGCTGATCTTTACCACACAGAACCACTAACAGAAAAAGTTGATGATGAAGAGCTACGCCGTCTTTCTTTGATCCCAACTGCAGAAGTGCCAGTGACTAACTTGGTTCGTGACGAAATTCTAGAGGAAGATCAACTGCCTCTTAAGATGACCGCTCACACACCATGTTTCCGTTCTGAAGCAGGATCTTACGGTCGTGATACACGTGGTTTGATTCGTATGCACCAATTCGATAAAGTCGAATTAGTTCAAATTGTGAAACCAGAAGATTCAATGAACGCACTTGAAGAACTCACTGGTCACGCTGAGAAAGTGCTGCAACTTCTTGAGCTTCCTTACCGTAAAGTCGTTCTATGTACGGGTGATATGGGTTTTGGTGCTCGTAAAACTTACGATTTGGAAGTTTGGGTTCCTGCGCAAAATACATTCCGTGAGATTTCTTCATGTTCAAATATGTGGGATTTCCAAGCGCGTCGTATGCAAGCTCGTTTCCGTCGTAAAAGCGAGAAAAAACCTGAGCTGCTACACACCCTAAACGGTTCTGGTTTGGCTGTAGGTCGTACTATGGTTGCTGTGTTGGAAAACTACCAACAAGCAGATGGCCGTGTAGAGATTCCACAAGTTCTACAGAAGTACATGAATGGTCAAACTCACATTGGTTAATCACACATTTGGGTAATATGAATCGCCCTTAAGTGATATTGACTTTGTTTAAAGCCAGCGCCTAGCGTTGGCTTTTTTTATTTTTACCTCCATAGAGGTATTTTACTCCTATAACCCAACGATATAGTTACCCCGTACATTAAAACATTCCCCGCAATACCCTAAGTCGTCGAACGACGTCTACAATAAAAATGGGCGAATGTGACATTTCATTAGTACCAATATTCGTTCCCATAAAAATAGTAGTCTTTTTTCGCTCAGGAGATTCAGCGGCCTCTTTATGTCCAAAGATTCAATGAAAACCACGTGTCCTTATTGTGGGGTTGGATGCGGAATCGAAATCAAACGAACAGATATCGTTGGGGATGAATCACATCCGGCCAATGCAGGGCTACTTTGTACAAAAGGAGCCGCGTTGTCGGAGTGTGTCAAATCACCTCGGCGCCTTCTTGTGCCGACAATTCAAGGTACAGAAGTATCGTGGGAACAGGCCACCGATGAGATAGCGGAGCGGATGTTCTCCGCGATTGCCCAATATGGTCCTGAATCGGTTGCTATGTATCTATCGGGACAATTATTGACCGAAGATTACTATGTTGCGAACAAGCTGATGAAAGGGTTTGTTGGCTCTTCCAATATCGAAACGAATACTCGCCTTTGTATGATGTCGGCTGTATCGGCCCACATTCGTGCTTTTGGCGAGGATGTGGTTCCGGTTAATTACGATGATATAGAACAGACTGAAATGCTCATTTTAGTCGGGGCTAACTCTGTTTGGACGCACCCGGTATTGTATCGTCGTATTGAAGCGGCGCGCGCCAACAACCCCAATTTCAAGCTGGTGGTGATTGACCCACGTGAAACGGTGACATCTCGTCAAGCTGATCTGCATTTATGCATTGAAAGTGAAGGCGACGTGTTGCTATTTAATGGCCTGCTACGTTACATGATCGACAATCGGGCGGTTGATTCGAAGTACATCAAGCAAAGTACTGATGGCTTTGGCGATGTATGGCGCCATTTACAAGAAGTGAAATATCAACTGCATGCGATTGGTGCCAATCTCAATGTCGAATGGGATGATTTACGTAAGTTTTATGATTGGTTTATGACCAGTCTGACCGCTATTACGATGTTTGGCCAAGGGGTGAATCAATCTCAAACTGGGGTAGATAAAGCTAACGCAATCATTAACTGCCATCTGGCCTCTGGAAAAATTGGAAAACCAGGATGTGGACCTTTCTCATTAACTGGGCAACCCAATGCGATGGGGGGGAGAGAGGTTGGCGTGCTATCGACTCAACTTGCGGTGCATCGCGGGTTCGATCCGCAATCTACCCGAGCTGTCCAAGATTATTGGCAATCGCCTGTTATTGCCAATAAACCAGGTTTGAAAACGATTGATATGTTCGATGCTATCGAAGCTGGACAGATCAAAGTACTGTGGATTATTGGTACTAATCCAGCCATATCAATGCCAGATAGCGACAAGGTCAGACAAATATTAAGGCGCTGCTCTTGCGTCATTGTGTCCGATATTAGCGCTGATAGTGACACGCTCGAGTACGCTGATGTTGTCTTGCCAGCTTCAGGATGGGGAGAAAAGCGCGGAATGGTGACGAATGCTGGCCGAATATTAAGCCGGCAGCGTGCTTTTACCTCAGCACCTGGCATGGCCAAACCGGATTGGTGGTCTATTTGCCAAGTTGGTGGAAAACTGTGTGAGTTACTCGCGACGCATAATGGATTTGAGTTTCCTAACGAAGCGGCTATTTTCCGCGAATATGCCGGACTCACCGCAATTAATGAAACCAGTCCGTATCAGTTTCACTTATCGCGCTTGGCTGGTATTACTGATCAGCAATATTCTACTTGGCAGCCTCGAGCGTGGCCTTTTGAGAGTAAACGTCCCTTTGCTGACGGTGTTTTCTCTACACCAGATGGACGCGCCCGTTTTGTCTGGGTTTCTCCGCCAGAGGTGAATAATGATCAGTGGTGGATGAATTCAGGGCGACATCGCGACCAATGGCATACCATGACCCGAACTGGCTCTATCCCTCGCTTAGCTTCTAATGAGGTCGAACCCACTGTCTATCTAAATTCAGCTAGCTTAAAGCGGCTCTATTTAACGCCTGGATATATTGCTCAAATTCGGCGTGATAAATATTCTGCCCCTGTATACGCACGTGTCGCCGTAGATGATGGTTTACGCGGTCAGCAATTGTTCATGTCCATCCACTGGGCAAATCGTTATGGTGGAAAATCGAACGTGAATCGTGCGATTGGATGTGAGGTTGATGATCTGTCTGGACAACCCGCCTTCAAATCTTGGCCAGTAGAAATTGAAGCGGTAGAGATGGGCTCATATGGATTGTATATCGGTCATGAACGCCCTTTGCCAAGTAGCGATTATCGCTGTTTTCAGCAGGAACATCATTGTGGCATTTGGCGTTTTGCCAACATAAAACAGCTGACTCAAGATGACTTTCGTTTGATTCGTGGTGAGAAGATTTTACGCTGGGAACTGGACGAGTGCTGGATGATGATCACGGTAAAACGAGATGAACCACTTGGTCTTATGAGAATTACTGGCTTGCTCGCCGTGTCGGATGCGCCAATTGAAATGGATTATCTACAAGGTGTCGCGCTAATTGGACAACCATTAGCCCTTGATCCGTTAATGGCCTTTTCCAGTTCAAAAGTACGCCGCCGCCTGATCTGTGCTTGTTATCGAGTGACAGATCATCATATTTTGGGAGCAATAGAAGAAAGTAATCAAGTTTCGTTAAATGATCTTCAGCAAAATCTTAAGTGTGGGACCAACTGTGGGTCTTGCTTAGTTGAATTGAAGTCCTTAATTCAGCCCATTGAAGATGAGTTACTGGCTCAACAAGAAGCTGAGAGAGTCGAAGAAGAGATATTGCGCGGTGATAGCGATGATGATTTAATTGAAGAATTTGTGACGATCGGTCGCGAATCTTCTGATGAAGATATTAACCAAAGTAAATCTCAGTAACTTTTTGGCGCTTGATTGCACCAAATTGGGGTGATTGGGATAGAGTATTGTCAATAAGGCTTGTATTTCCGTACGTAGATGTTGGTACGCGTTGTGCATTACTTACTTTGATTAAAGATAACTTGTTGTCAAAGGCGCAGAATTCATTTTGAAGCTGCGCCTTTTTATTGCCATAAAAATGGCTGCGATTCTGGTATATCTAAGAATAAATTAGTGTAAAACCTTCATTGCAACTCCCCCTATAAACAGACAAACTGTGGCGTAATAACAATAAAACCCTGATTAAATTATGGTTACTGTCTGCGATAAGTATCACCATAAAGGGAATTATCTTGAGGTTCTAATGAGTCATATAGTGGAATGCATTCGCACCGTTGGGCGTGGGGAGCGTAGTCGTCAATCATTGACGTTTGAACAAGCCTATCAAGTGATGGATGATTATTTAAATGGTCAGGTTGATGATGACCAGATGGGTGTTTTATTAATGCTTATTCGCGTTAAAAATGAATCAAAACAAGAAATTGCTGGCTTCGTAAAAGCGTTCCAGCAACGAATTCCTGCTATTGGCTGTGATATTGACTGGCCAGTTTATGCGGGAAAACGCGCTGCGACCGGTTTACCTTGGTATTTGATTGCCGCTACCTTATTGGCAAAGCAAGGTAAAAAGGTGTTATTGCATGGTTACGACGATCCTGCTGTGGAACGGGAATATGCTGAGCCCTATTTAGCGGCGTTGAGTATTCCAGTGGCAGAGTCGGCTGAAGATGCAAAACAGTTATTCCTCCAAGGGAACATTGTGTATCTGCCACTCCATGCTTTTGCCCCTAAAGCATTACATATGTTGAATTGGAAGCATAAGTTTGGTTTGAAATCGCCAATCAATACGGTGGTACGTACCTTAAATCCCGGTGGTGGCACTTATGGCATTCGTGGTAGCTTCCACCCCGGTTTTGCTCGTTTACATGCTGAAGTTGAAAATGAAGTCGGGCAGAACTCTCATACGGTTATTTCAATCAAAGGCCAATCTGGAGAAGCTGAATATAATCCCAAGGTTAGCCAAACTCTCTATGTGAGTACGCCGCAAGGCGTTGAAGAACATTACTGGCAAGAGCGCTATAGTGAACAATTATCGACACCCATTCAATGTCAATTAGGCACACCTACAGATCAGCATATCGCAATGGCAAATAGTGTTGTTTCTACGGTAGCGGCGCTGCTGTTTACCGAATATCAAGATCGCGATAAAGCCTACGATGAAGCACTTGAAATGTGGCAGCATTATGTTGATTTAATTAATCAATAGAAGCTGCGATTGGCTTAAAGCACTCTGGCGTATTCAGCGCAAGCTCAATCGCTGAAATGAGCGCATAAATGTGCTCATTTTGGCTGATAAACGGAGGCATCAGATAAATAAGATGACCAAATGGACGTATCCAGACGCCATTAGCCACAAATAGTGCTTGGATAATTTCCATATTGACGGGGTGGTGAGTTTCAATCACGGCAATGGCACCAATCCAGCGGGTATGTTTAACTTGGGGATGCTGGCTAATACGGGGAAGTTCATCGGCAAAAATGTTTTCTACGCGCTGTACTTCACGCTGCCATGTTCCCTCACTTATCATACTCAAGCTCTCAGCCGCGACTGCACAGGCTAAAGGGTTCCCCATAAAGGTTGGGCCATGCATAAAGCAACCCGCTTTGCCACCACTGACTGTATCAGCAATTTTTGTCGTGGTGATCGTTGCAGATAGCGTCATAAACCCACCCGTTAACGCTTTTCCTACACAGAGGATATCTGGAACGATGTTTGCGTGTTCGAATGCAAAACATTTCCCTGTTCGACCAAATCCGGTGGCAATCTCATCGAGTATTAGTAGCACACCATATTGATCGCATAATCGGCGAACTTCGGTCAAAAATTGCGGGTGGTAAATACGCATCCCTATTGCCCCTTGAACGATAGGTTCTAGAATGACCGCCGCGATCTTGTGGTGATTATCCCGTAGTTGGTCAGCAAAACTTTCGATATCGCGGTAATCCCACGTATCCCTAAATCCTAATTGCGGCGCATCAGCAAAAATGTGTTGAGGCAAAAAGCCTTTATACATACTGTGCATTGAATTATTAGGGTCGGTGACCGACATCGCTGCGAATGTATCACCATGATATCCCTTACTAATTGTCAGAAATTGTGGGCGATATTCACCGCGACTATACCAATATTGCAATGCCATTTTTAAGCTGACTTCAACGGCAACCGACCCCGAGTCTGCGAGGAATACTTTATCTAGACGTTCGGGGGTCAACGCCAGTAATTTCTCGCAGACATCAATGGCTGGTTGATGTGTTAACCCGCCAAACATGACATGGCTCATCTTATCAATTTGATTTTTGGCAGCGTTAACTAAGCGAGGGTGGCTATAGCCGTGAATGGCAGCCCACCATGACGACATCCCATCTATCAGTTTTTTACCATCCTCAAGATAAATATATACACCTTGCGCTGAGTGAGCGGGGTAGCAAGTGAGTGGATCAACGGTCGAGGTATAAGGATGCCAGATATGTTGGCGATCAAAGTCCAAATCAATTGTCATAATGCGATCACTTGTAAACTTTAAATATTAAATTTTGTTGACAGTTTAGCGGTTAGTTATAGACTAGCCAACAAGAAAACTAAAAAAATTAGGGAATTACACGTGGAAGTTCGTCATACCTGGTCTGTTTCTGAAGTTGCTGAGTTACTCGATTTACCGTTTATGGAGCTCGTTTATCGGGCTCAAACCGTACATCGGACTTATCATCCCCATAATCATGTACAAGTCAGTACCTTGTTATCGATCAAAACAGGTGCATGCCCTGAAGATTGTAAGTACTGCCCACAAAGTGCGCACTATACGACTCAGGTGGAGAAAGAGCGCTTAATGGAAGTTGAGCAAGTGCTGGAAGCGGCGCAAAAAGCGAAACAAGCAGGATCAACCCGGTTTTGTATGGGAGCTGCGTGGAAGAATCCGAAAGAGCGCGACATGCCTTATATCAAGCAAATGATCACTGGCGTGAAAAAACTAGGTTTAGAAACGTGTATGACTCTCGGCATGCTTAATGAACACCAAGCACAGGAGCTTGCGGCAGCAGGGTTAGATTTCTATAACCATAATTTAGACACCTCCCCTGAGTATTACGGTCAAATTATTACCACTCGTACCTACCAAGACCGTTTAGATACCTTAGAACATGTGCGTGATGCGGGAATGAAGATTTGCTCAGGTGGCATTATTGGCATGGGGGAAAGCCAGCAAGACCGGGCTAGCTTACTAGTCGAACTCGCCAATTTGCCCGTTCCGCCAGAAAGTGTACCGATTAATATGCTGGTCAAAGTTAAAGGTACACCGTTAGAAAATTCTGATGACGTTGATCCTTTTGATTTCATTCGCCTTATCGCTGCAGCGAGAATTATGATGCCACGTTCTGCGGTGCGCCTATCTGCCGGGCGAGAAAAGATGAATGAACAAATGCAGGCGCTTTGTTTCTTAGCGGGTGCTAACTCAATATTTTATGGCTGTAAATTGCTAACAACGCCTAATCCGAATGAGGATAGTGACTTACAACTATTTAAAAAGCTCGGTATTAATCGGCATGAAGTGGCACAAAAACCGGATGACATCACGGCTAATGAACTATTAGATCAAGTGATTGAACGTGTTGTAGCTCGCCCTAGTGAGGATGATCTATTCTATGATGCCAGTCTTTAAACGGCGCATTCAAGAGGCATTGTCGCTGCGTGAAGCACAAGGATTGACTCGCAGCCCAGTGGTACTTGAACGAGTGAAAGAGCAGGTAATTACCTCTAACCAGAGGCAAGCGATTAACTTCTCAAGTAATGATTATTTAGGGTTAGCCAGCTCTAAAGAGCTGGCAGATGCTTGGCAACAGGGCATTCGCTTGTACGGATGTGGCAGTGGCGCATCGCCACTAGTGACTGGATTCAGTCCAGCTCACGCCCGATTAACCGATCAGTTATGTGAATGGTTGGGATTTGAAGGTGCAGTGCTATTTAACTCGGGTTTTAGTGCTAACCAAGCAGTGTTACTGACTCTTTTAGAAAAGGATGATGTAGTTTTACAAGACAAACTTAATCACGCCTCATTAATTGAAGCAGGCATGTTATCTACCGCGACCATGCGCCGTTTTAAACATAATGACCTTGGGCATTTACAACGCTTACTGCCGGAGAAAGAGGACACGCTTGTTGTCACTGAAGGCGTATTTAGCATGGATGGTGATGCAGCGCCACTCGCACAGATGATGCAGCAAACGAAAGACCGCGCATGGCTGATGGTTGATGATGCTCATGGCCTTGGCGTCTGGGGCCCCGATGGTCGAGGAAGTTGTGCTCGTGCAGGGATAAGTCCTGATATTTTGGTGGTTACTTTTGGTAAAGGGGCGGGAATATCGGGAGCCGCTGTGTTAGCGAGCCATGCAGTGACTGAATATCTACTGCAATTTGCTCGCCATTATGTTTATTCAACCGCAATGCCAGCGGCGCAAGCCTATGCGCTATCGCATTCGCTCACTATGTTACAGACTCAATCGTGGCGCCGAGAACATCTCGCTGAGCTCAACCAAGCGTATTGTGAGGCCACAAGTCATTTACCCGGTTATGTGGCCACCGAAACGCCAATCAAGCCTTTTATCGTTGGAGGTAATATCACAGCGATGGAATGGTCTCATTTCCTTAAAGAAAAAGGATTTTGGACCACAGCAATACGGCCTCCTACTGTACCAAAAGGAAGTGCTCGCTTAAGAATTACTCTTAATGCATCACATACTACCAAGCAAGTTTTTGCTCTTGGTCGAGTATTAGAAAGTCTGTATGAAGAGGCCTTAAATGACGAGTAATTCTAATGTGTTAACCTTCTCGGTAGATAAACAGCAAGTGGCGAAATCCTTTTCAAAAGCTGCAGATAACTATGATAACCATGCCCATTTTCAATGCGATGTAGGTCACGAACTATTAAAGCGGGTTCCTGACGATCTGACAGGGCGGTGTGTACTCGATCTTGGTTGTGGCACCGGTTACTTTTCTTCTGAACTGAAATCTCGGGGAGCACAGGTGATATGTGTTGATTTATCATCCCATATGCTGACTAAAGCCCAAGAGCGTTGTGGCAATAATCAGATGAGTTATCACCTTGCTGATGCTGAGCTACTGCCTTTCGCTGATAAGAGTATTGATTATGTCTTCTCAAATTTAGCATTACAGTGGTGTGATGATCTCGCTATTCCATTGAAAGAAATGAACAGAATACTTAGAAAGGGAGGGAAAGGCTTTTTTTCTACCTTGGTGGATGGATCACTCAACGAATTAAAAATCGCATGGTCAACAGTTGATTCATATCAACACATTAATCATTTCCTATCGGCTAATCAGGTAAAAATTGCGTTAGCGCAATCTGGCAATTTCGACACTACTCTAAACTTTCAAGCAATGACGGTTTGGTATAACACTGCAGTTTCTTTGATGAAAGATCTCAAGGGAATTGGTGCTAACCACGTTCCGGGTCGTATCACGGCAGCATTCAATAAGCAGGTTTTGGCTCGATTAGAAGAGTCATATCAAGAGTTCAAAAATGATGACGGTGTATTGCCTGCTACCTATCAAGTTTGTTTAGGGGTTATTCTTCGATGAGTCATGTATTTTTTATAGCGGGTACGGATACCGATGTAGGCAAAACAGTGACGTCTAAAGCGATTCTTCAGGCGTTTTCTGCCCAAGGATTAACTACGGTCGGTTATAAACCCATTTCCGCTGGATGTGAGAAAACCACCGAGGGCTTTCGTAATGATGATGCATTGCAACTCATGAAAGCGGCGACACAAGAGGTACCCTATGAAAAGGTGAACCCTTATGCGCTTGAGTTGCCTGCGTCACCACATATTGCTGCTGATTATGAAAATATCAGTATTGAATATTCAGTATTAAGTTCTGCTTTAAAAGAGAATAAAAAGAAAGCCGATGTGGTTGTCGTAGAGGGCGCGGGTGGATGGCGTGTGCCTATCTCGAGAACCGAGTGTTTGTCGGAATGGGTAAAAAAGGAAAAAATCCCGGTTATTTTAGTCGTTGGTATTAAATTGGGGTGTTTAAACCATGCATTTTTAACCGCAGAAGCGATTAAAGCAGATGGGTTAGAGTTAGCGGGTTGGGTTGCTAACCGAATCAATCCTGGTACTGAACATTACGCGGATATTATCGACATTTTAGAACAGCGTTTAGGTGCACCTAAACTTGGAGAGATTCCTTATCTTTTAAGTGCAAGAAGACAAGATTTAGGTAAATATATTCACCTAGATGCGCTTGTGGAGGAAATTACCGCGTAGTTTATCCTAGAGGAATCAAGAAAAGGCCCTGTATCTCAGGGCCTTTTCAATTGAATTTATCGTATGTAAATATTACTCTTCCGAGTAATCCAACCAATTAATACCACCAGACGTATCTTTTTTCTCAACCGTTTTTGTTTTGTCTAAACCGAGTTGATGTTTAGCTTCTTCTTCGGTGAGCCCTAAGTGGCAGCGCAGTAAATCGATTGCCATTTGATAATTCTTCATTTCAGCCATGATAGTTTCCTTAGTGAGACAAGTATCCTTAAGACATCGATAGCAAATCAGTAATACTCATCATTACTGATTTACCTTGAGGCTAGCCTGTTTGAATGGACATGTGAAACAGGCATAGTTTGAAAACACAGTTTTTAATTTAGATAACGATGTAAGATTGCTCAATTCGACTAGAGTAGTAGGTGTTGCATCAATTTGATGTGCATATCATTTTTTATGAATGCAGTGTATGCATTTTCGATTTAGAATGCGGTTCGGTTCTTGATGTCACTCGAGATAGTGCTGCCGATTAAAGAGATGAGTTTACACTTCTACTTGATTAGTAACTAATTGTTGCAATTTATTGCTTAACCTTGTTTTTAAATTTAAGACTATATGTATTAGAGAACTATAAAAGCTGTTCAGTGCACTTCAGCTAATTAAGTGTGCTAATGCTAACAATAAAGCTGTCTTATCTGGAGAAAGTTAATGAAGCGA
This sequence comes from Vibrio nitrifigilis, assembly GCF_015686695.1. Lineage (NCBI taxonomy): Bacteria > Pseudomonadati > Pseudomonadota > Gammaproteobacteria > Vibrionales > Vibrionaceae > Vibrio > Vibrio nitrifigilis. Next base: position 2,149,800 of record NZ_JADPMR010000001.1, on the reverse strand, counting down.
ATCCTGTTATTCCTAGCAACCAACCTTGCTGTTGTATTGGTGCTAAGTGTTGTTTTGAATATTGTTTACGCCGTGACCGGAATGAAACCAGGTAGTCTGACCGGATTACTGGTTTTTGCTGCAATATTTGGTTTCGGTGGCGCGTTCATTTCGCTATTGATGTCAAAGAAAATGGCGCTTATGTCGGTGGGTGGTTCCGTTATAGAGAACCCACGTAATGAAATGGAGCACTGGCTAGTGCAAACAGTGAGCCGTCAAGCTCAGCAAGCGGGTATTGGAATGCCGACTGTTGCAATTTATGATTCGCCTGATATGAATGCTTTTGCGACTGGAGCCAAACGCGATGAGTCTCTCGTGGCGGTTTCAACAGGGTTATTGCATAGCATGACGCGCGATGAGGCGGAAGCGGTGTTGGCTCATGAGATTAGCCATATCGCCAACGGTGACATGGTGACCATGACCTTGATGCAAGGCGTGGTGAACACCTTCGTGATTTTCTTGTCACGATTTGTGGCGAATATTATTTCTAGCCGCGATTCTGAAGAGGGTGAGGGCGGTAATAACTTTATGGTTTATTTCCTTGTCTCGACGGTATTGGAATTAGTGTTTGGCTTCCTAGCAAGCTTTATTACCATGTGGTATAGCCGTCGCCGAGAATATTATGCGGACGCAGGCTCAGCTTCGTTAGTGGGTAAGCAGAAGATGATTGCTGCACTAGAGCGTTTGAAAATGAGCCATGAATCTCAATTGGAAGGTTCTATGATGGCATTTGGCATTAACGGTAAACGCAGTTTAACTGAGTTACTGATGAGCCACCCTCCATTGGAAAAACGAATTGATGCATTACGTCGTTTATAATTAACCGACACACATTAATTCTATAAAGCCAGCTTATGCTGGCTTTTTTATTGCTAGTCATTTCTTTACTCACTGATCTTTTTTCCCGCGTTATCGTAAACATCAATCACAAGTTATTCATTTTTCTTTGTGCAACTCGTTTAGCTGAACTAATTTTAAATCAGTTATACGAAGATTGTTTTGTATAAGCTTGAGGTTAAGCATGGATGTTCAATCGGTCGCGGAGTTTTATCAACAGCTCGGTAAAAGTAATTTAAATACCCTGTCGCAAATCTACCACCCTGATATCGTTTTTGAAGATGCAGCCCATCAGATTAATGGGCTTTCTTCACTCGAACATTATTTTGAGCAGTTATATCTTAATGTTACCGGTTGCCGCTTTACGATTCATGAAGCTCATCAAACCGGCAATGGAGGTTTCTTGGTCTGGACAATGGCATTAGAGCACCCAAAGCTCAAGGGGGGAGCGACCATTTCAGTGAAGGGGATTTCGCAAATTCGTTTTGAGCACGACAAAGTTATTTACCACCGTGACTATTTTGATTTAGGAGAAATGGTTTACGAAAATGTACCTTGCGTTGGCGCTATCATTCGAACCATTAAGCAGAGGTTAGGACAATGAGCCTCAAGGTTTTTATCACTGGGGCTAGTTCAGGTATCGGTAAGCAACTTGCGACCGACTACGCCAAGGAAGGAGCACAGGTCATAGCGTGTGGTCGTAACCAACAGGCGCTGCATGATTTGCAGCAGGTTGCCCCTAATATCACACCATTAGCGTTTGATGTGACCAACATCGATGACACAAAGAAAGCGTTGCAATGCCTGCCTTTTCAACCTGAGTTGTGGATTTTGAATGCTGGGGTCTGTGAATATATTGATAACGGCATTATTGATAGCAACCTAATTTCTCGAGTTATGGCGGTTAATTTTCAAGGTGTTGTTAATTGTATCGAAGGCATTCAACCTCTTGTACGCTCAGGGCATAGGGTGGCCATTGTAAGCTCTATCGCAGGGGAACTGGCTATGCCTCGCGCAGAAGCCTATGGATCATCAAAGGTGGCAATTACTTATTTGGCTCGAGCATTAAGAGTGGCATGGCGTCCGAGTCATGTAGAAATTTCAGTTGTTTATCCCGGGTTTGTTGCAACGCCATTAACTGCCCAAAATACCTTCTCTATGCCAATGATGATTTCAGCACAGCAAGCGTCACTAGGCATCCGAAAGGGCCTCGCTAAAGGTAAACCGCACATTTATGTACCTCGCGTTTTTACAACCATGATTAGACTTATCGCGCTGCTACCATACTCATGGCAGCAAAGATTAATGAAGAATTTGATCCGCGAACAGGGGAGCAATAAATGAAAATTGCGATTATCGGTTCAGGAATCTCAGGATTAACATCAGCGTATTATCTACACGCTCATCATGATGTTACCGTTTATGAAGCGAATGATTACATTGGGGGACATACCGCAACGGTTGATATCAACGTCGCAGGACAGCAATATGCAATCGATACTGGGTTCATTGTCTATAACGATCGCACATACCCTAATTTCATCCGTTTGATGGATGAAATTGGGGTTAAGCGCCGCCCAACTCAAATGAGTTTCAGTGTCCGTAATGATAGTAATGGGTTGGAGTATAACGGTCATACGCTAAGCACGTTATTTGCGCAGAAACGCAATTGGTTTAATGTGACATTTTATCGTTTCATCCGTGAAATTTTGCGTTTTAATCAGCTTGCTAAAGAGTCAGCCAAAACTCACCAACGTTACTCTACGTTAGGTGAATTTCTGTTAAAGAATGGATTTAGTGACTACTTCTGTGAAAACTACATTTTACCCATGGGGGCAGCCATTTGGTCATCAACCATGGCAGATATGCGCCATTTCCCATTGGACTTCTTTCTCCGCTTTTTTCAAAACCATGGCCTGCTTGATATTACTAATCGTCCCCAGTGGTATGTGATAGAGGGAGGATCTCGAAGCTATATTGAACCGTTAACCAAAGGGTTTGCGCATAAAATACGGCTCAATAGTCCAGTTACTCGCGTCATTAGAGGGCAACTGGGGGTTGAAGTGGTCAGTAATGGGGTGAAAGAACGATTTGATGAAGTGATATTTGCTTGTCACAGTAATCAAGCCTTGGCAATGCTTGATGATCCAACCACAGACGAAACCAATCTATTGAGTTCGCTGACCTACCAGCCCAATGAAGTGGTGTTGCATACTGATACTGATCTTTTGCCTAAACGTCATCGTGCCTGGGCTTCATGGAATTATTGGTTAGAGGGAAAACAAGGGGAAGAGGCCCGGCTGCCAGCTGTTACGTACAATATGAATATTTTGCAGCATATTCGTGCACCACAAACGTTTTGCGTCACACTCAATCGCACCGAAGCGATCAATCCAAGTAAAATTTTGCGTCAATTTACCTATGAGCACCCAGTATTTACCATCGAGGCTATCGCTGCACAGAGCAAACGGGCTGTGATTAATGGTGCGCAACATACCTGGTTTTGTGGCGCGTATTGGTATAACGGTTTTCATGAAGATGGCGTGCGAAGTGCGTTAGACGTTGTCGCGCAATTAGAAGCTCAGTTTGATGCAAAACATACGCAAGGGGCAGCCTGATGGCTATCAAGCATAGTCACTTATTTGTTGGTGAAGTAAAGCACAGCCGCTATGTGCCGATTAAGCACTCACTAAAATATGGACTGTTCATGCCATGTATCGACCTGGATGAATGGCCCGAGCTCCAATCAAGGGTGTGGGGCTTGGGAGAACGCTGGTGGCATTGGGCGAGACTCAAGCGTAGTGATTATGTGGGGAACGGCGATTTAAAACAAGCGGTGCTCGATAAAGTGTATCAACTGACCGGTGAACGTTTTTCTGGACGAGTGTCGGCAGTGCTGCACTTACGTTACCTCGGGCTGTATTTTAGCCCGGTTAATTTTTATTACATATATGATGAAAACGATGTGTGGCAATACTTATTGGCCGAAGTCAGTAATACCCCATGGAACGAGCGTCATTATTATGCGATACCCGCAGATGAAGGTGAGCATAGAGAAAATTGGGTGCACAATAAGGCATTTCACGTGTCACCTTTTAACCCAATTCAACAGCAATATCATTGGCGCTTAAAACCACTTCAACAGCGTTTGTTTATTCATTTAGCCTGTTATCGAGATCAAAAAGAATTCGATGCAACGATGTTGTTAAGCGCGCGTCCTTTCCAATCAACTGAACTAATTCGTCTGTTGCTACGTACACCTATCATGACGGTTAAGGTTATGGCCGGGATTTACTGGGAAGCCTGCAAATTATGGTGGAAAGGTGCCCCAATATACGATCATCCCAATCGCACTAAAAAAACGGATAAGCAAGATAAGGAGAATCCTTCATGTTAAGCAGTTCCTCAATGCCGTTACCAAAAAAAGAAACGTTGATGCAAAAAGGAGCGCGTTCACTGTTATTGAAAGGGTTAGCAAGACTTAATGTTGGCTCTTTATCTATCGTGGAATATTTTGCGTCTGGAGAACCGCAAACTGTGTTGTTTGGTGCTGGACAAACTGAGCTTCAAGCTGAAATTCATGTTCATGATATTGAGTTTTATAGACGTGTATTGCGTGGTGGTAGTATCGGTGGTGCAGAAGCCTATATCGAAGGGTTATGGGATAGTCCGAACTTAACGGCAGTCGTTGAATTAGTCGCCAAAAACCTCACGATGTTAGACAGTGTCGAACAGCAATCGGGCAAGATAAAACAGTGGCTAACTAAGCTTGGTCACTGGCTTAAACACAATTCAGTTAAGCAAGCGAAACGTAATATCATGGATCATTATGATCTTGGAAATGATTTGTATGAAACGTTTCTCGACCATCACATGTTGTATTCAAGCGCCCTGTATCTTCATGAAGAAGAGTCTCTAACGCAAGCTCAGGTGAATAAAATGCAGCGGCTGTGTGCACAGTTAGATCTAAAGCCCGATGATCAAGTGTTAGAAATAGGAACTGGCTGGGGAGCGATGGCGATTTATATGGCGCAGGAATATGGCTGTCAGGTCACAACCACGACCATTTCAGAAGAACAATATCTGTACGCAAAAGAGAAAATTAACCAAGCGGGATTGAACGATCGTATAACCTTACTTAAACAGGACTACCGGTTATTGGATGGGAAATTTGATAAATTGGTGTCGATAGAGATGATTGAAGCAGTCGGTAAACGTTATCTTGCAGGCTACTTGCGTCAGTGCCAAGAGCGCCTCAAACCTGGTGGTAAAATGGCTATTCAGGCTATCACCATTGCTGACCAACGTTACGATTACTACAGTAGCAATGTTGATTTTATTCAAAAATATATATTCCCTGGTGGTTTTCTCCCTTCCATTACTGCGCTGACTTGTTGTGCAACACACCATACCGATTTTGTAGTCCGTGACCTTTATGACTTTGGCCTTGATTATGGCAAAACTCTCCACGCTTGGCGCGAACGCTTTGAACAGCAGTTAGATACGATTCGTTCTCTTGGCTATGATGAAAAGTTCATTCGCTTATGGCGTTACTATTTTTGTTACTGTGAAGGAGGGTTTCGTGCACGCACGATTTCGGTCATTCATATGACTTTAGAGCGCCCGCAGTAATACGATGGTGGTGTTTTGCGCCTCGGTTTGGTTCCAATTACTGTGGTTCCTCTGTGTGATGGGGCAAACAGAGTGGCAATGGTGGGCGCTCGGCGGAGCGGTCGGTACATGGTTATTACACATCGTTTGGGGAAAATGGTGTTGGCATCTTGTCATCTTTAGTGGACTAGGCATTGGTTTGGATGGACTCAATATCCATTTTGACCTGTTTCGTTTCGCCGCAGATGGATTTCCCATTTGGTTGATGAGTGTGTGGATTGCGTTTGCTTGGTACTGCCATTTTCTGGTGCCAGTATTATCACGTTGGCCTAAGCTATTGATGGCAATGGTTGGTGGGCTAGGCGGCGTCACCAGTTATTATGCAGGATTAGAACTCGGTGCCGTTACATTTACCTATTCACTCACTGTTACATTAGCGATACTTTTTTTGCAATGGAGTGTCGTTACCTTGTGCCTAGTGTTTGTTGAGGAGCGATATAAGTGGTGTACACAACGTCTATAAAGGTTTTTTTAGTGATGCTGTTGTTGTTAGTCAGTTCAACGAGCTTTGCTTCATCGCCCAAGACATTTGATGGCTTACAATTACAGGTTGCAGATAATCGATGGGCATCATGGCCGATTGTTGGGCAGGCTGAGTTCACATGGTTTTGGTTCGATGTCTATCGATCAACATTAAGAACGCCTGATGGTATTTATCATGGAGAAGGGAAAACCGCAGCTTTGCAAATTGAATACCAGCGCAAAATTTCCGCACAAGAACTACTCAAAGCAACACGTAAACAGTGGTTAGAGATGGATTATAACGAATCGCTGATTGATCGTTGGATAAACTACCTTACCACCTTATTCCCATCTGTAGTTAAGGGTGATCAACTGATTTATGTCAGTCAAGGCGGGCAAGGCAAGCTCTACTTCCATCCTGTTAAACAGACATTACAGTTTGTTGGCACCATCAACGATACTGAATTGGATCGAGCATTTTTGGGAATTTGGCTTGCCACTAATACTGAATATCCAGATTTACGCTTACAGTTGATCGGGGAAAAATAATGACAGCTATTCGCTCATCATTTAAGGCCTTCCGTTGGATCGGCCTGTTTCTTATGATTGCATCGATAACCAGTTGCAGTGCAGATATCAATGATTATAAAGGCACATCACCTCGGTTTGATCTGTTTCAATATTTTACGGGGCAGACTCAAGCTTGGGGTATGGTACAAGATTACACCAACCAACAAACACGCCGCTTTCATGTCGTGATTACTGGTACGGTGAATGATGGCATATTAACGCTGGATGAGCAGTTTCTTTATGATGATGGTGAAACTGACAGTCGGCTGTGGACTATAACTCGTCATCATGATGGAACCTATATCGGTAAAGCAGCCGATATCATTGGCAATGCAACTGGGGTGGAAGTCGGGAATGCGTTACGTTGGCGTTACGATTTTTTGCTAAAAACGGATGAAAGAGAAATCCAAGTGCATTTCGATGATTGGATGTATCGTCAGGATGACAAGCACTTATTTAATTTAACCTCGATTACGAAATGGGGCGTGGAAGTGGGGAAGGTGACACTGTTTTTCAGTAAGGAGTGATAGGGATGATTCGGTATCGAATAGTGACCAATTAAAAGAAAAGGGGCTGCATATGCAGCCCCTTTAACTCAAAGTCAAACTATCCAATAGAATTATAGTTTGTCAGTTAATTCAACAGCTTGTCCGATATAATTACCTGGAGTCATTGTTTTTAGGCGAGCTTTTTCATCTTCTGGTAGTTCTAGACCGTCGATAAATGCGTGCATTGCTGCTTCATCAACACGTTTACCACGAGTTAGCTCTTTCAGTTTTTCGTACGGTTTTTCGATACCGTAACGACGCATCACTGTTTGAATTGGTTCAGCAAGAACTTCCCAGTTGTGGTCTAGTTCATCAGCTAATGCTGCTTCGTTGATCTCTAGCTTGCTGATGCCTTTCAATGTTGAAGTATAAGCAATGATTGAGTAGCCAGCACCAACACCAAGGTTACGTAGAACTGTTGAGTCAGTTAGGTCACGTTGCCAACGAGAAATAGGTAATTTTTGTGCTAGGTGAGTCAAGACCGCGTTTGCTAGACCTAGGTTACCTTCTGAGTTTTCAAAGTCGATTGGGTTTACTTTGTGTGGCATGGTTGAAGAACCAATTTCGCCAGCAATGGTTTTTTGCTTAAAGTGACCCAGTGCAACATAACCCCAGATATCACGATCGAAATCGATCAAGATAGTGTTGAAACGTGCGATAGCATCAAATAGTTCAGCAATGTAATCATGCGGTTCAATTTGAGTGGTGTATGGGTTCCAGTTTACGCCTAGTGATTCAGTGATGAACTCTTCACTGAATTTGTGCCAGTCTAAATCTGGGTAAGCAGAAAGGTGAGCGTTGTAGTTACCTACCGCGCCATTGATTTTAGCTAGAATTTCAGTGTTAGCGATCTGCTTGTATTGACGTTCCATGCGGTACGCCACGTTTGCCATTTCTTTACCCATAGTTGATGGAGAAGCTGGCTGGCCGTGTGTACGCGACAATAGAGGAATGTCTCGGAAATCATGTGCAAGTTTTTTAATCGCATCAATGATGTTGCGAATTTCAGGAAGGAACACTGTATCACGTGCTTCTTTAAGCATTAACGCATGTGAAGTGTTGTTGATGTCTTCAGACGTACATGCAAAGTGAATAAATTCATTGATTGCGTGTAGTTCAGGAACAGATGCCACTTTCTCTTTTAAGAAGTACTCGACCGCTTTTACATCGTGGTTAGTGGTGCGTTCAATTTCTTTGATACGAGCTGCGTCTTCTTCGTTGAAGTTTGCTGCGATATTATCAAGGAATTGTTTCGCTTCATCGCTTAGGGCAGGGACTTCCGCGATCTCAGCTGTGGCTGCAAGCTTCTGTAGCCAACGTATTTCAACGATAGTACGGTACTTTAGGAGGCCATACTCACTGAAGATACTGCGTAACGCAATCGTTTTACTTCCGTAGCGGCCGTCTACCGGTGAAACAGCAGTCAATGCTGACAGTTCCATGTTCTTCTCCTGAATATATGAGTTAAGGTTGAGAGTGAATAAGATTTGACGACGTCATGGCTTAGATTCTCTTAAGGATCTGTTGCGCTTCTTCAACCATTTTTTTACGGCCGAAGATTAAGTGACGACGTTTACCACCAACTTGGCTCCAAAGAACAGCGCAGCGGATTCCACTTAATAATAGCGCACGAACTTTGCTTTGGTTGGCAGGTTGTTGTAATACAGAAGGGGTGCCAGTGACTTGAATACGAGGACCTATAGGACTGATCACATCAAGATAAACACTAGCTAAATTGCTGATCATTTGATCATCAAGAAGGTCAAAGTGAGCGACTTGACGTTCTAAAGTATCAAGACGATCACTAAGTTGTGATAGGGCATCACGACGACGAGTGAGCTTACGTTCTAATGCCATCAGGCTAATTACATAGCGAGTAATTTCACTGCCTGCTGGTGTACTGTCTATGCCTTTCACTAAGCATTCAAGGCCAACTTTTAAGTTGGCCTCATTGCCAAAAACATCAAGTGTGTTTTTTGGGTTCATGCATAGAACTGAACGGAGTGCAACTTCAAACGCGTCTGAATCACATTGACCATTTCTTGCAGTCTGCTGGACTAATGTTACTGCTTGGCAGATCCCAGCAAAAGCAATTGTACGGTCATAAAGTGTATTAGCCACGTAATTACTCCTAAGTTACGGTTACGACAAGTGCTCTTCAATCACACCGCCACCAAGGCAAACTTCACCTTGATAGAAGACAGCGGACTGTCCTGGTGTAACGGCAATTTGCGGTTCATCGAATATCACTCTAACGGTATTATCATCGAGTGGGGTCACTACGCATGGTATATCCGTTTGACGATAACGAGTTTTTACTGTGCATGTTAAGGTATCTTGCAAAGGTTCTTGGCTAATCCAAGTCACCTGAGACGCGATCAAACCTTTAGATTTCAAAAGGGGATGATCGGCACCTTGAACTGCGATTAACACATTACGCTCAAGATCTTTTTCAGCGACGTACCATGGTTCATCGCTAGAATCTTTCATACCACCGATATGAAGACCCTTACGTTGACCGAGAGTGTGGTACATCAAACCTTGGTGTTCACCAATGACTTTACCTTCAGGCGTTTCGATTTTACCCGGTTGAGCGGGTAAATAGCGCGAAAGGAATTCAGTGAATTTACGCTCACCAATAAAACAGATCCCTGTTGAGTCTTTCTTTTTCGCTGTGATTAAATCTTGCTCTTCAGCGATACGACGCACTTCAGGTTTCTCAAGTTCTCCGACAGGAAATAAACTACGAGCAACTTGAGCTTCCGTTAATGCGTGTAAGAAATAACTTTGGTCTTTATTGCCATCCAGGCCGCGAAGTAACTGTGCTTTTTCCCCATGTTCTGGGAATGTACGGCGCACATAGTGCCCCATAGCAATATAGTCGGCATCCAACACTTCATCAGCAAATTCTAAGAAGGCTTTGAACTTGATTTCTTTGTTACACAATATGTCTGGGTTCGGAGTACGTCCTGCTTTATATTCTGCAAGGAAGTATTCAAACACGTTGTCCCAGTATTCTGCAGCAAAGTTAATTGTGTGCAAATGGATACCAAGTTTGTCACAAACAGCCTGCGCATCGGCAAGATCTTGCGCGGCAGTGCAGTAGTCTTCACCGTCGTCTTCTTCCCAGTTCTTCATGAACAAGCCTTCTACTTGATAGCCTTGTTGCTGAAGAAGATAAGCAGAAACGGACGAATCAACACCACCTGACATGCCGACAATCACTTTTTTCTGACTGTTTGCGTTGAGGTTCTCTGACATAACTTAATACCACTAAATTAACTTGGAGCCAGATTCTAACAGAAAGAAAAAATTGAGGACAGTTGATTCCGTACGTTATAGCGTAGTTTCGTCGGATAAAAGTAGAGATAAGACCACCCTGTGGCTGACAAAATTGGCAAATTTGATGTGAAAGTCTTGGTGTCGATACAAAGTCGATACAAATATGAGATGTGGTAGGTACTATTACATTTGTAGCTATATTAGATATTACATCTATTATTAAATGAAATAACAGTTGATATAAATATATATCTAAATGAAAACAATTATTATTGTAATCGGTTACTTAACTCAGCATCGTGAAAATTTTCATCATGAAATCGTTTGCTATAATACAGTGAGTTGTCGTGAATCAGACTGCGATGTAGAATCGCCCTCCCTATCTGTCTAGATTGAATTGCAGGGTATTATGAAATTTCCAGGCCGGCGTAAGTCAAAACATTATTTTCCTGTTCACGCTCGTGATCCATTAGTTGTTAAAGCACAAGAAAAAGTTAATTTGTCGAGTACTCACGTAATAGGTATTGATCAGACATTGGTTGATATTGAAGCACGAGTTGAAAGCGAATTAATTGAACGTTATGGATTAAGTAAAGGGCATTCGTTAGTCCTTGACGATGTTACTGCTGAAAAACTTTATAACGAATTAAAAACAAAACAACTCATTACTAATGAATACGCTGGTGGCACTATTGGTAATACGCTGCATAACTATTCTGTATTAGCGGATGATCGCTCAACGTTACTTGGGGTAATGAGCAATGACATTAAAATAGGCAGTTATGGATATCGCTATTTGTGTAATACCTCAAGTCGTGTGGATTTAAATTATCTACAAGGTGTTGATGGAGCAATTGGACGCTGCTTTGCATTAATTACAGAAGATGGAGAGCGAACGTTTGCAATTAGTGAAGGTCAAATGAACCAATTGCATGCGGATAATATTCCTGAATCTATTTTCGAAAATGCGTCAGCCTTAGTATTAACGGCGTATTTAGTTCGTTGTAAAGAAGGCGATCCTATGCCACTTGCAACGATGAGAGCGATTGAATATGCAAAAAAACATCATGTTCCCGTTGTATTAACGTTAGGAACTAAGTTTGTTATTCAAGATGATCCACAATTCTGGCGTGACTTTTTAAATGAGCACGTGTCAGTTGTCGCTATGAATGAAGATGAAGCGGAAGCGTTAACGGGTGAGCATGATCCTTTAATGGCGGCGAATAAAGCGTTAGAGTGGGTCGATTTAGTATTGTGTACTGCCGGACCAATCGGATTATTTATGGCTGGATATACAGAAGATGAAAGTAAACGTGAAACCTCTCTGCCTTTACTACCGGGTTCTATTCCTGAATTTAATCGCTTTGAATTTAGCCGTCCTGCGAAGAAGATAACCTGCCGAAACCCGATAAAAGTGTATTCGCATATCGCTCCTTATATGGGGGGACCTGAACAAATTAAAAATACCAATGGAGCAGGGGACGCTGCTTTATCGGCATTACTGCACGATATGGCTGCTAATAAATACCATAAAGAGATTGTGCCTAATTCAAGTAAGCACCAGCATGAATTCTTGACCTATTCTTCTTTTTCACAAGTGTGTAAATATTCTAATCGAGCAAGTTATGAAGTACTCGCTCAACATTCTCCACGTTTATCAAAAGGTTTACCTGAGAGAGAAGACAGTTTAGAAGAATCGTATTGGGAAAGATAATTCCTGATAGGTTATAAGGTAATTAATTTGGGAACGGTTTCAAAAATAGGAATGGTTCCCTTAATTCAAACTAATTTGATAAATTAACTAAAACTTATATTAGAATTGTCAAAATAATTGACAAAAAAAAGGCTTCTCAATGGAAGCCTTTTTTATAAAAGAGATTGAGATTAAAGTGCAAATTCTTCTAGGGATTTGCCTTCATCTAGCGCTTTCTGGATTACAGAAGGAGTACGACCTTGACCTGTCCAAGTTTTTTCTTGGCCATTAGTATCTATATATTTGTATTTAGGTGGACGAGGCGCACGTTTACCTTTTGCTTTGCTTTTAGTTTCGCCAGCTAGTGCTGAAATTAAAGCATCAACGTCAATACCGTCAGCCGCAATTTGTTCTGCAATAGCTGAAAGTTTTGCTTCTTGTTGTTCACGTTCTGCGCGTTCTTCTTCTTCTGCTTTACGGCGTTCTTCAACAACAGTGGATAATTTATCCAATGCTTCTTCTAGTTGTTCTAGAGTTAAATCGCGAGCGTAAGCACGTAGGCTACGAATATTCAGTAGAGTTTTCGTTACTTCCGACATTACTGTTTCCCATTAAATAATTTAAATAACAACGTAATTCTAAACCGTGATATTTATTCTGACAACATTCAAATTGAAATTAATATGTAAAATTTTCCAAAAATATAACTACTCAGACTGAATAAGGATAAAAAAGTTCATTAGTGTGTCAATTAACGCTAATTATTTTTTTTCATAAATGTCAACAAACGTAAATCATACTCTTTTTTAAGAATTTTATTGCATAAGTGACTTAATTATAGCTAATAGAATATGAATAGACTAAGGTGTGATTAAACATTAATCACAAAAATCGATAGTTGCATTGATGTTTTCTATAAGTACAATAGCGCCACCTAATGTGATGAAGCTTAAATACTCAATATTTATATAAGGGTATTGTTTTCGTCAACGTAGAGGCGCGGGATTGATCAGTAGCTATGATTGGAGTGATGTCAATGAATCATAGTAAAAGGCAATACCGCCGAAGTGAATAAACCTATCACGTTTATCTGCTGGGGTTGTATTAAATAAATACAACACTGCCATAGTCTATTTTGTTGTTAAACTATGGAGCGCTACTGTAGGGTTGGGTGAAGTGTTCGCTTCCCTTTCGCTTGGTTCAACATTATTACGCGTTACTATAAAAAATATTACGTGTAATAGTCTGCAGTAGATCTCTCGCCAACTATTTTGGTTTTTGAAGATCATGAATTTAATCGATTTTTCTGCCTCACCACTGGCGCTGTTACCTCCGGTAATCGCGTTGAGTCTTGCTATTATCACTCGCCGAGTTTTGGTATCACTGGGTGTTGGTATTTGTTTAGGTGCATTTCTGCTTGCTAATTATTCCCCAATTAATGCTGCTGTTTATATAGGGACACAGGTAAAAAGTGTCTTTATAGAAGATAGTGGTCTTAATACGTGGAACATGAGTATTCTGTGCTTTTTGTTATTGCTGGGTATGATGACAGCGTTATTAACGCTATCTGGTGGTACACGTGCATTTGCAAATTGGGCACAAGTTCGCGTTAAAAGTAAACGTGGTTCTAAATTACTGGCTGCATTTTTAGGCGTATTCATTTTTGTCGATGACTATTTTAACAGCCTAGCAGTGGGTTCGATTGCACGACCTGTCACTGATCGCTTTTACGTATCGCGCGCAAAACTGGCTTATATTCTGGATTCGACCGCTGCTCCAATGTGTGTTGTTATGCCAGCATCGAGCTGGGGTGCTTACATTATGACTATTGTAAGTGGAATCTTAGTCTCTCATGGCATTACAGAATATTCGCCTTTGGGCGCTTATATGCGCTTAGTACCAATGAACTTTTACGCTATCTTTGCACTACTTATGGTATTTGCCGTTGTGTGGTTCAAAATGGATGTAGGCCCAATGCGTCAACATGAAATTGATGCTTCTCATGGGGTAGGGTTTGATAGTGATAGCAATATTAAAGATTTAACTGAAGATCTTGATATTGAAGAAAGTGATCACGGCAAAGTATCAGATTTGATTATGCCAATCGTAATGTTAATTATCGCGACAGTCAGTGCGATGATCTTTACGGGGAATCAAGTTCTTGCCGCTGATGGTAAGCCATTCGCCGTGCTCGGAGCATTTGAAAATACAGATGTGGGTACTTCTTTGGTATTCGGTGGCCTGATTGGCTTAATTGTTTCGCTATACACAGTGTTCAAACAACGCTTAGCGATGGCTGCAATTCGTCACACTCTGTGGGTTGGGGCGAAATCCATGTTTGGCGCTATTATCATCTTAGTGTTTGCTTGGACCATTGGCTCTGTGATTGGTGATATGAAGACGGGGGCTTATATGTCGTCGTTAGTGCAAGATAATATCGATGCTAACTGGCTTCCTGCTATTTTGTTTATCTTGTCAGGTATTATGGCATTCGCGACTGGGACCTCTTGGGGTACCTTCGGCATTATGTTGCCAATTGCGGGTGACATGGCCGGAGCGACGGACATTGCCCTTATGTTGCCTATGCTGGGTGCTGTGCTGGCTGGTTCTGTATTTGGTGATCACTGTTCACCAATCTCTGATACCACGATTCTGTCATCGACGGGCGCGCGTTGTAATCATATCGATCACGTAGCTACTCAGTTGCCTTATGCATTAGCAACAGCATTTATTGCGTTGGTTGGTTACATCGTACTGGGTATGACTGATTCAATTGGCATCTCATTCTTGGCGACTTTTGCGACTTTTGCTGTGGTTTGTTGTGTGATGATACGCATCTCAAGATGCAAAATGTTACCAAAAGAATCTTTAGCGAAATAATCTGCTAGTTTAAAGAATTGTTAATCAAAGGAGGCTTAAGCCTCCTTTTTTTATGTTGTCAATTTCATATCCAAACAAAATAAAAAAGTCATAAAAAAAGTCGGATTAGGGCTTGAAAAAAGGGCCAAGCTTAGTTAGTGTGTTTCCATTCCAACGAAAAACAGTAAATAAGTATGCGTAACTTCGATATGAACATTCATCATCACCATCATCATCCCTAATCAGTCTTTCGGGAGATGTACGCATACCCGGGAGGCAGGAATCTCCCGGTGGTCAAATCAGTTTATAGCCAGATTTCAAACCCTCGGGAGCATTAAATCCCGAGGGTTTTTTCATATTGGTCCAACAAGAACTGGTTTAAATTCAAAAAGTTGCAAAGGAAGAATGTATGCAATCACAACGTCTACGTATCGCGATTCAAAAGAAAGGCCGCCTATCAAAAGAGTGCCAAAGCTTATTAAAACAATGTGGTGTCCGCTTCAACATTATGGGTGAACGTTTAGTTGTTCACTCGGTAAATATGCCAATTGACCTATTGCTCGTTCGTGACGATGATATTCCAGGTCTGATTATGGATGGTGTTGTTGATTTAGGGTTTATTGGCGAAAACGAACTAGAAGAAGTACGCCTCGATCGTAAAGCACTTAATGAACCTAACGATTTTACAACATTACGCCGTATGGATTTTGGTGGGTGTCACTTATCGATTGCGATTGATTCAGATGAAGAATACAACGGTCCTCAAGATCTTCAGGGCAAACGTATCGCGACTAGCTATCCACAACTACTGAAAGCTTACATGGATCGTCAAGGTATCGATTTCAGTACTTGTATGTTAACCGGTTCAGTGGAAGTGGCTCCACGTGCTGGGCTCGCAGATGCAATTGCTGATTTGGTCTCCACAGGTGCAACGCTTGAAGCTAACGGCCTTAAAGAAGTTGAAGTGATTTTTGAATCGAAAGCGACATTAATTCAGCGTGCGGGTGAATTTGCGCCGGATAAAGCGAAATTAATCGATAAACTTTTGACTCGTATGCAAGGGGTTCAACAGGCAAAAGAATCAAAATACATTATGCTACATGCTCCTGTTGAACGTTTAGCTGAAATTACCGCATTGCTACCAGGTGCTGAAGACCCAACCGTACTACCACTTTCTGCAGACAAATCTCGTATGGCAGTACACCTAGTCAGCGCAGAAAATCTTTTCTGGGAAACTATGGAGCAACTCAAAGCGTTAGGTGCCAGCTCCATCCTTGTTCTACCAATTGAAAAAATGATGGAGTAAGACAATGAGAACAGTCGTTTGGCAATCCCTAAGTGAAGAACAACAAGATACTATTTTAGAGCGTCCTGCTATTACTGAAGGCGCGAATATTACCGCTGCTGTTTCTGAAGTGATTAATAAAGTTCGTACCGAAGGGGATAAAGCCCTTTGGGAATTAACGGAAAAATTTGATCGTGTAAAACCAGACTCTTTGCGCGTGTCAGAGCAAGACATTGAACAAGCATGCGCTCGTTTAACACCAGAAATGAAACAAGCACTGGAAGAGGCTTATGCGAATATCAGTAAATTCCACAAAGCGCAAAAGCCACAACCAGTAAAAGTCGAAACGATGCCTGGTGTCATGTGTGAGCAGGTGACTCGTCCAATCAGCAAAGTGGGGCTATATATTCCGGGTGGTAGTGCGCCTCTGCCTTCTACTGTACTTATGCTTGGTGTGCCAGCACAAATAGCGGGTTGTCGTAAAGTGATTTTATGTTCTCCACCACCTATTGCGGATGAAATTTTATACGTCGCTAAATTGTGTAATATTGATGAAGTGTACAATTTAGGCGGTGGTCAAGCTGTTGCCGCGATGGCTTATGGTACAGAATCGGTCACCAAAGTGGACAAGATTTTTGGTCCCGGTAATGCGTATGTGACAGAAGCAAAACGTCAAGTGAGTAATGATTTCCGTGGTGCCGCGATTGATATGCCTGCTGGTCCATCAGAAGTATTGGTGATTGCTGATGAAAACGCTGACCCTGACTTTATTGCTGCGGACTTACTGAGCCAAGCTGAACACGGACCAGATTCACAAGTGGTTCTAGTGACGCCGTCACCTGTGATTGCTGACCAAGTCACCGATGCAGTGCAAAAGCAGTTAGCTGAACTTTCGCGTAAAGAGATTGCACAAAAAGCGTTGGCATCGAGTTTAATTATTATCGCCGAGTCTTTGACCCAAGCCGTATCTATCTCCAACTTTTATGGCCCAGAGCACTTAATCGTACAGACTAAAAATCCACGAGAGCTTGTGCCACTGTTTGATAACGCAGGGTCAATCTTTCTAGGCGATTGGTCACCAGAATCAGTGGGTGATTATGCTTCAGGTACTAACCACGTGCTACCAACGTATGGCTACACTCGAACCTATTCAAGTCTTGGATTAGCAGATTTTAGTAAACGTATGACAGTGCAAGAGTTGTCAGCAACAGGCCTGCAAAGCCTTGCCCCTACCGTGGTTGAAATTGCCAATGCGGAAGGGTTAGACGCACACCGTCGTGCCGTCACCATCCGTGTAGAAAAACTGCAAAAGGAGCAATAGACATGGAAAAGTTAGCTCGTAAACAAGTTCAAGCATTAACTCCGTATCTTTCTGCACGTCGTATTGGTGGCTCCGGTGATGTGTGGTTGAACGCCAATGAATCGCCATTTGGTAATGAATACAATTTATCACTCAATAACTTAAACCGTTACAGTGATTGTCAGCCGGCTGAATTGATTAATGCTTATGCAAGTTATGCTGGCGTACAACCGGAACAAGTGCTCACTTCTCGTGGTTCTGATGAAGGTATTGAATTATTAGTGCGCGCGTTTTGTGAAGCGGGTGAAGACGCTATTTTATACTGTCCTCCTACCTATGGAATGTACGCAATTAGTGCGGAAACATTTGGAGTGGAACGTAAAACCGTACCATTGACTGACGATTGGCAACTGAACTTACCGGAAATCGAACGTAATCTGGATAATGTTAAGTTGGTGTTTGTGTGTAGTCCCAATAACCCAACAGGTAATTTGGTTAACCGTAACGATATTATTAAGTTACTAGAGATGACCAAAGATCGCGCAATCGTGGTAATGGATGAGGCTTATATCGATTTCTGTTTAGAAGCGAGCACGGTTGATTTATTAGCGCACTATCCGCACCTTGCGATTCTCCGTACGTTATCAAAAGCATTCGCACTGGCGGGGTTACGTTGTGGTTTTACCTTAGCAAATTCTGAATTAATCCAAGTGCTATTGAAAGTGATTGCACCATACCCTGTGCCAATTCCCGTAGCAGAAATTGCGGTTCAAGCTTTATCCGAAGCTGGTCTAGCGCGAACAAAATTCCAGGTATTGGATATTTCAGCCAACCGAGCCTATTTGCAGGCGGGTTTAAGTGCGATTGAAGGTGTTACCGTATTTGATGGCTGGGGTAACTATATTCTGATTGAATTCCCTGATGGTGACGCGCTGTTTAAAGCCGCTTGGAATGAAGGCATTATTTTACGCAATTCACCCATTAAAAACTGTGTACGTATTAGTGCAGGGAATCGTGAAGAGTGCGAAAAAACACTGGCCTTTATTCGTAATTACTACCAATAACTGATTATATGAGAGGAAGAGAATACGCTTCCTCTTAGAAAAGGAACTTTCTGTGAGTAAACAACAAAAAATTCTCTTCATTGACCGTGACGGCACGTTAATTGTTGAACCACCCATCGATTTTCAGGTGGATCGCCTCGATAAACTGAAGCTTGAACCCTTTGTCATTCCTAGCTTGCTTGCTTTGCAAAACGCTGGATACCGTCTGGTGATGGTGTCTAATCAGGATGGTTTAGGAACGGATAGCTACCCACAAGAAGATTTTGATGCGCCGCACAATATGATGATGGAGATCTTTGCTTCACAAGGGGTTAAGTTTGATGACGTATTACTTTGCCCACACTTCGAAGAAGATAATTGCTCATGTCGTAAACCTAAGTTGGGGCTAGTTAAAGACTATCTCCAAGGTGGCTTAATTGATTTTACCCAATCAGCTGTTATTGGTGACCGTGCAACCGACATGCAATTAGCGCAAAATATGGCGGTGCAAGGCATTCAGTACAACCCAGAAACGCTTAATTGGCCAGCCATTGTAAAATTACTCACCACTAAACCGCGTATCTCTGAAGTGGTGCGTAAAACAAAAGAAACGGACATTAAAGTTGCCGTTAACTTAGATGAGCAGGGTGGCAATCAAATCTCAACAGGACTTGGCTTCTTTGATCATATGTTGGATCAAATTGCTACTCACGGTGGTTTCCAAATGGTGTGCCAAGTTTCGGGCGATCTACATATTGATGATCACCATACGGTCGAAGATACCGCGCTAGCGCTAGGTCAAGCACTAAAAGAAGCGCTAGGTGATAAACGTGGTATTGGCCGTTTTGGTTTTACTTTACCAATGGATGAATGTTTAGCTCAGTGCGCACTCGACCTATCTGGTCGTCCTTATTTGAAATTCGATGCGAAGTTTAGCCGCGAGCAAGTGGGCGATTTCTCAACGGAAATGGTGTATCACTTTTTCCGTTCATTAACTGACACATTAGCATGTACATTGCACCTGTCGTCTAACGGCGAAAACGATCACCACATTATCGAAAGCTTATTCAAAGCGTTTGGTCGTACATTACGCCAAGCGATTAAAGTGGAAGGTAATGAATTGCCAAGCAGCAAAGGAGTTCTATAAATGACCCAAAAAGTTGTGATTATTGATACCGGCTGCGCCAATATTTCCTCGCTACGTTTTGCGATTGAACGTCTAGGTTATGACGCTGTTATTTCTCGGGATCCTGCAGTTGTGCTTGCTGCTGATAAGCTGTTTTTACCTGGTGTCGGCACGGCGACCGAAGCGATGAAAAACCTGCGTGAGCGTGGTTTGATTGAGTTAGTCAAAAAAGTGGAAAAACCGCTTCTTGGCATCTGCTTGGGTATGCAATTACTCGGGTTGCGTTCTGAAGAAAAACGTTCTGATGCTACCGCGCAAGTGGATTGCTTAGGGTTGTGTCAAGGTGTTGTAAAACAAATGGATACAGCTGGTCTACCACTCCCTCATATGGGGTGGAATACCGTGAAAGTGGTTGACCAGCACCCGTTGTTCGCGGGTATTGAAGAGACCGAGCATTTCTACTTTGTCCACAGTTTTGCTATGCCTGTCGGGGATTACACTATCGCCCAAGGCGACTATGGCAACCCTTTTAGTGCTGCTATTCAAAGTGGCAACTATTACGGTGTGCAATTTCACCCAGAGCGCTCTTCTAAAGCTGGCGCTAAATTGATTGCTAATTTTCTGAATTTATAAGGATAACCACCGAATCAAGGATTGGGTGAAAGGATGTGTAAATGATCATTCCCGCATTAGATTTAATTGAAGGTCAGGTAGTGCGCCTTTATCAAGGTGACTATGGCCAAGTAACAGAATACAAAGTTGATCCGGCCGAACAATTCGCTGTTTATCACCAAGCCGGAGCGAACTGGTTACACCTTGTTGATCTTACCGGTGCTAAAGATACCTCAGCGCGTCAACTTGACCTTATTGCCAAGTTAATAGCGAGTACCCCTGCTAATGTACAAATAGGCGGAGGGGTTCGTTCAGAATCTGACGTAAAAGGTTTGCTTGAGGCTGGAGCAGAACGCGTTGTGATTGGTTCGACCGCGGTAAAACAACCAGAGATGGTAAAAGGTTGGATGCAAAAATATGGGGCGGAACACATCGTGCTGGCTTTAGACATCAATATTGATGATCAAGGGGTACGTAACGTCGCTATTTCTGGTTGGCAGGAAGATTCTGGTGTCACCATCGAAGCGCTGATTGAGGATTACCTTACTGTTGGCCTACAACATGTGTTGTGTACGGATATTTCCCGCGATGGGACGTTAGCGGGTTCTAACGTTGAGTTGTACGTTGACCTTTGTAAACAATACCCACAGGTACAGTTCCAATCTTCAGGTGGTATCGGCAGTTTAGCGGATATTGAAGCGTTAAAAGGAACAGGCGTAGCGGGCGTGATTGTCGGCCGCGCACTACTAGATGGTAAATTCACCGCTGAGGAGGCATTCGCATGTTGGCAAAACGTATAATTCCCTGTCTTGACGTTCGAGATGGACAAGTGGTGAAAGGGGTTCAATTTCGTAATCACGAAATCATTGGTGATATTGTTCCACTAGCGAAACGTTACGCAGAAGAGGGCGCCGACGAGTTGGTATTCTACGATATCACTGCATCAAGTGATGGCCGTGTGGTGGATAAAAGTTGGGTATCACGTGTTGCTGAAGTCATCGATATTCCTTTCTGCGTGGCTGGTGGCATTCGTAGCGCTGAAGATTGTGCGCGTATTCTGGAATTTGGCGCAGATAAAGTTTCGATCAATTCACCCGCGCTCGCTAACCCAGACTTGATTACTGAACTGGCTGATCGCTTCGGTGTGCAGTGTATTGTGGTGGGGATCGATTCTTACTTTGATAAAGAAACGGGTAAATACCAAGTCTACCAATTTACCGGAGATGAGCATCGCACTAAAGCGACGCGTTGGGAAACGAAAGATTGGGTCCAAGAAGTACAAAAACGTGGCGCCGGAGAAATCGTACTGAATATGATGAACCAAGACGGCGTGCGCAATGGCTACGATCTAGACCAACTTAATATGGTGCGTGAAGTGTGTAAAGTTCCGTTGATAGCGTCTGGTGGCGCTGGTGAAATGGTTCACTTCCGCGATGCTTACCAAAAAGCAAATGTGGATGGCGCACTCGCCGCGTCTGTATTCCACAAGCAAATCATTAATATTGGCGAATTAAAACAATACTTAAAACAAGAAGGGATCGAGGTAAGACTATGAGTCAAGATTCAACAAGTCAGTCACTAGTCGAAAGAGTGAATTGGGAAAAAGTCGATGGGTTAGTCCCTGCGATTGTGCAAGATTTCAAATCAAGCCAAGTATTAATGATGGGATACATGAACCCAGAAGCATTGCAAAAAACGCTTGATACTGAAAAGGTTACCTTCTTCTCACGCACCAAACAGCGTCTATGGACCAAAGGTGAAACCTCTGGCAACGTGTTGCAGTTAAAGAATATTGCGCTGGATTGTGACCAAGATACCTTATTAGTAAAAGCAAACCCAATTGGCCCAACATGCCACTTAGGAACGACAACCTGTTTTGATGGCGACGCACAAGAAGAGTCACAAATGGTTTGGCTTCATCAATTGGAAACTCTGCTTGGCGAACGTAAATCGGCCGATCCCGAAAGCTCTTACACCGCCAGTTTATACGCCCGTGGCACCAAACGTATTTCGCAAAAAGTCGGTGAAGAAGGCGTTGAAGTTGCGCTTGCGGCAACGGCGGGTGACAAGCAGGAATTGATTTGTGAATCAGCCGATTTGATGTACCACTTATTGGTATTGTTGAATGACCAAGATTTATCCATGAGTGATGTGGTTGATAAATTAAAAGAACGTCATAAATAACGTCCTTTTGCTGACAAAAGATTATATGAATCGCCCTTAGGAGAATGTTCTGCTAAGGGCGAATTTGTTTCCACTCACCGTTGGCTAAGTCGCCTAATGTAATGTCACCCATTGAATAGCGAATCAAGCGCAGCGTCGGATAGCCAATATGTGCGGTCATTCGTCTGACTTGCCGATTACGTCCTTCAATAATGGTAATCGCCAGCCAAGTGGTTGGGATTGCCGCTCGAAAACGTACCGGTGGGTTACGAGGCCACAGTGACGTGGGTTCGTCAATGATGTTCACTTCAGCAGGTAATGTCATGCCGTCTTTTAACTCAACCCCTTGGCGCAAGTGATCTAAATCCTGTTCTCTAGGGGCACCTTCGACTTGTACCCAATATGTTTTGGGTGATTTAGATTTTGGTTGGGTTAATCGTGCTTGCAAAACACCATCATTAGTTAGCACCATTAATCCTTCACTGTCTCTATCAAGACGACCAGCGGCATACACTTCTTTTACTGGGATAAAATCGGCTAAGGTTTGACGTCCATCTCCGTCAGTAAATTGGCTCAATACGTCAAATGGTTTGTTGAAAATAATAACTTTTTGTTCATCAGGACTAATGCGTGGTTTTCTATTAGTTTGAGAAGGACGCTTATTCTGAGGCTTAGTGTAACGTTTTTTGTCGTTAGAATGAGAGCGACGAGCTGGGGTGGAGGACCTTACTGCAGTTTTTGAACGTTTGCCGGATGGGCGAGATGACATGTTAACTACCTTGCAAAAATGTAAATTTTTCACTGCGATCGTTTTTTGCTATCGAACTTTACGTTATGATTTCATGCACAAAAACGGGTGTGATGCGAAAGCTAATGGACTCCGGCATCGGAATTCGTTATTTATATTCCCACAAATCTAAAGATACTGGGTATAATCGCACTTCATCAAGTTACCTATGAAAAGTGACTGATGCGGCGAAATTTCGATAAATCATACCATGTATTGGCATGGTTTCAGTGCGAAATCATTCAATGTATACTCGGCGTGCAAACTATTTGCACAGAGCACAACGTCTCGTGTGCACTCAAGGACGATAATTCGATTCATATTGTTCTAAACTAAAATCATCAAGAGTGACACACACTGGTGAAATACATGATTTCATCTGCCTATCTTGGCTATTGTGATCCGTTCATGATGACCTTCGATATCCTAAAATCATGTGCAGTCACCAGAACCGCCAAAAACACGACAGTTTCTGTGTCGTGTGATTAGAACATATAGGGAAAGTTCATGCCTACAAAAAAACCAACGATCATCTATACGATCACTGATGAAGCACCGGCACTGGCAACATACTCTTTATTGCCTATTATTCAGTCTTTTACAGCATCTTCCGGGATTAATGTAGATACTCGAGATATCTCTCTAGCTGGACGTATTCTTGCTAATTTCCCCGAGCATCTTAAACCTGAACAACGTATTGCAGATGCTCTAGCTGAACTTGGTGATTTAGCTCAAACTCCTGAAGCTAATATCATTAAGCTGCCAAATATCTCAGCATCAGTTCCTCAATTGCGCGCCGCAATCAAAGAGCTACAAAGCAAAGGGTATGATCTTCCTGATTATCCAGATGAGCCAAGCTCATACGATGAAGAAGCAATCAAAACAACGTACGACAAAATTAAAGGTAGTGCGGTAAACCCTGTATTACGTGAAGGTAACTCTGACCGTCGTGCGCCTGCATCAGTTAAAAACTATGCGAAGAAAAATCCCCATTCCATGGGGGCTTGGAGTAAAGACTCTAAATCTCATGTTGCTAGCATGGCTGAGCATGACTTCTTTGGTTCAGAAAAATCTGTGACGTTAGATAAAGCCACCGATGTTACTATCCAATTTGTAGCAAAAGATGGTACGAAAAAAGTACTGAAAAAGTCTTTTGCACTGCAAGATAAAGAAATCATCGACGCGTCGGTGATGAGCAAAAAAGCGTTGGTTAGCTTTTTTGAACAACAAATTGCCGAGGCTAAACAACAAGATGTGTTGCTTTCACTGCACATGAAAGCGACCATGATGAAAGTGTCAGACCCGGTAATTTTTGGTTACGCTGTCAAAGTGTATTTCAAAGATGTGTTCGATAAATACGCAGACTTATTTACCCAATTAGGCGTTGATGTAAACAATGGTTTTGGTGATGTTTACGCGAAGATTCAAACGCTTCCCGACGCCAAACGCAAAGAAATTGAAGATGCGATTGCCGCTGTTTATCAAGCTCAGCCTGAATTAGCTATGGTGGATTCGGATCGTGGGATTACCAACCTTCACGTACCAAGCGATGTGATTGTTGATGCTTCTATGCCTGCAATGATTCGTTCATCGGGTCAAATGTGGGGACCAGATGGCAAGCAGAAAGATACCAAAGCATTGATTCCTGATCGCTGCTATGCAGGTGTGTACCAAACAACCATCGATTTTTGTAAAGAACATGGCGCATTTGACCCAACCACAATGGGTAGCGTGCCTAACGTTGGTTTGATGGCACAAAAAGCGGAAGAATATGGTTCACATGACAAAACCTTTATTCTTGATGCAGCGGGCGAAGTGCAGATCGTAGATGCTGAAGGTCAGGTACTACTGGCACAACCTGTTGAAGCAGGTGATATATTCCGTATGTGCCAAGTAAAAGACGCGCCTATTCAAGATTGGGTTAAGCTGGCGGTTAATCGTGCCCGTGCTAGCCAAACACCAGCCGTATTCTGGCTAGACAGCGCTCGTGCTCATGACGCTGAACTGATCAAGAAAGTTAATGAGTACCTGCCACAACACGATACTGCGGGACTGGATATTCAAATTTTGTCTCCAGTGGACGCAACATTGCTGTCACTAAAACGCATCAAAGAAGGTAAAGACACCATTTCTGTAACAGGTAACGTACTGCGTGACTACCTGACTGATTTATTCCCAATTTTAGAATTGGGTACATCAGCAAAAATGTTGTCTATCGTGCCATTAATGAATGGTGGTGGCTTGTTTGAAACAGGGGCTGGTGGTTCTGCGCCTAAGCACGTTCAGCAGGTTGAAAAAGAAAATCACTTACGTTGGGATTCATTAGGTGAATTCCTCGCTCTCGCGGCTTCTCTGGAGCATCTAAGCGATGCTGCGGGCAATGCTAAGGCGAAAGTATTGGCAGATGCATTAGATAAAGCCACAGGTGAGTTCCTCGATAACAATAAATCCCCATCGCGTAAAGTGGGTGAGTTAGATAACCGAGGCAGTCATTTTTATCTAGCAATGTATTGGGCTCAAGCGTTAGCGGCTCAAAGCACAGATCCAGAATTAGCACAACAGTTTAAAACAATTGCTGAAAAGCTGGTTGAAAACGAGGCTACCATCGTTGCTGAACTTAATGGTGCACAAGGTATTCCTGGCGATTTAGGTGGTTATTACTTACCTGAGTTTGCTAAAGCGGCTGCATTAATGCGCCCTAGTGCAACGTTGAACAGTATTATTGATGCTTGATTAGTGTTAATGAAATACTCATTGTCGGTTACAACTGCATGGGTATTGAGTAAAAACAATAAAACCCGCGCTAGCGGGTTTTTTATGTCAATCACAGCAGCGTTGAGATCAACGTTACCTAGATTGCAAAGGTGATACTGCTATGGCCATTCTTAGGCTAACGTGGGTGAAATAAGAGTAGGCGACTAAACTATCGCTATGTTTAAAGATAGCAACGTCAACTTATTCGCAAAGGATGCGCCCTGCTAGCAAGAAATGGCATGCATTGATATATAATCTGACCAGTATGAACCTAATGGTTCATAACCTGAGGTATTCATCTATATCAGTGTTGCGCAGACACTAAGTCGTTACTTAGCTTGTTCCCCTTCGATAGGTACGACAGAACTCGCATGATAGCCTTTTGGACCTTCTTCAACTTCATAAGATACCGTTTGGCCCGCTTTAAGCGTGCGGTAACCGTCCATCTGAATGGTTGAATAATGTGCGAAGATATCCCCATCTTCACCTTGTGGACAAATAAAACCAAATCCTTTTGCGTTATTGAACCATTTTACTGTACCTGTAGCCATGCTATACATCCCTCATGCATTTTGTTACTGATGTGTAAAGGTGGGGTATCACAGGAACCCTTCCTGTCCCAACCATTGGTGATTATCCATTTAACTAATGCTAAATAGTTAGTCACTAATTGACCAATTTAGCTAATAGAGTGGGACAGTCAATAGTAAAATCGCATAAAGAGTGTTGCTTTTATAATCAAGTCACATTTGTAAGAATGTTGTTTAGCTTGCAACTTATTCTTTTATTAGTATTTTTAATTTGCAAATAGCGACGCATTCTGTGAAATCATTTGTATAATTGCGATTAAGTTTTGTGCGGTTACGCAGGTCAGTGATCATAATCGCAATCTTTTATTTGCAGCGGCTTCATTGGTGGATTAGTCTCTTAAGTAAGGGCTGATTTTCACCTGAACACACAGCATGTTACGTATGAATAAATATGAGCATTGCATGAACCGGTAGTACAGAGCACAATAGATATTTAAAACACTCTGAAATCAAAACGTCATGGGTAAGAATTTTGAATGGGTAACTCCAGGCTCAGATTTGCTGGAGGAAGAAAAGACAGCGATAAAGCCACCGGCGATGTATAACGTACTGTTAATGAACGATGATTACACCCCGATGGACTTTGTTATAGAAATCCTAGAGCGGTTTTTTTCTATGGATATAGAAAGGGCAACTCAGGTGATGCTTAAAGTACATTACGAAGGCAAAGCAATATGTGGCACGTTTACTGCAGAGGTAGCAGAGACGAAAGTCATGCAAGTGACAATGTATTCGAGGGAAAACGAGCATCCGTTGCTCTGTACATTAGAGCAGGCGTAACACGATAGCACATGCGAAAACCGTGGTTGTTTCTTAAGGAGGCCTTATGCTTAACAAAGAACTAGAATCGAGTTTAAATGGCGCATTCGCGCGGGCTCGTGACAAAAGACATGAGTTTATGACCGTAGAGCACCTCCTACTGGCGTTGTTGGAAAATGACGCTGCGAAGGAAGCATTAGTCGCGTGTCAGGCCGATATTGAGACATTACGTCGTGAACTTGACACATTCATTGATCAAACCACCCCGCTGATTCCAGACAACGATGAAACCCGTGAAACTCAACCAACCCTGAGTTTTCAGCGTGTGCTACAAAGAGCCGTTTTCCATGTTCAGTCTTCTGGTCGTAGCGAAGTGACCGGAGCGAATGTTTTAGTTGCGATTTTTAGTGAACAAGAATCTCACGCCGCTTATTTGTTGAAGAAAAATGACATTAGCCGCCTCGATATTGTTAACTATATTTCGCATGGTATTACAAAAGCTTCCAGCGCGAGTGAAGACTCTTCTTCAGACTCTTTCGGTCCAGAAAGTAGTGAAGAAGTCAGTACTGACGAACGTTTAGAAAGTTTTGCAAGTAACCTCAATCAACTGGCAAAACAAGGGCAAATTGACCCGCTAATCGGACGTGACAAAGAACTTGAACGTACGATTCAAGTACTCTGTCGCCGTCGCAAAAATAACCCGCTACTCGTTGGCGAAGCAGGGGTAGGTAAAACTGCTATTGCTGAAGGGTTAGCATGGAGAATCGTTGAAGGCACGGTTCCTGATGTCATTAAAGATAGCGTTATTTACTCTTTAGATATCGGTTCGCTGTTAGCTGGCACTAAGTATCGAGGTGACTTTGAAAAACGTTTCAAAGCGATTCTGAAGCAGCTTGAAAAAGAAAAAGACGCGATTCTGTTTATCGATGAAATTCATACCATTATTGGTGCTGGCGCAGCATCTGGCGGCCAAGTGGATGCTGCTAACTTGATTAAACCTCTACTAAGTAGTGGCAAGTTGCGCTGTATTGGTTCAACGACTTACCAAGAATACAGCACGATCTTTGAAAAAGAACGCGCATTGGCTCGTCGTTTCCAAAAAATCGATGTGGTGGAACCATCGTTAGACGATACCACGAAGATTTTAATGGGATTGAAACCTAAATACGAAGCTCACCATGAGGTGCGTTACACCAATAAGGCGTTACGAGCTGCGGTTGAATTGTCAGCTAAATACATCAATGAACGTCACCTTCCTGACAAAGCCATTGATGTCATCGACGAAGCGGGCGCTAGAGTACGTTTATTGCCTGTCAGTAAGCGTAAGAAAACCGTGGGTGTTGCTGAGATTGAATCCATGGTGGCCAAAATGGCCCGTATCCCTGAGAAATCAGTGTCATCATCTGATAAAGACATTCTGAAAAAACTCGATAGCAAGATGAAAATGTTGGTTTTCGGACAAGACAATGCGATCGATGTTCTATCTGAATCCATTAAATTGACTCGTGCAGGCCTTGGTGCAGAGAATCGTCCTGTCGGTTCATTC
Organism: Vibrio nitrifigilis; assembly: GCF_015686695.1. Lineage (NCBI taxonomy): Bacteria > Pseudomonadati > Pseudomonadota > Gammaproteobacteria > Vibrionales > Vibrionaceae > Vibrio > Vibrio nitrifigilis. Next base: position 2,120,874 of record NZ_JADPMR010000001.1, on the reverse strand, counting down.
TTGTTTGCTGGCCCTACAGGGGTTGGTAAAACAGAAGTGACGGTGCAGCTTGCCAAGTTACTGGGTATTGAGCTCCTGCGTTTCGATATGTCTGAATATGGTGAACGTCACTCGGTGAGCCGTTTAATAGGTGCGCCTCCAGGTTATGTTGGTTATGACCAAGGCGGACTATTAACTGATGCCGTCATTAAAAATCCGCACTGTGTTGTGCTTTTGGATGAAATCGAAAAGGCGCACCCTGATATCTTTAACTTGTTATTGCAAGTGATGGATAATGGGACGTTAACTGACAATAACGGGCGTAAAGCGGATTTCCGTAACGTGATTCTGGTTATGACTACCAACGCAGGTGTTGCGGAAACAGTGAAGAAATCGATTGGTTTGATTCAACAAGATCATAGCCATGATGCCATGTCGGAAATTAAGAAGGTCTTTACTCCTGAATTCCGTAACCGTTTAGACCATATCATATGGTTCAATAGCTTAGATGAAACGGTCATTGCTCAAGTGGTTGATAAGTTCATTGTTGAATTGCAAGCTCAGTTGGATGTTCGTGGTGTGTCACTTGAAGTGTCAGAAGATGCACGTAACTGGTTAGCTCATCGTGGTTACGACCGGGAAATGGGGGCTCGTCCAATGGCTCGAGTCATTCAGGATCAACTGAAGAAACCATTAGCGAATGAACTATTGTTTGGTTCACTTGTTGATGGCGGTACAGTGAAGGTTGGGCTTGATAGTGACAAACTTACTTTTGAATATCTTGGTTCAAAAGAGGAAGCTCAGGTTTCTTAATAAGTCTTAACCTATAAATACTAAAGGCACTGCAGAGCAGTGCCTTTTTTCTATCTGTGCCGCTTCTCCTGGAGACGCTGACGCACAAAAAAAGCGGGGCTTTCCCGCCTTTTCAATATTCGCTCATACGTAATAGATTAACGAGAACGGAAGACGATGCGTCCTTTAGATAGATCGTATGGAGTTAACTCAACAGTTACTTTGTCACCAGTAAGGATACGAATGTAGTTTTTACGCATTTTACCGGAGATATGTGCTGTTACCACGTGGCCATTCTCAAGCTCAACACGGAACATAGTATTTGGAAGAGTATCAAGGACAGTGCCTTGCATCTCAATTACGTCTTCTTTAGCCATTTAATCCTCTTTAGAAACTTGGCAATATTTTAACGGAGGGAATTGTGCCGTTAAAAGTACAATAAGTAAAGTTGTGGCGTATTTTACCCTCGCCAACGCTGATTTACTAGCCTTTGATGAGAATGAAAGCGTACTTTATAGTTCATTGCGGGGCATTGATCAATTTGATAGCCCAAGTAAAGCCACTGTTTTGCTTCATTTTTACACATTTGAAGCTGATAAAGAATACATAAGGTGCCAAGTGAAAGGGAAATGTCTGGATCAAAGAAGGTGTAAAATGCGCTAGCACATTGGCTCATCACATCAGTCACAGCAACAGCGACCAATTGATCGTGTTGATAAACGTGTAGAAACTGAGTATTAAGCCATTCACACAGTGAAAAGCGCAAAAATTCGTCCTTTTGTGGGGGGAACATGGTGCCATTGCGGTGACGTGTCCGAATATAGCGAGCGTATAAATCAAACCAATTATCATCTAAGGTATCTTTTAGTACCCAATGAAAATCGTCTCTCGCTTTCGCTAGCAGGCGTTTTTGACTTTTACTAGCCATGTTGTCGACCACATTAACACGTAAGGCCTGACAGGCTTTGCAGTGGTCACAATGAGGCTTATAGATGGTGTCGCCACTACGGCGAAAACCATTAGCAAGCAGTACTTCAAAATTATCAGCGGATTGCATTTGTGGATCGATAGCAACGGCGACACGCTCTAACTTATCGTCTAAATAACTACAAGGATGGTTGTTCGTTAACCCGATACGAATTTGGTGTATATCAGAACTCATTCTTCAACCTCTATCTACGATACGTCGATGGGCGAACTTAACCATTGGCGTTCAAAACAGCTTGCGCTGACGTTTTGCTCCTTTAAGGATAGCAATGTTTGCATAAATTGTGATCTTGGTAACTCTGTTGCACCGAGGGAAGCCAAATGAGGATTCATGACCTGACAATCAATGAGTTCTCCTTGATGTTGTGTAAAGTGATGACAGAAATACCATAGAGCTATTTTGGAGGCGTTATCCGCGATACTGAACATGGATTCACCACAGAAAAGTCGACCAATACTAAGACCATAAAGGCCACCGACCAGTTCCTCGTCTTCCCACACCTCAACGGAATGGCACTTGCCCATTCGAGACAGTTGTTTATAAGCCATTCTCATGTCGTTATTTAACCAAGTTTCTTCTGGCGGCCTTAGAGCTGCACACTGTTCAATAACTTTTTCCGTCGCCATATTGAGGCTAATGTCATATTTTTGCTTTCTTTGAAATTTTTTAACACTTTTACTCGGTTTAAATGTCTTAGGATAAAAGACGGCTCGTGGCGATGGACTCCACCAGAGGATAGGTTCACCTGGTCCATACCATGGAAATATCCCTTGTCGATAAGCGTTGAGTATTCGTTGTGGATTGAGATCACCCCCAAAGGCCAATAGGCCATTTGGCTCTTCCAACGCTTCAAATGGAGAAGGAAAGAGAAAATTATCCGGTGCGAGTTCGGTAAGGTAAATCGTCATAGCCAACCCATGCCTTATAGGAGACAGAAAATGAAAAAGTGGATATGGATCTTATTGATTTTTCCATTGTTTGCCAATGCAGCTTATCAAAGGAATCAAGCGAGACCTGTGAATAACGTCGTATTTGGCTCGGTAGAAACAGTTCGATACATTTCTCAACAGCAAATTCACCATGCACAACATAACGATGATGGCTGGAAAACATTGTTGGGAGCCGTCGTTGGTGGGGTGATAGGCCATCAATTCGGAGGTGGACATGGTCGTCAGGTCGCGACTGTCGTTGGTGCCGCGGCTGGGGCTGGGGTTGCACATGCGGCTAATAGCGCTGATCCCATTTACCGTGAACAATATAAATTGGTTGAATTACTAATAAAAACTGACGATGGTAAATTGGTTGATGTGATTCAAGATGTTGATCCGGAAATGCTATTTGGTTCAGGCGATCAGGTGCGAATTCTCTATTTTGATGATGGCGTGAGAGTAGATCGCGAAATGTAACGTAACGTTAATGCGCTTTATCCTTGTAAGTGTTGGTGTGAGAAATCCTGTGATTGACACTAGCGCCTAGGGCAATTTTTCGTTAGTCTGCAAATACGAAGAATTTTCGTCGCCATTTTTCACTGATGAATGATGTTGGCGGCGCAAGGATACACAACTTTAAATGGAAAGCCTTACGTTACAACCTGTTGAAAAATTTGATGGAGAAGTGAATCTTCCTGGTTCAAAAAGTGTTTCTAACCGAGCTTTATTGCTCGCTGCACTAGCAAAAGGGAAGACGCGCCTCACTAACTTACTTGATAGTGATGATATTCGTCATATGCTCAGTGCCCTTACTAAACTGGGTGTTCAGTATCAACTTTCTGATGATAAAACCGTTTGTGAAGTGGAAGGTTTAGGCCGGCCATTTTCGGCAGACACGCCATTAGAACTGTTTTTGGGTAACGCTGGTACAGCAATGCGTCCACTTGCGGCAGCACTGTGTTTGGGTCAAGGTGAGTTTGTTCTGACTGGCGAACCTCGCATGAAAGAACGCCCAATTGGTCACTTAGTCAATGCGCTGCGTGAAGCTGGCGCAGAAATTGAATATTTAGAAAATGAGAATTACCCGCCACTGTCGATAAAAGGCACTGGTCTCAAGTCGGGTACTGTCGCCATCGATGGTTCTATTTCTAGTCAATTTTTGACGGCTTTTCTCATGTCTGCGCCACTGGCTGATGGTGACATCACCATCAATATTGTGGGTGAGTTAGTATCAAAACCTTATATCGATATTACCTTGCAGATCATGCAACAGTTCGGTGTTAATGTTATTAACAACGACTACCAACAGTTCGTGATACCAACAGGGCAAAGCTACGTCGCACCAGGACATTTTATGGTGGAAGGTGATGCATCATCAGCGTCTTACTTCCTCGCCTCTGCAGCGGTTAAAGGCGGCAGTGTGAAAGTGACGGGGATTGGCAAAAAAAGCATCCAAGGTGATGTGCAATTTGCTGACGCGTTAGAAAAAATGGGGGCAGAAATTGAGTGGGGTGATGAATATATTATTGCTCGTCGCGGTGAACTCAATGCCATCGATATGGATTTTAACCATATTCCAGATGCAGCCATGACTATTGCAACTGCAGCCTTGTTCGCTAAAGGGACCACCACCATTCGCAATGTATATAACTGGCGCGTGAAAGAAACCGATCGCTTAGCGGCTATGGCGACAGAGCTACGTAAAGTCGGCGCTGAAATAGAAGAGGGCGAAGACTACATCACGGTCACTCCGCCAGAAAAATTCATCCATGCAGCCATTGATACTTATGATGATCACCGCATGGCAATGTGTTTTTCGTTAGTGGCTTTCTCTGACGTTGGTGTGACGATTAATGATCCAAAATGTACGTCAAAAACATTCCCAGATTATTTTGATAAATTCGCCGCATTAAGTCATTAAATGGTCAACGTTATGATGAAATAAAGCCTCTTCCGAGGCTTTATTTTTAGTGTAAATGTAATTTGCTGATGGTCACCATATATAATACTCATACACTAGGCTTGACACTTTAGATATTTAGCCATCAATCACTATTCGAGAGTAAATTCTGATGATAGGTGGTGCGCTAAATATTTAAACATGTTGAATACCGCTGTTGTTTTTGTGGTTGGCAGTCCGTTGTCATCAAGGAAATATTCACCTTTAAATACTAAAATGCCTGCTTTTTCTTCAACTTGAGTAGCTTTCATGCCTTCAACATAATGTTCATGATCTTGAATTAGTTGATTCGCTATCATGAGTAAGTCGACTTTTGAAATGGGCTTTTTATCGGCCATAATGTTTCCTTTTATTATTTTGTTTGGCAGTGATAACTAGTGTATTGAGCGCATAATATCAGACAATGATCGAGCTCAGTAAAAACTAAAATTGTGATTTATTGCAAAATTCACTTGTTTTACCTCGCGTTCTGTCCAGACTGTCATTACTATGTGCGAGTTTTCTGGAGCGCTTAGCATTTCGTCGATTTGTCGAGCAAATAAGCCGGTTTTTAAAAAAACAAGTTGATCTTCTGGTTATCTACCTCGATAGTAAAAAAAGAAGCAATATTTAAGAACATAATGCGATAAAACCAGTCGCAAAGTGGTTAAGGACATTTGAATCAAATTATGGGTAAATCACTCGTTATCGTGGAGTCGCCAGCCAAGGCCAAAACAATCAACAAATATCTTGGCAAAGACTTTATCGTAAAGTCTAGTGTCGGTCATGTCCGCGATCTGCCAACTGCCGGTCAATCAACTGGTGCCAAAAAAGCAGCGCCGACGTCGACTAAAGGCCTTAGTGCTGAAGAAAAAGCTCGCCTTAAGAAAGAAAAAGAGCGTTCATCTTTAATCAAGAAGATGGGTATCGATCCCTACAATGGTTGGGAAGCGAATTATCAGATACTGCCGGGTAAAGAAAAGGTAGTAAATGAACTTAAAAAGTTAGCGAAAGACGCAGACAGCGTTTATCTCGCAACCGACTTGGACCGCGAAGGAGAGGCCATCGCTTGGCACCTTCGTGAGATCATCGGTGGCGATGAAGAGCGATATAAACGTGTTGTGTTTAACGAAATCACTAAAACAGCAATCCAACAGGCGTTTAAGCAGCCTGGTGACCTAAATATGGATGGTGTTAACGCCCAACAAGCACGTCGTTTTATGGACCGTGTTGTGGGCTTTATGGTGTCTCCGTTGCTATGGAAAAAAGTGGCGCGTGGTTTATCCGCAGGACGTGTTCAATCTGTAGCAGTGAAGCTACTTGTGGAACGTGAGCGTGAAATCAAAGCGTTTACCCCTGAAGAGTTCTGGGATATCAACGCCGATACCAAAACCAGTGCAAATGACAAATTCCGTTTGCTGGTCGCGCAACAAAATGGCGAAGCATTTAAGCCGACTAACGAACAAGAAACCAAAGCAGCAATCAGTGTTTTGGAAAAAGCGCGCTATGAAGTTTGTAAGCGAGAAGATCGCCCTACAACGAGTAAGCCAAGTGCGCCATTCATTACCTCTACATTGCAGCAAGCGGCAAGTACTCGCTTAGGTTATGGTGTTAAGAAAACCATGATGCTAGCGCAGCGTCTTTACGAAGGCGGTTACATCACCTACATGCGTACTGACTCAACCAACTTGAGCCAAGAAGCGGTTGCCTCTGTTCGTGATTTCATCACTGATCAATTTGGTGATAAATACCTACCAAGTAAGCCAAATGTTTACGGCAGTAAAGAAAATGCCCAAGAGGCGCACGAAGCGATTCGTCCTTCTAGCGTTGATGTTAAATCTGATGATTTGCAAGGTATGGATGCGGATGCGCACAAATTGTATAACTTAATTTGGAATCAGTTTGTGGCGTGTCAAATGACGCCTGCTCAATACACTTCTACAACTGTAAGTGTTAAGGCGGCAGAATACACGTTGAAAGCAAAAGGCCGTATTCTCAAATTCGATGGTTGGACACGTGTACAACGTCCACTTGGTAAGAATGAAGACCAAATTTTACCTGAAGTAAAAGTAGGGGATGAACTAGCCCTTGAAGCGTTAGATCCTAAACAGCATTTTACTAAGCCACCGGCTCGCTATACTGAAGCAGCATTGGTTAAAGAATTAGAAAAACGTGGGATTGGTCGACCATCTACTTACGCATCGATTATTTCTACCATCCAAGATCGTGGTTACGTAAAAGTCGATTCACGTCGTTTTTACGCGGAAAAGATGGGCGAAATTGTTACAGATCGTCTGGATGATAGTTTTGAAGATTTGATGAACTATGACTTCACAGCACGTATGGAACAAAAACTCGACCAAATTGCCGAAGGTGATGCTAATTGGAAAGGGGTATTAGACAACTTCTTTGCCGATTTTAGTCAAAACCTTGAACAAGCCGAGCAAGATGAAGAACAAGGTGGTATGAAGCCTAACCACATGGTGCAAACAGATATTGAATGTCCAACTTGTGGTCGTCCAATGGTGATTCGCACGGCTTCTACTGGCGTTTTCTTAGGGTGTTCTGGTTATGCACTTCCGCCGAAAGAACGTTGTAAGACAACCATCAATCTTGGTGATGAAGATGGTGTTATCAATGTCTTAGAAGAAGATGTTGAAACCGCAGCACTACGCGCTAAAAAACGTTGCCCAATTTGCGGCACTGCAATGGATGCTTACTTGATTGATGAAAAACGTAAGCTTCATGTGTGTGGTAATAACCCAAATTGTGAAGGCTATATCGTTGAACACGGCGAATTTAAACTGAAAGGGTATGATGGCCCTGTTGTTGAGTGCGATAAATGTGGCTCAGACATGGTTCTGAAAAATGGCCGATTTGGTAAGTACATGGCATGTACCAATGAATCTTGTAGCAATACCCGTAAGATTTTGAAAAACGGTGAAGTTGCTCCGCCAAAAGAAGACCCGGTCCATTTCCCAGAACTACCTTGCACACAGTCTGACGCGTATTTTGTGCTGCGCGATGGTGCGTCTGGCTTATTCTTTGCGGCAAGTAATTTCCCTAAATCGCGTGAGACACGCGCACCGTTAGTGGAAGAGCTAGCAAAATATCAAGACCGCTTACCTGAGAAATTCAAGTACCTAGCAACTGCTCCAGCGAAAGATCCTGATGGTGAACGTGCTGTAGTACGCTTTAGCCGTAAATCGAAAGAGCATTATGTACGTACCGAACATGATGGAAAACCATCTGGATGGACGGCGCTATACATCGACGGTAAATGGGAAGTAACGGATAAACGCAAGAAAAAATAGTGATTTATCAATAACAAACCATGAATAAAAAGGCAGCTTACGAGCTGCCTTTTTATTTTGTTGGCTATTTCTCAGTTTTCTAAAACAGTGTTGAATATTTTGTTAAATTCCCAATTATTTGTTCTCATTATTCAATATGTTGACTATCTTTTTTATAGGAGCTTGTAAACGAAGTACGGTTTGTCGTAAACCTGCTCGGATAAAGGCATTGCGTATCCAGTTCTAAATCACGATGTTTAATGAATGATAAAGATTGATGTACTTGTTTATTAAACGTTGGTCAGTGTGTGAGTGTCGCTCTTGATATTACACTGGTGTACGCAACCGGTGGGTAAAGTGGTCAGTGATTAATTTGCAGCCAGTATTGACCTACTTGATGGCCTTTTGCCCCATTTGTCGCGGTGGGGATGATGCTTCGATGGAAGAACAGTGTTTATCAAATCTACTGGTGGGCACTGAAAACAATAAATAACGGAGAACCTTAATGGCTGGTGTACTGGGAATGATTTTGGCTGGAGGCGAGGGGACTCGTTTAATGCCTTTAACGGCTTCACGGAGTAAACCATCTGTCCCATTTGGAGGCAGTTATAGGCTAGTCGATTTTGCATTAAACAATTTCGTTAATGCGGATTTAATGCGGATTTATGTGTTAACGCAATTTAAGTCACAATCACTGTATCTACATATGAAAAAAGGCTGGAATGTGGCTGGTATTACTGACCGCTTTATCGATTGTATTCCTGCCCAAATGCGAGATGGTAAGCGTTGGTATGAAGGAACTGCTGATGCGATATACCAAAACCTACGTTTTATAGAATTGTCGTCACCTGATGAAGTATGTATTTTTGGATCTGACCACATCTATAAAATGGATATTCGTCAGATGCTGGGTTACCACCGCCGTAAAGGTGCCAAGCTCACCGTTTCTGCTATCCGCATGCCCGTCAGCCAAGCATCATCATTTGGGATTATCGAAGTGGATAGAGAAGGGCGGATGGTTGGATTCGAAGAGAAGCCCGCTCATCCTAAATGTATTCCGGGTGAGCCAGAGTGTGCGCTTGTGTCGATGGGAAATTATATCTTTGATGCGCCAACACTTTATTCTGAGTTAAAATCTGATGCAGATAACCCACAATCTAGTCACGATTTTGGTAAAGATGTTATCCCGACTATGTATCCACAAGGGGATGTGTACGTCTATGATTTTTCGGATAACATGATCAAGGGTGAACGGCCTGAAGGGTACTGGCGCGATGTTGGTACTATTGAAGCGTATTGGGAAGCGCATATGGATCTCCTTGGCAAAGACCCTAAGTTTTCTTTGTATAATCGCAGTTGGCCTCTGCATACGTATTATCCACCTTTACCGCCAGCAACGTTTGTTGATGTTGATGCGCAAAAGGTTAAGTTAACCGATAGTTTGGTTTCTGGTGGGAGTTATATACAAGGATCAAGCATTTATAAATCGGTTTTAGGTTATAGAACCAATATTGCTGCTGGTTCTTGTATTAGTGAATCTGTTATCTTAGGTGATGTGAAGATAGGTGCAGGTTGTACGATTAAACGCGCCATTATTGATAAAGACGTTGAAATCGCAGCCGGCACGGTCATTGGTGAAAATAGTGAATTAGATAAACAACGCTTTCATGTTTCACCAAGTGGTATCGTAGTCATTGCTAAAGGAACAAAAGTTGGATTCTAAAATGGAGCAAATCAGTGTGTGGTTTGCCGTTTCAGAAGCGCAAGGTTTAGTGAAGAGTGGTGGTTTAGCTGATGTAGCGAAAGCATTACCTAAATCTCTCTCTCAATTAGGACAACAGGTAGCCATTGTGCTACCTGCTTATCGTAGTATTCCTGATAAAAACTCACTCCCTGTGGTCTTGGAAACCGATCTCACACATTGGCCTCACTCATCCTATAAAGTGAGGCAAACAGAGTTAGATGGTGTGCCGGTTTATTTGATCGATAATGATCACTATTTTGACCGTCCAGAACTGTATGCAGAGCAGAATCAAGCTTACGCTGATAACGGCGAACGGTTCAGTTTTTTCTCTGCTGCAAGCTTAGATGTTCTGCCTAAGTTGGGGATTAAACCCAATGTTATTCATGCGAACGATTGGCATACAGGACTGATCCCTTTCTTATTAAAAACCCGCTATCGCTATGATGCGTATTATGAAGGTATGAAAAGTGTCTTAACCATTCATAATGCGATTTTTAAAGGCATATTTTCTTACCATGAATTGGAAATTATTCCGGAATTGAATCTCAATGGTATGGAGTTTTTACGTTATGGTGTCGATCATGTAAGTATGCTTCGAGCAGGGATTGCTTATGCGGACAAAATTAATGCAGTTAGTCCAAACTATGCATGTGAACTGCTAACACCGTTAGGATCGCATGGGTTGGTCGATGATTTTGTTCGGCGTGCGCGTGATTTGCACGGTATTGTTAATGGTTGTGACTATTCGGAGTGGGATCCTAAAACAGATCAGTTTTTGCCACAGACATATAGTGATGACGCGGCCTCTTTACAAGCGGGCAAACAAGCCGCAAAGCTCGCTTTACAAGAAGAAGTGCACTTACCGACTCGCTCTGTGCCCATGTTTGGTATGGTGTGCCGTTTAACGCACCAAAAGGGATTTCATTACTTACTCCCTATCATCGAGGCATTTCTGCGTAATGATGTGCAATTAGTTATTGTGGGGACTGGAGAGCCTGAAGTTGCTGGGCGTCTACGTAAACTGGCTGATAAATACAGTGAACAGTTTGCATTTGTTGAAACTTATAGCAATAAGTTGGCGCACTGGGTTGAAGCGGGCGCTGATTTCTTTTTGATGCCATCAGAGTTTGAAGCGTGTGGATTAAATCAAATTTATAGTATGGCTTACGGTACTTTACCTATTGTTAGAGAAGTAGGGGGATTGAAAGATACCGTAGTGGATTACGATAAAGATCCTCATGAAGCGACCGGCTTTGGTTTTTTAGAGCCATCGCCAGAGGCACTTTTAATTATTATGCAGCGTGCGTTACTGTTCTATCTGCAGCAACCTGCTCAATTTCTCGAAGTTCAACAAAGAGCGATGCGCATAGATTTTAGTTGGGAAGTATCAGCACAAGAATACATTAAGATGTATAGACAGGCATTGTTTGACTAAACGTTGCCCATCCATCGATGTACTTTACTAAGCGGAGAGTGTCACTCTCCGCTTTTTTTATCGATTAACACAATGAAAAGGACATTTGATATTGTGCGTTCCAATAAGGTGACTTGGGTCAATAACGCATCAGGGTGATTTTGTTTGAAAGGGGAAGATATTGACTTTATCAATGTGGTAGACTTGCGCCGCTATTAATTTGGAGCAAAATGGCTTACTTACTGATGTTATTCCATAAAGTGTATTCACATCCCACCAGTCAACAATGGGTCGTATTTATTCACGGCGCTGGGGGCAGTTCGTCTTTGTGGTTTAAGCAAATCAAGGAGTATCGACAACATTTTAATTTGCTTCTGGTTGATCTTCGTGGTCATGGTAAATCAAATCGAGGTCCTAAAGAGTGGTTACTCAAACCTTATCAGTTCGCTGATGTCGCGCAAGATGTCATTCACGTGATTGATCATCTTAGCATTGAAAAAGCCCACTTTGTTGCCATGTCTTTGGGAACCATTATTGTACGAACAATTGCCCAACTTGTCCCTGAGCGTGTCGAAAGCATGGTGATGGGGGGAGCGGTGATGCAGTTTAATCTACGTTCTCGGATATTGGTTAAAATTGGGGATTGGTGTAAAAATATCGTCCCATACATGTGGTTATACCAACTTTTTGCCCATGTCGTAATGCCTGATAAACATCAAAAAGAATCACGTCACCTCTTTATAAGAGAAGCTAAAAAGCTGTGTCAAAAAGAGTTTAAACGTTGGTATCGTTTAACCGCTGAAGCCCATGCACTGATGGGACATTTTAGAGAAACAGAGTTACCTATTCCCACGTTATACTTAATGGGAGAGCGCGATCATCTATTCCTTCCTGCCATTAGAAAAATGCTCAGTACACACCGCTGTAGTCAGTTGATAGAGTTATCCAATTGTGGTCATGTTTGCAATATCGAGCAATCTGAGGCCTTTAATCACCACTCGATTCGCTTTCTCTTGCACCAATAAATACGGTTCCCATTCAGAAAATATTAATCACACCCTTGGTGATCAGGTTTCCCACATTTCCAACAAACAGCGAACTGACCTTCATTGGTTTCCCCGCAATTAGAACAGACCCAATTTTTATAATGGATACCACTATTATCGGTTTGGGTTTGACGAATAAGTTCCCATGCATAATCGGCATCTAGACGATTAAATAGCCAAATATATGGCGCTGATTGGTCATCGGCAGGAATCTCTCCTCTTAACCCGAACCACTGTTCCCCTCTGACTTCGCATTTGATGTTTGACTGCTGGAGTAGTCCGCACAGTATATGAGCTTCAGTTGGGTTATTTGCGATATAAAGTTTCAATATCAATTACCTTGAGTGGTCACAGTCTAACCAAGATTATGTAAATGAACAGTGTTTCAAATTGGATGTCATATTATGTCCCAATTAAGGACTAAATATGGCTGTCACATTTTTATAATAATCAATGTAATAACCGTACAATGTTTTTGTGATAATTATCACAAAATAATACCATTTAAGAAAAATGAGTAAAAATTTATTTATGCAATTTAAAGCATAAATTGATCTATCTCATGGCGAATAATTGTAATCTATAGTCTCAACTATTTTAGTTATTACTACTATTCTAAAACATTATGAGTTGGAAATTCGGTGATAAACCGCAAAATTATTAGCAGATTTATAGGTTAACTAACGGTTATTTATCTAGATATAGCCTTGGGACAAATGAGTTAAGGGTTATGCACATACACGACTGGTAAAGCCAAAAGACGAGTCTAGCAAGAATGATTCGCGATAGTGATGTTGTTGATATCTCTGATGAGTCTACAAGCAAGTATGGCGGGTTTTATCTTTTAGGTGAGCAATAGCTCTAAAATGTATCTAAATGGCTCATATGTGCGTTATAGCGCGCATAAAAAAGCACCCCAGAGGGTGCTTTCAGCAACAAGCCTTGTTAGCAACAAATTTGGCTAAAGATTCTGCATTAACTCGTCACGCCGAGTTTGTGGAATAACAGACCAGTGCTTGCCTTCGATTGCGCCTTCAAGAGCCCATAAAAGCTCTAGACTTACATCGGTAGAGTGAGTTTGCTGAATTGCTTTATACGCTTCAACCGCTCCTTTATCGTGTAACTCTTCGACAGATTCAATTCCCGCTTTACGCAACATACGTTCTGTAGCTAAACGTAAATTAGGTAAATCTTTCAATCGGTTAGGTTTAGCTTTTGCCTGAGTCTCGCGTTCTTGTTTCGCGATCTTCAACGCAGATTTTGCTTCATCTAAAATAGTATCGGGTGTATCCCAAAACGATTCTGGAAGAGCAAAATATTTTGTAACCACTGGGAAACCACGTTTTTTGTAAACGTATGGTTCTAAGCCTTGTTGTTTGTATTTCTCAGAACAAGAATCATCAGCTCTGATATGAAGCATATCGTTAACAACCAACGCGAACATTGTGTCGTCTACGAAGATTCCAAAGCCGCCAAACATTGAACGAGATTTTACGCGACCTAATTTTTCAAAGAGTCGCATTGAGTTTTTTATTATTGGTTTATCCATGCCTTTAGTCTCGGTGTATTTGAACATACGCCACCAAAATCCAGGTCCGAGAATGTAGCAAAAGAATGCAAAGACCGTGTCAATAAGAAGTTAACATCATATGCATTTTTGCCATCGGTAACCCCGCTACCTACCCAGAACATCTGTACCACCTGGGGTTCAGGCCGGAAGCTTTGCGTCCCACCTTTACAGATGGTTTGCCCTGTGCGTGACATTTCGTTAATTAGAGTAATCTTAAACTTGAACATAAATCACATAAAAATTGCTTCTATGTGATATTGCTCACAAAAATGACTGCATTAATAATAAACGATAAATTCATCAATAAAAGTGTAAAGAAGGCAGAGCTAAAGCAATGTAAGTTATTATTTTATAATGCTTTTTACCGACTCTCGTTCGATAAGCTCTGGATGCATTTCAAAAATACGGCGTTCATGCTCTTTATTTTTGATGCGTTCAAGCAAGATTTCGAATGCGTTTTTACCAACACGGCGCTTAGGCTGATGGATGGTGGTTAACGGTGGAGAGAAATATTCGGATAGTTCAATATTATCATAACCAATGACTGACATTTCTTCGGGGATTTTTACGCCTTTCTGTTGTAGGCGACTCATTAAGCCCAGTGCCATCGTATCGTTGAAACAAAAAACAGCGGTCGGTTTTTCATCCATCGCCAAAATTTTGTCAGCAGCAAGAACGGCGGTATCACATTCAAAGTTACCCTCAAGAATCCAATCTTCGTTCACATCATAGTTTGCTTCGTTCATTGCGCGACGAAAACCTTGAATACGCTCTTGGCAGGTAATTTTGTTTAAGTGGCCACTCAAGCAGGCAATATGGCTATGACCATGATCGATAAGGTATTTAGTGGCGATATAGCCACCTTCTTCTGAGTTATCCATGATTTTATCGGCTTGGGAGTCTTCTAATCCCCAATCCATGATCACTTTAGGAATATCGGAATGGCTCTCGAGCATTTGCATCAATTCAGGCGTCATATCCGAACACATAACCAACATGCCATCAACGCGTTTCTCTGCGAGCATGCGTACGTAGTCGCGCTGTTTTTCATAAATGCCACCAGTGTTACATAGGATCAACGTATAACCTTGGCGATAACAGTAGCTTTCGACACCATCGATGACTTCGGAGAAAAATTGGTTCGTGGACTGGGTGACCAACATGCCAATGGTTCGAGTTGTGTTGCATTTTAAACTGCGGGCAACTGCACTAGGGGCATAGTTCAACTCCTTAACAGCAGATAGCACTTTTTCTTGAGTTGCTTCTGCCACAAAACGGGTTTTGTTGATGACATGTGATACGGTGGTCGTAGAAACGCCAGCCAAGCGTGCTACATCTTTTATTGTCGCCATAGGTGATTTCCATTGGTATCAAATAACCTGAAAGTACATTGGTGATGATAATGTTGAACAGTCAGGTTTCGCTTTATTTTAGTGCAAAAAGCGGGAATAGTAGTAAAAACACAAAAACCGCTACAAGAAAGCGGTTTTTGACAATTAGTTTGAGTATTTATTAGCATCCAAGATTCTAGACTGCTCTGGCGATCACCGCAACGAAAAATTCATAATTTAATCTCAACTGATCTCGCCAACTTTTCTTATGCTTGCGACTCATTGTCTACATGATGGCGACAGATTGCTGGGTTATCAATATATTTTATCAATATGTAAAATGGACGGCTTAAGCGTATAAATGACATTTAGACTCTACGGGAGAGCTCACGTTGTTTCATGATGTGCTAACGAATAATGCACATATGATAACTAACCTAAAATAGGTAAGTCATGAGAAGTTTGATTGCAGAACCGAGGATTAGGACGGACAAAGTAGAGGTAAAAGGCACTTTTTATCACTTTCCCCTATCAACGGCGCTTATATACCCAAATGACCTCAAGATGCAGGATTCAGAGCTTCATCAACGAGCCTAGGTCAAGCTCAATCACAGCAGGAATGGTCATTCCCTTTCAAGGTGATTGAGCGCAGAAATAGGGTTGTTGATGAGCTCCCAAAGGGCGAGTTTTATTCGCTCCTAGGCTGTGTTACTGATTTTCAACGTAGAATGACTATGTCTTCAAATCAGTGCCTTGCCTAAGAGCGAATACATTCTCGCTGAAACAGCATCTTGAGGTTACTTGGGTATAACCTCTTATTTGAAAATTTCTTAAAAATAAAAAACATAAAAATCATTCTATTAAATATGAACAACTATTTAAAATATTTTGTTTTTATCTATGGATGTGACCGTTATTTACAGTCGAGTCAAATATAAATAGTTAAAGGTTGTGTTTCATCCTGTTAAATATTCAATTTAGAGTATTGTAATGAAACTAAAACTTTATATAAGCTTGTTTTGAATCAATAAAGCAGCAGGTTTTGTAGAGGAACTCTAGAATTGTTACCAACTATGAATAGAATGAACTGGTATTAAATTTACCGGAATCAAGTGACGTCTATGAGTTATCACTTATTAGTCGTAGAAGGCGACGCAGACACGCGTGTAACGCTGGTCGATTACTTCAAACAAGAAGGCTATCACGTCTCAGAGACAGAGACTGGCGGTGATATGCGTGAAATCCTCAGACACCAGTTGGTTGATGTCGTATTAATGGATGCTCATCTAGCTCGGGACGATAGCCTAATGCTCACTCGGGAACTACGCAGTCATTCAGATGTAGGCATTATTCTTGTTAATGGTCGTGAAGATAGCATCGATCGTATTATTGGTTTAGAAATGGGGGCTGACGATTATATCGCTCGTCCTTTTGAATTACGCGAATTATTAGTTCGAGTGAAAAACTTAATATGGCGTGTGAGTAAAGCTCGAGAAGGTGGTGCAGACCAGTCGGAGCAACAAATACATTTTGGCGATTGGTCTTTTGATATTCAACGTCGATTATTGAGTCAAAATGGTGAACCGATAAAATTAACCAAAGCTGAATATGAATTATTGGTGGCATTAGCATCGAATCCTCATCAAGTACTGACACGAGAAGCGATATTAAATATGATCAGTCACAGAGTTGATGCACCTAATGACAGAACGATTGATGTATTGATTCGTCGACTTCGTTCGAAGATGGAACAGGATCCTAAAACACCACAGATTATTGTCACAGTGCATGGAGAAGGTTATATGTTCGCTGGCAACTGATGTAATAATGTGAATAAAAAGCCCACAACTTCAATTCAAGTTGTGGGCTTTTTTATAAATGTTATTTCAGTACACGACTTTATTTATCGTCACTGCTCGGTGCTACGGGTTCGGCATCGGTATTGGTTGCAGCCCCAATTGCCTGTGTATGATAACCAGTGACCCAGTCACGTAAAATTTGCCATAAATGGCCCATGGTTTCATGCCAATAGCGTTCCGTTTGTTCTAAATAACGTGCTTTAGGTGTGTATTTTTCCCATGGCTGAGCGATGTTTTTCTGCGCCAAATAGTTGGTTGGCGCAGGAAGAGGGGAAAGTCCCGCTGAATGAAATTCATACAAAGCTCGCTTCATATGAGCGGCAGAAGTCACTAAAACTAATTTTTTCTGTTGGACGAATGCAGCGGCTTGGCGAGCTTCTTCCCACGTGTCTTTCGCTGTTTCCAACAAAATTATTTCAGATTTTGGTACTCCTAATGAGAGCGCAACTTGGGCTAACATGCGAGCATGGCTAAATTCACTGCCACCAGCATAACCAGACAAAATCAGTTTAGAACCGGGATACATGCGCATAATACGAATGCCTTCGGTTAATCGCATCAGAGCCGTTCTGCTTAGTTCCGATGTTGGCGGAATTTGGTCGTCAACAACGTGACCGCTACCAAGAACCATAACGTAATCGATGGATTCATCGACAGGAAGAAACGCAGTGTACTGGCGCTCTAATGGCATCAACAAACGGGATGACACAGGTTGGAATGAAATTAAAAACAAGCCAGTAAGAGAAAATAACACAATGAAACATCCACTCTTACGTTTGGATGTAAACATGATCAGTAATAAGCCTATAAATCCGATTATCAGCAGGGCTGGTAGCGGCATAAATAGGGACGAAATGATTTTTTTCAGCTCAAACATATCCAAAATAGTCCGAAAAAACAGCACTTGACAGTAAAATACACGAAACTCTCTTTATTCCTGCCATTCCTATGACAGAATAGCAGAACGATTCGTTATCATAACTCAAGCTGCCGTGACTAAAGATCGCAATTTCGACGATATTGCCCACAAATTTGCAAAAAACATCTATGGCTCAGACAAAGGTGAAATCCGCCAAGTCATTGTTTGGGAAGACATAGAACAATTGTTAACTCATTTGCCCGTCGCTGACAAGTGTTTAGATATTCTAGATGCTGGTGGTGGGTTAGCACAAATGTCCCAAAAATTAGCCAAATTGGGTCATCGGGTGACGTTGTGTGATCTATCTTCGGAAATGTTACGTTTGGCTGAGCAGGACATTGAAAAAAATGGGCTACTTGAGCAATATCGCTTGGTCCATTCACCAGTTCAATCGGTTCAGGAGCATTTGGCCGGCCCGGTTGATATGTTAATGTTCCATGCCGTGATGGAATGGTTAGCAGAACCTAGACCTGCACTGGAAAATTTACTTAATCAAGTGAAACCTGGTGGCATGGCATCGATTATGTTCTATAACTATCACGGTCTGGTGTACAAAAATGCCGTGTGCGGAAATATTCCCCACATTCTCAATGGGATGCCCCATAAGAAGAGATTTAAGTTACAACCGCAGAAAGGCTTAGTCCCTGAAGATGTTTACCAATGGATAGAACAATCAGGGTTCGAAATTTGTGGTAAGACCGGAATTCGCTGTTTTAGTGATTATATTGGTAATATGCAAAACATGGGCGAATACCAACATGAAGATGTACTGGCTTTAGAACGAAAATTTTGCCGACAAGAGCCGTACCTCTCATTAGGCCGATACATTCATGTGTGGGCTAAGAAGAAACAATAACAGGAATAAGAATGAGTGAGTTGACTCATACTGCTGACAAACTGCCGATTGATGAATTAGTCGGTTGGGTGAAACAGCACGATTTCTCACTGAACCTATCATCTGAGCGTCTGGCGTTTTTAATTGCTATCTCTGTGTTGAGTAGTGAACGCTTTGATGAAGAGTTAGGGGAAGGTGAGCTGCAAGATGCATTTAAAATTGTGACACGAATGTTCGAAGAGACTGGTGAAGCCTCTGCATTTCGTGCCAACAATGCAATTAATGAATTGGTAGCACAGCGTTTGATTCGGCGTTTCACTAGCGAAGTGACCGATGGCGCAAGTATCTACCGGCTTTCTCCTTTGGCCATTGGTATCACCGATTACTATGTGCGCCACCGTGAATTTTCTAAACTCAAGCTTTCTATCCAGCTTTCAATGGTGGCTGGAGAAATGAGTAAAGCGGTTGAAGCGGCGACACAAAGTGGCACTCCACAAGAATGGCGCAAAAATGTCTATGGGGTATTAAAGTACTCCGTGGGCGAAATATTCGATCAAATCGACCTCAACCAGCGGGTGATGGATGAACAGCAGCAGTTAGTGAAAGACCAAATTGCTGAACTGTTAAATCAAGATTGGCGCGATGCGATTTCAAGTTGTGAAACGTTATTATCTGAAACGTCAGAAACCTTGCGAGAATTGCAAGATACTTTGCAAGCCGCTGGGGATGAATTGCAAACCCAAATTCTTGATATTCAAGAGACCATCTACGGTAATGATGAACTAGAGTTTATAGCAGAGACCTTATTTGGTTTACAGATGAAACTCGACCGAATCATCAGTTGGGGCCAGCAGGCGATTGATTTATGGATTGGTTATGACCGCCATGTTCATAAGTTTATTCGTACAGCGATCGACATGGACCAAAATAGGGCCTTTAGTCAGCGCTTACGCCAATCTGTTACCGATTTCTTCAAGCAACCTTGGTTCCTCACTTTTGCTGATGCAGAGCGCTTACGTGATATGCGTGATGAAGCGTTAGTGTTACGTGATGATGAAGTGACCGGGATTGTACCTGAAGAAGTAGAGTATGAAGAGTTTGAACGCATTAATGATGAGCTTGCCGAGCGCGTCGGCGTAATGCTGAAAGAATTTAAAGACCATAATAAACCGATTGATTTGGGTTCAGTCTTACGTGATTACCTCGCAGAACATCCGCGAACTCACCATTTTGATTTAGCCAGAATTGTTGTCGATCAAGCGGTGCGCCTAGGATATTCAGATTCTGATTATCAAGCAGTGCAGCCCGATTGGAAAGCGATTAACGAATTTGGTGCAAAGGTACAAGCAAATGTCATTGACCGATACTAATGAATACATGCCAGATAATCTGGCCAAAGCGATTGCAAATCCGCTTTTCCCGCAACTAGACAGCTTATTGCGTGCGGGACGTCATATCTCAAGTGATGATATGGATAACCACACTTTCTTGTGTGATTTCGAAACAGATTTAGCCCTATTTTACCAGCGCTATAACACGGAACTCGTACGCGCACCTGAAGGTTTTTTCTATCTTCGTCCCCGTTCAACCTCGTTGATTAGCCGTAGTGTGTTATCTGAGTTGGATATGCTTGTCGGTAAGGTATTGTGTTTTCTCTATTTAAGTCCAGAGCGTTTGGCACAGGAAGGTATTTTTACTAACCAAGAATTGTATGAAGAGCTCATGCAATTAGCCGACGAAAAGAAATTGATGAAACTGGTGACAAATCGTGCCAGTGGCTCAGATCTCGATAAAGAAAAGTTGTTCGATAAAGTTCGCACATCGCTGCGCCGTTTACGTCGTTTAGGCATGATTATTAACGTCGGTGAAACCATGAAGTTTCGTATTACCGAAGCGGTGTTTCGCTTTGGTGCTGACGTACGTGTCGGTGATGATATGCGTGAAGCACAATTGCGCCTTATCCGCGATGGTGAAGCAGTGGTCTATCATGAAGAGCCTAATCAGCCGACATTGCTAGATGAACAAGATTATGATGATGAACAGACTGAATTAGAAGGTGAAGCATGATTGACAGAGGTAAATATCAATCACTGACCATGGTCAACTGGAATGGTTTTTTCGCCCGGACATTTGATATCGATAACTTGGTCACCACGCTATCTGGTGGTAATGGTGCAGGTAAATCGACCACCATGGCATCTTTTATTACCACGTTAATTCCGGATCAAACCTTACTTCATTTTCGTAATACGACAGAAGCAGGCAGTTCGCAGTCCTCACGTGATAAAGGGCTATATGGTAAATTACAGCCAGGTACATGTTATGCGGCGCTTGATGTCGTTAACTCGCGTAAACAACGCCTGTTGTTTGCGGTTAAATTGCAGCAAGTAGCAGGGCGCGATAAAAAAGTCGATATCAAACCTTTTGTTATCCAAGGCCTACCAAGTCATGTGAAACCGACAGATGTGTTAATTGAAACGGTATCTGAGCACCAAGCTCGCGTTCGTCAGATTAACGAAGTAAAAGACGCAGTAGCCGCTTTAGAAGGTGTGACGTTTAAAACGTTTAATTCTGTTGTCGACTACCATAGCCAAATGTTCGAGTCTGGGGTGATTCCTAAGAAACTGCGTAACAGCAGTGATCGCTCTAAGTTCTATCGTTTGATTGAAGCATCACTATACGGTGGTATTTCGAGCGCCATTACTCGCTCATTGCGTGACTACTTGTTGCCACAAAACGGTGGAGTCAAAAAAGCCTTCCAAGATATGGAATCGGCATTGCGTGAAAACCGTCTGACATTAGAAGCGATTAAAACCACGCAAGCCGACCGTGATCTGTTCAAGCATTTGATCACTGAATCGACTAACTATGTTGCGGCAGACTATATGCGTCACGCCAATGAGCGTCGCAACAAAGTGGATCATACATTGACGTTGCGCCGTGAATTGTTTGAAACACGCAGCGCTTTAATTGAACATAATGAGGTGTTAAACCGCGTTCAAGAAGAGCTGGGACAGTTTGCAGAGCAAGAAGGGGCGCTAGAGCAAGATTATCAAGGTGCCTCTGACCATTTACAATTAGTGCAAAATGCGTTGCGCCAACAAGAAAAAATTGAACGCTATCAAGATGATTTAGAAGAACTAAATATTCGTCTTGAAGAGCAAATGATGGTCGTTGAAGAAGCGCAAGAGCGCTTAATCATGGCAGAAGAACAAGCCACCATTTCTGAAGAAGAAGTGGATAGCTTAAAAACGCAACTTGCCGATTACCAACAAGCATTAGACGTACAGCAAACACGTGCGTTGCAGTATCAACAAGCGGTTCAAGCGCTGGATAAAGCTCGTCAATTATTGGGTGATGATGACCTGACCATTGATAAAGCCATCGAAGCGGTCTCTTCATTACGTAAACAGCAAGATTCTCAAACTCAAACCCTATTATCGCTGAAACATCGTTTGGATATGTCTTCGGCAGCGGCTGAGCAATTTGAGAAAGCATATGCGTTAGTTAAAACTATTAAAGGTGATGTAGCCCGCAGTGATGCGGCGCAAGAAGCGAAATCAGCGCTGAGTGCTTTTCGTGATGCAGGCCATACCGTTAGCAACGAACATCAGTGGGTATCCCAGCAACGTGATCTCTCTCGCCGCGCAGAGCAGCAAAGCCATATACGTCGTTTAGTTGATGAATACCAGCAACTTCATCATGTTGAATTAAAAGATGAAATTACTGCAGAACAAGAGTACGAACGTCATAATGCGTTAATTGAACAGTTGGATGTGTCTTATGAAACGCTACGTGAAGAACGCAGTGTTCTTCGCCAGCAAGAGCAAGACCTCAGCAGTGAAATCTCTCGCTTAGAAACACAAGCACCTAGCTGGATTAAAGCCAATGATGCCCTTGAAAGCCTACGTGAGCAGAGTGGGGCGGAATTAGCCGATAGTCAGTCGGTAATGAGTCAGATGCAGATTGTGTTAGAAGAAGAAAAAACACAATCGATTGAAAAAGACAAGTTGGCTGAGCGTCGTGAGCAACTAGAGAGTGAAATCTCTCGTCTCTCTTCACCTGGTGGTTCGAATGATCCACGTCTGAAAGGATTGGCTGATACGCTTGGTGGCGTTCTACTGTCTGAGATTTATGACGATATTACGATTGCGGATGCACCATATTTTAGCGCCATGTATGGCCCGGCTCGTCATGCGATTGTTGTCTCTGATCTCAGTGGCATTAAAGAACGTTTGGTAGAACTCGATGACTGCCCTGAAGATCTTTACCTGATTGAAGGTGATGTTGATGCATTCGATGATAGCTCGTTTGATGCTGAAGAGTTAGAAGGGGCCGTTTGCGTTCAATTTAACGATCGCCAAATGCGTTACTCTCGTTTACCTGAGATTCCACTGTTTGGTCGTGCTGCACGAGATCAACGGTTAGAAAAATTGCGTGAAGAGCGTGAAGAAGTAGTAGAGCAGCATGCGAAAGCCGCGTTTGACGCCCAGAAATTGCAGCGTTTATACCAAGCGTTGAACCAATTTGTTGCTGAGCATATCCAGGTCGCATTCCAACAAGATCCTGAGCAAGCTTTATATACTGCGCGCGATCGTCGTAACCAAGTGACACGTGAATTGTCTCAACTTGAGAATCAAGAGCATCAGCAACGTTCTCAACGTCAGATCAGTAAGCAAGCATTGTCAGCGCTGGATAAAATCGTGCCTAATATGGCATTGATCGAAGACGATACGCTTACCGAGCGTTTGGCTGAAATTGAAGAAAAAATTGAGCAGTTAGATCTGGCAAAAACCTTCATTGCTAAACACGGTAAAGCGGCACAAGAGCTAGAGGCTGTCGTAACGTCGCTAGATGGTGACCCTGAACAATTTGATGCGTTAGAACGTGACTATCAAGCCGCAGACCAAGCACTGCAAACCTTGAAATCACAAATCTTTGCCTTATCTGATCTGGTTGAGCGTCGTCACTATTTTAGCTACTCAGATTCGGTTGATTTATCGAATCAAAGTAGTCAGCTCAGTGAGCAGCTTAAAGTTAAATTGGCCCAAGCTGAAACTCAGCGAACTCGTAGCCGTGAAGCACTAAAACAAGCGCAAACACAGATTAACCAATACAATCAGGTCTTGGCATCACTGAAAAGTTCTCATCAAGCGAAATTAGAGACGGTTCAAGAGTTTAAGCAAGAACTGCAAGAGTTGGGTGTTCAAGCTGATGAATCAGCTCTGGAACGAGCACAGTATCGCCGTAATGAGCTGCAAGAGCGTTTACATGCAATGCGTAATCGCAAGAGCGAATGTGAACGTATCGTGACATCCAGTGAACTCGAGATGAAATCTCTAGCGAAGCGTTTGAAGAAATTAGAGAAGGAATATCGAGACTTACGTTTATTTGTCGTGAATGCAAAAGCCGGTTGGTGCTCGGTATTGCGTCTTGCGCGTGAAAATGACGTTGAGCGTCGTTTACATAAGCGTGAACTCGCTTATTTGTCTGCCGATGAACTGCGCTCTATGTCAGATAAATCATTAGGTGCGCTGCGTTTAGCGGTGGCAAACAATGATGATTTACGTGATGCATTACGCTTGTCTGAAGACAATGCTCATCCAGAACGTAAGGTATTGTTCTATATTGCCGTTTACCAACATCTACGTGAACGTATTCGCCAAGATATTATTCGTACCGATGATCCAGTTGAAGCCATTGAAGAGATGGAGGTTGAACTGGCTCGTTTAACCGAGGAATTGACCCAACGGGAAAATCGATTGGCAATCAGTTCTGAATCCGTTTCAAGCATCATTCGTAAAACGATTCAACGCGAAGAGAACCGCATTCGAATGCTTAACCAAGGCCTATCTAATATTGGTTTTGGTCAGGTGAAAGGTGTGCGTTTGAACGTGAAAGTGCGCGAAAGTCATGAAACCTTGCTTTTAGGACTTTCTGATCAGCAAGATCAGCATCGTGACCTGTTTGAGAGTACCCGATATACCTTCTCGGAAGCAATGGCGAAATTGTTCCAGCGTGTTAACCCACATATCGATATGGGGCAGCGTTCTCCACAAGTGCTGGGCGAGGAGCTATTGGATTACCGCAACTACTTAGAGTTGAGTGTCGAGGTGAACCGTGGCTCTGATGGGTGGTTGCAAGCGGAATCCGGTGCACTGTCTACTGGTGAAGCGATTGGTACCGGTCAATCCATCTTATTGATGGTTATTCAGAGCTGGGAAGAAGAATCGCGCCGCTTACGCAGTAAAGACATTATCCCTTGTCGTTTATTGTTCTTAGATGAAGCGGCACGTTTGGATGGTAAATCGATCGCAACATTATTCGAATTATGTGAACGATTGGATATGCAACTACTGATCGCGGCTCCCGAGAATATTAGTCCAGAAAAGGGCACAACCTATAAATTGGTTCGTAAGGTCTTTAAAGATCATGAACACGTGCACGTGGTTGGGTTACGTGGGTTTGGGCAAGAGCCCAAACAGTCGCTTCAGCAATCCTTGCTCGAAGAGCTATAGTCTAAATCTTTCTAATTAAAAGCGCCGTCAGGCGCTTTTTTCTTATCACCCGTTTAGTTTTTCAGTGGTATTGCTGAGATAAAAGCGGAAAGTCGGTAATTGAGCACCGTTGTGTACTAGTGTGGGAATATTCATCGATAAAATCATGGTCTAGATCAATATTGATATCAGTAATTTATAAGAACCCGACCTGAAATTGATCTAGATCCGTATTTGACGTGCTTCAGGGTGCTACTTTCTATATCAACAATTTCATACACAGTTATGGGTATCACATGAATCTATTCGAACAAACTCCAAGCTCTCGTCGCCGCTACGGTCTAGCAGCTTTTATAGGTTTAATTGCAGGTATTGTGTCCGCTTTCGTTAAATGGGGTGGCGAGGTTCCACTACCTCCGCGCAGTCCGAGTGATATATTTACAGCCGCTTGTGCTCCAGAACACTTAATTCGTGCTGCTGCCAATATTGACTGTTCACGTAACTTTTTAAATCCACCATACCTATTTTTACGTGATTACTTACATGTGACCGATCCTAACTCTCCGGTATACACTTTTGCTGGGCATGTGTTTAACTGGGTGGGTGTGACACATATTACATTCTCTATCGTGTTTGCCGTTGGTTACTGTATCGTTGCTGAAGTTTTTCCAAAAATTAAATTGTGGCAAGGTTTACTAGCTGGCTTCTTAGCGACAGTTGCTGTTCACTGGATTTCTTTCACTACTATGGGATTAACTCCTCCACTATGGGACTTACCTTGGTATGAAAATGTGTCAGAAATCTTTGGTCACCTAGTATGGTTCTGGTCAATTGAAATTATCCGCCGTGACCTACGTAACCGCATCACTAAAGAACCGGATGCAGAAGTACCACTAAACGGTGCAGTGCGTTAATAAAAAATCATAAAGTTTCCATTCCCATTAAAGCTTTTAGGCCGCATCAAGCGGCCTTTTTTATGCAGGAATATATTTATAAGAATGACTTAATCATGGCAGATACAGACTGAGTTGGGTGGCCAATAAGTTTACTTAACGTATGGCTATCATCGAATAATCCGCCTTGTGACGCTCCTGTATCTGAATTGGCTAATATCGCAGCGAACGGTGCTGGAATACCGGCACTTTCTAATGCTTTCGCATAGTCGGCTTCTGGCATATTGATATAAGGAATGTTTTTCCCTGATTGTTCACTAATCAGTGCGGCAAGTTCGCTTAAGGTATAGCTTTCATCACCTGCCAATTCATAGACTTTTCCAGCTTGTGGTTGCTCGCTTGTTAATACTACTGCTGCCGCTTCTGCGTAGTCTTCTCGGGGGGCGGAGCTGATTTGACCATCACTTGCACAGCCAATAAATGCACCATGTTCGATGGCAGGCGCAACGCTAAGTAGATAGTTTTCGGTATACCAACTATTGCGAAGTAGTACATGGGGAATATTGGCCTGTTTTAGGTAGGCTTCGGTTTCTATATGCTCCGCTGCAAGCGCTAATGGTGATGTATCTGCGTGTAAAATACTGGTGTAGGCAATAAGGCTTACCCCTGCTTGTTTCGCTGCATTGATCACATTGGCATGTTGTGCGGCTCGTTGTCCTACTTCGCTTGATGAAATGAGTAATAGTTTATCAACTCCTTGGAGGGCATCGGACAGGGTATCTGGCTGACTATAGTCTGCTTGACGAACATCGATGCCTTTGTCCTTAAGAGATACGGCTTTAGCTGTATCACGAGCCAAAGCCACAATATTGTTCGCTTCTGTTTTAGCCAATAGATGGTCAATAACTCGTTGACCCAGTTGTCCGGTAGCACCTGTTACAGCAATCATAATCGTTCCTTATTGGATGGGTTTAATCTATACGACTTAGCTTGCCATTTAAACTCACTAAAAGTAAGTACGTACTTTTTTGTAAGTGTCATTTTTTCAAAAATAGTCGCGATAACCGAGTTGTTGAGGAACGTTTATTCTCCGATGTATCTAGTTGTCAAACTAACGTTATCTAGTGTTAGTATCATCATCTCCAGTTGGGAGAGGCGGTAGTGCACTAGACATGATCATTATGCCTTAGTTATCCGATAATTGGGCCGGAAAACAGTCGTGTTCTTCTGCTCGGCTATTCATGGTGTTTTGATGTTTGTGCTTGTATTTAGTACAACCTAACACCGATAGAAATGTTTTCATTACTGGTGATTGCTTGGTTGACCTTGCACCATTTGCTTATTTAAATAAAAAATATGATGGCTAAGTTCCCACTGCTGGGTTAGTAAAATAATAAAACCAGTCGAATGACTGGCTTTATTGGTTTCTGATGTTACTGGAAACTAGAAGTGGTCATCTTCGACAGCAAAGTGCTTCATCGCGTATTCAACGCGTTCTGCTGCGGAAGGGTAGATAAGTGGTGTTTCTAATGCTTCTAGATGGTGAAGGCGAGGTAATAGCCCTGAACCGTTGGCAATCTGAATAGCGAGTCCAGGACGAGCGTTAAGTTCAAGTACCATCGGGCCTTCTTTTTTATCCAACACCATGTCGGTCCCCATATAGCCAAGACCCGTCATTTCCCATGCGCTGGCGGCAAGAGTTAACAAGTTTTTCCAGTGCGGAACTTGCAAAGTCGATAGGTCTTTATCGGTATCCGGATGATGAGTGACGGGGCGGTTAAATTGCACCGCTTTCACAGCCTTCCCCGTCCCGATATCTATGCCCACCCCAACAGCGCCTTGGTGTAAGTTGGCCTTACCGTCTGAATGAGAAGTAGATAAACGCATCATCGCCATGATCGGGTACCCTTTAAATACGATAATACGGACGTCAGGTACACCTTCATAACTGAAGCCGTCAAAACAATCGTCGAACTCGATAAGGTTCTCGACCACAGCAACGTCGTTTTTACCGCCTAAAGAGAATAGGCCTGCCAGCGTGTTACTGATATGGCGTTCCACATCTTCATTACCAATTTGCGCACCTGAAGGCTTGGTATAACTGCCGTCTTTATGGGATGTGATGACTAATATACCCTTACCACCACTACCACGAGCGGGTTTGATAACGAAGCCAGGCCAATCTTTCACCATCTCATGGACGTCTTTCACCGCACCTTGGTCGCTAATGACGCCAATCAGTTTGGGTACAGTACAGCCCGCACGTTGCGCAATCAGTTTAGTTTTTAACTTATCGTCGACTAGTGGATATTTAGATCGGTCATTATAGCGACCGATATAGCTGTGATTACGCTGATTCATCCCCATAATGCCTTTCTTACGGAGTTTGAATGGCGATGTATATTCAGAGAGTGAAAACAGCATATTAATCTTCCTCTGCAAGCGGTTTAAAACGGCGTAGTTCTGAAATGCGGTAACCCGTATAGGTACCCAATAACAGAATGATTGCCATTACCACAAGCTGCAGGCCAATGAAGTTAAACGTTAAGTGCTGTACGTAAGAGTTAGTCATTGCTAAGTAGATAAGGATCGCAGTAAAGAGCGAACCACCACCTTGCATGAAGACTTCTTTGGTACCTTCTTCTTCCCAAAGAATAGACATACGTTCAATGGTCCATGACAAAATGATCATCGGGAAGAATGTGATGGTTAAGCCAGACGTTAACCCTAACTTAAACGCCACAACAGTAAAGATAGAGATGATCAAGATAACCGCGATGATCACCGCTGATATTCGCGCAACCAGCAATAAGTTCAACTTAGATAAGTAACTACGAATAATCAAACCGGTACCGACAATCAAGAGGAAGCCAATAATACCAGTCATCAACTGCGTTTGTACAAACGCTACCGCGATCAACACTGGCATGAAGGTCCCTGATGTTTTCAGACCAACGATCACACGCAAGAACACCACAATTAATGCTCCGATAGGCATCAACATAATCGTTTTGAACATTGCCTGTTCTTCCAGCGGTAAGCTGTGAATAGATAGGTTAAGTAGGCCATCTGATTCAACTTTACTATTCGTCGCTTGCTGAGCGGACATATCTTGCGAAATCATGCTGAAGTAAACTTGGCTGTTACGACCACCAACAACATCAAGCAGAGAAACATTTGATTCGTCCCAAACCAATAGGTTAGGGTGAGTCGGTTGCGTGCCTGTTTCTGGATTAAATAGAACCCATTTTTCGCCATTCCAGATTTCGTTCATCATCTCAATCGATTGGCGACGACGGCCATCTTCGAGTTGAATAACACCCACGACTTTGTTTTGCATGCCTGCATAAGACAACAATTTTTGCGTTGCTTCATATTTGGTCATGTTGTTTAATAGTAGTGATGCGTTCTGACTTTCAGGATCGTTAAGGGTTTTAATCAGCTCACGAGTAAAACTGACCGGCTCTGCCGATAAACGGGTAGCTCGATTGATCAATGCTACCGCTGCCGCTTCTTCTGGACCGTCGAAGGTCGGTTTTTGAATCTCGCCAACAGGAGGAATTGGGGTTGATTGTGCATTAGGATCCACTAAAAACTGGGTTTTGTAATAAATCGTTTGTGGACCTTTAGCATGACGGATAGACCATTCAGCACGGCGGCCAGAATTACTAGAAATATAAGAGACACCGTAACCTGGCGATGAGGCACTTTCGTTAATTAAAGTGAAGCCATCTTGGGTTGCTGGAGCAGCTAAAGAGACTTTAACGGGTTTGTCATTGGCATAAAATTCAATACGAGCTTCTAGATCCCAGACTTGGCGAGTTTCGCCAGGAGTCCAAGGCACTCCGTATTGTTGGTGACGCATTACACTTAATGTTATCCCTGCAATAATTAAGAGCAGGATGGATATGTAAAACGGGACTTTTGATGTCATAAATGACCTTTACTTAGTATTTTTACCAGTTTGAACGTATTGTTTGCTGACATCGACTACGGCGATATCACGAATAAAATCTCTTCCCAGCAGTACTGGGTGACTCATCTGTGAGCGGTCGGCCAAGGTAAATGGTGTCTTCTCATGAATATCACCAAGTTTAACCCATAATTGAACAACTGCACGGCGTTGTGCTTTCTCACTATTGGCTTGGAGAATTCTCACATAACGCACTATAGGTGCTTCTATCCATTTTGCATCTTTTGCCACATCGTCACCTGCGACTAAATGGAATCGAACCCATTTTTTGCTATTTCGCTCAAATTCTTGAACATCAACAGCATTCAATGACGAAGAGGCTGCACCGGTATCGACACGGGCAGTAAAGGTTTTGTCCAAGGAATCGATAGTGACTTTCTCTAAAGAGCCGAGCACTTGTTGATGGCGTGCCGCTACCGAGGATTCTGGCACAGCCAGAGTAGGAACCTGATCATCTTGCTTGGCCGCTAACCCGGTTTGATCATCGATTTCCGATGCGGTGTGCTCTAGTTTACGAACTTGTTTTTTTAAGGAAGTGATTTCTCTTTCTAAACTATCGATATAGTCCATTTGATTACTGATTTGTAATTCCAAATTGGTGAGATGGTTATCGATGTGAGATTCAGAGTGTTGAATGGCAGCTAGCGTAGCTTGATGATGTTCATCACCGTTCATCATAGTGCAACCTGAAAGCATACTGAGTGCAATAACGGGTGCTATTCGCTTAAACATTTGCGACCTTATTTAATTTCTTAAGTAGTGTTAGTTATTTTATTATTAATTAGTCTAATAACCCCATGAAAAACAGACTTGTAATATGGGCTAAACAACCAAAAAATAGAGTTATTATTAAGCAAGCTATGAGCTTTCGACCCATAGCTTAGCCTTATGAAAGCAAAAGATAGTTAAAACTATGTCAATTATGGTTTTTTTGCTATCAAAATCGCTCGTCTCGGCGCAGGGTATCCTTCAACGGTCAAGGCTGGATTCTCTGCGTCAATATAATCCGGTAATGAGTTGTGCGTCATCCACTCCGTGGTGCGCTGCTCATCAAGGGAAGTGACATTCTCATCGACAATTTTAACGTCGATAAAACCGACTTTTTCTAACCATACTTTTAAAGCCAAAGCAGAAGGGAAGAAATAGACATTGCGCATTTGAGCATAGCGATCAAATGGCACCAGTACGGCATTTTCATCCCCTTCAATCACCAAGGTTTCGAGAATTAACTCACCACCTGAAGCCAGTTGATTTTTCAATTGGATAAGGTGATCAATTGGAGAGCGGCGGTGATATAAAACTCCCATGCTAAATACTGTATCAAAGGCTTCTAGTTCTGGAAGTTGCTCAATGCCTAATGGTAAGAGGTTGACGCGCTCATCGTTACCCATGAGTTTGCGAATCGCTTCAAACTGCACCAAAAATAGCTCAGATGGATCAATGCCCCACACTTGCCTTGCACCGGCGCCTAACATGCGCCACATATGATAACCGTTACCACAGCCTACATCTAAAACAGTGCGGTTTGTCAGGTCAGAAATATGAGGAACAAGACGGTCCCATTTCCAATCTGAACGCCATTCAGTATCGATATGAATGTTGTGAACTGAATAAGGTCCTTTACGCCAAGGGTGAAACGTCTTTAGCAGATTTTCTAGCTTCTGTTGTTCGCCATGTGGCAGAGGCTCATGGTTATGCAGAGTTACCGAGTCTTTGATATCAATAACATCAGGTGCAGTATCAGGAATTTTTTTAAGGGCACGAAACCAGCGGGCGATATCGCCGTGTGGCTGCTCTTGCCAATCTGTCAGCTGTTGAGGAAGAACATTCAGCCATGGTTGAAGACGAGTGTCCTCAGCAATAAGCTGATAGATGCGAGCAAAATTAAACATGAATACGATTACCTAACTAACTAGTCCGAGTATAACGTGGTGTTAATGAGGTTATCGGGACTAGTCGATATCACTCTAACCTAAACAATTACTTAATGGCGAACATTGAGCCAAAGTTGAAACACTGGAACCAAACTTCAAAGCTACTAAAGCCCAATTTAGCAAAGCGTTCTTTGTGCGTATCGATGGAATCGGGCAGCATCACATTTTCAATTGCACTGCGCTTTTGACTGATTTCTAGTTCACTGTAACCGTTCGCTCGTTTGAAATCATGGTGTAAATCGATAAGAAGTTCATGTGATTTGTCGTTAGCAAAAACGAATTTCTCTGACAGGATTAATATCCCGCCTGGGCGCAATCCTTGGTAAATGTTTTCTAATAGAGCGTAGCGATCTTCTGGAGATAAGAATTGCAGCGTGAAGTTCATGACCACGACAGACGCGTTTTCTATGTTAATGTCGCGAATATCGGCTTCAATAACGTTAACCGGTGTATCTGAGCGGTAGGCATTGACGTGCAATTTACAGCGTTCAACCATCGCATGAGAATTATCGACAGCAATGATCTGACAACCTTCTTGAGCTTCAATATGGCGACGAATCGAGAGCGTGGCAGCACCTAAAGAACACCCAAGGTCATAAACGTTCGTGTTTGGTTTAGCAAAGCGTTCGGCGAGCATACCAATCGCTGAAATAATGTTGCTATAACCAGGCACTGAGCGCTGAATCATATCAGGAAATACTTCGACGACACGTTCGTCAAAAGTAAAATCACCAATCTTATCGATTGGAGCTGAAAATATGGTGTCTTTATTAGGCATTACGACCTCGTTACTGCAAATAACCTCAGTTTCATTCACGTCACTGAGATCTTGAAAGGCGCGTATTTTATGAAAAATTCCTGCTGGTGTCATTAGATGAACTAAAGGAAATGATTCGGAAAGGTAATTGATTGGCTCTACCTATCGAATCGTGCTTTTTATCGGTAACTCTAAGTCAGCGCAAGGTAGGGGGAACGACAATGTATTCGGTTTAGTCAAGACATTGTTGAGGCAACTAACACACTGAAGTTATTAAAACGTTGCAGCCATTAAAACATAGACAGTTGCTGTTGATCGACTGCTGCTGGAAAACTGGGTAGTGTGGTTAAGTCGAGCTGAGTCTGTAATTGTTGGTATAGCTTAACCGCCAATTGAGGGGCTAACACATTGTCTGGCGTGTGGATCATTAAGTAGGGTTGTTTCCCTTGAGCTATCCACGCAGGGAGTTTACTTAACCAAGGTGCAAAAAATTCTAAGTTGGCATCGAGATCGGGGTGGCCGATAAATCGAATCATCGGCGAGTGAGCGGTTGCAATGGCGTGTACAGGAACGCGAGGTTTCTTTTTCTGCGCATCGATAATGACTTCATTGTCTGCTTTTGCCGCAAAAACGGGTCGGCTATCCATAATGATACGGTTGATACCTTGTTCTAACAGCCATTGATTCAACTGTTTTTCGGCGTCTTGTTTCGCAAAAAATGCGGGATGGCGTACTTCGACCCCTAAAGGAATGTCTCTGGGAAATTGCTGGCAAAATTGCACTAATGCTGCAAAATCATCGGGTCCAAAATTGGCCGGTAATTGAATGGTCCACATGCCAATTTTTTCTGCCAGTGGGGACATGAGCTGCAAAAAATCGGCGACGTCTTGTTGACTATGCCGTAGCGCATTTTGATGGGTGATTTGTTTCGGTAATTTGAAGGTAAAACGAAACTCATCCGGTGTTGCATCATGCCAGTTTAAGACGGTGTGTGCTGAAGGCGAAGCATAAAATGTCGTGTTACCTTCTACAGTGCTAAATACACTGGCGTATTTAGCCAGTCGCTCACTCGATTGAGTCCCTTTTCCATAAAATTCACTCTGCCATCCCGAGTGTGACCACATAGTCAAACCTAGTCTTAATAACCGAGAAGTAGGTGAGGGCATCGGACATTCCATTTGATAACTTAATGAATAATAGACTCTAACATCGCTTTGTAACCGAAGACAGTTTAGCGCTATAATCGACCGCAATTTTTTCGTCTTGATAGCTGATTTGGCTGAATATTGTACCAAAAATAGTCAAGTGGGAATAAATGAACGGATTTTATCTGCTGTAAGGTCGATTTTCCCGACCGTTCAGCGTATAAATGACATCTTGTACTGCAGATAGTTGAAATAACTGCAGCGTAAAGTTGAATGATAAATTAAAGAGATTGGGAAATTTATTATGCGTAGCCATTATTGTGGTCACCTGAACAAGTCCCTCGTTGGACAAACTGTGGAACTGAGCGGCTGGGTTAACCGTCGTCGTGATTTAGGCGGTCTTATCTTCATTGATATGCGAGATCGTGAAGGTATCGTTCAGGTAGTTATCGATCCAGATATGGCTGACGTGTTTGCAATTGCGAACCAACTGCGCAGCGAATTCTGTATTACATTGACTGGTACAGTTCGTGCTCGCCCAGACAGCCAAATCAATAAAGACATGGCAACAGGTGAAGTGGAAATCTTGGCAACAGGGTTGGAAATCATTAACCGTTCAGAGCCGCTTCCACTTGACTCGAATCAAAAGAACTCAGAAGAGCAGCGTCTAAAATACCGCTACTTAGATTTACGTCGCCCTGAAATGAGCGATCGCATCAAATTGCGTGCTAAAGCATCAAGTTTCGTGCGCCGTTTCCTTGATGAGCAAGGCTTCTTAGATATTGAAACTCCAGTATTGACGAAAGCAACGCCAGAAGGTGCGCGCGACTACTTAGTTCCTAGCCGTGTACACAAAGGTAAATTCTACGCTTTACCACAGTCACCTCAGCTATTTAAACAGCTATTGATGATGTCTGGTTTTGATCGTTACTACCAAATCGTTAAATGTTTCCGTGATGAAGATTTGCGTGCAGACCGTCAGCCTGAATTCACTCAAATTGATATCGAAACGTCATTCATGACGGCGGAAGAAGTACGTGGTGTTACAGAAACCATGGTTCGTGATATGTGGAAAGAGTTACTCGATGTCGATCTAGGCCATTTCCCAATCATGGAATATAGCGAAGCAATGCGCCGTTTTGGTTCTGATAAACCAGACCTGCGTAACCCGCTAGAAATTGTTGATGTGGCTGACATCGTTAAAGACGTTGAATTTAAAGTTTTTGCTGGTCCTGCGAACGACGAAAAAGGCCGCGTAGCCGTACTTTGTGTGCCTGGTGGCGCTAAACTGACTCGTAAACAAATTGATGAATACACTCAGTATGTGTCGGTTTACGGTGCAAAAGGTTTAGCGTGGATGAAAGTGAATGATCGTGAAGCGGGTCTTGACGGTATTCAATCGCCAGTGGCTAAGTTCCTAAATGAAGAAGTGATCGGTGCTCTGTTAGAACGTACTAACGCTCAATCGGGTGACATCATTCTATTTGGTGCCGATAAAGCCAATGTTGTGACGGATGCTCTAGGCGCGCTACGTCTAAAAGTGGGTCTTGATTTAGAGCTGACGGATCTTGAAGCGTGGGCACCACTATGGGTTG
The DNA here is from genome assembly GCF_015686695.1 of Vibrio nitrifigilis. Classification (NCBI taxonomy): domain Bacteria; kingdom Pseudomonadati; phylum Pseudomonadota; class Gammaproteobacteria; order Vibrionales; family Vibrionaceae; genus Vibrio; species Vibrio nitrifigilis. The sequence continues at coordinate 2,085,442 of NZ_JADPMR010000001.1, read as the reverse complement.
TGGATTTCCCAATGTTTGAGAGTGATGACGAAGGTAACATCGCAGCGATGCACCATCCATTTACTTCACCGCTTAACGTAACACCAGAAGAACTGAAAGCTAATCCATCAGCTGCGAACTCAAATGCTTACGATATGGTTCTAAATGGTTACGAAGTGGGCGGTGGTTCTGTTCGTATTCACAATGCACAAATGCAGTCAGCTGTGTTCGATGTGTTGGGTATTAACGAAGAGGAACAACGTGCAAAATTCGGTTTCTTACTAGATGCTCTTAAATATGGTACACCACCACACGCTGGTTTAGCATTTGGTCTTGACCGTTTAGTGATGCTGCTGTGTGGCACTGAGAATATCCGTGATGTGATTGCTTTCCCTAAAACAACTGCAGCAGCGTGTCCATTGACGAACGCGCCAAGCTACGCAAATCCTGCTGCATTGGAAGAGCTAGCTATCACAGTTAAAGCAGCGCAAGAAGACCAAGACGCATAAACGTTTTAGTTTTGCACTGAAAAGTGATCAAGTAATAAGAAAAGCGACCGCAATAGGTCGCTTTTTTGTTACAATGCGCGCCACTTATTTTTTATATCAATGTTGGTCAATTATCCAAGTCGTTCATTATTGACGATGGATTCAATGTTGCTATTTGTGCTGGTGGTCGACCAGCAAAATGTAGGAATTGTTCTTTTGGCTCAGATGTATTTTTATTACTCAGCAATGAATGCGGGTAAATCTACGACGTTATTACAATCGGCATTTAACTATAAAGAGCGCGGTATGACGCCTGCGATCTTTACCGCAGCGATTGATGATCGATTTGGTGTGGGTAAAGTCAGTTCAAGAATTGGCCTAGAAGCCGATGCGTATCTTTATCATGAAAATTCGGATCTCTTGGCAGATATTACCGTGATTCATACCCAACAAAAACGTCACTGTATTTTGATTGATGAGTGTCAGTTTTTGACTAAAGAGCAGGTTCATCAATTAACAGAAGTTGTTGATAAATTAGGCATACCTGTACTTTGTTACGGATTAAGAACCGATTTTCAGGGCGAATTGTTTGAAGGCAGTAAATATCTGTTAGCGTGGGCGGATAAATTAGTCGAGTTAAAAACCATTTGTCACTGTGGCCGTAAAGCCACCATGGTGATTCGTACTGATGAGCATGGCAATCCAATTAAAGAAGGTGATCAGGTTGCTATCGGCGGTAACGACAAATATGTGTCAGTCTGTCGTAAGCACTATAAAGAAGCATTAGGCATTTAATGGCTAGTGGTCACAGCGTAATAAAAGAAAGGGAGCGTCGGCTCCCTTTCTGCATTCTGTGAAAGACAACATTAAGCCGCTGCGTCGTTACCAAAGATCTTGATTAACGCTTGATAAGCTTGAGCGACTTCTTCTGGGATGGGTTGGCTAATTTGAAATCCTTTATCCGGATAGTTAACGATACGTTCATAATCGCCAAGCAGTTGTTCAATGACCAGATCTAACGTCATATCTTCAGTCAGGTATTCAAAAAAGTCGTTGGTACATGATGTGACTTGTAAACTATCGACCGCCGTTGGCCATTGCTTCATAAAAGTCGCGTACGCGCGACGTTCTTTATAAGGTTTGTGCACCAAAATAACCCGTTTGGGAGCAATACCATGTTCGCTCAATAGTTCGTAACTGAAACGCACGTTTTCGCCACTATTTTGCGCACGCTTTTCAAGCAGAATACTTTCTTGAGGAACGCCTGCGTCAATCGCCACTTCGGCAAAACGTTCTGCTTCCGGTGTATCAAAGACTCCTCGGGTAAGACGACCATGTTGACCACTAAATACAATCAACGGTGCTAATCCTTGTAGGTAAAGGTTAGAGGCATGCTCGGCAACACGAGTATCGTTGCTTCCCATGGTGATGATCACATCGGCGGGTTGCAGTTGATGATCAAGCTGCATATAGCGCCATAAAGTCTCTAAATGTTGATATAGATGTTTACTCATTATCGGACAGTGCCTCCAGAGTATTTGTATAATGGAATGAATACCCAAGCCGGATCAATTTATCACTGACTATCTGTTTAAATGGTAGATCATTGATTGGTGGCAGTGGCTCTTTTGATCCAATGATGTCTAATGCAGCTTGGTAGAATTGCGCCTTACTCACCGTATTAGGGGTCGTCGCGTTGATAACTTGACGTGAAAGGTGGCGCAGAGAAAATTCGGTAATTCCTATCGCATCTTTCTGATGCAACATATTGGCTGGTGCCTCGCTACTCACAGATTTTAGTCGTGTTGCAAAACGAGCTGGGTGACGATCGGCACCAAACAGGCCGCTGCAACGAATAATGACATAGTCTAATCCTGAATCGATCACACACTGTTCTGCTTTTAATAGGATGCGAGCATTATCGGTGAAGGTGTCATTGTTTAGCGCTAGGCTGTAACTGGCATCTTCTTCATGCATAATTTGACCAAGGTTAGGGTAGACCGATGTTGAACTGATCATGATGATTTTCTTTACACCCGCCGCATGAGCGTGTGTCACTAAGTTACCCCAGTAATGAGCGTATTCGTCGCCGTTACCGCGACGAAAACCAGGGGGAAAGCAACCAATAACAGTGTCACACTGACGTTGAAACAGCTGTTCTGTTAGGGCATCGGGTGTTGTGAGATTGCAAAGAAAACTTGGGATCCCTTGTTTGGCAAGCATCTCAACACCAGCCATTTGGGTTTTAGTGACGCTAACTTTCATTTGCTGCTTTAACAAAGATTGGGCCAATGGCTGACCAAGCCAACCTGCACCGATAATCACCACTCGACTCATAATATTGCTTCCTTTGAATTTCTCCTGCTGCGTTAACCTTTACGGCTAATTTCACAATGAAATGTCGTGTTGTTACTCAAATAACAATGTTGTATATCAGCATGTTATCTAAGTACTTACGGCTAATAAACCTAGGTGGTTAAACCCTATGATCATAACGTTTCAAATCGTATTCTGCGAGCACTGTGGCATATTTAATCTATACTTTGCATGTGTGAACGATACCTATCTGTGGCGCGATTGATTCAACTGCTGCAGATAGACCACCTGAATTTAATTGAATTTCAGATTAACCTAAACTTAGATTTGTAATAAAATAGTCGAACTAATGTCATAATTTCTCGTTTTTGATAATAATGACATTATTGTCTATTCGAATACCTACTCGTCAACAAACCGAGTATCGCCATAAAGGACCAAGTATGAATCAACTACGTATGACAGTAGTGGCTTCTGTGTTAGTTGCTCTTATGGGGTGTCAAAGTACGCCTAAAGAGCCGCAGCAAGCAAGTCAAACGAATCAAGAACAGCAACAAGCGAATGTTGAATTCGAGAAAGTGAAAGATACGCATACTACTTGGACTAAAAACCTTAGTCATGTTGACGCTCTTAAAATTTATTCGCCTACAACGTACAAAACGTTGTTAAAAGCGTGGAACGAAGCCTCCGATCTTTACAAAGTGATGGAAAAAAATCCTACCGTAACACTTGAAGATCGCTCTTTCTTTTCCAGTCAAAGCTATGCGCAAGCGTACAACGAAAAAATTATCGCCGTGGATGCTGCGTATAAAAAATTAGAACAACTAAAAGCCAAAGCTGATGTGCTTTTAGCCGATTCTATTGCGCAGATGAATCAGCTTGATGCTATTTTTGCTAATCGTCATTTCCCTGATGAGTACCGCTCGTTGCTCTCTGACTATGAAGAGTTGTTTGATGATGTTGCGGATGATGAATTAGAAGATGCCCAGGAGAACCAGGTAGAATTCTTAGCCAATGGCCGCAAGCTCGAAATAAAAGTGGAACACAAGGTTTATATCTCGCCACTTGAGCAAGAGCTATATGTACTTAAACGTGAAGAGTTTAATACGGTTGCTCCTATGACATTTAGCGCTGCACAGAGTGAAATTCAGTTAGCGTCCAACGTGGTAGCGGGCAACCCTCGTGATAAAGTAGCCATTAAAGCGGCTGTAGCGAAAGCTCGCTTTGAAATACAACATGTTAAACAAGTGACTCATCAAGTAAAAGTATTGGCTGCGATTGAAGATGGGCAGTTTGAAAACTATGTACTCGATACAGAGAATCAATTACTGACTATCTCAAAAGCGATTGATGGTTCAGATTTCCGCGACGTTGTTTTTCGCGAGCAAGCTGAAAAAGTTCTAGAGCAGGTCAAGAAATTACGTAGTGCGGATAAAACCGATCTGTTACTCGAAAAATTAAATAAGAGCCAGGCAAAAACAGAACAGTTGTTGAGCGATAATAATAAGTTAACTGCTGAACTAAAACAGCAGCATACTTTGTCTAGTGCGTATCAAAATCAAATTGAGCAGCAAACCAAGTTGATTGAACGTTTAGAACAACAGCTAAATAGCAAACCGTCTCCAGCAGCTTATGATGCGGCTGATAGCACGATTGCTCCATCTGAAAGCAACAAAGAAGTGAGTAATAAAGTTGACACTCCTGTCGAGCCTACCGCGGTTGCAACACCTGCCGTTGCAACGGATACGTCTGTGACAACTTCTACTACAACTGATGAGACAGCACAACAGTGAATCAGCTGTTCTTGTGTTGTGGTGAATAAAAAAGAGTGCGAAAGCACTCTTTTTTATAGGTATACCCAAATGAGATCCCGAAGGGCGAGTTGTATTCACTCCTAGGGATATATTGCTGATTTTTAAAGTAGAATGACTATGTCTTCAAATCAGTGCCTTGTCTAAGAGTGAAACCATTCTCGTTGAAACAGTATCTTGAGGTTACTTGGGTATATATACATAGATGATGAATCAATCGAGAATTCGATGAATTTTGTGGATACATTCGGCTAGTTCAATGCCTTCGTGGGTCAAGTATCCACCGTCAGGCTGGGTACAAAGTCCTTTCTCAAATAGGTTTTGCACCGCAGTTTGTATGGCTGGTAATGCGTCACTATGAACCTTAATTCCATTAGCGGTACTGCTTAAGTCAAACTGGAGAATTAAGTTTAATTCTTCGATTTGGTTTGGCTGAAATTTCATTGTGTTACCCCTACCTAATAATTGGTTAACATTAATTATCCGCAATTCACATCATCATCTTCAATTACAATAATGGGTGACTGATTGTATAAAGCTCCCTATTACGATACTCAATACCATCTTGTAATTCATAACACCATTACAAGATAGCTTGCCCTGCCATTGTCGCAATAAGTCAAAAACGAATCTGTTAGCTAGACCACTTTAACGGGGTAATTATCAACATTTTGACGTTAATATTGAATTGTATCAGTGAGTTAGTTTGATGTTCACTGGGTAATAAACAATGAGTCTTATCGTGTAAACAAGTGTTCATACAGCAGGGCAGTTAGATGGGGATTCTCTTTATGCTAAATGTTAATTAAATTTTGTTTAAATTAACTAATAGTAATAAATAAAGATTTTGATTAATTAAAGATGAACAGAAGTGAAGTGCAATTAAGAGAATAAAAATTATGAACAGATTATAAATAATTCTGGTGTTATTTGTTCAAAAAGGTGAAGGGATGGGACATATATTTAGCTAACTAGATAATAAAGTGATTTATTTTGTTAAATATTATAAATACAACTTGAACTGAATAAGAAATAAGGCGATTATCGCATCACTTTAAATTTGTATCAAAACGTAAATCAATTATGGAACTTAACCAAATCGACGCATTATCCCCACAACAGATGGCTGAACGTGCCGCTGAAGTTGGTGTAGGTAAGGCGACTAAGCCTGCTTATAAATCATTTTTACTTGCTGTTTCTGCAGGTATCCAAATTGGTATCGCCTTTGTTTTTTACACTTTAGTTACCACTGGTACTCAAGATGTGGCTTTCGGTTTTAGTAAGTTAATGGGTGGCCTTGCATTTAGCTTAGGTTTAATCTTAGTGGTTGTAACTGGTGGTGAACTGTTTACAAGCTCAGTGCTTACTTTAGTGGCAAAAGCATGCGGCAAGATCACATGGAAACAGATGTTCAAAAACTGGGCGATTGTTTATGCCGGTAACTTCTTTGGTTCTATGTTAATGGTTGTCATTATGCTAACGACCAAGCAATACATGAGCGACGGTGGTTTGCTGGGTATTAACGCAATGCACATCTCACAACACAAATTGCACCACACATTTATTCAAGCCGTTGCACTTGGTCTTATGTGTAACCTATTAGTATGTCTTGGTGTATGGATGACATTCGGTGCTCGCTCTATGTCTGATAAAGTGCTGCTTCTGGTTTTACCTGTCGCTATGTTTGTTTCTTCAGGTTTCGAGCACTGTATTGCTAACATGTTCCAAGTACCAATGGCGATTGGTATCAAAGCGTTTGCTCCTGAATCGTTTTGGCAAGTGACTGGTGCCAATATTGCTAATTTTGCTGACCTTAACTGGGCAACATTCATTGTGAATAACTTAATTCCAGTGACTATTGGTAATATGATTGGTGGCGGTATCGTTGTTGGTCTTCTGTACTGGACTGTGTTCTTGAAAAAACACTAAGCGTTCAATTTATTGTTCTAAAAAGCGGTCATTACGATCGCTTTTTTTATGTCTGCATTTCGACGTTAGCTTATAAGTACGTTGTGATCATTTAAGGTTATCCACATTTTCTGTGGATAACCTGTTTTAAATCTCGTGTGTAACTTAAGGTGATGAAAAATAGTGCAAAAAACGCACGTTTTTCGTGCAACATGCAAGTGTCATTTTTCTCATTCAATAATAACTTTCACTTAACAATATTGGCTATTTCTTATAGCGACTTTGCATCGTTTACAGTTATTGAACAAGGGAACTGTGATCTTCCAAATTAATAATGATCTTGTCCACAGGTTATGTTTGATCCGCGCGATGGGCATAACTCACACTTTTGGTGACTATTTGTTCAGCTTAGTGAGCTCGACAAGTATTCGACCTTCGCGAGTCAGAACTTTTCTTAGGCTCAAATGAACGGTGCAGACTAAAGACACATTCATGGTGACGTAAATACCGGTCATTATCATTAACTGGTATTTAATCGCTATCATAGGTGAGGCGCCACCTAAGATTTGACCTGTCATCATTCCTGGTAAAGTGACTAAACCAATAGTAGCCATAGAGGCTAACAATGGTGCGGAGGCTTTTTGTAACGCTTCCCGAACAAAGGAGCGTGATGCGTACGTAGGTGCTGCACCTAAGGCTATGGCTGCTTCGTATTCTCCCTTCCGTCTTTGGTAGCAACTAAATAGGTTCTGTAGTGCAATAATATTGCTGCTGATAGTGTTACCAAGCAGCATCCCTGCTAGTGGGATCATATATTGGGCACTGTAAAGAGGGGTAGGTTGCACCATGGTAAGACAAATGATGGCTAGTGTAGGGAACATACCGATCCCTAGAGCTAACGTGATGGGTAATAAGAGCAATCGTTTCGGTAAGTGTGTTTTAGATAAAATCGAACTCGCCCCAACCGTGATCATACAGAGCATCCAGGCAATATTGATCCATAGGTTATTAAGATTAAATAAATATTGCAGATAACTCCCAACTAAAAAGAGCTGAATCGCCATGCGGCCGATGGAAATAACGATGTCTTTGGCGAGTCCAAGCTGATGATAAGCATTGATGGCTAGTGGAATGGACAAAATCAAACCAAATAGAGCTAATTGCCACCATGATATATCGATTGCATTGTTCATAAAAAATCCCGGGAAAATGTAGAGACGTATTCCTACAAGTGAACATGGTGGAGTGATAATGTCAGTAAGGCAAACTTATCGAAATGTATAATAAAATAACCTCAAGATGCCAGTTCAAAGCGAATGTATCCGCAATTAGGCATGTACTGAGCTGAAGGATTAGTCATTCCACATAGAATTTAATACGTTCATTATATACCCAAGTAACCTCAAGATGCTGTTTCAGCGAGAATGTATTCGCTCTTAGGCAAGGCACTGATTTGAAGACATAGTCATTCTACGTTAAAAATCAGTAACACAGCCTAGGAGCGAATAAAACTCGCCCTTTGGGAGCTCATCAACAAACCTATTTCTGCGCTCAATCACGTTAAAAGGGAATGACCATTCCTGCCGTGATTGAGCTTGACCTAGGCTCGTTGATGAAGCTCTGAATCCTGCATCTTGAGGTCATTTGGGTATACTCATATATAAAGTTTTCTGATGTTCATAAAAGGAAACTGTTGAATACTGGGGCAACGACTAATTCGTTACCTCATCAAATTGCTCAATAAGGTGTTGTAACTCGCCAGAATCGATCAACTGTTTAAGACCTGCATTAAAAGCTGTTATGTATTTCTGTGCATTGGGATTTAGTTTCCCTGCTGCCACATAAAGCCCATTGTAGGACACATTAGGGTAAACTTTTTGAAATATGTTGGTCGGGATATTGTGCTGTCTCATTGTCCATAGAGCAACGCGGTATTCCTCTATGATCAAATCAATTCTTTCAGTTTGGAGTTTGCGAATATTTGTGACTAAATCGGCGGCTGGGATTTTCTTAACTTTATCGGTCGACATAAAATCAGCGTCATAGGCATAATTGCGAATAACACCGACACTTTTACCAACTAAATCTTGGTAAGTCCCCCAATCAACGGGGTTTTTCCTCAAAGTAATAAAACTAATTTCGTTAAACAGGTAAGGATCGGAAAAAATCATGGATTGCTCGCGCTCTTCTGAATACCAAGCGGCAATCAATACGGCATCGGCTCCTCGCTGCACCTCTTTTAAAGCTCGCGACCATGGTGTGATGCGTAAGTCTAAATAGTATCCGGATAGAGCAAAAGCGCGTGACACGATTTGCACCGATAATCCTGTTGGTCGCTCAGCATCAATAACGTACGGTGGCCAGCCATTTTGCAAACCGACTACCGCTGTCAACTGTTGGCTGAAGGCAGACAGACTAAAGAATGAATGAGTAATAACTAGCAGAAAATACACAAGTTTTCGCACTGACAATCCTACATGGCGTTTTTGCAGTAAAGTGTAGTTGTATATTGTGGAAATTGCATAATCAGTACGAATCTTTTAACTGGCCTTACTGCTAAACAGACCCATATGACCTCAAGATGCAGGATTCAGAGTTTCGTCAATGAGCCTAAGTCGAAGCAATCACGGAAAGAATGGAACGCAGATATACGAGAGTAGGGCACCGAAGGTGATGCCCTATGTCGCATGGTGATTATTTATTTTTGAAGCTTGGTGCTTTATAAAAATGGCTTTCAATCATACGTTCGGTGATAGGGTGTTGTGGGTTAGATAACACCTCTTGAGTTTCACCAAATTCAACCACTTCACCTTCATGCATGACCATGACTTTATCTGTAATGTGCTTTACCACGCCAATATGCTGTGAAACATAGACAAATGAAACACCCATCTCTTCTTGTAATTCTAAGAACAGATTAATGATCTGCGATCGCATTGCCATATCTAAGCCATTTAGGGCTTCATCGGCAACAATGATTGATGGTTGAAGAATCAGTGCTCGGGCTAAACAGACGCGCTGCTTTTGCCCTGTTGCAAGCATTTGCGGATAGAAATACGCATGTTCCGGCAATAAACCGACACGTATTAATGTTTCTCTAACCCGCTTTATGCGATCTTCGGGAGACATATTGGTATTTCGTTTTAGTGGGCCTTCCAAGATATGCCCAATTTGCAGACGCGGATTAAGCGAAGTATTCGGATCTTGGAAAATCATACGAATCAGCTTACAGCGAGTCGAGTAATCTTTATGTTCGAGTAACTCACCATTCACACGAATATTTCCGTTAGAGGGTTCGATCATTCCTGCGAGCATACGTGCAAGCGTCGATTTGCCTGAGCCGTTTTGGCCGATAAAACCTACGGTTTGACCTGCTTCTAAGCGAAAACTCACTGGTTTCACAGCTTCATAAACACGTTTACGAAATAGCCCTTGGCGAACAACAAACTCTTTCGATAGATTATCCACTTCGAGTAAAGAAATATTCACGTTAGTTACTCCATATTCAGTGGAAAGTGGCAAGAAAACTTATGATTTTTCACCCATTGAGTTTGCGGAACTTCAACACACTGTCGTTGAGCGTAAGGGCAGCGAGGACCTAATCGACAACCAATCGGTAAGTGTTGGAGAGGAGGAATAGAACCAGGAAGCGACTGCAATTTTTGCTTTGGTGGAATCCAATCGCTGAAATCAGGCATCGCTTTTAGTAAAGCAACGGTATAGGGATGCTTAGGGTATTCTAATAAATGCGCAGTCTCTGCAGATTCGACCGATTGGCCACAATACATAACGGTAATGCGAGTCGCCCACTGCGTAATGGTATTTAAATCGTGCCCAATCAACATAATTGAGGTGTTATTGACCTGATTCATCCGGCTCAAAAGGCGCAAAATTTGCGATTGAGTAATAGGATCAAGGTCATTAGTCGGCTCATCTGCAATCAAAAGTTTGGGTTTGGCTGCAATCGCCATCGCGATCATGACCTTTTGACATTCACCATCGGTCAACTCATAGGAATAACTTTCCATCACTCGTTTGTGGTCTTTAATCCCCACTTTGTGTAATAAAGCGATGGCCTGTTTTTTACGCCAGCCAAAACGCTTCCACCACCGACCTGCAAAAGTGCGGTAGGGGATAGACTCGATCAACTGCTTACCGACTTCATCGGAAGGGTCTAAACAGGTTGATGGTTCTTGGAAAATCATCGCGATATCGCGCGCGATGACTCGGCGACGTTCTTTGGCCGTTAATTGGAGTAAATCAATATTACCTAATCGCATCCGATCGGCCGTCACACGCCAGTTTTCTTTCGTCACTCCAACAATGGCTTTTGCAACCAAGCTTTTCCCTGAACCGGATTCACCCACGAGACCGCGGATTTCTCCTTCCGTCATGGTCAAACTCATTCGGTCGACCGCTTTAACGATGCCTTGGGGAGTGTCTATTTCAATCGTAAGGTGACGAATATCAAGGATTGGCATTATTCGACTCCTGCATTAATAGATTGACGAACGCCATCACCAACCAAGTTGATGATAATAACAGTGACCATAATAGCGATGCCGGGTAATGTCACTGTCCATGGCGCTAAATAGATCAGTTCCACGGAATCTCCTAGAATTGCCCCCCATTCAGTGCTTGGTGCTTGTGCGCCTAACCCGAGAAAGCCCAGTGCCGTAATATCCAAAATAGCCACAGTCACTGCCATGGTAAATTCAGCGACAATCAAGGCCAAAATATTCGGTAAGATGGAGTGCCAGAAAAGATAAAAATCGGTTGCCCCATCAAGCCGCGCAGCCATGATGTAATCTTTTTCGATTTCGTTATGCACCGCGATGTAAACCGAACGGATAAAACGGGGAATCAGCGCCAACCCAATAGCGAGCAAGACGTTAAATTCACCAAAGCCAAGGAAAGCAACAAAAATAATCGCTAGCAATAACGAAGGGATAGACATAACGGTATCAAATAAGTGGTTTAACGTACTAGAAATTAAACCGCGTGTCATACCTGCTAAGAAGCCAATGCTACAGCCAATCACGGCCGACAATATGGTCATCAGCAGCGATGCGCCAAACGTGAGGCGAGTGCCATCAATCAAACGTGATAAGATATCACGCCCTAAATCGTCGGTACCAAAGAAATAATCCACTGTTCCAGTGGGTTCCCATGATGGTGGTAGCAATAAGTTACTGCTTTGTGCATGAGGGTCGTGAGGTGTAATCCAAAAAGAGGCAATAGTAATTAACACCAAGAGTAAAAAAGCCCACAGGCCGAACATGCTGAGTTTATCGTTACGATAGCTACGCCAGAAACGCTGAAATTGCGTTGGGATATGCTCTTCTTGGTAGACGTTATTTGTTAGCATACCATTCCTTCCTTACTAACGGATTTACTATAGCACCAATCAAATCCGACAGAATAATGGCTGTGAGAACTAATGCCCCGATGACAATAACGCCAGCTTGGATAGAAACGTAATCTTGGCTCGACAAAGCATCTAATAGCCAGCGGCCAATGCCGGGCCAATCGAAGATAGATTCGGTTACGATAGCCAGTGTGAGCATACTCGAAAGCTGCACGCCAAATTTAGGGACAATAGGTGGAATCGCGTTGCGTAACACGTGTTGAGTCACTATCTCAAAATTCGATAAACCTTTAATTCGAGCGGCACGAATATAGTTTTGCGACATCACTTCAGATACTGAAGTACGCATTAGCGTTATCACCTGGGTTGTCGGTGAAATTGCGAGCACTAAACACGGCAAAATCATATGTTCGATAACACTTTGTAACGCGTAATTACGAAATTCTCCGCTGGCTAGAAACGCATCAATCAGCGAAAAACCGGTCACTCGTTTCACGTCGTACAAAAGATCATAACGACCAGAGACAGGGAAGAATTGATACTGTAAAGAAAACACCATGATCATCATCAGCGCGACCCAGAAAATAGGTGCAGAATAGCCCGACATTGATATAAATTTGATGACAGTGTCGACCCATTTCCCTTGTTTCATCCCAGCAATTGTTCCGAGCGGAATGCCAATAAAAAGCGAAAATAAAAAGGCGATAACACACAGTTCTAGCGTAGCTGGGAAAACCATTGCCAGTTGAGAGACGATCGGCTCACCGTTTTTCGCTACACCAAAATTGAGATGGGTTAATTCAGTGACATACATCGCCCATCCAGACCAGAAGCTTTGCTGTGCCCAAGGCGAAATGGGGTCAAGGCGCAATAAATTGTACCCAACCAACGTTAGGATTAGCAGGGTAATAATGAACAGGTTGAAGCGTCGAACGGCATAAATAAACATTAGTTACTTATCCTCTCAACAGTGTTGAAGGGTTCGACGCTAAACGGAGTCATATGCAGTCCAGTTAAGGATTTATTGTAGGCATTAAATTGCATGCCATGGGCCAAAGGAATCACGGGAAACTCTTGATTTAATATGTTTTGTGCCTGTTTATACAGGTTGAGACGATAGCGGGGACGATTGACTTCTAACGCCAAATCTAACAAGAAATCGAAGTCGCTATTACACCACATAGAGTAATTGAGCCCTGCGCGTTTTGCATCACAAGAAAGCAGAGGTCTTAAAAAACTGTCAGGATCACTGGTGGTGCCCTCCCAGCCTGTTAAGAACAGATCAATATTCTCTTTGTCGGCGATTTCGGTTCTGTTGAGGCGATCCTCCGGTATCAACGTTAGCTTTATGCCAATATCGGCTAAATTTGATTGGATTAACTCAGCCGCTTTGCGTGGGCTGGGATTATACCGACGTGGCTCTAAAGGTACAGACATTGTTAATTCTAAGCCTGTTTCATAACCTGCGGCGCGTAATAATCCCAACGCGTAATTCCTATCATAGCGAATTTGTGAACTGTCTTTTTGGTATGCCCAAGAGTTAGGCGGCAAGATGTTATAAGCAATACTGCCTGTGCCATAAAACACGGAATCGAGGATATTTTGTCGATTGATGGCGTAACTAATGGCTTTGCGCACTCGCACATCATTTAACGCAGGGTGAGAGGTATTGACCGCAATAAACGCCACATTCATCGCTGGTTTAGACGTGAGAGTCACATCCGTTTGTTTCTTAATGGTCGGAATTTGGCTAGCAATCGGTGCGTTTAGCACGTCACATTCGTTACGTAACAGTTTGGCCAGTGTTCCCGTACCGCGTTGAGAAATATCAAATACAACCTGCTTCATTTTAGCGACGCCATTCCAATAGTTTGGATTGCGTTTTAAGCGAACATAATCGTGCGGTTGATAATCATCGAGGTAAAAAGGGCCAGTGCCAACTGGGAGGCTATCGATTTGTTGTTTCTCGTCTTTCAGCAGCAATTGTTGCGCATATTCCGCCGAGAGAATAACGGCATGCGGTGTGGCAATATTGGCAATAAAGCTGTTGTCTGGACGGCTTAAGGTGAATTTAACGGTATATTTGTCGAGTTCTTGGACATCAACTAACAAATTTTGAAAATCTAAACCTGTGAACCAAGGGTAGATTCCGTCATTGACATAATGGTAAGGGTTGATGGCATCAATAATACGACGAAAGCTGAATAATACGTCTTGAGCATCCATTGGCCGTGTTGGCGTAAACCAATCTGTCGTTTGAAAGGCGACATTGTGACGAAGGTGAAAGATGTATTCCGTGCCGTCTTTATTGACTGACCAACTTGTTGCCAGACTTGGTTTAGGTTGCAGCGTTTCAGGATCTAACGTCAATAACGAGTTATAAATTTGTGGGCTGAGAGCATCAACAGTAACACCACTATCGACCAGTTGCGGATTGAACGTGGTCAAATTGCTTTGTCCACAATAGATAAAGCCGCTCTTACGGATGCCGCTGTGGCTATTTTTGGTATCGCATCCTGCTAATAACGCAATGATGCAGATACTTAACGTCAGTTTTATTAATGCTTTCATATCGAAAATACGTATGAGAAACGAGGCGTTACTTTACAATATTGCCCCAAAATCTCGCTAATTTACCATCTTTTATTCCATGAAACCAAGTGAATTAGTTGAAAGCTGATCCACTGCCTGAAAATCGCCATTAATCTGTTTTGATTTGGTATTTTCTTAACATCCCTCGAAACTGATGATAGCTCAGACCTAGCAAATCAGCGGCATGCCTTTGATTAAACTTAGCCATTTTGAGAGCTTGATTAACAATACGGATATCTGCGTTCCTTTGCCACTGTTTGTAATCTACCGGTAAAACAGGCAAATCATCACTTGCTTGGTCAGATAAAGGCAGAGTTGGCATTGGCGGTTTGTCATCTTCAAATACCGTTAATGGTGGCTCCATATTGTTCACCGTGGATGTGATTGACTGAGAGCGAACAGTAGGTTCAGAGCAATGTGCCGAAGAAGGGGCGAGCCAAGAGGTTTTAAATGGATCGAAGACCACTTGGTTAACCGGAGTATCAAAATCCGTGTGTTGATAAACGGCGCGCTCTACCACATTTTTTAGTTCTCTGATATTACCGGGCCATGGATAGTGTAGGAGTTCTGCCATTACATTGTGGCTAAATCCTGAGAAATATGATCGCCCCAATTCACGGCACATTTTGATCGCAAAATGCTCCGCCAACAGTGGAATGTCTTGTTGTCGCGTCCTGAGTGGAGGAAGGTTGATAACGTCAAACGCTAACCTATCGAGTAAATCAGCCCGAAAACGGCCCTGACGAGTTAACTGGGGTAAATCTGCGTGAGTGGCGCAAATGAGTCGTACATCGCAGGTTAAAGGCGTATGACCGCCAACACGTTCGTAGGCGCCATATTCGATCACTCGCAGTAATTTCTCTTGGACTATGGTTGGCGTTGTGGCGAGTTCATCCAAAAATAATGATCCCCCTTCTGCACGTTCAAATCGACCAAGGTGACGTCCTTTGGCGCCGGTAAAGGCACCAGGTTCGTGACCAAATAGTTCTGAATCAATCAGTCCTTCGCTTAACGTGGCACAATTTAAGGTGAGCAGTGGAGATTGCCAACGTTTGGATAAGTAATGCAGCCGCTGGGCAATTAATTCCTTACCTGTGCCGCGTTCGCCGATAATGAGTACTGGGCGTTCTACTGGAGCCAGTTGAGAAACTTTATCTAATACCTCGTGAAATAATGGTGATTCACCGACCAGAGTTTGCTGCATCGTGAACTCCTTATCTAGGATCAAAAGGGAAATTAGCGAATATGGTAAATTTAACCAATTATATGGTTAATTTGACCATTTAATGGTCAATTAAGTTACTAGCTATAGAGAGAAATACAAGTAGTAGTTTTTAATACATTGATTTTATGATGATTTTATTATTGGCACATAACTTGATTGTTCTTTGTTCGATTGTTTCATAAACCTGTCAGAGGGCCGTATTATGGGTATTTTTTCTCGTTTCGCCGACATAGTGAATTCCAATATCAGTGCATTGCTGGATAAAGCAGAAGATCCTGAAAAAATGATTCGTTTGATTATTCAAGAAATGGAAGACACGCTGGTTGAAGTGCGGACACATTCAGCACGATCAATCGCTGATAAAAAAGAGTTGCAACGTAAAGTTGATAATGTGGCCACTCAGATTGAACAATGGCAAGAAAAAGCATGCTTGGCATTGTCGAAGCAGCGTGAAGATCTTGCACGTGGTGCACTTATTGAGAAGCAGAAACTGGAAGAAGTATTAAAAGGATTAAAAAACGAATATACGCTCGTCGAGGATAATATTGATAAATTGACCAGTGAAATTAGTAAATTAGAGAGTAAAATCACTGAGACTCGGGCGAAGCAACAGGCGCTCATCGTTCGTAATCAAACGGCTCATAGTCGTCGCGATGTACAGAAGCATCTAACGGCCGAAAAGGCGCAAGCCACTATGGCTAAATTTGATCAATATTCACGACGAATAGACGAACTTGAAGCGGAAGCTGACCTTTATCATTCAACGGGCAAAAAAACGTTAGATCAAGAATTTGCAGAACTGCAAGCTCAAGATGAGATTGATAATGAACTGGCGAAACTCAAACAACAACTGAATAACAAACCAGCGCAACCAGGGGAATAGGGGATAGATATGGTGTCGGTATTTATGGTAGGTCCTTTGATGGTGTTCCTGTTAATTGTGGCGCCATTATGGCTATTTTTGCATTACCGCAGCAAACGTAATTTTAATGATGCGTTGAGCCATGAAGATTATGAACAGCTTCATCAACTAACAGATAAAGCTCGTCAACTGCAAACGCGGGTCGAAACACTAGAGCGAATTTTAGATGTAGAAACACCAAACTGGAGATCTCGTTATGAGTAGATCTTCACTGTATAGAGACTCTCGCCATGGAAAAATTGCTGGGGTTTGTGCTGGTGTCGCCAATTTCTTTGGTTTAGAGATATGGTTAGTACGTATTCTTGTCGTATCTGCAACGTTACTCGGCGGTGGTTTCTTAATTATTCTGCTCTATATTGCTTTGTCACTGATGTTAGAAAAACAGCCTTATGGTGAACCGATTTATGCTCAAGAGCACACCATTAAGAGTAAGCCTTGGGAGCAAGGGAAAACCGCAAAGCAATTACTGACAGCGATTGACGCTGATCTCATTGATGTGGAAAAAAAAGTACAAGAACTCGAAGCTTATCTCACCTCTGATGCTTATAAAGTGAATCGCGAGTTTAATAAACTGTAGTCAAAAGTGAGGTTTTCATGTCACAAGAATCAGCCTCGTCCTCGATATGCGCGTGGGCGATGAAACATCCGCTAGAACGCGAATATCACGACCAAGAATGGGGTAAACCAGTATTTGAAGACCAAACCTTGTTTGAATTTATTACCTTAGAAGGTGCTCAAGCTGGGTTAAGCTGGATTACGGTGTTAAAAAAACGCGAAGGTTATCGACAAGCGTTTAAAGATTATGATTTAACTGTATTAGCGGCTATGGGTGAGGCAGATATCGATTCGATTATTGCTCACTATGATGTGATAAAGCATCGCCTTAAAATTGCTTCCGTATTTACTAATGCAAAAGCGGCTTTATCTTTACAACAGGAATTTGGTTCACTGGCTAATGCCTTATGGCAATTCGTTGATGGTGAACCCGTTGTCAATCAGTGGACCACAATGGAACAAGTACCTGCCTCTACTGATGTTTCGAAACAGATGAGCAAGTTTTTAAAAAAACGCGGCTTTAAGTTTGTGGGCGAAACCATCTGTTATTCTCTCATGCAAGCAACTGGCATGGTCAATGACCATTTAGTGGGCTGTCCATGTAAGCACCGTGAATAGTAGCGATATTCGTTAAGGTACTGAGTCAACGAGGCTCTCTTCGTTGCGAGGTAGGGAGCTAGTGTTAAGACAGGTTCAGCCTAAGTTGAAAATCGTCGAGTATTAAAAATAGCGCCCATGTAGGGCGCTATTTTTATGTATACCCAAGTAACCTCAAGATGCTGTTTCAGCGAGAATGTATTCGCTCTTAGGCAAGGCACTGATTTGAAGACATAGTCATTCTACGTTGAAAATCAGTAACACCGCCTAGGAGCGAATACAACTCGCCCTTTGGGAGCTCATCAACAAACCTATTTCTACGCCCAATCACGTTAAAAGGGAATGACCATTCCTGCCGTGATTGAGCTTGACCTAGGCTCGTTGATGAAGCTCTGAATCCTGCATCTTGAGGTCATTTGGGTATATAGATGAAGTGATATTACTGGTCTTTATGCGAGCGCAGCATTGTATGCCGCGAAGCCTTTTTCTAGATCCGCTTTCAAATCATCAAGGTCTTCTAAACCAACGTGAATACGTAGTAACGTACCTTCAAAGTTTGGATTAGATAGTGTACGCAGCGCGTTAAAACTACTTGGTTCATTGGCAAGAATCAGACTTTCGAAACCACCCCAAGAATAGCCCATACTGAAATGTTCAACGGTATCTAACAGTGCTGTCGTCGCTTTTGGATCGCTTTGTTTTAAAACGATCGAGAACAGACCATTGGCACCTTTAAAGTCGCGTTTGAAGAACTCGTGCCCTGGGCAACTTTCAAGACCTGGATGACGAACATGGTCCACTTCAGGACGCTCAGCTAACCATTGTGCTAACTCTAAACTGCTTTTTCCGTGTTGCTGTAAGCGAACACCTAACGTGCGGATGCCGCGTAGAGCAAGGTAAGCATCATCAGGAGATACACACTGACCCATTAAGTAGCTTTGTTCACGTAGTTGATCCCAGTATTTTTCACTCGCGACAGCCGTACCAAGCATGACATCTGAGTGACCAACAATGTATTTGGTTGCTGCTTGGATAGAGATATCGACACCGTGGGCGAATGGGTCAAAGTTCACACCGGCAGCCCATGTGTTATCGAGCATGACAATAACATCGTGTTCGTGTGCAATAGCGGCTAGTGCGGGAACATCTTGCACTTCCATCGTGATAGAGCCAGGAGATTCAGTAAATAATACTTTTGTGTTTGGCTGGATGAGGTCGCGAATGCCTTCACCTACCAATGGGTCATAGTAAGTGGTCTCTACACCTAATTTTTTCAGCATGATTTCACAGAAATCACGGGTTGGTTCGTAGCAAGTGTCGACCATTAGAATGTGGTCACCAGCACTAACAAAAGAAAGAATTGTGTTAGTGATCGCGGCTGCACCACATGGGAAAAGTGCGCAACCCGCGCCGCCTTCAAGCTCTGTCATTGCTTCTTGCAAAGCAAAGTGAGTCGTTGTGCCACGACGTCCATAAAATAGGGTCTTGTTTGCGCGGTTTACGGTGGCGTGTTTTTTCTCTGCTACTGTGTTGAACACAACGGTAGACGCACGCTGTACAGGCGGGTTGACTACACCGTTAGTCCATTTTTTATTGCGGCCTGCGGTGACGAACTGAGTCTTTTTGCCTTCTGACATTTGCGATCCTTGTCTGATAAATAAGTGAAAATAATGAACATTTAAAACATGGTGTCGCCAGACATGCAAGTCCAATTACAATAATGGGCTAAATAGAT
This sequence comes from Vibrio nitrifigilis, assembly GCF_015686695.1. Taxonomy (NCBI): domain Bacteria; kingdom Pseudomonadati; phylum Pseudomonadota; class Gammaproteobacteria; order Vibrionales; family Vibrionaceae; genus Vibrio; species Vibrio nitrifigilis. The sequence goes on along the minus strand of NZ_JADPMR010000001.1, from coordinate 2,065,946 downwards.
AGAAGAGGCGCTCCAAAAAACGGTGGCCCAAAGAGCGAGTACGCCACTTGGAATACTCGATTTGATGCGATTGTTTAATGTATTCTTGTTGTTGACGATAGAGTTCTTGGGTAAAACTTTTATCGTCAACCGCTAACGTCAGTTCAAAATTGAGCCACAGGCTACGCATATCAATATTGACGGTCCCAATTAAACAAAACTTTTGATCAATAACGACTGATTTTGTATGCAGTAATCCACCGTTGAACTCATGAATGGTCGCTCCCGCATCAAGCAGCTCACCGTAAAATGAGCGAGATGCCCATTTGACCATAAATGAATCATTTTTTTCAGGCAGAATAATATCGACAGAGACGCCTCGTTGGGCGGTCATTTTTAGTGTCGCTAATAAATCTGCACTCGGGACAAAATAAGGTGTGGTAATGCACACTGATGTTTTTGCCTGATGCATCGCCAAAGTAAGCACTTGGGAGATCAAATTTTCTGGCATACCTGGACCCGATGGCACCACTTGAATTGGGTGGTGGGGATCGCTCGGGCCAATTAAACATTCTGGTGTTTTGGGTAAGCGACGTTCACCTGTTTCAAACTCCCAATCCCAAGCATGAATCGCGGCAAGCACATTTACAGCAGGGCCTGTCATTCTGACCATGACATCTATCCATTGCCCAACTCCAGAATCTTGCTTGAAGTAAGCTGGGTCAACCATGTTCATAGACCCTGTATACGCAATTTTGTCATCGATAACAATGATTTTTCTGTGCTGACGTAGATCCAAACGGTTTAAGAAAATGCGCCAAGGGCTGACCTGCATCTGTTCAATTAGGCGAATTCCTGCATCGCGCATCATGTCTACCCAATGACTGCGAAAGAAGCGAGCACTGCCTGCTGAATCAAGTAGTAATTTAACTTCAACGCCCCGCTTGGCTGCTCGAATTAATGCAGATGCTACGGCATCGGTCAATCCTCCCGGGTGCCAGATATAAAAAACCATATGGATAGTACTCGTCGAAGATTCAATGTCATGAATGATCGAGTAGAGGATGTCATTGGGGGAATTATGTAACGTCAGATGATTCCCACTTAGTGCCGGAATCCCCATGCGGTGAGTACAAAGCTCATCGATTTTTTTTATATGGGCGCCCATGCCTTGGGGCAAGTGAGCTTGGCAATCTGAGAGCGAACGAAACCACTCTTCGAAAGGTGCAAACATGACTTTGGCTCGTTCGCCTCTTTTACGTCCAAGATTCAGTTCGCCAAATAGGAAGTAACAAAACACCCCTACAATCGGCAAAATATAGATAATCATTAGCCATGATAATGAAACACTAACCGCTTTGCGTTTAAGAACGACGCGTAATGTTACACCGGCAACGAGTAGCCAATAGATGGCGATTCCGACCAAAGTCAGTATGTGATAAATCTTATCCATGCATTCCGATGTTCATGTGAGTCCAAACTAGGATAGTAAATCCAATACTATAGTAGAGGAAGACTACCGTGAGTATATCAACTTACGCCAGTTTCAGTATTTAGGTTGTGATACTGAGTTGAAATAGCTACTGATACTGGGTGAGTATGGAGTAGGTTGACTATATTTTTGCACCAAATAATGTGTTTGCTAAAAAGGCTAAGTGCAATGTTTGATATCGGTAATGTGTAAAAATCCAGCGATTAAACTGTCTTTTGTGGATATAAACAGAAAAATATAAAGAGTGGGCTTCCAATTCTATCGACTAACTGTTCTACTTACCACCTACGGAGTGCGACTCCTTTTTAATTAAGGTGTAAAAAATAGTATACACTTAAAATTTCAGCACTCTCATCCACTTTTACTTACAAACACAACCTATTTGGTAACACTTATGGCAAGTAGTTCGAGAAGCCAATTTTCTTCAAGATTTGGTTTTATAATGGCAGCTGCAGGATCGGCTGTTGGTCTGGGAAATGTATGGGGATTCCCCACTCAGGCAGCCAGTAACGGCGGTGCAGTGTTTTTATTTGTTTATCTTATCATGGTCTTTTTGTTAGCGTTTCCGATGTTGGTCGCTGAGCTGACTATTGGTCGCTATGGTCAATCGAACGCGATTCGTTCATTTAGAAGTGCATGGCCTAAAGGTAAAGCCTTTGCGATTGTTCTCGGAATTGGTGGACTGATCGTCGTGTCATTGATCCTAAGCTTTTACTCAATCGTTGCTGGCTGGTTGATGGGATCATTCGCAGATAGTTCATTGAACTTGGTGGGCTTGGCGGATAAAAGCCATTGGCTAACGACATTTGGTACTGAACGTAACTTAGTATTAATGGTTATTTTCATGCTGCTGACCATGCATGTGGTTCGCAGTGGTGTCGCTGATGGTATTGAGAAATGGTCCACGCGTTTAATGCCACTGCTGTTTGTATTATTTGGTTTACTGACTGTGTACATTTTCACTCAAGACGGTTCGCTTGAAGGGTTAAAAATGTATTTAGTTCCAGATTTCTCGCATTTGACGCCTGAGTTGGTGGTCAGTGCAATGGGGCAGGCCTTCTTCTCGTTGTCACTGGGTGTCTGTGTCATGACTACGTATGGCTCTTACTTACAAAAAGACACCAACATTCCTAAAACGGCTGCTCAAGTGGCATTGATCGATACAGGTGTTGCTTTTATCGCAGGCTTGGTGGTTCTCCCTGCAATGTTTGTCGCTAAACATCATGGTGTACAAATTTTCTCAGATAGCGGCACACTTTTAAACTCAGACACGCTCGTGTTTACCGTACTGCCTGCGCTGTTCGATACGATGGGAGAGATGGGGGCTGTGGTCGGCGCAGTTTTCTTCTTACTGATGATTATCGCAGCATTAACATCGTCAATTTCGATGCTTGAGGTGCCAGTTTCTTGTGCGACTGAAGAGTTAAAGATCAGTCGGAATAAAGCAGTGTTACTTATTGGTGGGGTCGTGATTATTGCATCAGCAGCGATTGTGACTAACTTTAACCTGCTATTTGGTTTCGTGGTTAATTTCACAACGGTCTATTCACAGCCAATTATCGCATTATTAATTACGTTAATAGTGGGGTGGATTTGGAACCGCAACCAGATTTTAACTGAGCTAAAACAAGGCTACCCAGAAATCGAAAAAAGTTTGTTCTGGAAGATTTGGCCAACATACGTTCGTGTTGTTTGTCCAATTTTGATGTTGTTGGTATTTTTCGCTTAACGGTAAGTAGAGCGACACAAATCCAAAAGCTGTCTGACAAGGCAGCTTTTTTTGCTCTTGGCTGTGGTGCATCATGCAGTCAAACGAACATTAGCATGTGCTGTCTCGCATATTGCGATCATTTGGGTATAATTGGCGCGCTGTTATTAAGAGGTTCTATGTTCGATATTATTTATACCCATAGCGATTTTATCGTTATCAATAAACATCCAGGCGTCTCAGTTCATAAAGACGACGGTGACGTTATGCTCATGCAAGAAGTAGCGAAGTACACCGGCGATAAAAAGCTCTATTTGGTACATCGTCTCGATAAAATGACCTCTGGTATTCTTTTGTTGGCTCGCTCTTCAACTGCGGCAAGTGAGTTAGCACAGCAGTTTGCTAATCGTGAAATTCAAAAGTTCTATCTAGCGATTGGTAGTAAAAAGCCGAAGAAGAAACAGGGATTAGTGAAAGGTGATATGGAGCGTTCACGTCGCTCAAGTTGGAAGTTAAGTGCCTCTCACAATAACCCCGCGATTACACAGTTTTTTTCTTTGGCCGCTGATAATGGTCAGCGCCTGTTTTTATGTAAACCTCATACCGGTAAGACACATCAAATTCGCGTTGCACTGAAATCAGTCGGATCTGCCATTGTAGGCGACCCCATTTATAACCCTGCGAGTGATGCTGAACGCGGTTACCTTCATGCTTTTGCCATCCGTTTTGTGTATCAAAACCAGCCGTTATCTTTCATTTGTGATCCAAGAGAGTTTGCTCAATGTGGTCAATTGTGGCATCAAAGTGTGGTCAATGAGGGGCTTAATCAGTGGCTAACACCATGGGATTTACCCTGGCCTCAAATCAAAAACGCCTAAACGTATTTATTTAATAAAGGAACACCTATGCACGATCTGCCTCATACCGACGAAGGCATGCAGACTAGCGCCTTACCGACTTTTTTTGCTCATATTACGCAGCAACTGGGAGAGGCTCCTGACGAAGTTCGTCGTTTATTCCACGGGCGTGGTCGTTGTTGGCCTGGTTTAGAACAACTAACCTGTGATTGGTTGCAAGGTCAGTTAGTCGTTAGCTTGTTTAAAGCCGTAGATGAGGATTTTTCCGCACAACTCATCGCAGGGCTTGAACAGTTTGCTCAAAGTGATATTTGGTTACAACGTAATGGGATGGCAATTTTATTACAACATCGCTATGCCAATGGAGCGCCATCTCAAGTCGTGGTGGGTGAGCTTGATTCGCGTCCAGTAGTGATTGAGTCGGGATTAAAATATCAACTCGACTTAGGCCGTAATCAAAATATGGGCCTGTTTTTGGATATGCGCTTAGGCCGTGACTGGGTAAAAGCGCATGCGCAAGACGCCAATGTATTAAACCTCTTTTCATATACGTGTGGATTTTCTGTGGCAGCAATTGCTGGTGGCGCAGACCAAGTCATTAATATCGACATGGCAAAATCATCCTTAGCAAAAGGTCGTGATAACCATCAACTCAATGAGCATAATTTGGCGCAGGTGAAGTTTTGGGGACATGATATTTTTAAATCGTGGGGTAAGATTACTAAATCGGGACCTTATGATTTAATTATCATTGATCCACCCTCGTTCCAAAAAGGCAGTTTTGCCCTGACGAAAGACTACCAAAAAATTCTACGCCGTTTACCAAAGTTACTGAGTGAGAATGGGGTTGTGTTGGCTTGTGTTAACTCTCCGGCAGTCACTTGCGATTTCCTCATTGATGGAATGAAAGAGCAAGCCCCCGAGCTTTTATTTCAATACCGTCTTGAGAACCCACCGGAATATAAAGATATTGATGAGCAAGCTTCTTTGAAGGCGCTGGTATTTAGTCGATAAAACATTAGCACTCAATGATTAAGATGTTAACCGAGGTTGCAGGGAACGTGATCTCGGTTAATGGTTCTAAATTGAAAGTTATACTAAGAAATAAATTCTTGCATAAAACGTTATGAGTTTTACTGGTGAATAATTAATTTTTATTTATTATAAATTAATAGGTTAAATTATTTTAATTATCAAAATAAAAAATTTAATTAAATGGATGCGTATTTTTATTATTTTTCCTGTCTATCGCTTTGTTTAAATTGATATAAAATTAAGTCATAATTTCATTATCGCTTGTTTAAACATGAGAGTAGCCGAATGGGAAGCAATGCTAAACGCAAGATTGATGCACTTCAGAAGGAAGTGGATGAAAACGTATCTGCAGCGAAAGATTTGATACATTTTCTTGAGTCTGAAACGTTCGCTATTATTCATGAGGTTCTTGATGATATATTTCAAGAAACGATAGAGTTAAACCTAGACAAAATTGAACCGAGAAATCAATCTGTTGTTGATAAGATAAGTCATATTTACCATGACTTAGAAAGTTCGTTACAAGAAGATATCAACCAATCAATTTATGATTACCCCTCATGGGGACTAGGTAAAAGTGATTCTCTAGAAGAAAAATTATCTCTATTTAATCAGTTAGAAAATTTTAAAGAAACAGATACCTTAACCATTCATCATAACATTATTTTGCACGGTGTGGATATCATATATTCTTATTTGGAACAGCTTGATCTTATTCTTCCATTTAGAAAAGAATTTAATATTACCGATGACTGTGCCAACTTGTTGATTTCTTTATCTGGAACACTGGCTAAAATCCGTATTCTTTCTTATCAATTAAATGAGAATTATGGCTTGAGCAAAGATAAAGAAAGTAAACAAATCGCCGAAGAAATCTTTCATATTATCCAAAAGTAAACCCTAATTTGGGTATAATGCCCTTTAATTAAGGGACGTTTGGGATTTTGCATGTTTTCAGTAGGCTCAATAGAAGATGACAATTATTTGGTATTACTTCCATCTCATCGATGCACTGTGCTTAGTTCAGCAGTGTTAAATGGTGGACTCACTGAAGCAAATTCTTTTCTCAATTTGAAAGTCGGTAAACAGACCCCTCCTCCTTGGCTTCCACCTGAAGAAACGCTGCAATGTAAAGCGACCGAACTGTTATTACCACCGAATACGATCGGAATGATGACAGCAGCTTCAATGGCATCACTTGGCTACTCAAAGCAGATGACTGATACGCTTACGGTGGAATGCTGGGTCACATCAGGGTTGAGTAATACCCGTAGAGTCGGAGATATTGCTGATGAAACCCCTGTGGCTGGCACCATCAACATCTTATTAGCTATCCATCAACCCTTAACGCCAGCAGCACTCGTTGAAGCCATGATGTTATTGACCGAAGCTAAAGTGACGGTTATCCGTGATTTGGGGATTGTCAGCCCGATTTCAACGCTACCAGCGAGTGGTACGGGAACAGATAGCCACGCCGTCTTTTGCCCGGTGCAGCCTGCGACCTATTCGTACTGTGGTAAACATACCAAGTTGGGGGAGTTAATTGGTAAGTCCGTTATTGAAGCATGTCAATTAAGTCTTGAGCATTCGTTATCTTGGTCGCCTTCATTCGTCTAATAATGTTTTATTGTAACGCTTCATCCAAGCTTTGCTCAGCGCTTGATCCCATGTTGGGTCGGGCATATGCACAGCGTTATAGACCGGCATGTTTTTAATTGAGCCAGTAAGAAATTCAGAGCGAATGACTGGCGGATCTCCCCATATACTGACTAACCCCTTGCGACTTTGAGCTTCTGGACTTAGCAGAAAATTGATGGCGACTAATGCTCCCGCTGTATTGGTAGATTGTTGCGGAATAGCGAGAAAGTGCATATTGGTGAGTGAGCCAGTTTTCATTCCGTAACCTCGGGCCGAGAAGGGAAGTTGCCCTTTTTCTTGGGCAGAATAAAGCATATTGGCTCCATAAGTCGGTATCAAATCGATCTCTTCTTTATTAAACAGTGCGTGAAGCTGAGAAATATCTGCTGGGAACTTACGGCCCTGAGCCCAAGAGTAATGATGCAACTCATCTAGGTAATCCCACAAGGGCTGTGTCACCTTAGCAAAGGTATTGGAGGATACTGGCTCTCGCAATTCGGGGGCATAACCTGTCAGTTCGATAAGGATCGATTGTAGCATTAGACTGCCCATAAAATAGGGCGGTTTTGGATAAGTGACTCTGCCTGGAAATGCCTTGGCATAGCTGAGTAATTGTCGGTAGTTCTCCGGAGGATTGTAGAGTTGATTTTGATTATAGATAAAACTGAGCTGCGCAACCCCCCAAGGGGCTTCTAGACCTAAAGTATTTTCGGAACCGTCGGTATCGAACGGGAGATTGGGGTTAATATAACTCCAGTTGGGTAAATCTTCAGTAAATGGCCCATATAAAAGAGCGTGGCTTTTCAGTTGATGGAAATAACGTCCGCTAAGCCAGACTAAATCGATCGGTGTTCTTGCACTTTTTACTAAGTTTTTATTGTGTCTAACCAAATCGATGATTTGATCTAAGGTTGTCACATAATGGGGCTCGAGCGTAATTTGATAACGCTGCTTCAGAGTCGGAATTGCCCATTCAAGGTAGTTTTTAGCACCGGCACTGCCAGCCCAAAGGTACATATGAACAGTGTGTTGCTGTGCTGATTTCTCAATTTCTTTCCAAGAACGAGCCTGCGCGACCATACTGAACAAGATGGCCATCAAACTTATGACAGTTAGAGCTCGTTGAATAATTGAGTGCACCAATCGATCCTACATATGAATGCCGTTAATTAACATTAATAGTATTAGCTAGTCATGTAAGTCGCTAGTTTAGAAGGTGGTATTTGTGACAAGCAATGGAGTGTTCGTGTCTGGTTATTTGAGGATAAATAGGATACCTAGCTCGAGAAGGTGCTAGGTATCGTAGAATGCCGTTACTTGGCCATTTTATACGTTAGCGTGTGGGCACTATTTTTTAGAGTTAGCGTGTCTTTGTTTAATGACAGTTTGTTCCACTCACTTAAACTTTGCTGCACGATAGTTTCACTATCCATCACATCGCCGAGGCAAAGTTTCATGGTTAAGGCTAACTTTTCAATGCGGAATTTGCTGTCTTCTACTAAACCTTGACCAAAGAAATTGTTGCAACCAGCATTACCGCTTGCGGTCATCTTGTCGCCAATTTGAAGAAATGGAGTTGGAGATTGGGCGTCGGTTTTAACTGCTTTGTCGTCGATTTTTACCAATTCCCAGCGGTGACTTTGTAAATCTTCACTTGTGACGGGTTTTTCTTTATGGCTTGCACAACCCGCCAAAACGATAGCGCTAACCGTTGCGGCAAGTAATGACTTTGAACTAAGCTTCATTATATTTACTCCAAATACAGGAACTCTGACAAGTATACTGAATGCATTCGTCAAATTGTCAGTGTATCGTTATTCAATTTGTTTTTCATGACTAGCCGTTCATGAAACAGACAGAACTTATCCAGATAAGATAGTGCTTAAGAGCAGGTCATAGGATGGAACAGTTAGAATTTTTTACAGTCCCCAGTCCATGTGTTGGTATCTGTACAGTCGATGAGAAAGGGTATTGCAAAGGGTGTATGCGTAAACGAGACGAGCGATTTACTTGGCTCCAAATGACTCCTACGCAGCAGCTCCACGTGATCAAGCTCTGTCAGCAACGTTATCGACGCAAAATGGCGCAAGGAAAACGTCAACTCGAGCAAACTAACGAAACTCTTAATCCACAACAAGATTTGTTTTAAAAATTTGGGAGAGATTCAAGTTTTTAGCAGGATGTGGTGTGGGAGGGACAGTACAAGAGGGGAGACCGTTACGACGGTGTAACGGCCATTACATTTTATTCTCACTAACTTACAGGTTTATTTCGCATTCCAGCGATCACTTACCCAACCACCGATTTTTTCATCAAAATGGACACCGGCGAATTGAGCTTTAGGCTCACTGAATTGAACTTTTTGTTCTGGATTCGTCATTATGTGATAGATGTAATCGGCCATTGGGTCAGAATGAGGGGTTTGTGCTCTTGTTGCCACTTCTTTAATCATTTGAAGACGATAAGTTTTGCTTGCGCGTTTCATTTCATTAACCTCCACATTGGCTCAGACGACTACGTGAAAAGTTAGATCTATCAGCGTTGAAGGTCAACACAGGCATACCTGTATATTTTCTAATGTGAACTGGCGACAAAGTAGTCGTTAAGGGCGGTTATTTAGGCAGTTTCAGATTACTTTTTTGTCAATATTACTATTAATAGAGGGTGTTATCTCACCAAATAAGTGAGTGAATGTAAGGAATGTGCACATTAATAGTGCATTTGGGGTGATATTTTAGCTTTGTAGCTATTACAAACAAGTAACATTTTGTGCCCAAAGTAACAAGACTTTACTGCAATTGAATGAATAAAATTGAGTATAGTACGACATTTATATCGCAACGTTGCTGTGAAATCGTGAATCAGAAGCACTCTGGAAGAGCGTTACACGGAGAATCCATATAGTGATGTTATGTTGTTACTAAGCAGATTTCCCTCTCGTGATACAGAAAGGGAAATCTACCCGAGTTATTTCAGCATGGTATAAAGAATCGCTGAGACAGCTAACGCTCCCGTTAACAAAATAAAGTAGGTACTTAAATGGCGACGATATTTGCTCATTGCCGGAACTTTATATACCGCTAACATGGGCATTAAGAATAGAATCATCGCGATAACTGGCCCTGAAAATGCTTCCATCATACCTAAAATACTTGGGTTAAAAACCGCACAAGCCCAGATAGAAACAAATAGGATAGCAATACAGAGTTTGTCTGCAGCACGAGCAGAAATGTGACAATGTTTAATGATCAAACCGTTTAGGCTCTCGCGAGCGCCTAAAAAGTGACCCAAGAACGATGAGGTAATTGCGACAAAAGCAACGAGAGGACCGAGGTTGGCAATAAATGGATTGTCGGTCACGTTAGCCAGGTAAGTGAGCACCGATATGTTTTGTGCTTTGGCTTGGGCTAGCTCTGCTGGTGTTAATGCAAAAATACATGAAAACACAAACAACAGTACAAAGGCGATGAGTAGCACACTGGTGTTACGTAATATTTGTTCTGATTTTTCGATCGCTCGCTCTCGGTAATGACGACGCTGCACGTTAGCAAAGCTAGAAATGGCAGCAGCATGACTAAATGAGAACACAACCACTGGAATGGCTAACCAGACTGTCGATCCAAACGTATCCAATGATGGCATCGAGAGCATAGGAGCGTGCCAATAGGGGATCAAATATAGGGATAGTACCAATAAGGTTGCGGCAAGGGGATAAACCATAGCCGCAAACACGCGTAGGATAATCTTTTCGCCACCAAGCATGATTGCAATTAATGTGAAAACGAGTGCGCCAGAAAGTAACCAACGAGCCGGTGAGGCCATATTCGCTTGGTGGACAAGGAAACTATCAACGGTATTGGTTAAACCTACGCCGTAGATGAGTAGAATTGGAAATATGGATAAAAAGTAAAGCCAAGAGATTAAGCGGCCAGCTTTTGTGCCAAAGTGCTCATCAACGACATCCGTAAAGTCAGTGGGCTCATTTTTAGAGGATAAAACAAAACGGGCTAAGCCTCTGTGTGCAAAGTAAGTCATCGGGAATGCAATGACCGCCATGATGATGAGTGGCCAGAACCCACCAATACCAAGATTGATGGGTAAAAATAAGATGCCTGCTCCGACAGCAGTGCCGAATAAACTCAGTAGCCAATGAGTATCATGTTTAGTCCATGATCTGTTTTGTAGTGAAATGCTAATTTTTTGTAATTCTTGAGTGTCTTTCACTGAAATACCGCATGATGTGAAATTTAATGTCGAAAATAATACGCTTATCAGAATAATTGATCACATTAGCATACTAGTGCTAATCACTGGTTATAAAAACAAACGATAGTTATATTAACTGTGTTGTGTTTTATTTGTGGTTATTAAATCTATTATTTAATTATAATTTGGAGTTTTAAACTAAATTTTTGTTACTTTTTAGTTTGATGGTTTAATGTTCAACGAAAGGTAGGCTGTTTGTTCTGTGGGCAAGAATGTTGAACGGACGTCGATTCGTCCATTTAAAAAGGCAGAGTTAAGCTTAACTCTGCCTCGAGTGACAGCGACTGAAAAGTTATCTGCGTTAGGTAGGGATAACTCTTCAATCGTGTACGTTATTGATCATGTTGCTCTTTGGTACGTTTGTGTTTAGGTACGTAGTTCAGAATAGAAATGGGCACTGGTTTACGCGGGGTAAATCCTTCAACTTCACGGCGTTCAATGAAATGTCCAAGTCGACTTTCAATCATGCATAGGTTTTTAAAGTCATCTTTCGATACCAGAGAAATGGCTTCACCTGTGGCCGTAGCACGACCTGTTCGACCGATACGGTGAACGTAATCATCTGCCGGGAAAGGTAAATCGTAGTTAATGACGCGCTCTAGGTTATCAATATCAATACCACGAGCACCGACACCTGTTGCGACCAAAAACGGAATCTCGCCCACTTTAAATTGCTCAAGCAGTCGATTACGAATTTCTTGGCTACGACCGCTGTGAAATGCTTCGGCGTAGATACCACGTTTTTCTAATTGTGTTACCAGCTTAGCGGCCCCTTTTTTCGTTTCAATAAAAATAAGCGCCTGCTTCCATTCGTTTTCTTTAATTAGGTGGCTTAACAGCGAAGATTTTTGATCTTTATCGACCGTAATCAGCCATTGCGCAGTGTTCGCTTTAGATGCGGCTTTAGCGGCAATACTAATTTCGAAGGCATCATTAACGGCAGATTTGGCAAGATCGCGGACTTTGTTAGACAGCGTTGCAGAAAAGAGCAGTTGTTGAACGTCTTCTGGGACACGATCTAAAATCTTATTAATGTCGTCGATAAAGCCCATGTCGAGCATTCGATCAGCTTCATCAAGTACAAGATATTCAATTTCTTCAAAATGTACGGCATGTTTGCCATACAAATCTAATAAACGACCAGGCGTCGCAACCAATACATCCACACCATCAATCAACGCTTCTCGTTGCGGCTTATCGTCCACGCCACCGAATACTGCCAATCCTTTTAATTGGGTAAATAGTGCATAGTCACTGATACTTTTTTCTACCTGCACAGCGAGCTCGCGAGTAGGAACCAAAATTAGCGCTCGGATGCGCTTTTTACGCTGAGTCGTCGCTTCACGCAAACGTTCGATAATCGGCAATAAATAACTTGCCGTTTTACCTGTACCAGTTTGTGCGGCCGCAATTAAATTACGACCTTCCAAAATCACAGGGATCGATTGATTTTGAATATGGGTCGGTTTTTGGTAATTCAGTGCACGTAGTGCCTGAATAATGGGTTGGCTTAATCCAAGTTGTTCAAAAGACATCAAATTACTCTAGAAACAGTCCGAAGTGTCGGCAATAAATAGACCGTAACTATAACACATTTGCCGACAAGGCTCGGTTATTTTGCCTAGGTACGAATGATCAACTTAGCCTTTGGTTAAGGTGATGAAGGAGGGGCATCGAACAAATTCGGAAATTTTGAAGCGCAACAGCGCTATCTTAAAAATTTGGCCTCGAGCAAAACACGCCGGGCAGATTTGTTAAGTTTTTGACTGAAAACATTGGCTTTAATAACACTCATGATGAATGAGGACGAACGCCAATGAAAACAGTGATAGCAATTGATTTAGGTGCATCAAGTGGTCGAGTAATGGCCGGGCATCTCGATGAAGGGCGCATTCGTTTAGAAGAAGCGCACCGATTTTCAAACCAACAAGTACAGCGCGATGGACACAGCTGCTGGGACTTGTATTCAATTTTAGAAGAGATCAAAGTCGGGATTAATCGCGTTGTCGCGACATATCATGATGTCTGTTCATTAGGTATCGATACTTGGGGGGTCGACTTTGTCTTGCTCGACCAATACGGTACACACTTAGGTAACTTTGTCAGTTATCGAGACGCGAGAACTCAAGGGGTTCAACAAACCCTGCAACAAGAAAATCACTTTTCACCTCAAGACATATACACCATCAGTGGTATTCAGTTTTTGCCTTTTAACACGATTTATCAGTTAAAGGCGATCGCTGATGAACGCCCAGTATGGTTTGACCAAATTGATACGCTGCTCTTTGTTCCGGATTACCTCAACTACAAGTTATGCGGAGTGAAGCACTGTGAATATACCAACGCATCAACCAGCCAGTTACTCGATTGCCAAGATAAAACTTGGAACAGCACATTAGTCAAAGCATGTGGGGCGAACCTCAATTGGTTCTTACCACCTAAAATGCCTAACCGCATGATTGGTCAATATCAGCACGGAGACATCCAAATTCCCGTGTGTTCCGTTGCCAGTCACGACACAGCCTCTGCGGTCGCCGCTACTCCGCTGTCATCTGAATCTTGTGCGTATTTAAGTTCTGGCACTTGGTCTTTGATTGGGGTGGAAAGCCAAACGCCATGTCTAAATGAAAAGGCCTTTGAGTATAACCTGACAAATGAGGGTGGTGTGGATGGACGTTATCGCATCTTAAAAAACATCATGGGTTTGTGGCTAATCCAGAGAATTAAAGCAGAAAATCCATCATTGGCTTTTAGTGATGTCAAATTGCTCGCGCAAAACGCCACGCCATTTGAGTTTATCTGTAATCCAAATGATGATTCGTTTCTCAACCCTAACTCCATGACAGAAGCCATTGTGCAGTGGTTCACTACTCGAGATCTGCCTGCACCGACTAGCCTAGCCCAGATTGTGCGTTGTATTTACGACAGTTTAGCGTTGGCTTATAGCGCTGGATTACATCAACTGTCTGGTGCACTAGAACGCCCCATTGAAGCACTACGTATTGTGGGTGGAGGCACCCAAGATCATTTCCTTAACCAATTGTGCGCTGATGTGTGCCAAATCCCTGTTGTCACTGAGCCTACCGAGGCATCCGCTTTGGGGAATGTGATGAACCAATTTATTGCTCTCGATGCAATCTCTTGCCTTGAAGAAGGCCGACAAATCATCGAAGCATGCTCTGATGTGAAACATTATCAACCTTCTCACATTGAAGGTTTAGAACAAATAAAAGCGCAGTTTGCACTGCTCAAATAAGAAGGTAACAACCATGAAAGATGAACAAATTACTGCGGCATATCGCCAAGCTCAGCAACGTTATCAGGCACTTGGTGTAGATACAGAGGAGGCACTGAAAAAACTCGCTCAAACGGCTATCTCAATGCACTGCTGGCAGGGGGATGATGTGAAAGGGTTTGAATCACCTGATATCGCACTTAGCGGTGGTATTCAAGCCACTGGTAATTATCCGGGTGCTGCAACCACACCATCTCAATTGCGGGCTGATATGGAAAAAGCGTTTGAATTCATTCCGGGTAAAAAGCGGATGAATTTACATGCCATTTACCTAGATACCGATGAAAAGGTTGAACGAGATCAGATTGAACCCAAACATTTTGCTTCGTGGGTCGAGTGGGCCAAAGAGCAAAATATTGGCTTAGATTTTAACCCAACGCTCTTTTCTCACCCTCTGGCTGATGATGGTTTTACGTTATCTCACCCAGATGAAAAAGTACGTCGTTTCTGGATTGATCACGTAAAAGCATGTCGCAAAATCTCTGCGTACTTTGGTAAAGAGTTAGGCACGCCTTCGGTCATGAACATCTGGATACCTGACGGCATGAAAGATCAAACTATAGACCGCCTTGCTCCTCGCGAACGTTTGATCAGCGCACTTGACGAAGCAATCGCTGAAAAGGTTGATCCTAACTATCACCTTGATGCAGTCGAAAGTAAATTGTTTGGGATTGGTGCAGAAGCCTACACCGTTGGTAGTAACGAATTTTATCTCGGTTATGCCGCCACTCGTGGTACAGCACTGTGTTTGGATGCTGGCCACTTTCATCCAACAGAAGTCATCAGTGACAAAATTTCTGCATGTTCTCTCTATGTTCAGCACTTGTTGCTGCATGTCACTCGCCCGGTTCGTTGGGATTCTGACCATGTGGTCTCATTTGACGATGAAACCCAATCTATTATGCGTGAAATTGTGCGTAATGACTTACAAGACAGAGTGTCAATTGGCTTAGACTTCTTTGATGCCTCTATTAACAGAATTGCAGCTTGGGTTATTGGTACCCGTAATGCACAAAAAGCCCTATTGAAAGCCTATCTGGAACCTTATCAACAATTGCAGCAAGCAGAGCAGGCGTTTGATTATACCACTCGACTCGCTCTTCTCGAGGAAGCCCATTCAATGCCGTGGAACGCAGTATGGGATTACTTCTGCCAAATCAATGATGTACCTGTCGGTCAAGCGTGGCTTCCTCTGGTAAAAGATTACGAAGCAACCGTACTGGCAGCGCGTTAATCCAGTCAAAAAAATAATAAGAAACACTCGTCTTCCTCGCCTTATTGAGACAGGGGAAGGCGGGAATACCCTACATATAATAAGGAAAAATTTTATGTCTGTTATCGCTGGTATAGGTTGGCATATGGTAGGCGCTGCATCCGCAGCCGCTTTCTATGCACCTTATAAAAAAGTTCAAGGTTGGTCTTGGGAATTAATGTGGTCAATTGGTGGTGTGTTTTCTTGGGTCTTGATGCCTTGGCTCGTCACCATGATGTTAGTGCCGAACCTGGGAGAGTTTTACTCCCATATCCCGAACTCGACGTTTGCGATGCTGATCTTTTGCGGAGCGATGTGGGGAATTGGCAACATCACATATGGATTGACCATGCGCTATCTCGGTATGTCAATGGGGATTGGGATCGCTATCGGATTGAACTTAGCTGTGGGGACCTTGTTACCCCCATTTTTGAAGGGGCAATTAGGGGCGCTTATTGAATCCGCTGGCGGTTCTTTAACCATGATAGGCATTGCGGTTGCGTTGGTCGGTATCGCAGTTGTGGCCTATGCCGGAAATGAAAAAGAAAAAGTGATGGGAGAACGAGCCGAAGAATTCAACCTCAAAAAAGGGATCATTTTAGCCATTATATGCGGCATTTTCTCAGCAGGGTTTGCTTTTGGCTTAAATGCTGCGGGTCCAATCAAAGCGCAATCTGAAGCGTTGGGTATCAATTATCTTTATGTAGCGATGCCTGCATATGGCTTCATCATGGGCGGCGGTGCCATTGTTAATTTCTTGTTCTGTGCTTACAACATCTTGCATAAAAAAGAGATTTCAGTTCGCCATGATTTAACACTTGGACGTTCTCTTCTCGCTCGCAACCTACTGTTCACTGCAATGGGCGGCATCATGTGGTACTTGCAGTTCTTCTTCTATGGGTGGGGTGAAGCATCCGTGCCAGCTCGCCTAGATTACATTAACTGGATGTTGCACATGTCTTGTTATGTCTTATTCGGCGGCATTATCGGTTTGATCATGGCGGAATGGAAAGGAGTAGGCACTCGTCCTGTCCGTATTCTAATCGCTGGACTATTGGTCATTATCGGTGCTGCCAACATTGTGGGCTTGGGCATGGCGCAGTAAGGAGATAATACAATGATTCGCAAAACATTTGTTATGTACGTTAATCCAGATTGCCATCAAGAATATCAACGTCGTCACGCAGAATTATGGAAAGGAATGAAAGACGTATTAAAAAGCCATGGCGGACACAATTACTCGATTCATTTATTTGCTGAACAGAATTTACTGTTTGGTTACGTGGAAATAGAAAGCGAAGCGCAATGGGAAGCGGTGAGTGACACGAAAATCTGCCGAGAATGGTGGGATTATATGCAAGATGTCATGGCGACTAACGCCGATAACTCACCCGTATGCAAACCATTAACAGAGGTGTTTTATTTAAAATGAGTATTCTTAATCAAGCGGTTCAAAATGAAATAGATAAGGTGCAAGAGGTATCGCAATGCCTTTGGCAACGTGAATGGGCTGAACGTAATGGTGGCAATATTTCTGTTGATTTAACCGATATTTATGGTCCGGTTGGTGATACCAGTACCTTGGTGGAAAAAGATCTGCCATTACAATTACCGATTTCAGCGGCACAACGGATTTATTTCGTTAAAGGGACTGGACAACGTATTCGTGAGTTACGAGACCCTTCATATGCAGGTTGTGTTTTACAACTTAATAAGAAGGCTAATGGTTATAAAATTCTATGGGGAGGTAACGCATCCGTTTCTTTTGCTCCTACTTCTGAATTTATTAGCCATATAAAGATACTAGAAGCTAAACGCGCTAGCGGTGCGACAGATAAATCTGTGGTACATACGCACCCGCTGGAACTTATCGCGTTATCGCACCATCCCGACATTTCTTCTAGCAGTGAGCTTTTTACCCAAACTTGTTGGAAAATGTTGCCTGAAGTACGGGCTTTTGTACCGCGAGGTGTCGGGATGATTCCTTATTGTTTGCCATCTTCTGAAGAGCTAGCTGACCGTACAACCGCATCGTTATTAGAGAATAATGTTGCGGTCTGGGAAAAACACGGTGCGACAGCATCGGGCGAAGATGTTCTGCAAGCGTTTGACTTTATTGATGTCGCGAACAAGGGAGCAAAACTTTATCTTATGTGCCTTGCATCAGGTTATGAGCCTGAAGGGGTAACAAAAGAAAATATGGAAATCCTGAAACGAGAATTTAACCTATAATTTGTGACACTGATAAAAGATTAAAAACGGCGAGTATGTACACTCGCTGTTTCTATTTAACTTATTGATTTTTAGTTGATTATGCTCATGCTTTAAATAGGTTAGTGACCCTGTTAACAAACTAAAACATTGATCAAATGGATGGTTTTATACTGAGAAGGAACTCTCAGCTTAATAAAAACAAAAGGTCACAATATAGGAGGGATAAAGACGAGGAATTAGCATGTTATATCTAACTTATGATGAATATGTTGGAAATGAGAGTAATATCCGAGTTTTGGGGCGTAAGCCTCAAGTGGATTACCCTGAGCATTGCCATGATTTTTCAGAACTTGTCTTAGTTTGCCATGGTAGTGGCACCCATATTGTAAATGGTCAGCAAAGCCTTTTATTGCCAAATAGCATCTGTTGTGTAAGTGAAAGAGACTATCATCAATATTTGGATACGAAAGATGTCCATTTAGTTAATGTGCTATATAGCAAATCGAATTTGAATATCCATTCATGCTGCGTTGATGTAATTAAAAAACTAGAGAGTGAACAGAATAATTTTTTAATTACTCAATCTGCTTTTCAGCCGATTTTTAATTTGGCGCTAGCCATAGAAAAAGAGCAAAACAATCAGAGAAAAAATACCAAAGTCATGGTGAATTTATTATTTGAGCAACTTCTGTTGTGTATTGAAAGGCTAGATAGCCGCGTTACAGAAAACTCACCGGTTATCAATGCGTTGGTATATTTAGCTAATCATTATGCGGATCCTGATTTGTCTGTTGCTATTGTGTGTGAGCAGTTTAAAGTAACACCAAAAGCGTTAGCAAAAGAAATTTCTCAATTGACAGGAATGTCCACCAACCGTTTTATCAATCACTTACGGATTCGTCATGCGATAGGGCGCTTACGTCAAGGTGAGAGTGTCACCAGCGTCGCTTTTGAGTGTGGTTATACAGATAGCAATTACTTCAGCTCAAAATTTAAAACGGTGACAGGGATAAATCCAAGTGCGTTTCGTAAACAAACATTGGTGAATTGATCTGACTTTATGCTAGATGTCATAAAAATTTCTTTTATCACTCAGTAATAGCCTGATATTTAGCTTGGTATCGTTGCTATACCTTTGCTTAGAGGTTGAACGATATTAGGTTGATAAACAGAATAAATTGTCAGTGATGATGTTGAATTGATTTCAACGTTGTATTCCTTCAGCCCCTTATCTATAATCGCCTTCCTCAAGACCAACAATCTGACATTGCATTTATGTTGATGTAAAACGCAGTCTTCTTGAATCTTGGATAACGTTATGTCCTTTCGCCTTGTGCTTCATTTTATGATGACGTTAAACCATTACGATAAGAAGAGAAGTACGAATGTTGCTATCGATACTCGCCATTATTTTTGGCTTTGTTTTGTTGGTCTGGAGTGCAGACAAATTTGTTGAAAGCGCTTCAGCTACCGCGTTTCATGCAGGTATGCCCCCATTATTGATCGGTATGGTCATTGTTGGCTTTGGCACCTCTGCACCCGAAATGGTGGTGTCGGCGATGGCTGCGATGGAAGGTTCTCCAGCATTGGCGTTGGGCAATGCGTTGGGCTCAAACGTGGTTAATATCAGTTTAGTGCTTGGCTTAGCTGCGATGATTGCCCCTTTGTCTGTGCAATCTAAAATCGTCAAAAAAGAACTGCCTTTATTGCTCATTATTTCTATTGTGTTAGGTGCTATGCTTTGGAATAGCACGCTTTCACAGGTAGAAGCATGGCTATTGCTAGGTGGATTTTTCTGCTTTGTATTTTGGTCAATCTATCGTGGTATGAAAGGTGATGCTAGCGATCTTGAGCCAGAAGCCATTGATGAAATCAAATCGAATACGATGAGCACAAAAACCGCCATTATTTGGTTGGTTGTGAGTTTGCTGATTTTGATGGGAAGTTCGCGCCTGTTGGTGTGGGGCTCCGTCGATATTGCGCATGCGTTAGGTGTCAGTGATTTAATTATCGGTTTAACCGTTGTGGCATTAGGCACATCGTTACCAGAGTTAGCCGCGACTATTATTGCCGCGAAAAAAGGCGAACATGATATCGCTTTAGGTAATATTATTGGCTCAAACATGTTTAACATTTTGGCGGTAATTGGTATTGCAGGGGTGATTAAACCTGTTGAAAACATTGGTGGAGAGATTTTCTGGCGTGACTGGATGACAATGCTGGTGGTTACCATTGTTTTGTTTGCGGCAGCCATTGGTTTTAAAGGCAAAAATGGTCGTATCACTCGCTGGGAAGGCGCGATCCTATTGTTGTTTTACATTGGGTATAACACCTACCTCATTTCAAATGTGATTCAAGCTTAACAACGAGCGATTCGATTAGAATCATATTGAGATAAAACCCCACTCCGGTGGGGTTTTATCGTTATCAGTAGTGAGTCATAATGGGTACCCGTATTATAAGGAGGCGTTATGACATCACTTTTCGACTATATTGCTGCAGTGAAATCACAGCCTTCCTCAGTCTTTATTTCTACCGTTGAGCACAATGCGGTTGATGACTCTGATGGTGACGTACCTGAAGAAGAATCTTGGTATCGATTTACCAACGGCGCGTTGATTCGTCAACAAGTCGAATTTGATGAACCCGTTAATGATGATCAAGTATGCCAAGAATGTTGGATCAGTTACGAAGTCATGGAACAGCCGCAGTCTGCCGATATTACCCCGCGTAAGAAGATCTTTACTAATCGTTGCCAAGAAACATTTTGGATCAAAATGAATCGCCAACGCCAATCTCAATAGTTGCATATCCATTGAGGTCATTTGGGTATAGAGTGTTAATTCCAGCTTGTAATGGTTTAGATATTCAGGGAGGAACAATGCACAAATATAATTTACTCATCTTATGTCGCCGCTTTTTGATTGTTGGATTTACGATATTAATTGCCGCGTGTAGTAACGATGGTTGGAAAACGGCAAGCCGTGAACCGGCTGGAATCGCGCTTTCTCCTTCAGAACACCAAGAAGCTGTGATTGAAGTCTATGGCGCAGATACATACGGCTGGCGTGGTTGGTTTGCTATTCATACTTGGATTGCCGTTAAGCCAGAAAAAGCGGCAGAATATACTGTTTATGAAGTGGTTGGTTGGCGCCTCAAACGAGGTTTGCCGGCTCTTCATCATTATCAAACATCAACGCCGGACCGCTTTTGGTATGGGTCTAAACCTAAAAAATTACTCGAGCTTCGAGGGCAGAAAGCGGCGCAATTAATCCCACAAATAGAATCTCAGGCAGAACATTATCCGTGGGCTGAACAGTACACGTTATTTCCGGGTCCCAATAGCAATACGTTTCCAGCATGGATAGCTAAGCAGATTCCTGATTTAGGTCTAGATTTGCCGTTTAGTGCGATAGGTAGCGGTTATGCGGACTAACCTAATGATGGGGGTTAGAGTGAAAATGAAAGGGCTGACGTTAACCATCAGCCCTGATATAAAATCTGTCGATCGAATGATGTCGATGGATTACAGTGGAGTGACTTCGCTAGCTTGAAGCCCTTTAGGGCCATCTTCAACTACAAAGCTAACTTTTTGGCCTTCTGACAAGGTTTTAAAACCATCAGATACGATAGCGCGGAAGTGAACAAATACGTCTTTTCCACCATTATCCTGAGCAATAAAACCAAATCCTTTTGTTTCGTTAAACCACTTAACGGAACCTGTCACTTTCTCTGACATGTCTAACCTCTGTTAATAACTTCCTAAATAAACACTTATACCCATCGAGTACCATTCGACTGGGCATATATGACTCTTGGCAGGGTATTAATGTGGAACGAAGCAGAAGGTTATTGTCGACGTAAGACATTGCACAGCAACGAAATTGACAGGAACTTTTACCCGATTAAAACATTAACAGCTCTGTAAGAGCCTTAATTCACTATACTCGCCTTTCATCGAATAGCGAGTATTAATACGCAAAAAGTGGCATTGTTTGTGATCAAATTGTTATTTCAATCACACCCATAGTGAGAATATGAAAATGAACAATTATTTATCAGACCTATTTGGTGATTTGTTCACTACGCTTACGAGCAAGAGACGGATGATGGCGTAGCGCCACACTTGATAGAGATACTCAGTTTAAGCAGTGAAGCTATGGGTCATTAGCTGATTTGTGTATCAAAGCTGTACCAAACCTTGACCATGATCTGACGAACCGAACTGCTATATCAGTACACTGATGGAAACGATTTGAGGAGATTGATTATGAAAATTCGTTATTTGTCACTGTTGGCAGCTTTATTGCTAGGCGGCTGTATTCTTCCTCCGCCAGCCGATCATCCCCATGCTCAGCCTGGTCCTCCTCACGCACAACCTGCGCCAGCAGCAGGACCGGGTGCCTGTGGCCCACAAAGACCTTGTTAAAACCCATTATCTGAATACTAAGCCCTTCGTAAAGAAGGGCTTACTTTTATGTGCAATTTAGGTCTTACTCATCTTTGGGTTTAGGCAGTAGGCGTAAATACCCGTGATTAACACCGCGTTGAGAAATAAGACTATCTGCTAAGTTTTCTAACTGATGACGTTTTCCCTGTAAAATAGAGACCTCCAGACACTGTTCTTCTGAAATGTGCATATGTAACGTTGAGACAGAAAGATGGTGATGATGGTGCTGAGTATTGGTTAGACGACGCGCCAGCTCGCGAGTCTCATGCTCGTAAAGATAGGAAAGTACACCGAGACATTCTTCATTCCGTTGGCTTTTCTCTGTGCTCAGTGAATCACGGACTAAATCTCTGACGGCTTCTGAACGACTGGTATACCCTTTCTCTTGAATAAAGTTATCGAGGTAATCGACCAAATCGTCGTCCATGGTGATAGTCAGTCTTTGCATGTCAGAGTCCTCTATTCCGTTAATATGGCAGGCAAGGGGGGTAAAATAGCGTCTTCCAACTCTTGTGCTGCTGGGTGGAGAAAACAAAGATCCGCTTTCATATCGGCTTCTTCGACGATACTACCGTTATTCATAACTAAGATACGTTGGCAAAATTGTTTCGCTAAACGGATATCATGAGTAATCAATAGCCAAGCAATACCGGTTTGATGTTGAATCTCTTTTAGCATATCCACCATTTTTATCTGAAGTACTAAATCTAAGTTGGATAACGCTTCATCAAGAATAATGAGTTTGGGTTTTGAGGCTAATGCGCGGGCGATACAGACACGTTGTAATTGACCGCCACTTATCTGAGGAGGGCGCTTATTGAGCATAGAATCGGGCAATCCTACTTGGTTAAGCAGTTGAATTGTTCTATCCATTCGTTCTGACTTAGACATAGAAGTGAGGTATTTGAGCGGTTCTTGAATAATGGACGCGACAGTTTTACGAGGATTAACGGCGCTGACTGAGTCTTGTAACACCATTTGGATGTCACGATGCATGGCTTGCCGTTGAGTTCGATTCATTTGTTTGGTCGTTCGACCTTCAAATATAATTTCACCTTCTTTAGGGATTTCTAATCCACAAAGCATCCGCGCAAGTGTACTTTTGCCACAGCCGCTATTACCCAATAAAGCAGCAGATTCATTGGGATAGAGGTGAATATTGATCTCTTTAAGAACGGGTTGATAGGGTTTCTTCCCCAGTAGGGAAAAACGCTGGTAGCCATGTGAGACATAATAAGTGGAAAGTAAAGTCATCATTCAAGTGCCATGTTGTACAGAGAAAGATGGGCGTTGACCAGTTCACGAGTGATGGGGTGGGCTGGGCGCGTAAATATGGTAGAAATTGAATTATGTTCAACAATCTGCCCTTGGTCGATAACGGCAACACGGTGAGCGAGTTTTGCTACCACGCCCATATCATGGGTGACCAATAAAATGCCTAATTGTTGTTTATCTACCAGCGATTTCAATAACTCCAAAATTTTGGATTGCATCACTAAGTCAAGGTCGGTGGTGGGTTCATCTGCAAATAAAAATGGACTACCACTGA
Organism: Vibrio nitrifigilis; assembly: GCF_015686695.1. Taxonomy (NCBI): domain Bacteria; kingdom Pseudomonadati; phylum Pseudomonadota; class Gammaproteobacteria; order Vibrionales; family Vibrionaceae; genus Vibrio; species Vibrio nitrifigilis. The sequence continues at coordinate 2,042,211 of NZ_JADPMR010000001.1, read as the reverse complement.
GCATAGTGAGAGCAATCATCATACGTTGGAGCATGCCACCGCTCATTTCATGAGGATACAAGCTAAGAATTTTTTCAGGTTGATCTAAACCAGCTTCACGCATGGTTTTTACGATAACGTCTGAATAACTATCGGTTTTTATCTGTTTTCCAATCGTTAATGTTTCTAACGCATGCTGTTTCATTGTATGAACGGGGTTAAATGCGCTGCGAGGATTTTGCATAATCGTCGATATGGTATGACCGCGAAGTTGTTCATGAGTTATTTGGTGATCATCAAAGATTACAGAGCCAGAAGATTGATGCAATCCGTGAGGGAGTGCACCTAATGCAGCGCAGCAGGTCAACGATTTACCTGAACCACTGGAACCAATAAGTGCAAGAATTTCACCGGTTTTAATTTGCAGCGAAATATTATGGATCAATCGAGTTTGTCCGGCATAGATGGTGTAGTTGTTGAGTGCAAGAGTGTGGCTCATGAGTGGACGTGCTCCAATTGTAGGTATGGATCCAGATGATCACGCAACGCATCACCTAACCAGTTAAATGCGACGACACTGACAAATAGAGCTAAGCCAGGCCAGAACATAAGACTCGGATGAGTCCAGATATATTGGCGAGCATCACTAATCATGACGCCCCATTCAGGAGTCGGGGATTTAACGCCAAGCCCTAAGAAAGACATTCCGGCAACATGCAGCATCATATGGCCAATATCCATGGTAGCCAGCACGATTAATTGAGAAATGATGGGGCTCATAAAATGATCTTTGAATAACCCGAAGCCTTGGTTTCCCGATAAACGGGCAGCGAGTATAAAATCACTGTTACGTTGAGCCAGCACAATGCTACGTACTAAACGTGCATACCAAGCCCAGTGAGACAGGGCGATGGCAATAATCACGTTGGTGATCCCCGTCCCTAATACCGCGACTAAAAACAGTGCCAGAATCATGGTTGGGAAGGTGAGGAAAATATCGGTAATACGCATTAGAGTTGCATCGACTTTGCCACCCATAAGGCCAGCGACTGTGCCAGTTGTCACACCAATACAAATAATTAACGCTATTGCGCACGCGACGGCGCTTAATGAGGTTCGTGCTCCTTCGACTAACCGAGTGAAAGTATCCCGGCCTAAATGATCGGTACCAAGCCAATGTTGTGTCGAAGAGGGTAACAACCGGTTTGGTAGGTCGATGGCATTGGAGTCGTAGTGTAAAAAGTAGGGGCCGACAATAGCCATGAACAGTAGTGTGAATACCAGTATCAATGGTCCAAGGTGACTTTTATGCTGGAAAAAATGGTTCATACGTTTCCCTCGATAGACAAGCGACGTACGCGTGGATCTAATGCAGCACAGGCAATATCGACCAGCAGGTTACACAGTACGTAAACGACGACCATGAGCAAGGTAACACACTGAATCACTGGGAAATCGCGGTTGAATACTGCAGTGACGGCGTAACGCCCGACGCCAGGCCAACCAAAAATACTTTCAATTACCAGTGTGCCTCCAATCAATTCGCCAATATGAAGTCCAAGCGAGGTGATGATTGGGAGCATTGCATTACGAAAGATGTGATTGCGCTGAATTTTAGACTCTTTGACACCGCGTAGGCGCGCCCAAGTGACATAGCGCTGGCCAGAGACTTCTAACATGTTGGTGCGAATCAAACGCGTATTTATCGATAAAGACATAAACGCGATGGAAAAAGCCGGCATCAATAAGTGACTAATGCCACCGTAGCCAAGTGCAGGCAGCCAATGGAGATGAGTTGAAAATAGAATCACTAGCAAAAAGGCTAACCAAAAGTTGGGCATGCTGACGCCCAAAAATAGAATGAGGCGCAGCAGGTAATCGGGAAACTTGTTGCGATATCTCGCACAGAGCATCCCAATAGGGATTGAACCGAACAAAATCATAGCAAGCGCTGTGACCCCAAGTAATGCAGTTGCTGGCACAAAACTCATAAGCTCTTGTAAAACGGGTCGACCCGTTGCATAGGAATGACCAAAATCGAGTTGAACTACGTGCTTTAGCCAAACCCCATATTGGGTCCAAAGCGGCTGATCTAAACCGAGATCAATACGGGTGGCTTGTAACAATTGGTCGGTTGGGGGGAGGCCTGATAAACGCAGGTATTCCATGGCTGGATCGTTTGGCCCAAGTCGCAATAAAAAAAAGATAGTGGCTGAGGCAGCCAGCAGTATTGGAATAAGCATCAGTAAACGTCGTGAAATATACTGCCACATAGGATTATCTCTGCTTTAAAATATGTTCAAACGGGATATGGCTGGGTATTGCACTAAATGGGATAGGGCCAAATTTTGGGTTTGCTACCACGTACATTTGTACCCAAGTGAGTGGTAGGTAAACGGCTTCTTTATGTAGCCGAGTTAAAATATCGCGATACAGCGCTTGGCGCTTCTTGTTGTCAGTGGAGATCAAAGCTTGTTCTATTTCTTGATCGATAAGGGATTTATCTTTAAGGCCTTGCTGAGCTTGGAAGTCGGCGTGCGAAGGTACTCGCATGGAACTTAAAAAAGCATGAGGATCGTAGGGCGCGCCCCAGGTACGGTTAAAAATCATATCAAACTCACCGCTTTTTTGGCGGTGATAAATAGAACCTTCTTCTTCTCCGAGCAGATTGACTTCAATCCCCACTTTAAACAAATCGCCCTGAATGATTTCCGCCATAGATTTGCTTACAGGGTTCGTCCCTACATAAGACAGATTGATATTAAGGCGTTGTTTGCCTTTATAACGAATCCCCTGTACAGAAGAACGTTGCCAGCCCGCTTTATCAAGCAGCGAGTTCGCTAATTGGATATCATAACGGTAAGGTTTTAAACCGATATTGGCATAAGGAACGGTAGGAGCGAATAGCGTATTTGCCTTAGATTGAGTGCCATAAAGTACCGTTTTGATCATAACCTCTTTATCGACACTATGGTTAATCGCCAACCTTACGGCTAACTCTTTTGTTGGGCTGTGTTTGGTATTTAATGCAAGATCAATGGTTTCAATCGGGGGCGACAGCTCGGTGGTGTATTGATGTGACTGACTAAAGCGCTCAAATGTGTCAGGAGAAACACTGCCATCGACACCGTAAATTAAATCAACGTCGCCGGTTTCAACTGCTAAAGCACGGCTGGTGGGGTCTGGAATGACTTTAACGGTGATGCTTTCTATCGCAGGTTTTGCTCCCCAATACTGTTCGTTGCGTTTAAATTCGTCGTATTGGTTTAAACGAGTTTTCGTCAATATCCAAGGACCGGTACCAATAGGGTGTTTAATGCCGTTTTTCGTTTCGTTATCGATAAATTGAGAAGGAGCGATAAAGCGAAATGGACGAGGAAGAGAAAGTTCGAGTAAAGCAGGGTAGTAAGGGTGTTTTAGTGTGAGTTGAAAAGTGTCATCATTTAACGCTTTATAAGACTCAATTTGGTTGGTTAATTCTAACCATGCATGACGATCTTTGTTATCCATCACCGTGCGAAAGTTATCAACCACAGCCTGAGCATTAAAAGGCTCACCATTGGAAAAGGTGACATGGTGGCGCAGGGTAAAGGTATAGGTTCGGCCATCTGCTGAAAGCGTCCAATGACTTGCCAGCCAAGGTTTGACCGAGCCGTCACTTTGATATTTGACTAATGGTTCATACACCATGCTTTGAGCAAACATTTGGTTAGGTGAATAAAGGTGAGGGTTGAGTGGCCCAACATTGAGAGGCCAAGCAAAATTTAAATGAGTCGCAAAACAAATGGGCGTGAATACAACAAAGAAAATGAGCGACATAAATTGCGCATATGATTTAGAACTTATGCTGGTTTTAAGCGGTTGAGAACACCAGTTGTGGTGAAAATTCAAAGCGATGGTCCGTTATCTAGAATGATGTGGTATGAAATTTTATAAAAAAGTTCATACAAGACATCGATCTATATCAATAAATATTCAACAAATTGCAAAGGTTTGGTATTTTCAGACGCTGACTATAACCGTTAGATGAGAAGGGTTCGATAGATGGATTTTGTTTTATGGGTATATTAGCCATTTTGCTGGCGTCTTTTTTCTGGGGAACTTCTGGAATTTTTGCTGCCTTTATCCCCCAAGTTAGCCCGTTAGCGATTGGTGCATTTGCTACTGGCTTTGGCGGGATAATCCAGTTTGCTATCGCCTGGAAATCGCTCCATATATCTCACCGGCGATTATGGGATAATAAAACCCTGTGTTTGGTAGGTGGCATCACCGTCGCTATGTACCCGTTAGCCTTTTATTCATCGATGCATTTAGCTGGAATCGCTGTCGGTACGGTAGTTTGTATCGCGTCCGCGCCTTTTGCTTCTGTCGCTTTAGAGCACCTTGTTGGTGGTAAAGTCAATATCTCAATTGGGTGGTTGATGAGCCTTTTATTTGGCGTTGTGGGAATATGTTTTCTTATCTTTGGTCAACATGATGAGCCCTTGTTTAGCTCACATCCTTACCGGTTATTGGGAATTGGCGTTGGTATTTTAGGTGGCACTGCCTATGCGATCTATACATGGGTAGCAAAGCAGTTAATTGACCAGGGGGTACCCTCTAGAGCCGCCATCGGCACTTTGTTTGGGCTTAGTTCGATGCTATTACTGCCAAGCCTTTTTCTTACCGGAGATACCCTGTTCTCTCAAATGTCTTCGTTATTTGTCGGAGGCTATATGGCCCTTATCCCTATGGGGTTAGGGTATCTTCTTTTTGGCTATGGGTTAAAAACGGTTACCGCCAGTTCAGCAACGTTACTCAGTTTGTTCGAGCCTGTTGTTGCAACGGTACTGGCTGTGACCATTGTGAAAGAAACGCTCGGGTGGTATGGATGGGTCGGGATTGTAAGTATTGCCATCTGCTTGGCGCTGCAATCGTTGTCTCAACCGACAGTTATCAAAAAAACTCCGTTAATCAACCAGATTAAATCAGCTGATACTGGTGGTCTTCATTAACCATCACAACACTATTGCGGCCATCGTGTTTGGCTTTAAATAAAGCTTGGTCGGTGAGTTCAACAATGGTATCGAAATCGTGATTAGGCTCTACCATAGCGACACCAATACTAGCAGTTAAAGAAATACTTTGGCTAAATTTATGGTCGGCGATAATGGCACGAAGTGATTCGGCAATGAGTCTAGCCTGGTTAAGCGGAGTTTTAGGCAGTAAAATACAAAACGTCTCCCCACCGTAGCGGCCAACATAATCATAACCTCGACAATTCTCTTTCAATAACGCAGCAAATTCGACGAGCACATAATGTCCTGCAACGTGACCAAGTCGATCATTGAGGCGTTTAAAATGGTCAATATCGACCATCATTATCGCAATGTTTTGTGTATCAGAGAGTCTCATTTCATCGAAAAAACGAGCCAAAGAATCGTGACTCCATACATTAGTCATTGTGTCGGAAGAGGCTTTTTCTTCTAAGTGACACTGATTCAAGTATATTTGATGGCTGGAGTGACGTAATAATGTGTATGTGATAATTCCAAATACAGCTGCAGATGCCATCCAAAGATAATGCAATGCCATATCAATACTCGGCATATAACTCTCACTGAGAGTTATAAATATCGTAATGAGAAAACAGATGAGGATGCTGAAGGTGGCTAATGTTAAAGATAAGCCAGACATAACAAAGACCCATAAAACATTAAGGTAAATTTCTGGTGCTAAATAAGCAAAGGATTCCGTATGTAAATTAAAATAGAGGTTAGCTGTAATAGTGGTAATCGGCGCAGTGAAGAGCATAACGCGCATCACGGGATAAGCGTTTGGGAAAAAGGTCAGGGCCGTTATGATGAATAATCCAATCGGAACTATCACACCATGCAGTAAGCAACGAAATAATCCATCGGGAAGCTCCATTGTTTCTTCAATAAAACAATAAATTATGTACAGAATTGCAGTACACATCATGGTATAGCGTACTTGGAGAATACGGCTTTTAAAAAACCAATCTTCGAATGGTGATGACACTGTTAACCCTAGGCCCATCTGATCGTGTCCTGTGACAGAGCTGTTCTAAACCGACATGATAATCAAGACCGTTACTAGGGGGTATTACCCTAATTAGGTGTTTTACTTTAAATTTGTCAAAATCTGATCTATCCCACTTGTTTAGGGGGATTATTTGTTGCATCGATAACAATCACCGTACTTATAGAAATCCCCTCTAATATCATTAACACTTGTTTTTGTTAAGGTTATTCAATAGTATCAATATGTGCTTATCAGCATATACGCCCTACTTGAGCTTGAGCGATGACAAGTAGATGAGCTCTGATTACTAGGTTAAGCATAATATACATTTATTTTAACAACATGATTATAAGGGAATAATTATGAAAATTAGCGCTAGAAACCAATTTACAGGGATAGTTAAAGCCATCGATGAAGGGGCTGTTAATGCCGAAATTTTAATCGAATTGGCGGATGGTTTGGTGATTGCTTCAGTTATTACGCTTGGTGCAGTACGTTCGTTAGGGATTGAGGTAGGTAAGCCTGCTACTGCAATTATTAAAGCATCTAATGTTATGGTTGGTGTCGAATAATTCTGCGTTGGGGCCATTTGTTGGCCCCAATCTTAGGCTAATGTTTTTTTGACCATGCTTGGCCCTGCTTAAACATTTTACCATCGATAGAAAAAGACAAAGTAACCACATTCGTTCTTTCCAAACGGCACAAATCTAATTCATTTAATTGCTGACGAGAGAATTGGCAATGGATGCTACAACGCTGTTGCGCAAAACCTGATTCAATAAAATCGTCAAAGCTCTGTTTACTACGTGCTATAAAAGTTTGTATCGTCATAATATTCAGCCAACTATTGACAGTTACCTCTGTATTAACGTTCTATTATCTGCCAGTGATTACTCATTATTTTTTAGGCAGTGGTTAGGTGTAATCTAACCCAACGGTGTTCTTTCATGTCACGGAAATTAAAAGATAGTGTGAAATTAACGTAGGGGAATAGAGATCTATAAGCTACTTATTGAATAAAAAGCCCCACGAACTGTGAGGCGTTGAAATAATTTAGTATTAAACAGGTTAATATTTGTTACTAAAACCTTGTTTAATTAAAGTTGAAGCAACATCGGGATAGTAAATACGATTATAATATCCGGAAATCGATTGGCTCCAAGATTCACCATCAGCTCGACCAATCGTTTCCCAATGCGCAGTAATTTTTTTGTTGTAGTACTCGATGTTATCTTTCATACCATCACTGCGATATTGTTCTTCATGACGAAATGTTTCCATTGGTAAGCGTGGTTTAATGTGTGCAGGTTTATCAACATAACCAAGAGATAACCCGGCGACGGCGAAGGTATGATGGGGGAGGTCGAGTTCCTCGATCATTTTACTAGGATTTAAGCGTACGCCACCAATAGGAACGCCACCTAAACCTTGCGAGCGAGCTGCAATTAATGCGCTAGTTAAAGCAATACCTACATCAGTTGAGCCTGAAATGATACTTTCAATACTTTCTGTTGCTTTTTGTTCCTCACTGACCGCTTTCATGCCAAGTTCTGTTTTATACATATCGATGATAAATACCAAAAATACTGGCGCTTTGGCAATCCAAGGTTGCCCACCGCATAACTCAGACAAACGTTGGCGACGTTCAGCATTACGCACCACTAAAACCGATACCTGTTGTGAGTTGATTGACGTGGGGGCTTGATATGCCGATTGAATAACATTGTCCAATACGTCATCTGGGACAGGCTTAGTTAAAAAACTACGTTCACTTTTATGTGAATATAAGGTTTTAAGTACGTCGTTCATGTATTTCTCCTTTCTCCATCGGGACAAATATTGATAGATGTGCAAACTTTACTCTATCTATGTTTATCAAAAACGCCAACTAGAAATATACTCTTTAGGAGAATTTTAACGGAAAGGATTAATATATTAATTTATAGTAATAATGAATTAACCTATTTGAAATAATCTCAATGAATATAATTTTCATTAACAATATATACAGATATTATAATTACTAACATTAAGTGTTTTTTTCGTAATTGTCTTAATTGTATATATTTTATTTTAAATAACATAACCAATCGTTAATGCTTTGTGATTTTTATGTATTAATTTGCTCAAAAACCAAAAAATAGAATTAATTTTCATTTTTATCAAATTATTTTTCTCATGTTATAAGGGTTATTTTTATTTATATATGTCAGTTACTGTAAAGCAAATTGACTTTGATTTATAAACTATTGAAACTAAATGCAACAGATGCTGTTAATTAAATGGTAAATAATAGATTTAATTATATTAATGGTGTCGGATTGAGTTAAATCAATAAAAATATATCCCTAATTATTCTTCAATTATTAATTCCAGTCGTAATTTTAATAAACAGAACGTCTTTGTAATCATAAATATCATCAGTGTTGGTGGTGTTTAGTCTTTACTAATTACATTCGGACAATGTCAATGAAAAAAATTCAACGCAATAACCTAGCGGCTATTATTGGTGCTTTGTGTCTAGGTAATATCGTTTCTATGCCGTCTTTAGCAAATGATCAAGTAACCACATCTCAATCCCACTCTTCTTCCAGTAAGCGCAAACCTTCAACCAAATCGACAGTAAACGCTGATAATACCGTCGTTGTATATGGAGAAAATGAAACACAGACTGAGTTTAGACCTGATGTGCTAACGGTTGATCCTTTAGGTGAGCTGGCTTTAAGTGATCTCCCATATTCGGCCGCAGTAATGAATAGCGCTTTTTTAAAAGATCGACATGTGAAAGGGTTATTCGATGCTCTGAAATATGATTCTTCCACCCAAATGGAAGCGCGTGGTGGTGTCGATGTCGGACGTCCACAAAGTCGTGGGGTTGAGGGGAGCGTTGTGGCTAACTCTCACCTAGATGGTATGAATGTCGTCGTCACAACGGCTCAACCAATGGAGCTTTATGAGCGGCTTGAAATTATTCATAGTTTAACTGGCGCACTTTATGGCCCAGCGACACCAGCAGGTGATTTTAACTATGAATTTAAGCGACCTACTTTGGACTATCTGAACGATGTATCTATTGGATTAGACAGTAATGGGGCGCGAGAAGCGACCGTTGATTTGGGGGGAACGCCAAATCAATACATGGGATATCGTATTAATGTTATCAAAGAGCAGGGAGACGGTTATGTCTCAGGTTCTCAAATAGACCGTAAGGCTGTTGGCGCCGCATTTGATCTCCACCCAACAGACAAAACCACTATTGAGCTGAATGCGAGTTACTATCGCTACAAAAAGTATGGCTATCCTGGTGGTTTTTATTACTCAAGCTCGACCGGCTTACCCAGTGCTTTAGATGCGACTAAAAAGGGCTATGGTCAAAGTTTTGCTGGTAGTGATCTAAAAACGACGACCGGAAGTTTTAAACTTAAACATGATATCAATGACAATTGGAAAGCCGAAGTCGGCATTCTTGGGCAAAAAGTAGACCGTTTATTGATGAGTGTGACCAATAAATTGAATAGTGATGGTACATTTACACAGACGATAACCACAAAAAAAACCGCGCGACGTTTTAAATTGATCAGTAATGAAGCTCGTTTAAATGGACATATCGATACAGGTTCAGTCGAGCATCAAGTAACCATTGGTACAACAGGATATACTTGGAATACCTATTCAATTGCTAATTCATCAGGTTCAAAGGTCACCTTAGGTAATAATATTGATATTGACGATCCCCAAACCTTTTCTCAACCCGTATTTTATACCGATGGGGATATTGAACTTAATTCAAAGAATATAACCCAATCAGCTATTTTAGGTGACATGATTAAGTGGAATGAGCAATGGTCGACGCTACTCGTGGGCAGTTATAACCATTTTGATACATTAAATGTCGACTCAGCCAATTATCATGATGATGGTTTTAGTAGTACTGAAGCTTTGATTTTTAAGCCTATTCCAGAAACGACGACTTATGTGGCGTATTCCGATACATTAGAAGCTGGTCAGGTCGTGGATGACGACGATTATAAGAATGATGGCGAAACACTCGATCCTTATCGGAGTCGACAGATTGAGCTTGGTTTAAAACAGGACCTAGGTTCATTGGATGCGTCTCTCGCAGCGTTTCGTATCAAGCGACCTCTCGCTTACGCCAGTAGTGATAGCATTTATCGCGTCCAAGGTATGCAGCGCAACTATGGTATTGAAACGGCGCTAAACGGCAATGTTACGCGCCAAGTAAAAATCATGGCGAATGCCACTTGGTTAGATGCGACGTTAACCGATTCTTATAGTGATTCAACTGAGGGTAAACGCGTTGTCGGTGTCCCTGAGTGGCAGGCGAATGTGCTGACTGAATACGATTTTGATGTTGTGCCTGGACTTTCTATCAATGCTAATGTTCATTATGTCGGGAAACGCGCTGGCAACGCAGATAATGACGTGTGGATGAGTGCTTATACGACATTGGATCTTGGTGCAAAATACATCACAAAACGTTTTTATAACAAACCGCTTACATTGAGTTTGTCGGTCGATAACGTGACCAATAAACGTTACTGGGCTGCGTCATTCCCTAGATCGTTATATGGTGATTCTAGTGCTGGAGCTATGGCCTTTTTGGGAGCACCTTTACAAGCACATCTAACCGCATCGATGAAATTCTAATTTCATACATTAAATAGTTAACTGACTAAATAACTAAGCTCATCATCTGTGAAAGCAGCGGGTGAGCTTATTAACCTTTCAAATTTACTGTAGCACGACCCATCAGATTGCTGTATTTTTCTAAGTACCTTAGTGTTTAATCTAATGGCTTTGGTCCTCCTCCTAGCGTGATGTCTTTACCCGATGGAATACTTTCTAAAATGATGTCTGGTACTGGATGAATACGACCTAAAAAAATTATATTGAACCATCACATCATGACTCTCTACTCGATATTTGCGTCGATTTGTAATTAGGTATAAAAACTGGGAATTTATTCCGCTTGCTAGACATGCTCCCGATTGTAATAGGCTAGGGATATTGGTCGTTAAATTCGTTGCCGTATAAGTTAAATCATTGGAACCGTATAAATTGATTAACGTATTTTCATCCGGAATGTAGTGTTTTTCTCCAAAAATTATTTGGCAAGTGGATGTGCCTGTCTTTTCAAATAAGCCATTAAAATTGTTTGGGTTTGGCCTGGACATATATCGCCTCTTTAACTGAAGTGACTAAGATTGAATACTGATGTAATGCATGAATAATGCAATTCATCTTTGTGTGAGCAACATCCATTTTAATGATAAGTAACGTGATAATTAGTATCAAATTGGTCTCACAAAGGTATCAAATTGGTATCAATTAGAGGTGAAGAGTAAAAAATTCTGGCTGGCGGTGATAAGAGTGCAATGTAGGGCGCAGGTTTACTGTTGATTGATCCTGAGCCTCTACTCGCTGGATTGATGCTTAAATCGCGCTTTTTGCTCATACATACTCTTATCTGCCGAAGATAAGATTGTGTCGATGAGGAAAGGATCAGCTTCCCCTATAAAGCTATAATAGCCGATACTTACGGTTATCTGTATGTACTCTTCTTTCCACGGTAGCGGGTTAGATTGTAAATACAGATGAATTTTCTCAATGATTTTTTCGATATCGCTATTCTTATTGGTTCTAAATAAAATCACCACAAACTCATCGCCACCAATTCTGGAAATAAAATCAGATGCTCTTAAACAGTGAGTCAGAGCAGCAGCAACATGTTTTAGTACTTGGTCACCAGCATCATGGCCAAAGGAATCATTAATTTTCTTAAAGCTGTTTAAATCAATATTCAACACCGAAAATTGTACCGCAGAGCCCGATTTAGACATGACTTGATTCATGGTATTGAGCAAATATCGCCGATTAGGCAAATGTGTCAGTTCATCATGTAAGGAAAGCTTTTGTACTTTCAGGTAATTATTCAAAATAAAGAGCAATAAAATATAACCGATAGAAAAGGAAATAACTCCGAATGATATGAATAGACTCTTGAAAGTACTCACACTTTTTACTTCATCAAAGTCACCGTACTTAGCATATAAACGCCAACTTTTGTTAGGTAAATAGATAGGATAATCGAGGTCCGGTTCAGTTAATACAGACTGTTCACCTTCAATCAATCTGCCATTTGTATTGTTATTGTCGTTTGCTACGAGTGCAATTTGAGCGCCTTTAAGTGTATGAAGCTTCGACGCATTAATGAGTGCTTCATAGTTAATTACTACACTGAGCGTACCCCAGTAATCATTCATATGAGGCAGGTCGGTAAAAATGGGGTAACGGGCAATAATTCCTCGACCTCCTTGCACTAGATCTAACGGTCCAGCAATAAAGACTTTTTTGCTTTCTTTCGCAAGTTGGACGGTTTTGTACTGTTCAGGAACGGTTCTAAAATCTAACCCTATCGCTTTTTCATTCCCCTTTATCGGATACATGTATGAGATGACATCATTTGGGGCAAGGCCAATATTACGCACAAAAGAAGATTTAGACAGAAATTGCTCTGCTAATGAGTTCCAGTTTTTCTTTGCAAATTCAGGGTTGAGGGCCACCAATGTGGAAAAACTGTCAGCGAGATAGGCATCGCGGTAAATATTCGCTTCAATACTGTATCTAACGAGTGCAAGATCATGTTGAATAGACGATTTAGCTTGCTGAATTTGCTCATCGACAAATCGATCAGTCATGAGGTTTACCACCATAAAACTGAACAGGCCATAAATTAACGTAAGCAGGCAAAAGGTTGAAGGGCTGCATTTAAACTGTTTTAACAAATCGACTCTCGCACTAGATACACTAAATGATTGATTATCTGTTGTTCATTGTAGACCAAGTTGAGGTAATGATAGTGTGAATACACAGTAATATTGCTGTATTTAACGACTTATACTGCAAAAATTGCAGTGATAGGGGGAGATTGTTAGTTTGGACCACATAGTGTTATGAAACTATTCTGATACCCAATTAAACTCAAGATGCTAAATCCTGCATCTTGAGGTCATTTGAGGATATTTATAATAAGCAAGTTAATGAGTATAAGAATATATCGTTTAGGCTACTAAAGGCATATTAAATCTGTAGGTAGTCATCATTATGTCTTGATTGGATAAAGTATCACTCTCTTTTATTTCTTAATGTTAGATAATTCGTGCTATTTGTCGTCTTAAAAATAAGACAGATTTACTGAGTCTTTCATTATTGATATTTTAAATATTTTGATTATTAATTAATCTATTGTTTTAGCAATGCATTTATTTTTACAGTAAGCTGCTTTTTTATATTTTTGGTGATTAATTCTATTTTATAGTACCCATATTACTGACCGATAGGGCTATGGATTTATAAATTGTCCGTTTTAATTAGATAATGGTAAATAAGAATAAATTAATTAAGAAAGTAAAAAATTTTAGATTATTAATGATTGTTATTGATTTTTATAGGTAGTTAATATCTGAGATTAAACTCTTCTCTCATGTTGCTATTTATTATTTTCGAAAGGTTCGAATGTGATTTTTAAAAATAAGTCTATTTATGCAGTAGCACTTCTAAGTGCTGCAGGCTTAACGGGTTGTCTTTCTCGTTCTGGTGATCTACCCAGTTCTACGAGTTCTACCTCTACCACGCTATCTTCTTTTAATGTTACAGATATCAGTGCTTCTACAGACAACGTTAAAACCATGACGTTAACTTGGACCAAGGCGGCAAGTGGAACGGGGATTAGTTATACAGTATGTCAGAAAGACACGTCGGAGGAAAATGATTGTTTAGCGTTAGATACCGTTGAAGATACCTTAACGGCCACCGTTACAGTGGATAGCTTAGTGGAAGCACTCGCTCAAGATTATTTTATCTTAGCATCAAACGGCTCAAGTACGGTCAGCTCCAATGAGGATAGTTTAACGACCGAAACAGCCAACGAGATGATTGGCTATTTTAAAGCGGATCATGTGGATGAAGACGATTCTTATGACAACGATATTTCAAGTACAAACGCTGTAAATGTTGCTTTGAGCCAAGATGGTACAACGTTAGCCATTGCTGTGCCATTTGACGATAGCGATTATCAAGGAATCACAACCAGCTCTTTTAATGATAATAGTGATGCAGCGGAATCAGGGGCGGTGTATGTGTTTAAAAAAGTGGATAACACTTGGTCGCGAGCGGCTTACATAAAAGCATCAAATGCACAGTCTAATGATGTGTTCGGCTATAGCATTGCGTTAAGTAGTGATGGCGGAACCTTAGCCGTAGGCGCTTGGGGAGAAGATGGTGATCAAGCTGGTGTTCAGACTGAACTGCCAATTACTGATTCTGATGGCACGGGTAATTCAGGTGCTGTATATATCTTCGATTTAAGTGATAGTGACAGCAGTAATTGGGTTCAGAGTGCTTACATCAAAGCCAGTAATTTAGGTATATCTGACGAGTTCGGCCTGAATTTAGCGTTAAGCGGAGATGGTTCTACTCTGGCCGTTGGTGCACCTTTTGAGGATAATGATTTAAGCGGAATCGAGACATCCTCGGATTTTACTGATGATAGTGTTGTGACCACATCTGGTGCCGTTTATCTATTTAAATTAGACGGTGATAACTGGACTCAAGACGCTTACATTAAAGCTTCTAACGTTGGTTCTGGAGACGAATTTGGTAGCAATTTATCTCTTAGTACGGATGGTTCGGCTTTAGCTGTCGGGGTTCCTTTGGAAGATGGTAGTGAGTCAGGCATCCAAACAGGCACCACTCTCACTGACAGTGAGAACACGAGTTTGACTGACTCAGGCGCGGTTTATCTCTTTGACCTAAGTGATAGCGACAGCAGTTCTTGGGAACAAAGTGCTTATATCAAAGCCTCTAACGGGGAAGATTATGATTATTTTGGTAAAAGTGTCTCTTTAAGTGGAGATGGCCAGATACTGGCTGTGGGGGCGTCGGGTGAAAGTGGCGGTACAACCGGTATTCAAACTAGCACCACGATAGATGAAGGCTCTGAAAGCTCTGATTCTGGGGCGGTTTATCTTTTTGACCTAAGCGATAGTGACAGCAGTTATTGGGTACAAAGTGCTTATATTAAAGCGTCCAACCTTGAAGACGACGATGAATTTGGTTTTAGCGTTGCTTTAAGTAATGATGGCTCGACATTAGCAGTGGGTGCTCCATATGAAGATGGTGGTACAGCGGGTATCCAGACAAGCACAACCATAGATGAAGGTACTACTTCGGTGACTGAATCTGGAGCGGTATATCTATTTGATATTAGTGCTAAAAGCACCAGCAGTTGGCAACAAAGTGCTTATATTAAAGCGTCTAATCTGGGGGATGATGCTTATTTTGGTAGGAACTTATCAATAAGCAGTGATGGTTCGGCACTGGCAGTAGATGCCCCATCGGAAGATGGCGGCGAAACGGGTATCCAAATTGGTACTGTCGATGAGGGAACCACAGTCACTAATTCAGGTGCGGTTTATCTGTACTAATGGCAGATAAAACTTATTTAAGTCATCCCAACAAGGCCTGATTTCGATTTTTATTGGTATTATCAATTTAGGTTAGGTAGTAAATACCCACTGTAAAAAGTGGGTATTTTTATTTCATTAACTTAAAATTGTGTATTAAAGGGGCGAGTTAATGATAGAGCGGTGATCTTGCATGTCTTTCTCTACAGATTCTAAAAGTAACTTGAACTCGGAGACACTAGAGCTAGTTGTGCTGCCAAAAATACGTTCATAACCAACAAAAAATGCACATAGCAAAATGGAAATATTAAATAAGTCACGGCTGTCAAACATCTTCATCGTCATAACGAAAATGACGCCAACTAATATCAAATAGAAATCGCGCTCTGAATGTTTGACTTTGTGAGTATCAATAATAGTTTTTGCATCATTGATATCTATACTTGTGAGGCTGTTTTGGTTTATTACATATCTTAACCGACGTTTCCATTGAAGATTAAATTCTTTTTCAATTTTAATAAGGCGTTCCATTTCATCATATTTTGCTCTGGTACATGTTCGAAATACCCAGCTTTTCAATGTATACCAACGCTTTCTGAGCATTACATCTCGCTCTTTGGTGTATTTCGCCATTTCACTTTCTATCCAATCCATCGTAGTTCCTAGCCACGCTAATAATAGTTTTAATATTAAGAAGGCAAGAAGACCGAAAAGCCACCTAACCTCCGTCTTCCTATATGTTAAGGGAATCATTGCACACAAAAAAACATTTTTTAAATAAATATATGATAATAAATCATATCTAAATTAGATGTTGATGCATGGGTAGCATGTGGAACATTAGTTGGTGTACGGAAACTCGTGAAATACCCCGTAGTGATAAAAATGTAGATATCGCTGCTCATCATCTTATTGGGCATAGTGAGGGGAAGATGGGAAGTAAAGCTCATGATTTATTCACGATGCCATTGCATGTTGATGAATATCGGAATTTTCATGATGATCCAACAGGCTGGGAGTCAATGAATGGCTCCCAGCTCTATTATGTTAAGCAGACGATTAAGAAAGCGTTAGATATTGGTGTGCTGGTGATTGAATAAATGATGCATTTGTCATTTATTTATGTTGTTTATACCTAAAATGCTTTATTAATGTTTTTGTAAATATTTTTTTGATGTCGCATTGATACTGAATTGATACTGAATTGATACCGAATTGATACCGATAATGTTTTCAATTTGGAGTGGTTTATTAAAAATAAGGAATATAATAAATAAGGTTTCTTTAATAGCTTGCTAATGATAGTTATGTCTATAAATTCAATCTTACCAATTTATTACGAGCATATGCTTAATTATGAATTTTAAATCTAAGTCGATGTATATCGTCCCGCTAATTTTTTCGATGGCTCTAACCGGTTGTAAATCAGAATCAGTTTCTTTGTCTTCTTTTAATTTATCTGATATTAGCGCCTCATCCGGTAATGTAAAAACCATGACGCTAACTTGGACGTCAGCGTCGGACTCTTCAGGCGTTACTTACACGGTCTGCCAAAAAGATACTTCACAAGATAATGATTGCTTGGCATTGGGGTCTGTCGAAGATTCTTTATCCACCTCTATTACTGTCGATAGTCTGGTTAGTGCACTTTCTGCTGATTATTTTATTCTCGCCACTGCGGGTGAAAATAGCGAATCTTCGTCTGAAGCGTCCCTAACTGCAGATACGGTTACTAAGATGATTGGCTATATTAAAGCCTCGGATACCACTGCGGGTGATGATTTTGGCGATTATGTGAGGTTGAGTGACGACGGCCATACTTTAGCGATTGGCGCAGATGGAGCTGGTGTCTACCTGTTTGAATATAATGATGGCTGGACGCAAACCGCACATGTTGGCACTGATATTTCGGTAGTTGCTGATATTGCGTTAAGTGGTAATGGCAGTTATTTGGCTATTGGTACTGTTGATGATGATAATGATGCCACAGGAGTCACCAATGGTTCCGATGTCCCGGACAGCAGTTCTACATTAACAAAATCAGGCGCAGTCTATGTGTATCACGATGAAGAGGCAACTGGCTGGACTCAGGTAGCATATATTAAAGCATCTAATCCTTCTGAAGGTGACTATTTTGGCTGGAGTGTGTCATTAGACAGTGATGGTAACACTCTGGCTGTTGCGGCTCAATATGAAGATAATGGGGCAACTGGGGTTATTACCGATGGTTCTGAAACCACCGATAGCAGCACGGCCGCTCGTTCTGGGGCCGTGTATTTGTTTAGTAGAACCAATGACAGCTGGGCACAGAACACCTATTTGAAGGCCTCCAATACTGGAGCTGGTGACTATTTTGGCTATAGCGTTTCTTTAAGTGGAGATGGTAACACTCTGGCTGTCGGAGCCAGTAGAGAAGATAATGGGGCTACAGGGGTGATTACTGATGATTCTGAAACCACCGATAGCAGTACGGCCAGTGAGTCTGGGGCTGTTTATCTGTTTAACCAAGATGGCAGCTCGTGGTCACAAACCGCATATATAAAGGCGTCTAATACAGGTGCGGGTGACTATTTTGGTGTCAAGGTGGCCTTAAACAGCGATGGTAGTACTCTGGCTGTTGCGGCTACAAATGAAGATAATGGTGCTACAGGGGTTATTACCGATGGTTCAGAAACAACAGACAGTGGAACCGCAACAGATTCCGGCGCTGTTTATCTGTTTACCGAAGAGGATAATGCGTGGTCACAGATAGCGTATATTAAAGCCTCAAACACTGGTGAAGAAGACGGTTTTGGGTCTGGTATCGCCATAAGCAGTGACGGCAGTACTTTGGCTATCTCATCAGGATTGGAAGATAACGGTGCCTCTGGAGTAATTATTGATACGTCTGAAGCGAATGGTGACTCAGGAACAGCCGAAAACTCCGGCGCCGTCTATCTGTTTACCGAAGAGGATAATGCGTGGTCACAGACTGCGTATATTAAAGCTTCTAACACTGGTGAGGGTGACTATTTTGGTGGCATACCTAATTCTTCTAGCACCTCTTTAGATTTAAGTTCTGATGGCGATACTTTGGTTGTTGGGGCTCTTGGTGAAGATAACAGTGCCACTGGGGTGATTACCGATGGCTCAGAAACAACAGACACTGGAACCGCAACAGATTCAGGGGCAGTATATATGTATTAATCAGATTAAAGCTGATTAACAACACTTTTCTGAACACTTTATTCGAAAGTCTCACTTTAATTGGTGAGGCTTTTTTATATGTTGAAGACCAGCGAAGAGAGCATCAATTATCGTTATTGTGATATTTCCATAATATCTATCAATAGTAAGTTTTAAATTAATTCATTATGTAACTCTATGTCGATGAGCATAGATAGTTCTGAGGAATTTCCTGTAATGAGCGATATTCTACCTGATGCTTGGTAGCCTCTTAAGAAGTCTTCGGAGCTGTATCTAAATGACTTAATTTGTTTAGCTTCTGGCACATTTATCCTACTCGTCGTTATTTTTTGTGCTTTGGATGACAGAAAAAAGCTAGATATAAGAATATAGGTAAAGCTACGAATTGTATATTCCCCGGTAAATTTAAATTATTTACAATAACGTTCTCGAAGAATAATATGCTTGCAGGTGCTCCTTTTATGTCGCTTCCGTAAAGGAATATTGAATAAAATTGAGCCATTGTTGTAAGCATAATGGAGTATTTTAAAAAAAAGATTATTCCTTTTGACCTTCGTTTACTTAGTTGTTTAATTAGAACTACAGCGATTACTGAAATTGTTATAAAAGTTATTTGGCTAATCATTTTCAAGCTCATTGTTTAATGATTTTATTGTTATAGCATCTGCACCAGTTTCAAGAGCTCAAGCTCCTTTACTCATTGCTTGATAACCCCTTAGATAGTCCTCAGAGCTGTATCTAAATAGCTTAAATTGTTTGGCCTTTGGCGTTTTTGTCCATGGCATCGCTTTTAAGTTAGGTTTAGAGGCAATTTGATAAGCCTCTGCGGCATCCTTAGCAGTAGTGCTTTTAGCAGCTAAACCATAAGCCGACATGTCTAAATCAGCGCCGTAGTATGCAATGTCCCCATAAGATTTGGAATAACCTAGCGATTCTGCTGCATATTGATAACCTTCTCTCACTAACCCGGTGGCATTCTCATCACCGTCCCAAAAATATTTGCCATTTTCATACATGTTATTGGCACCATGAGCCATCATTGGTGCACCAATTAAGCATAAGGTTGTCGCGGAGGCATAGCATATCCCAGCGCCAGCCGTTACTTGCATGACACCTGCTATAAAACCGATCCCTTTTGGGGCAATCTAACTACCTTGTTCTATCAGACTTTGTTTTTCCTTTCGAAGCTCTTTGAATACGGTTGCTTTGTCTTTCTTTCCGTTCTTAAAGTCATTGACAAGGCATTGTTCAAAGCGATCGACCTCCCTAACAAACTGCATCTTGAAACTGCCATTTGAAATGTAGCGATGTGAAAGCGTAACAGCTTGCATGGTGAGGCCTTTACCGGCTTTTTCTACCTGTCTAACATTCCATGTATCGGGCTTGTTTGTGTCTCTCATCCTGCCATTCTTTCCCACGTCTCATAGCCTTCTGTACCAGCTATTTTATGTTTCCAAATAATGTCTCTATAAGAAAGGTGAAGCACTTCGGACATATCTTCATCGCCTGAACTAAGTACGTTAGGTTGGTCAAAAGACAGAGTGGTAATTAAGGCATCTACTAACTCAATGGAATAGAAGTTTTCGTTATAGCCTTGCTCATTGGTACGGAAGAAATTGATTGTGCACTGTAAATGCTCTTGTTTAGAAAAAACGTTTCCAAGCAGTGGTGACGACTTATCTATGGGTTTGGTTATCCTAGTTCTGCAGGACCACCGTGCTTGCTTAGGGTGTAATTACAAGCTAGAACGGTGATTTCATTACTGTGAGACTCTTGCGCTTTATTGCCAATGGAATCTTTTGTGTTACAACCAGAAGAGATACAACCTTGTGTTTTGCCAATGATAGAGAGGTATGCTGTATGAGCCATATTGTTTTGCCGTTATTCACAAAATAAAAAAGATTATATTGTTAACGGATTAAAAATCGAAAAGACATGCATAGTTTTGGTAGTAAGATCATATTAGCGACACATATTGAGTGTTCAAGGGGAAAGGAACTGACAAGGTCTTTATACAGGTTATTGAATTAAAAACCATTAATGTTTATCTTGCCAGTAGGTATGACAAATTATCTATATTAAATTTCTTTTACACCAGTTTAAGATGCTTATTGGACAGAGCGATTTACCTTGTACCACTCACTAAAGTTAGTGAGTTTGTAGTGGCATAGTGAATTTGGCCACCTGATAAGAGAAAGGAATAAATATTTACCTTTGGTCAGAAAAATAAAGAAACCTATATTCAGTATGCTGGTGGGATAGGGCAGAAACTGCAAGAAATCGGCTTAGATCTGACTACTGTATAACTACACCCTAACTACACCCCAAATACACCCACTGGTTAGTCAGGTATTATAAGTTATTGATAAATATTGATTAGTTGGCTTTTTCGGGCTTTAAAAACGGTGAAACCCCGATGTTGGTAGCATCGGGGTTTCGAATTTTTAGATATCTCGGTTGGTAAGGCCGATAATCTTTATGCAAAAGGCTGGATTAAATCCTCAATAATTCCTTGGTAGGGAATTAGATGCGGATGAAGTCCATGTGTTCAACTTTTGGCTTGAACGCGTGACGTTGAACGTCTTGAGGTTTAACTTGAACTTCTTGGCCATCAACTACTAGAGTGATTGCTTCGTAGAATTCAGGTTTGTCCATTTGGTTCAAGATATCGTCGTGGTTTAGTTCGATAGATACAGGCGCAGCCTCACCACCGTAAACGATAGCAGGGATTTTGCCTGCGCGACGTAGGCGGCGGCTCGCACCTTTACCTAGTTCAGTACGTACTACTGCTTCAAATTTCATAGTATTTACTCTCAAAATAGTAAAAAAGACTTCACAGTGAACAATGCGACCTTGTCCTCCTGTGGTAAAGCTTCGATGACTGATAATCAGCAACATCAAAACGAGCGCGGATACTATCATTCAAAGTCTTTTTGAGCAATAGAAATTATGGTTTTACTTAGGTCTTCTACCTGTTTGGCGTATTACTAACCAAATTAACGTCTAGTGCTAATAACAGCTAATTCAGTATTTGGGAATTATACATCGGGTTAATAGCAATGAGAGAAAAATACGTAATTACAAGATGAACGGAATCTGAACATTAGGATCATGAATGGTTCAGTTGGCTGTTGTTAGTATTAATCCAAATCGTGGATAAACCAACAAGGAGCCCACATGAAGCCTTTAAGTATTGTGATCATTACTCTTAATGAAGAAAGACGGATTGGCCGCCTATTGAGTGACTTGGTGGTACAAAATTATCGTAACTTTGAAGTGATATTGGTCGATTCAAACAGTGATGATTTGACCATTAATGTGGCAAAAGGCTATCAGCCACATTTGCCTGCAATGACTATTCATAAAATGGATAAACGTGGGGTAAGTCTTGGCCGTAATACCGGGGCAAAGCTTGCTCAGCATAATCGCTTACTATTTTTGGATGCAGATGTACGACTAGAACCTGATTTTTTAGCTAATGCTGTTGATTCCTTGGACAATAATGGATTAGAAGTTGCCGGGGTATATCGAAGTGCTAAAAAACTACCCGTACGCTATAAAGTAGGGTACAGTTTGTTCAATTTAGGTTTATTTAGCACGCAGTACTTTTTCCCAACAGCGGTTGGTGCTTGTCTATTTTCGACTAAGCGAGCGCATAAAGAGCTGGGCGGATTTGATGAAAACATCGAGCTCTGTGAAGACTGTGATTACGTAAAACGCGCATCGAAAACCTGGCGTTACCGTATGTTGCCAATGCCGACTGCATTTCAGTTTGATCCAAGACGTTTAGACCAAGATGGTTACTTAAAAACCGGCGGCCTGTATTTGAAAGCAAACTTACGTCGTTTGGTGTTTGGTGAAATGCGTAATGGAGAGATTCCATATGAGTTTGGCCACTATCGCGAATCATAAACCGCAACCGAATCAGCACAAAGCGTCAAACAAACCGATAATTGAGTGTGCTCTTTTATTGGTCGTCCACAAACGTTGATTGACCGTGCAGATACCCCCAACAACCTGCCAGTTGTTGGGGGATTTTTATATCTGCTTATTTGATGCCTGCTAACTTAAGACGTAACGTCGCTTTTAAGCCGCCGAGCTTGGCTTTTTCTAGTGTGAGTTTGCCGCGATAGCTATGTGCCATTTCACTGACGATGTTCAATCCTAATCCCGTTCCTGGAGTAGTTTCATCCAACCGAACACCACGCTGCATCGCTTTTTCCATCGCTTCTGTTTCAATACCTGGGCCATCATCTTCTACACAAATGTTGACCCAACCGCTTTGCTCCGTGTCTTCGCTGTAAACACGGATCAGAGATTGAGACCATTTGTATCCGTTTTCCAGTAAGTTACCTACCATTTCATCAAGATCGGATTCTTCCACCGCGACCTGCAATTCAGATTCTAGCTCATTGACTAATGTAATTTCTCTTTCGGCATACACTTTATCGAAGGCCATTGAAATAGCATCAATACGTTCACTGGGGGCTGTTTTGACCGATAAAATGTTGGTCGAGCCTGCCATACGTGCTCGCCCTAAGTGGTAGTCAATCTGTCCTTGAATCTGCGCTACTGGCGCTGACAGACGCTGGTATTGATCGTCATCCAAGCGGTCGACTTCGTTTTTAAGCACTGAGAGCGGTGTTTTCAAAGCATGTGACAGGTTACCTGCGTGATTTCGGGCACGATCCAGCAGTTCTTGATAGTGAAAGAGTAAAGCATTGAGGTCATTCACTAATGGCGAAATTTCTTGTGGGTACGTGTCGTTTAACTCTGATTGCTCACCTTTACGAAGCGCAGCCAATTCTCTTTGCATACGCCTTAGCGGTAATAAAGACCATGAAACTTGGATGCTGATGAGCACTAAAATGCCAATAAACAGTAGGCCTAAAATAATCCAAAGCTGGCCCATCACTTGCTGCAGCGTACTCTGCAGTGGGGCTTGATCCATACCAACGGTAATATTAATCGCGTGACGAAATTCGGGTAAGTAAATACTACGGTTTAATGTAATCAACGGTTCATTCCGCGCACCTTTGGTAACCGTTTTCAATCCGTCTTTTTCTGTGGTTAATGTTTGATCCCAAAGAGAACGTGAGCGAAGGGTGTCATGCCCCATATGGATAGTCCAATATAACCCACTGTATGGCTGACTATAACGAGGATCGGAAAGGCGAACGGGGAGGGTAAGCTGGCCATTATCATTCGCGCCTAAATTGGCGGTGATCTCATCCATCGCTAGGCTCATTTGGTCTTGAGCATCTTGTACCAAATAGTGCTTTACCAAATTAGGGATAAGGTAACCCGCAGCCACTAACATAACGCTTAACCATAAAGCAGCCGCCCATAGGAGGCGGCTTTTTATACTGAGTTGATGTTTACGTTTTGCTTGAGTTTTATTCTGCATGCAATTGATATCCTAAACCGCGCACGGTTTTGATGACATTAGGGGCAAGCTTTTTTCGTAAGCGCCCAATAAACACTTCAATAGTATTGGAATCGCGGTCGAAATCTTGTTTGTAAATGTGTTCAACCAGCTCTGTGCGCGAAATGACTTTATCTGGGTTGTGCATAAAATAAGCGATGACTTTATATTCTAGAGCCGTAAGACTGATTGGCTGGCCTTGCCAAGAGACTTTAGAACTGCGTGTATCCAAACTTAACGCTCCTACTTGCAATACCGGAGACGCATTACCAGAGGCACGACGTAACTGTGCCCGAATGCGAGCAATCAGCTCCATCATTTCAAATGGTTTCGTAAGGTAATCGTCAGCGCCAGCGTTTAAACCTTCGACGCGTTGAGTCAGATTATCGCGTGCGCTTAAAATAACCACTGGCGTATTAATATTTTCATCACGAATACTTTTTAATACCGTTAAACCATCGAGCTTTGGTAGACCGAGATCCAGAACAATGACATCCCATTCCTCGGACGTAGCGCGATACAAAGCATCGATCCCATCTTGTGAGAGTTCAGGAACCCAATCGTTTCCTTCCAAAGTTTGTATAATTTGTTCGCTTAAACGAACATCATCTTCAACAACTAAAATCTTCATGGTTTATCTTTTTATTAGTTCAATAACGTTTTTGCCACGAATCGACATCATGTCCAGATTACGGGCGTTATATTCCACTTTGTATACCTTATTTTGGTAGACAAGCTTTAATTCGTACACCCAAAGGTGACCTTCTTTTTCTAACTCTACTTTTATCACACGACCAAAGAGTTGCGCATCGACCGTTTGGTAAAGTTCAGAGAACGGTCTAATTTTCCCTTCTTGCACCGCTTGATACACTTCGCGCTGCTGCTCATCAATGTTGACTTGAGCTCCTGGGGGATGAATGTTCTGTGCAGGTGGTGGAGGGGGCATTGCACCTTCCGCCCAAACGGGAAGCGATAAACTGGTTAGCACCGCAACGAACGACAAGGAGGCGATTGTTTTCTTCATCATAAAAACCCCGGTTATTCATTGGATTAAACGGTATTGCGCCACAACATGAAATCTGTGACGCTGAATTATTAACCTCAGTTTAACGCCGTAAATATGAATAGGAGCTGAACTATAGAGTCATTTTAGCGAAACGCTTATTGACGATGTAATAGAGATTCATCACTCGGGCGTTCAAACAACTTGTCACGAATCACCCAAAATCGACCATTTTTGCGTGCGATGATGATTTCTGGTGGTCGAAAACGATGTTCATGTGCGGCGATTTTGGTTGGTGCGGTATCGGTAAACGGGCGATGCCTATCCACTAGATGAGGATTCACAAACCGTTGGAGAAACTCATTTTTTTGTGTTTTATTAGTCAGTTGCCAAACGTCACTGATTTCGGCCCCTTGGTCGCTAACGTACGTGACTTTTAGCTGAGGTTTACCGAATTTGTTTTTACCTGGTTCCATGCGTAAGTCGACACAATTCATAATCAACGCATCTTTTAACTTCAATGCTTCGCGGAGTTTTTTATCTGGGTCCACTAAGACGGCGTCGCACTCGTGACAGCGTCGAGCCGCAATGTCATTATCGGCGCCACACTCGGCACAAAATTTAGCGCGAAAGCGGTAGCCGCACTCTTCTCGTTCACCCGTGTCTTCATCTTCAAAATAGCCTTGGCAGCGTCGGCCATAATGTTCAATTAAAAAGCCGTTACTATCGAGTTTGCCCCAGAAGTTATTGTTAAAGCCGCAGGCAGGGCATGGGATGGTGACGATTTCGCTATCTGAATCAGGTTGAGGTTCGCCCACTTCAGGTTGAAATAGGTCGTAATGGTTTCCGGCGTATTCCAACACCAAACATTCGCTTTTACCTTCGGCCAACCGTAAGCCACGGCCAATAATTTGTTGATATAAACTGATGGATTCTGTTGGGCGTAATACCGCAATGAGATCAACATGCGGGGCATCAAATCCAGTAGTTAACACCGACACATTGACTAAGTATTTAATTTCTTGGCGTTTAAACGATTCGATAATAAGGTCGCGTTCATCCGTCGATGTATCACCAATCACCAAAGCTGCATTTTCATCCGTTAAGTAACTCATGATTTCTTTGGCATGATCGACGGTAGAAGCAAAAATCATCACGCCCTGTTTATCTTGAGCGTACTCGGTGACTTGTTCGATGATAGCCGGTGTTGCTCGCTCAGATTTGCGCAATACCGAGTTCAAATCCGCTTCACGATAGTACCCATTGGCAGAGGGGCGAATGCTGGAAAAATCATAACCTATGATCGCCATATCAAGGATTCGGGCGGGAGTGAGAAAGCCTTCGTCCAATAAATAGCGGATAGGTAATTCGAAAATACAGTCGCGGAAAAACCGGTCTTGCTCAGTACGTACTTGTCCACGGGTATGATATTTATAAATCCAGCCCATATCTAAGCGATAAGGGGTTGCCGTTAAGCCGAGAATTTTAATATTGGGGTTAACGGCTTGGACATGCGCAATGGCTTTTCGATAGGTACTGTTTTCGTTGTCTGGTACGCGATGGCATTCATCAATGACCAACAAAGAAAATTCTTCGGCAAAGGCATCAAGGCTATTTGCCATTGATTGCACCGAGGCAAAAACGACTTTTTCATCCGTCTCTTTACGGCCTAAACCGGCTGAAAAAATAGCGGCTTTTAATCCGTAACTTTCATATTTGGCGTGGTTCTGCTCAACCAGCTCTTTGACATGAGTCAGCACCAAAACGCGACCACGCGCTAGGCGGGCGAGTTCTGCTATCACCAAGCTTTTGCCAGCACCTGTGGGTAATACGATAACAGCAGGAGTGTCATGCTGGCGAAAATAGTGAATAACGGCTTTAACGGAGTCGCTTTGATAAGGGCGAAGTGTATACATGTGCCTCGTAAATATTTATGTGAAATAGCTCAACTAATTAAGTTTGGGTCTGTATAATACCCGACTCAAAGCAAATGAGGTATGCATGCGATTAGATAAATTCTTATGTGACGCCCTAGGTGTTACCCGCAAAGAAGCCACTAAGTTACTAAAAAGTGGTGAAATCGAGGTTGATGGTAGCGTTGAGAAAAAAGGTGCCACCAAACTAAGCGATGATAATGAAGTGATGTGGCAAAACCGCGAGCTGGTTTTGTCTGGACCGCGCTATATCATGCTTTATAAACCACAAGGTTTCGTGTGTACTCGCGTTGATGACTATAACGATACGGCATTTTTGTTGTTAGATGAAGTGAATGATAAAGATCTTCACTTTGCGGGTCGCTTGGATGCTGATACGACAGGCCTTGTCCTTGTAACTGATGATGGTCAATGGTCTCACCGTATTACATCGCCAAAACATAAATGCGATAAAACATATCGTGTTTGGTTGGCTGATCCTGTGCAAGACAACTATGTCCAAGCATTCCAAGAGGGTATTGAGTTACGTAATGAACGTGAAAACACATTGCCTGCGGAACTTGAAGTCATTGATGAACAAGAAGTATTACTCACCATTCATGAAGGAAAATATCATCAAGTAAAACGCATGTTTGCCGCTTTAGGTAATAAAGTCGTTGGGCTACATCGCGAACGGATTGGTGATATTGTTCTCGACCAAGATTTAGAGCCGGGCGAGTATCGGTATCTTACCGAAGACGAAATTGCTTCGGTCTGGAAATAACCACAAATATTATGTTGTTCGAATCGTTCGAATAACTTAACCAAGCTGAACGGTTTCAATTCATTTAATAAATAATAATATACCTAAGTAGTCTCTAGATGCTGTTTCAGCGAGAATACATTAGCCTTAAATAAGGCTTTGAATCCTCGATCTAAAGAGCTCTTGGGTATAATTATAACAACACCTTTTTATACAAGGGACGATTGCTTTAGCCAGTCGCCCCATAAAGTCATGCAATATTGAGGAACACCTCAATCTCAGCGAAGTGACGTTGTTTCACTATTTCGCTTCTTTTTCACAATGGAGAGTTATGCGCTCAACAACTTCTGATTCTCACTCCCATATTGGGTTGTTAATGTTTATTGCACTGGGGGCTATTGGCGCCCTGACTCCACTTGCAATCGATATGTATTTACCAGCAATGCCTGCCATTGCAAAAGACTTTGGCGTGAGCCCCGGTGCTGTTCAAGTAACGCTGACTGCGTATACCGCAGGGTTCGCAATTGGCCAATTGATTCATGGGCCTCTAGCTGATAGTTATGGTCGTCGCCCAGTGATGATTGCTGGGATCTTTTTCTTTGCGTTGGCCGCAATTATTAGTGCGACATCAACGAGCATTTATGAGCTGACTTGGGTTCGCGCAGCACAAGGTTTTGCTGGTGCTGCGGCAGCTGTCATTATTCAGGCTGTTGTCCGTGATATGTTTGATCGCGAAGATTTTGCCCGCGCGATGTCTTTTGTGACCTTAACGATTACATTAGCACCGTTATTAGCACCAATGCTTGGTGGGTATTTTGCAATTTGGTTTGGTTGGCGTTCTATTTTTTGGGCGCTGGTGATCTTTGCATTTTTAGTGATTGTACTTGTTCTGTGGCAGATCCCAGAAACATTAAAACCAGAGAATAGGTTGCCATTGCATTTGGGCAGTACACTGAAAAATTATTTCAGTTTATGTCGTAATAAAGAAGCGATGGGGCTGATTTTTTCTGGCGCCTTTTCTTTTGCCGGAATGTTTGCATTTTTAACCGCGGGCTCTTTTGTCTATATCGATATCTACGGTGTCACGCCCTCAGAGTTTGGCTTTTTATTTGGTTCCAATATCATTGCGATGATCGTGATGACGATGATCAACGGACGTTTGGTGAAAAAAGTCGGTTCTCATGCCATGCTTAGATTTGGCCTGACGGTACAGTTGCTCGCAGGTATTGGCCTATTTATTGGCTGGTGGCTTGGCGCTGGTATTTGGGGGACGGTTCCTTTTGTTGTCTTGTTCATTGGAACCATCTCAACCATTGGCAGTAATTCAATGGGGCTACTATTGAGCGGTTATCCACGTATGGCCGGAACGGCATCTTCTCTCGCTGGTACGTTACGTTTTGGTACCGGTTCATTGATTGGCTCATTAGTGGCCGCCATGCCCGACCATACCACTTGGCCTATGGTGTTTGTGATGGCTGGGTGTTCAGTTTTATCAGTAACTTGCTATTGGATATTTGGAAGAAAAGCATAGTGACAGAGTATTATTTAGAAATTCAAAATGTGGTCAACACTGCCTTAGCTGAACTTGATGCAGAGCATCAATCAGGTAAGTTGGCGAATGCACCTGTAGCAAATAATCATTTTTTAGTGCGTTGGGTGACTAAAGCGCTTAAAGGACAACGTTTCCATCGTTGTGTCGGCGATGATTTAACTCGCTGGCAAAAGGCAGGGCGCTCAAAAGGTAACGATGCCAACTTGTTACCGACATTTCAGCAAATTGCCGCTTTTTACGCACAGTTTTTTGCTAATGCAGCAGAAACAATCGTTACTGATCAACAGATTGAAGCCTTTCTTGATCTGATGGAAAGTGCTGATTGGGAAGTGTCTACATCTGAACCGATTGTCGGGCAGGGCAAAGTACAAATATTTACCTCAGGACAAAACTCTCTGGCACTGTGTGCCGACCAATGTGAATCATGTTTTGATGGTGAACGTTTGGTTAAACCGATGAGTTGGTTTGTGCGTGGCAATCATAATCAATTTATTGAGTTGGCCTCACAAGCTGGCTTTATGGTGCACAAGCGCACTGATTACAAATCAAACGTAAAATATCACGGTGAATATGTTGTTTACCCTGCTAACCAAGGTTTGCAGTTAGCTGAAATCCCGCTAGGGTTTCAGGTTAAGTAAACCGTTCCCAAACGACGTTAAGAAGCAGAAATACGCTTGTTGATGAGCTTATGAAGTTCAAATACATTCTTACTGCAACAGCATCTTGAGGTGACTGGTATATGATGCCGCCATATGTTGGCGGCATTTTTATCGCTGTGATTTGGCTTTGTCTAACGCTAATGCTTTTTTCTCAATGGCTTTGACCATGCCGCGGAAAATAAATAAGTGGGCAGGCATCATAGCAAACCAATACAATAAGCCTAAAAAACCTTTTGGGTGCCACCACGCCCGAATATCTATACTGCGCTGCTGTTCCTTGTTATCGATACGAAATTCCAACCGGCCTAATCCCGGTGCTCGCATACCAAAGAAGAGCGATAGAAAGGCATTTTTTTCACAGCGGATCACTTTCCAAGAGTCAATAAAGTCACCGACCTGTAATTCTGGCCCTGGTGGTGTACGTCTTACCGGACGGCCAGCGCCCACAAAAAGATCGAGCCATTCTCGAGTACGCCACAAAATATTGGCAAAAAAGTAACCCACATTTGGGTGGCCAATTGTCTGGATGACTTCCCATAATGATTCAGTGCTCGCTGAAGTAGTGAGTGTTGCCCCGGCTTGTTTAGGATAGAAGCCGAACCCAGATTGCCAACGTGTCAAAGCTGTTGGATCGTATCCCCACACCTTGCTGCGCACGAACAATCCTTCTTTTTCAATGGTCGCTTTTACGGCATCGCGATAGGTAGTAAGAGGTTGAGGATAGCGTTCTTGAATCGGGCGCGAATCAGCGATGTAATCATGCGACAGCCCGTCGAGTAATGCGCTACCAATATTTTTGGGCACGGATGTAACGAGAGATAGCCAGTAAGAGGCCATTTTAGGGGTTAATAATCGAGTTGACCACAAACGAAACGGTCGGTTAGCGAGTTTACAAATAATCGCGAATTGCTCACGATAACTAAGCACCTCTGGACCGCCAACTTCGAAAATTTTATTCTCTTCGGGAACATGATTGATTAAACATAAGAGATAGTAATTGAGATCATCAAGCGCAATCGGATTTGCTCTAGAATCAACCCATTTAGGCGCGATAAGGATGGGTAAGTTATAAACAAAATCTCGCATGATTTCAAAGGCAGCGGATCCGGGGCCAATGATGACTCCCGCTCTTAATTCGGTCACTTTAACGCCACTTTGGCGTAGAATATTGCCCGTTTCTTTACGTGCTTGAATGTGTTCTGATGAACCTGAAGGAGGCTGAATAGCACTTAGGTAAATCACATGCTCGATTTGGCTTTTTGCGAGCGCATCGCGCACATTTTGCGCTAGTGAGAGCTCATAACTCAAAAAGTCATAACCTTTGGCCATGCCATGAACGAGAAAAAAGACCAGATCATAATCCATGATGGTGTTATCAACAGCGCGTTTATCGGCAAGGTCGAGCTCAGTAATGGTTAGGCGAGGGTGGGCATGAAATCGCCCATGAAGAAAAGCAACATTACGCGCAGTAGCTGTGACCCTGTAACCTTGTTCAATGAGGAGCGGGACCAACTGTGATCCTACATATCCTGAGGCACCGAGTACTAATATTCGTTTCATTCGTTGTCCTTGTGTTGCCAAATCTCACCGCTTGGTGATCAGTGTAGCACGCACTATTGAATCTATTACTGACAAATCAGTATCTTGCTTGATTCGTTTGTTATTTAGCAATTCCTCATTGAAAAGGTGTCAATAAGTGATAAAGGTAATCTAATTCCTTGTCCATGATAAGGAGAAGTATGTTAGGATTTGTGCTCAATGATCATTGCTAGCCAAAGTAGCTAGCAAGGCACCCGAACTACTTTGTAATCTACATTGGTCGTGACACAAAATGGGGCATAGACCCTATAAATGGCGAATATTTTTCCACTTAAGTGCAAAATATTGCATATAATGTGATCTGGACTGCAAATTACTTTCTCCGAAACGTAATTTGGTGTAGATTCTGCACCCGTTAAATCAGATTGCGAGAGTATTAATGTTACAACTAAAGGACCTATCCAAAGGATATGTAGACGGCGATGAATTTCATCCAGTGCTACAGGGGGCTCAGTTAACATTAAACCGAGGCGATCAAATTGCACTAATGGGTGAAAGCGGCTCTGGAAAAAGTACGTTGCTTAATCTCATATCTGGTCTCGATATCGCCGATGCAGGTGAGATTTGGTTTGATGATTTTGCCTTACACTCTTCATCTGAAAAGAAGCGAACCGAATTTCGTCGTAATAATATTGGCCATATCTTTCAGCAGTTTAACCTGCTGCCAACACTTAATGTCGCAGATAATATTCGCTTTTGCCGCCAGCTAAAAGGTTTACCGCATGATGCGGGGTTGTGGCGTCAAATTCTTACTGCTCTCAATCTCATGCCTTTATTAGGACGTTATCCTGAAGAAGTTTCTGGTGGTCAGCAGCAACGCGCAGCGATAGCACGTGCATTGTATATGGAGCCTCGTATCTTGCTCGCTGATGAACCGACAGGCAGTTTAGATGAGCGTAACGCTGAAGCTGTGATGCGTCTGCTGACTAATCTGGCACGAGAAGTGGAATGTACACTTTTGTTAGTCACTCACAGTGAACAAGTGGCCAAACATATGGACGGGCGCATTAAGCTGCAGGGAGGTCAGTTACATGTTATGGCCAGTAGTTAAAGCGCTGCTGGGTCACTACCGCCGGTATCCCCTGCAAATCATTTTGGTGTGGCTCGGACTGACTTTAGGTGTGTCACTGTTGTCCGGCGTTACCGCAATTAATCAATACGCCAAGCAATCCTACGAACACGGTGAAAAACTTTTTGCAACGCCTTTACCATACCGTATTCGTCCTCGTTATTTGGCCGGACGTGTGCCACAAGACCTTTACGTTAATTTGCGCCGAGCAGGTTTTAGTCAATGTGTGCCTTTTGATAATGCGACGCTAACGACTCGTAAAGGTGTCGACATCAATTTAGTGGGTATTGATCCGGTGGCGATGGTGCCCTTAAAGAAGGGGTTGTCGTTAAACCATTTATCCACACTGCAGTTAATGTATCCACCACATCCCATCTTGGTGAGTGCCGACCTAGCTAAACTACAAAGTTGGCAAGATGGCGATTTTATTACTCTAGATGATGGTACCCAATTGGGCCCCATCATGATTGATACTGTCGGTTTGGTTAAAGGCACTCATATGGTGGCGGATATGTCATTGGTCCGTCATTACAAACATCATATGGGTCTATCCGAAATTGGTTGTGGAGAGATGACCAAGGCTGAGTTGGAATCACTCAAGCAGCAAATACCTGAAACCATGGTGCTTTCCCGCACAGTAAAAACCGAATTATCGGCACTCACGAACGCATTCCATCTTAATTTAACTGCTATGGGCATGTTGTCATTTTTGGTCGGGATCTTTATTTTTTATCAAGCGATGTCTTTATCGTTTGTTCAGCGCCAACTTTTGGTTGGGATGTTGCGTCAAGCTGGTGTCACGGATTTTCAGTTAGCCAAAGCGTTACTTGTTGAGTTGTCTTTGCTGATATTGGTGAGCTGGATATGCGGTAATATGTTTGGTTTAATGCTGGCTAATCGCCTGATTCCATCAGTATCTGCCAGTTTACATGATTTGTACGGTGCCAATGTTGGCCTCGCGATCCATTGGCAATGGAGCTGGAGCTTATATAGTTTGGTGATGGCTGTCATTGGTGCGCTTGGCTCATGTGCTTGGCCGTTGTGGCGCCTATTAAAGTCGCAACCGATTCGCCTAACAGCGCGACTTTCTTTAGTTCGTTTTGCTGGAGCCGAATTTACTGTGCAAGCGATTCTCGCCGTTGTTCTGGCAATGTTGGCTTTTGCTGTTTATCAAGCTCCTAAAACTCAAGCACTTGGATTTGTTCTAATTGGCTTAGTGTTATTAAGTGTCGCTCTATTTACTCCCTATGTGGTTTGGAAGATTTTCGATTTCCTTTCCTACCGGCTTTTTTGGGTGAAAGTGCGTTGGTTTTTTGCTGATGCCGCTGCAAGTATGAGTTATCGTGGTGTGGCCACAATGGCATTTATGATTGCTATGGCGGCGAACATTGGTGTCGAAACCATGGTTGGCAGCTTTCGTAACACTACAGACCATTGGTTAAGTGATCGATTAGCGGCAGACCTATATATCTATCCTACCAACAACAGTGCGACTCAAGTGAGCAATTGGCTAGAAAAACAGCCAGAGGTTAAAGCAGTTTGGTGGCGTTGGAAGAAAGATGTCGCGACTTCAACGGGCACGATTCAAGTGGTGAGTACGGGTAACTCTGAGCAAGAACGCCGCTCCTTGACCATTAAAACTGCAATTCCGCAGTATTGGTATTTCACTCATTCAGCTAAAGCGTTGATGGTGAGTGAATCAATGGCGATCAAAAATCATATCCGGCCAGGTGATTTTATCGATTTACCATCACCACTCGGTCCACGTTGGTTAGTCACTGGTGTGTATTACGATTACGGTAATCCATATGGTCAAATTATGATGTCTCAATACCAATGGATGTCTGTATTCACTGGCGTAGGGGATATTTCACTCGCTGTTGTTACTCAGCCAGACAGCGCAAAAGATGACCGTAGTGCCGATATGCAAGAACTCAAACAGAGGTTGTATGCTCGTTTTCATTACGATGTTGAGCGAGTCTATAGCAATCAGCATATCCATCAGCAAGCAATGAAAGTATTTGATCGCACATTCGTTATAACTGATACATTCGGCAACATTACGTTATTGATTGCAGTATGTGGCATTTTTTTCGCCACTTTAGCCGGAGAAGTATCGCGCCAACGGCATGTGGCTCTTTTGCGTTGTTTAGGCGTTTCAGCGAAAGAGTTAGTTTTTGTTGGAGCACTGCAGTTATTTGTCTTTTGGGCGATTGCGTTACTTATTGCAGTGCCTCTTGGGATAATGTTAGCTAACCTGATGGTCGATGTACTCATTAGAGATTCTTTTGGCTGGACCATGCAAGTACAGTTAGTGACCAGTAAATATATCGAAACCGCGTTATTTTCCATGTTAGCTCTACTTGTCGCAGGTGCTTTGCCTGTTTTACGTTTAGTCCGTAAATCGCCGATGACCTCACTAAGGGACGCTCTCTAATGAAGTTTTTCCGTCGTAATAGCTGCGTACCTGTGGTTATCGGAATCATCGTTCTGTTTTTTGTTGCTCTTGCTTATTTACTGTGGTCAACAGGGGCTGGGCTTCTTACTGGATCTTTGCATTCTAAGAAGGCAGAAAGTTTTTTCTTAGACCAGCAGCACTATCAACAAGTGATGCCCGATCATCCTGTGGTTCTGCCGGACGATTTTGCGTTTCATCCCAGTTTTCAAAATGAGTGGTGGTCTTTTGTTGCTAATGTGGAAGATGAGCAAGGTAACCGCTATGGAGTGCACTGGAATTTGATGCGCCTAGCTCATGATGATCGTAAATCAGTAAGTTGGGATCATCCTCAACTGTATTTGGCACAAGTCGCTATTTCCCATAAACATCAGGTTTGGTTCGATCAGAAATTGGCACGTGGCGGTATTGGCCAAGCAGGATTTCAGCGTGAGCCGTTTAAACTTTGGATTGATAATTGGTCTTTAAACGGTAAAGAAGCCAATCCGTTTCCCGGTGAACTAAATACGAATACCGATCAGGTATCTCTTCAGCTCGGCTTGGCTTTAAAACAGCCGATTCAACTTCCGGGCGAACAAGGATACCAACATATTGAGCCGTCATTATCCGCTGCTCTGTATGGATTTGATGTTCCTCAAGTTGCTGTTGCAGGCAAAATTCGTATCAAAGGACAGCGCAAAGCTCTAAGGGTTCATGGTGTTGCTTGGATAGGTAAGCGTTGGGGTAATAATTTTGTGTTGGAATCTAATCGCCATTGGGATTGGTTAGTTTTTCATATCCAAAATGGCATGACACTAACCGTGACGCGTTTTCGTCAACAGGATCAGGCACCAAGATTTTTTGGCACGATCACCTCGCCACAAGGAGAGAGTATCGCGCTGACTCAAGACGATATGTCTATGATACCAACACTTAATACGACGACAAACGGTCATTTAGTGCCGACCCAATGGCATATCAAAGTCCCGAGATATCATATTAATTTTACAGCAACTGCTGTGAACGCCAATATGTGGTTTCCATATGTTGTTCCATACTGGGAAGGTCCTGTTAATGTAAGCGGTTCCCACAACGCACGTGGATTCATGATCTTATCCGGTTATTAATGTGCTTCTCCTCCCACTTTTTACTCAAGTATTAATGACGCTATTGTCGATAATAGCGTCTTGTTCTCAACTATTGGTTAAGCATAGTGTAATCAGTTATTAATAATTAACTGTTTATAATACCCAATAAAATCTCACCTTTTTATTACTTTTTGACCTGATATTACTCATTCTCAGCCATCTGCTTTGATGGGAATTTAATCAAACCAGTATAAATATCGTAATATATGGCCTTATTTATCGGTTATTCCGAGGTTTAAGTTCATTACAAGCGATTATTCACCGCTCTATTAAGCAGCTACACTTTAGTTATCATCATGTTACAAAACTAATAATGAATAGGTGAATTGGATGGTTGCATCTGTAAAGAAGTTTTTTCAAATGGAGTCAGCTGGAGGAGTTCTACTCGTTATCGCTGCGATTATCGCAATGTTTGTGGCTAATTCCCCTCTTGCCAAAGCGTATTCAAGTACATTGCATACCTATGTGTTTGGTATGTCTTTATCTCATTGGATTAACGATGGCTTAATGGCGGTATTTTTCTTATTAATCGGTTTAGAAGTCAAACGTGAATTGATGGTTGGAGCGCTGAAATCAAAAGAGACGGCCATTTTCCCAGCCATTGCTGCGGTCGGTGGTATGCTGGCTCCAGCGTTAATCTACTCACTTTTTAACATGCAAGACCCACAGGCTATTCAAGGTTGGGCGATTCCCGCTGCCACCGATATAGCATTTGCTCTTGGTATTATGGCGTTATTGGGGAGTCGGGTGCCAACCAGCTTGAAGGTGTTTTTGCTTGCTTTGGCGATCATTGATGACCTTGGCGTGGTGGTGATTATTGCGCTATTTTACAGCAGTGATTTATCAACGGTAGCGTTGGCTGTCGGTTTCGCTATGACCGCATTGCTGTTTTTATTAAATGCGAAGAAAGTTACCCACTTAGCGCCATACCTGATCGTTGGTGCAATCTTATGGGTTGCGGTACTGAAATCTGGCGTACATGCGACTTTAGCAGGTGTGGTGATTGGCTTTGCTATTCCATTAAAAGGAGAAAAAGGTGAGCATTCCCCACTCAAGCATTTAGAGCATGCGCTGCATCCTTATGTTGCTTATGGGATATTGCCTTTGTTTGCCTTTGCAAACGCAGGCATTTCACTAGCGGGGGTCTCATTAAGTGGTTTAGCATCAACGTTGCCGATGGGGGTTGCGTTAGGGCTGTTTATTGGTAAACCTCTGGGCATTTTCACCTTCTGCTGGGTTGCGCTAAAAACAGGGTTAGCAAAAATGCCCGACCGTGTGCAGCTTAAACAGATATTTGCTGTTTCTGTTTTGTGCGGTATTGGTTTTACGATGTCGATTTTTATCTCATCACTTGCGTTTGGTACTGCATTAGAAAGTTACGATACCTATGCACGTTTAGGCATCTTAATGGGCTCAACATCAGCAGCTGTGATTGGTTATTTTCTATTAAGTGCGTCATTGCCCAAAAAAGTAACAGCAGAAGCGTCTGTTACTGAATAAAATGACCTCTATCACTAAATTAAAATGAAGCGCAATGTCGCTTCATTTTTTTTTGTTTTATTAAAATAGGCGTATTGGGTGAAATTTAACCATGCATCTAACCATAAAGAATTAATTTAGAATTACATGTCAACAAACTAATTAAATACAACATATAGTACCAAATTTATAAATTTGGAAGTAAATATACAACATGTTGCAAATAAGACTATCTAACACGTCTTTTGATCTTGGTCCCAAAATAAAATCCTCTCATTATGGTCAATTGTCATCGAAAAGTGATTGCGCCGGTGGATCTTTTTATGTTAATTTCCGCAACAATCTCGGACGTTGTTTCTGGGGGATACGCGTAGTGACCATCAGGCTGATTGGGACACTGCGTAGGGTAGGTACTGATAAATCCTTTTATTAGTAGACGGGATACTCTTGCTGCGGATACAGCAAACGAATGGGAAACCCAACATTGAACTCACGTAACTTGCACACATTAATCAGCTTTGTACTTCCTCTATGTCCAGTCTTAGAAGACCGGAGCATAACAGAACCTTGATTTTCTGAAGTTAATTCTTGTGGCCTTGTCTGCCACATTGCAGCTGTTGTACCACTTTTGTTTTTACATTAGTGGATTGTTTGCTATTTGTCTGTCTCCTCAAACCGCGTGGGTGGGGGAGTGAACTAAAATTTTGTATTCAAGGTGATGATAAAATGAGTACAGCCTTTGAAGTCGAAAACACTATCTCGACTATTTTTTCTAATGAGGTACCTGTTGTTGAAGGTATCTATGATCTTACACCAGACCAAGTTTTGCTTGACCAAGCAGAAAATGAGTCCGCAGTTCGTTCATACCCACGTCGCTTACCAATTGCAATCAAGCAAGCTCATGGCTGCTTGGTTGAGGATACTCGTGGTCAACTGTTTCTAGACTGTTTAGCTGGCGCTGGTACGTTAGCTTTGGGTTATAACCATCCAGAAATTAATCAGGCGTTGAAAGATCAGTTGGATGCGGGATTGCCATATCAAACTCTCGATATCGCAACAAAAGCAAAAACAAACTACATCAAAGCTGTGAAAGGTTTCTTACCATCAGAGCTTGGTGATAACTGCGTGATTCAGTTCTGTGGTCCTTCTGGTGCTGACTGTGTGGAAGCGGCGATCAAACTTGCTAAGCAGACCACCGGTCGTAACACAATGTTTGCTTTTCGCGGTGCATACCACGGTATGACGAACGGCACGATGGGCATGATGGGCAACTTAGGTACCAAAGCGCGTCGTACTGGTTTGATGTCTGACGTACACTTTATGCCATTCCCATACGATATTCGTTGTCCGTTTGGTCTTGGTGGTGATGAAGGTGCCAAAGCGGGCATTCGTTACATTGAACGTCTGTTGAATGACGATGAAGCAGGTATGGCGAAGCCAGCGGCGATCATTGTTGAACCAGTGCAAGGTGAAGGTGGTGTGATTCCTGCTCCTGCGTTCTGGCTTCGTGAATTGCGCCGCATCTGTGATGAGCACGGTATCCTGCTAATTTTCGATGAAATTCAGTGCGGTGTAGGTAAAACCGGCTATAACTTCGCGTTTGAAGAAGCGGGTATTGTGCCTGACGTACTGTGTTTATCAAAAGCGATTGGCGGTGGTATGCCAATGTCCCTTTTGGTCATCAACAAGAACTGCGATACATGGAAGCCAGGTGAACACTCAGGTACTTTCCGTGGTAACCAATTGGCGATGATCGCAGGTGCCAAAGCGCTTGAAATCATTCAACGTGATAAATTGGTTGAGCACGCCAATATTGCCGGCCAATATTTACGCATGGGTCTGGAAAAAATTGCGACTCGCGTGAACTGTATTGCCGACGTGCGCGGTAAAGGTTTAATGCTGGGTGTTGAAATCAAAGACCCAAGTGGTGCGTTAAATAAATTTGGTGAACCGCAAGCCGATTCTAAGTTAACGCTCGCGATTCAACACGCGGCATTGGAACGTGGCTTGATTGTTGAAAAAGGTGGCCGCGAAGGAGCAGTAATTCGTTTCCTATCTCCAATTATTATTTCATTTGAACAGCTTGATTTTGCTTTGCGTGTATTTGAACAAGCAATCATTGCTGCTGGTGGTGGTCAACGCGCTGAAGAAGATGCGCAGAATGATGAGTGGAAACAACACTTCATTCATACCGGTGCATTGGGTGCAAAAGATTTCGCTCGTGCGATGAACCAAACAACGGAAGCTTTGCGTGAAGTTTTTGAAGAAGTTGGTGCGCCTTATTCAGGTTTGAACCCAGAGCAGCTAGAACAAGCGATTAATGCCGTTGATTTGGATAACAAACACGCGTCGTTGCAAGATGTGATTGAAGAAACCGCGGAATTGGTGGGTAAAAATTCCATCATTGTTCAGCACCCTCATACTATTGCGCACTTGCATACGCCACCATTAATGCCATCTGTGGTTGCTGAAGCAATGATTGGTGCATTAAACCAATCCATGGATTCTTGGGATCAAGCCTCAGCTGCAACCTATGTTGAGCAGAAAGTTGTGAACTGGTTATGTGGCAAGTTTGACCTATCTGATAAAGCGGATGGCATCTTTACTAGTGGTGGTACGCAAAGTAACCAAATGGGCTTAATGCTAGCGCGTGATTGGATTGCAGATAAGCTATCCGGTCACTCTATCCAAAAATTTGGCCTACCAGAATACGCTCACAAGTTACGTATCATCTGTTCAGACAAATCTCATTTCACAGTGCAAAAATCTGCTGCGTGGATGGGATTAGGTGAGAAAGCAATTGTTGCCGTTGAAACCCATGAAAACGGTACAATGGATGTGTCTAAACTTGAATCTGTGATTGCAGGGGTTAAAGCAGAAGGTTTAATTCCATTTGCGATTGTGGGTACGGCGGGCACGACCGATCATGGCGCCATCGATGATTTGAACGCGATTGCTGATGTAGCTGCTGCCAATGAGTTGTGGATGCACGTTGACAGTGCTTATGGCGGTGCTCTGATTCTGAGCAGCCATAAAGATCGCCTTGCTGGTATTGAGCGAGCTCAGTCAATCAGTGTTGATTTCCATAAATTGTTCTATCAAACAATTAGTTGTGGTGCATTGTTAGTTAACGATAGTGCTAACTTGAAATACCTACTACACCATGCGGATTACCTAAATCGTGAGCACGATACGTTACCAAATTTGGTCGACAAATCTATCGCGACAACCAAACGTTTTGATGCACTTAAAGTCTTTATGACGATGCAAAGTGTTGGTCCAAAACAGCTTGGTGCTATGTATGACCATCTGTTGGCTCAAACCCAGCAAGTGGCTAATTTGGTTCGCAACAATTCGGCATTTGAACTGTTGGCAGAGCCTGCTTTATCTACGGTATTGTTCCGTGCCGTAAATGTTAACGCTTCAGACTTAGACAAACTAAATCAACAAGTGCGTCTAGAAGCGTTAGTAAGAGGTATCGCTGTGTTAGGCGAAACCGTTGTGAATGGTCAGTCTGCACTGAAGTTCACAATCTTGAACCCATGCTTGAAGATTTCGGATTTCGAATCTCTACTGGCTAACATTGAAACTCTAGCTCAAGAGCTAGCGAACTAAAGGTAATCGTATAAATGTCAATTCTACAGATTGGTGCGGGCGGCGTTGGCTGGGTTGTTGCACACAAAGCAGCTCAGAACAATGACGTGCTGGGTGATATTACCATAGCTTCTCGTTCTATCGGGAAGTGTGAGAAGATCATTGAATCAATTAAAGGTAAAAATAACCTTAAAGATTCGACTAAGAAGTTAGAAGCTCGTGCTCTAGACGCTGATGACATTGATGCACTTGTTGCATTGATTGAAGAAGTGAAACCAGACTTAGTGATTAACGCTGGTCCTCCATGGGTTAACGTTTCTATTATGGAAGCATGCTACCGCACGAAAACTTCTTACTTAGACACATCTGTCGCTGTGGATTTATGTTCTGAGGGTCAACAAGTTCCTGAAGCTTATGACCCTCAATGGGCATTCCGAGAGAAATTTGCCGAAGCTGGCATCACCGGTATTCTAGGCGCTGGTTTCGACCCTGGCGTAGTTAGCGTGTTTGCTGCTTATGCAGTTAAGCACTTATTTGATGAGATCGACACCATCGATGTAATGGATGTAAACGCTGGTGATCATGGTAAAAAGTTTGCGACTAACTTTGACCCTGAAACCAACATGCTAGAAATTCAAGGTGATTCTTTCTACTGGGATAATGAAGCTTGGAAACAAGTACCGTGTCACACCCGTATGATGGAATTTGAATTTCCTAACTGTGGTTCACATAAAGTGTACTCAATGGCGCACGATGAAGTACGTTCACTGCAGGAATTTATTCCAGCAAAACGTATCGAATTCTGGATGGGCTTTGGTGACCGTTATCTGAATTACTTTAATTGCATGCGCGATATCGGCCTTTTAAGTCCTGATCCGTTGACACTCAATGATGGTACTGTGGTACAGCCGCTACACGTACTAAAAGCGTTGCTCCCTGACCCAACTTCGCTTGCACCAGGCTATAAAGGACTGACTTGTATCGGTACTTGGGTTCGTGGTAAGAAAGAGGGTAAAGAACGTAGTGTCTTTATCTACAATAACGCTGATCACGAAGTTGCTTATGCAGACGTTGAGCATCAAGCAATAGCTTACACGACTGGTGTACCTGCAATTACTGCAGCACTTCAATACTTCCGTGGTGAGTGGGCAGATAAAGGTATCTTTAACATTGAACAGCTGAATCCAGACCCGTTCCTAGAAACGATGCCTTCAATCGGTTTAGGCTGGGATGTGTTGGAGTTAGATCCAGCGATTCCACCAGTGATTAACACACTAAACAAGTAATGGATTGCCAGTCATTTTATGACGAGTAATGCGCTCAAACAGCTATAGCTTGCTATGGCTGTTTTTTGCATTTATACCGAGAGATAATCATGCAAAAGAACGAATTGAAAACCCCATATTTCATGATTGACGAAGCCAAGTTAATCAGCAACCTTGAAATCGCGAAACGCTTGAAAGAGCTTTCGGGTGTCAAATTGGTGCTAGCATTGAAATGTTTCTCAACTTGGGGCGTGTTTGACATCATCAAACCATACCTTGATGGAACCACCAGTTCTGGTCCTTACGAGGTTCAGCTTGGTTATGAGACCTTCGGTGGTGAAACACATGCTTACAGTGTGGGTTATAGCGAAGATGACGTAAAAGCTGTCGCCGATATGTGTGACAAAATGATTTTCAACTCACAGTCACAGCTCAAAGCTTATCGACATTTGATTGAAGATAAAGCCTCGATTGGTTTGCGTTTAAATCCAGGCGTGAGTTGCGCAGGTCAAGACTTAGCGGATCCAGCACGTCAATTTTCGCGTTTGGGTGTACAAGCTGACCATATCGATGAGGAAGTCTTTAGCTCTATCGATGGTGTGATGTTCCACATGAACTGTGAGAACAAAAGTGCAGATAACTTTATTACTTTGCTGAACTCGATTTCGGACCGTTTTGGTCGTTATCTTGATAACATGCAGTGGGTGAGTTTAGGTGGTGGAGTATTTTTCACTTGGCCGGGTTATGAAATTGAAAAATTGGCAGCAGCATTAAAAGCATTTTCTGATAAACACGGTGTTCAAGTTTACCTAGAACCAGGTGAAGCGATTATTACTAAAACCACGGATCTTGTGGTGACGGTAGTCGATGTCGTGGAAAACGGTATGAAAACCGCTATTGTCGATTCAGCGACAGAAGCCCACCGTTTAGATACGCTAATTTATAATGAGCCTGCCTCTATTATGGAAGCGGATGAGAACGGTGAACATGAATATGTCATTGGGTCATGTTCTTGTCTAGCGGGCGATCAGTTCTGCGTAGCTAAATTTGCTGAACCACTAGAAATTGGCCAGAAATTACACATCATGGATAGTGCCGGTTATACCATGGTCAAATTGAATTGGTTCAATGGCTTACGTATGCCAACCGTGTATTGTGAGCGCGCAAATGGTGAGCTTCAAAAGCTCA
Organism: Vibrio nitrifigilis; assembly: GCF_015686695.1. NCBI lineage: Bacteria > Pseudomonadati > Pseudomonadota > Gammaproteobacteria > Vibrionales > Vibrionaceae > Vibrio > Vibrio nitrifigilis. Next base: position 1,998,446 of record NZ_JADPMR010000001.1, on the reverse strand, counting down.
ATGAATTTGATTTCCAAGATTTTAAGCGTGCACTTTCGCAATGGTCTGTGCAATAGATAACGAATCAGCGCTATTAAAAAAAGGTCGGCTATAATGCCGACCTTTCTGTTGGCTGCCCATTGGGCAGTGGTTTTACCTAGAGTCTAAAGCGTTTAAGTTCTTCATCTAATTGACGAGAAAGCTCGGCCAATTTTTCACTTTCTTCAGCAAGATAGTTGGCAGCATCAGCCATTTCATAAGCTGATTCATTAATACCGCTGACGTTTTTGTTCATATCTTCTGCTACCACACTTTGCTCTTCAGCTGCCGTCGCAATTTGAGTAGCATTGTCACTGACTTTTTGAATGTGGTTGACGATTTGAGTTAAGTCATTACCTGCATTTTCAGCGCGTTCCACACTGTCGTAGGCCAATTTTTGGCTCGCTTCCATTGAAGCAACGGATGTAACCGCCAATTGCTGCAAGCGATTAATTGTGGTTTGAATTTCATCGGTAGAGTGATGAGTACGGCTAGCCAAATTACGTACCTCTTCAGCCACGACCGCAAACCCTCGGCCTTGTTCTCCCGCACGCGCAGCTTCAATGGCAGCGTTTAACGCCAGCAAGTTAGTTTGCTCAGAGATACCGCTAATAACCGCTGTGACCTCGCTAATTTCCATCACGCCTTCTTTGAGTTTGTTCACGTTGTTGTTCGCGGTTTCCAGTTCATCAGTAAGCGCCTTAATACTATCGACACTGGCGTTCACATCTTTATCACCGGTGCTGGCTTCATGACTGGCTTCTTGGGTATCTTGTGCAGTATCTTCAGCGTGTCGAGCCACTTCTGAAACGGTGGCGCTCATTTCGTTCATTGCCGTTGCAAGGCTATTTAGTTGCGTTTGCTGGCTGCCAACGGCTTGGCTGGTTTCTTCTGCGGAGGACGCAATGCGAATGGCTGCTTCGGCCACTTGATTGGCTGAGTTGACTGAATCAGAGAGAGCACGATGAACCGCTATCATGCTGTCGTTAACACGTTTGCCAAGTATGCCAATTTCATCTTTGCCATCGTAACTGACACGTGCGGTCAAGTCTCCTTTGGCAATGAGTTTCATGGTGTCCATAATGGAGTTGAGAGGGTGTACGATAGAATTACGTACCACAACACCAAGAACGATCATAACGGCAATGACAACTAATGCCGCTATCCCCATGGAAATAAACTGCTTATACACCGCAGATTGAATATCATCAATCATCATGCCAGCGCCAACCACCCATTTCCAAGGGGCAAAACCTTGTACAAAGGAAATTTTATCGCCTACTTCACCCGTGTCAGTTTTCCAGTTGTATTCAATCACTCCGTGCTGACCGCCTTTGGCGGTGTTTACCGCGTCATACCAAATTTTGCTTGATTCATCTGATGGGTTGCTGCCCATCACCTTGCCGACCAAGTTGGGTTGGCTAGGGTGGATAATAATCTTGCGGTCCTCATTCATAACGAACACATAATTATCACCATCAAATCGTAAATGATTGATAAGCTGACCAACCATTCTTTGGGCTTGGTCTTGAGGGTACTCTTGACTGATGTGTTGGATTTGTGAAACGGTGCTTTGTACCACGGCTTTCAACCGAGCTTGACGTTCATATTTGAGGTTATCTTCTAAGGCATTGGCTGCGATTAACAGCAGACAAATAAAGCCAATAATACTTGCAACTATGATTAACGTGAACTTGCGACCCACTTTTATGTTCTTAAGCTGAAACATTACGTATACCACCTAGCGACTAGTACGGTGCCCAATAACACACTATGCAAAACGCAGAAGGGGGCGCTCCAGTCACAATAGGTCGATAGGGTTGGGGGATTTGACTCTATCAAGCGAATTGAGGCTGCTAAACGTCTTAGTTTCTAAATCGTTGGGATAGCATGCCAAAGTAAAGTGTATTTTTGTAGTGAAACTATATGAGTACTCATAAAGTGACATATTAAGGGTGGTCGATAAGGCTAAATTTTCTACTTTAAAAAATCAGAATGTTAACTAGCTCAAGATTTTTTTTACTGCGGATAATAAAAGTGGAGGCTTAATACCTCCACTGATTTATTTCATCAATATTTTTTAGTGGGAATGTACAATGACTTTGGTGTCTTCGTATAAAGATTCTAACTCTTTTGCTAAGTCATCGATTTGTCTTTCGGCGGGTAAGCGCAGCGATATATTGGCGGTAAATAACGAGGACTGAACACCAGAAACGTCAGCAATAAATACGCGGTTACAATCCATATCGAGTAAGCTAATACCCTGTGAGTCGAGGAGGTGAGTAATATCATTAACGATACCTGCTCGGTCGGTGGCATCTAGGCGTAATTTAAAGATGGTCTGTTCATCATGGGGAGCCACATCGGTGTCAACAATACTGACGTTGAGTTCTGGGAAAGATTGGAAAGCGTCTTTTACTATATCAGCTTTATCCATCGGCACCTCTACTTTGATGATACCTGCCACTTGTTGATCGATGAAATTGACTTTACTGATCAGCCATTTGCCCTCGTTTTCGTTAGTAATTGCGGCTAAAGTTTTCAGTGTAGAAGGGGTTGTTTTACCCATAAAACTGATGACGAAATTACGAATCATACTGAGTCTCCAAACTTCTTTTTATACTCAGGTTACAAGTGTATAGATTTGAATAAATTTAGTTATGATTATGTTCAAAAATCTATCACCTGAGGTAAATTGCCCTCTAAAGAGGTAGTAAGCCAATCACGCATCCTTAAACGTTTAAATCCGATGGACGCGTTTTATTCTATCCTAGGATGTGTTACTGATTTTTAATGTAGCATCACTATGTTTTCAAATCATTGTCTTGCCCTAAGAGTGAAACGATTCTCACTGAAATAGCATCTTGAGTTTACTTGGGTATAAGATATTAAAAATACAGTTGATTTTTGCTAATGGGCACAAGTAGAGTATCAAATATATACCCAGCGATAACTGGGCTATATGATGTCCCGGTTGTAAGACATAATCACTGATTTACATGGCCGATACTTAGACTCGAAATTCTGCCTCTCGTGCTATTTTAGGTATATTCTTTAGGAGTTTTCTGTCACCTTTGTATTGTAAGCAACCGTTGGGCAGTCGGAATGAAAAGAACAGGTAGGTAAGAAATGCTAAAAATAGCGATGTTGAGTACCGGGGAAGAAGTTCTACATGGCGATATCGTCGATACCAACGCAGCATGGTTAGGGCGTGAGTTTTTTGAACACGGTTTCCCGCTAGCCAAACGTTCGACTGTTGGAGACACTAAAGCTGCATTAGTAGAAGAATTAATGATGCTTAGCTTTAATACCGATGTGGTCATCGTGAATGGTGGGTTAGGGCCTACTTCTGATGACTTAAGTGCAGAAGCCGCCGCTGAAGTTTCTGAACAAGAATTAATTTTGTTTCCTGAATGGGTGACCCAGATGGAAGCATTTTTCGCTACTCGCCAGCGCCAGATGCCGCAAAACAATATAAAGCAGGCCATGCTTCCCGCTAAGTCTATTATCATTGATAATCCCATCGGTACCGCTTGCGGGTTTAAATTGCAAATCAATGACTGTTGGTTTTATTTCACACCGGGCGTACCAAGCGAGTTTAAGCGAATGGTGAAAGAGCAAATTGTGCCAGATCTGCGCAAGAGCTATCCCGAGCAGGCTGGTTTAGAATGCAGCTATTTTTATACATTCGGTTCCTCAGAGTCTGGCATTGGTGAGAAGTTGGATAAGCTGCAGTTACCTGAAGGGTATTCATTGGGTTATCGTTCATATTTACCGTTTATCGAAGTGAAGTTGTTTGGCCCTAAAAGGGATACTGAGAAACGGATGAAACTCTCGAGTATGATATATCAACATCTAGAGCGTTATATTGTCAGTATCGATGAACCTATGCTTGATCACCTAGGACATTTACTTGAAGACAAAGGACAAAGCCTATCAATTGCGGAGCAATCGACCAAAGGCTGGTTATCGCACTGGTTGCTGAGCAATGTGGACGTCGCTCAGCGCTGTGGACACAGTTGGGTGCTCAGTCCTAAAGTCGCCGCCGATTTAGGTGTGCAAGATCCATTAGCGTCGATTTTCGCTCTCGCCGGGGCAACGAAAGAGAAATGTAACACTGACCTTTCTCTTGTTACTGGACCAATTAAAGATGGGGAATTTACCGTTGCACTCTCGGCGCCAGAAGGGGAATGGGGACAAATTTTCCGTTTTACTCGGCAGTATACCATTGAGGATCAAAAACAGATTATTGGCACGTTAGCAGCAGATATTTTACGTCGTTATCTATCAGGTAAACCCGTCTTCACTGAATATGGGGCAACGCTAAAAGTGAAAGAACTGTTTATACCAACCAGTGCTCTGTAATAATTTCCCCTTTTATACAGCGTGGTGATGATCTCGCTTCATTACGCTGTATTTTTTGATCGTACCAAAACAGATCCTCTTTCCTAACTCCATGATGGCTAGACTTATTCTGCGGTAAGGGAAAATTCTATTACATATGCTCAAATTATCTAACGTGTAACCATCTGATTTAGAAAGTGCGGGGGAAAAAACACAAAATTGCGCTTTTTTTGATCGATTTTACCAGTACACTGAAAGCTCCCATTGAGGATATTTCGGCAGGAGGCTGGTATGTTTAACCAATCTAAATTATTGGTTTGGTATGAAGTATCGAGTCAAAAAGTGATACTAGGAGAGGCACTTAGCAGTGGTGCTTATGACATTGCTTCTCTTTGGCGTCACGTCCCAACTGATCAGGAAGACAAGAGTCATTTAGGTTACCGTCTCTCTCTTTTCGATGCAGATGGTCGAGAGGTAGCGGCTAAGCCTATCTCTGTTGGACTTGTAGATGAAATTCTATCCGGAATGACAAAAGCCAGAGCGTAGCTCTGGCTTTTTTATCTGTTCTCCCTGTCTTCATCGGATGAAAACTAGGAGCGTAACACCGGTTCAGAATTGTTACTAAAACGCGCCATTAGGCGCGTTTTGCTTTAGGTTGGTAATGAACTTCTTCAATTTCCAACGCTGTTTTTGCTTTACAGATACACGGTAAGATTTCGTCTGGCTGAGTGAACGCCATGGCAAAACCAACATACTCGACAGACCCAGCTTTGAGTTTGCAGCGACATGCGCCACAATGACCATCACGACAATTATATTCTGGTTCTAGGCCTGCTTTTTCCATCGTCTCTAACAAAGTATCAGAGGCGTTTGATTCGATGGTCACTTGATTGTTGATTTTGACAGAAGCCATTACAGTTCAAAGCCCTCAAAATCATCAGAGCTAACTTGGTTATCAATTTGACCAACAAGGTAAGAACTGATTTCAGCTTCTTGTGGGGCAACTTGAACGTTATCTGAAGACAACCAAGCATTGATCCATGGAATAGGGTTGGTATCAGCACCTGGGTACGCAGGTTCAAGACCCACTGCTTGCATACGGATATTGGTAATGTATTCCACATATTGGCTTAGAATATCTTTGTTAAGGCCAATCATCGAACCATCTTTGAATAGGTATTCTGCCCATTCTTTCTCTTGTTCCGCGGCATCTTTGAATAGATCAAAACAGTCTTGTTTTGCTTCTTCTGCGATTTGAATAAATGAAAAATCATCCATACCATTGCGTAGTAGGTTCAGCATATGCTGGGTACCTGTTAGGTGCAATGCTTCATCGCGAGCGATCAATTTGATGATTTTAGCATTACCTTCCATGAGCTCACGCTCAGCAAACGCGAATGAACACGCGAAACTCACGTAGAAACGAATCGCTTCAAGTGCGTTCACTGACATCAAACATAGGTAAAGCTGTTTTTTCAACTCGTGAAGCTTAACCTCAACTTTCTCACCATTTAGCTCATGTACACCCTCGCCAAAGCGGTGGTAGTCATTAGTCAACTGAATCAGTTTGTCGTAGTACGTTGAGATGTCTTTCGCGCGTTTAATGATGTGTTCATTTTCAACGATATCATCAAAAACAACCGCTGGATCGTTAACGATATTACGGATGATATGAGTGTAAGAACGTGAGTGAATAGTCTCAGAGAAAGACCATGTTTCAATCCAAGTCTCTAGTTCAGGTAGAGAGACCAGCGGTAATAGTGCGACGTTTGGGCTACGACCTTGAATCGAATCAAGCAGTGTTTGATATTTCAAATTCGAGATGAAGATGTGTTTTTCATGCTCTGGTAGTTTTGCGTAGTCAATACGATCAGAAGAAACATCGACTTCTTCTGGACGCCAGAAGAAAGAGAGTTGCTTCTCAATAAGTTTTTCAAAAATTTCGTATTTTTGTTGGTCGTAACGCGCTACGTTCACCGGCTGACCGAGGAACATAGGCTCTTTTAACTGGTCGTTTTTATTTTGTGTAAAAGTACTATAAGCCATATCACTTTCATCCGTTTTGTTCCCTCCGAGGGGAGGAACGTTCAATTAATGAGTCAGCCTTAATAGAATACGTTGCGGCATAAGCCGCAACGAATAATTAAGGGAAGAGGCGATGTCTCGCTTAGATCTTACAAGCGCCGCCTGCACAATCATCATCTTGAGCTTGTACCACTGTACCGCTCTGCTCATCCTTTGCACCATCACGAGTATTGTGGTAGTACAAGGTTTTTACACCAAATTTATAGGCTGTCAGCAGATCTTTTAGTAGTTGTTTCATCGGAACCTTGCCAGATTCATATTGGCTTGGGTCGTAGTTAGTGTTTGATGAAATAGCTTGGTCAACAAACTTCTGCATAACGCCAACTAGGTGTAGGTAACCGTCGTTGCCATTAATATTCCACAGCAGTTCATAGTTGTCTTTGTACTTAGTGTACTCAGGCACTACTTGTTTCAAAATACCGTCTTTCGATGCTTTGACTGAAACGTAACCACGTGGCGGCTCAATACCGTTGGTGGCATTTGAAATTTGCGATGATGTTTCTGAAGGCATCAATGCCGTCAACGTCGAGTTACGTAGACCGTGTTCCATGATTTCTGCACGCAATGCATCCCAATCGTAATGAAGCGGCTCTTCACAGATAAGATCTACATCTTTTTTATACGTATCGATAGGCATTAGGCCTTTCGCATAGTTGGTTTCATCAAACAGTGGGCAACGTCCACGCTCTTTTGCCAATTCAAGAGAAGCTTTCAGTAAGTAGTACTGCATCGCTTCAAATGTGCGGTGAGTGAGGCCGACTGCGCTGTCGTCTGAGTAACGAACACCATTTTTCGCTAAGTAGTATGCGTAGTTGATCACGCCCACACCAAGAGTGCGGCGGTTCATTGATGATTTACGCGCAGCTGGCAGTGGATAATCTTGGTAATCAAGCAGGGCATCGAGAGCGCGAACAACCAACTCTGACAGTTCTTCAAAATCATCCAGTGATTTGATCTCGCCCAAGTTGAATGCAGACAGAGTACATAGGGCGATTTCGCCTTCATCATCTTCTACATTGGCTAGTGGTTTAGTTGGTAGTGCGATTTCAAGACATAAGTTCGATTGACGTACAGGCGCGACTTTCTCATCAAACGGGCTATGTGTATTACAGTGATCGACGTTTTGAATGTAAATACGGCCAGTAGACGCACGTTCTTGCATTAGAAGTGAAAACAGTTCAACAGCTTTGACAGTGGTTTTCTTAATGCTCGCATCGTTTTCGTATTTAACGTATAGACGTTCAAACTCATCTTGGTCTTCAAAGAATGCATCGTACAACCCTGGAACGTCAGAAGGAGAGAATAGGGTGATATTGCCACCTTCAACCAAGCGTTGATACATCAATTTGTTTAATTGAACACCATAGTCCATGTGACGAACACGGTTTTCTTCAACACCGCGGTTGTTCTTCAGTACGAGGAGTGATTGAGCTTCGCCATGCCAAAGTGGGTAGAACACAGTCGCAGCTCCACCACGTACACCACCTTGCGAACAACATTTTACTGCTGTTTGGAAGTATTTGTAGAATGGGATACAGCCAGTGTGGAATGCTTCACCACCGCGAATCTCTGAACCGAGTGCGCGAATACGACCAGCGTTAATACCAATGCCAGCGCGTTGCGATACGTAACGAACGATAGAGCTTGCTGTTGCGTTGATTGAGTTGAGGCTGTCGCCACATTCGATAAGCACGCAAGAGCTAAATTGACGAGTTGGTGTGCGTACCCCCGCCATAATTGGCGTAGGTAAAGAAATCTTAAATGTCGATGTCGCGTCGTAAAAACGTTTGATGTAGTCCAAACGTGTTTCTTTGGGATAGTTGGCGAACAGACAAGCGGCGACTAAAATGTATAAGAACTGTGCACTTTCGTAGATTTGACCTGTTACACGGTTCTGAACGAAATATTTACCTTCTAGCTGTTTAACAGCAGCATAAGAGAAGTTCAGATCGCGACGGTGATCAATAAAGCTATCAAGTTGCTCTAGTTCTGCACGAGTGTAGTCTGAAAGTAGGTGACGGTCGTATTTGCCTTTTTCAACCATATTTGAAACATGGTCAAACAACGTCGGTGGCTCATATTGGCCATACGCCTTTTTACGAAGATGGAAAATAGCAAGACGCGCAGCCAGGTATTGATAATCTGGTGTCTCTTCAGAGATAAGGTCGGCGGCGGACTTGATGATGGTTTCGTGAATGTCAGATGTCGTGATGCCTTCATAGAACTGGATGTGAGCGCGTAGTTCTACTTGTGAAACAGATACGTTATCTAAACCTTCAGCCGCCCATGTGATTACGCGGTGAATTTTGTCTAAATTGATCTTTTCTTTACGGCCATCACGCTTAGTGACAGTAAGTTCTTGGTTCATTCTGCTTTATTTCCCTAACAAAACTGATAAAAGCGGCATTTTGTGTAGTTGTTGTCAATATTTTGCGAACTTTTCTCAAAAAGCAAACCCTATAGATAATGGGTCAAAACACTATATATAGGGGTCTGTGTCGTTTCGCATTACAAGATAGTGCCATCAGAGGGCTATTGCAAGTGAGAGATTCTGGACAGTTTGTGGATAACTTACAAAACTAAAAAAAACAGTTAGTGTCTACTTACTGATGATCTAAGAGCAGGATTGAAGTGAAAAAAAACCATTTCTCAGATTGTTTTATAGATAACCAGGATCAAAAAAAAACTTCTTGATCTTTGCCCGAAAATGACCTTCAAAAAGGCACTGTACAAAGTGGAATCAAGCGCACAAAAACCGTTCAAAGTACGGTAAATATTTACACATACGAACGTTCTTGCACGATCAATATCCAGATTAGAATAATTGCGTGTGAACGATGTAATTCACATCAACATTTCGACCAAGGCGATAGGTGTCAGTTAACGGATTATAAAGTAATCCTGTGATACCCATTTCTTGCAAAGGAGTGTGGTCAATCATCTTCATCATTTCTGATGGACGAATGAATTTATCATGGTCATGGGTGTTTTCAGGCACAATTTTCAGTAGCTTTTCAGCCCCAACAATCGCAAACAAGTAGGATTTGAAATTACGATTCAAGGTTGAGAAAAAGACATGACCGTTTGGTTTTACAAGTTTTGCACAGGCATCAATCACTGATTGAGGATCGGGCACGTGCTCCAACATCTCCATGCAAGTAACAACATCATAGTGCTGGGGATGTTGCTGTGCATGATCTTCAATTGTACTTTGAATGTAGTTGAGTTTAGTGCCAGTTTCTAGCGCGTGTAGACGTGCGACTTCAAGTGGCTCTTTACCCATATCAAGGCCAGTCACGTTAGCACCTTCGCGTGCCATGCTCTCAGCTAAAATACCGCCGCCACAACCAACGTCTAATACGGTTTTGCCAAATAGACCATCTGCTTTGTCCAATACATAGTTAAGACGCAGAGGGTTAATTTGATGAAGAGGTTTGAATTCACCTTCTAGGTCCCACCAGCGTGAGGCCATATCTTCAAATTTTTGTATTTCGTTCGGGTCGACGTTTTGTGTTTGAGCCATAATTATTTGCCTATGATACTCATCATTAACCAATTAAATTGTGGATGCATTATAACCCTGCATCAGAAGTTCACCAGTGCTTATCCTTGAATCTGGTCCGGGTGATGTTTTTTTGAGCGCTTATTTAAGCAAAACGTCAAGAATGTATAATTTGTCGTCAAGTGAATCTCAACGGAGGTCACAACATAATAAAAGGACAAGGAAAGTGATGCCTACACCCAGAAATTTGTGTTATATTTTTTCACCTTATATGTATCAATTATATCTAGAAAACCGCACTGCTCATTTTTTGTGGTAAAAATACCACTAATAAAATGACATGTTGTTCTTACTTAGATATACCGATCAAACTATAGAGGGATAATGGCTCTATGAGCGATCTAGCTAAAGAGATCACGCCCGTTAACATTGAAGATGAGCTTCGTGGTTCGTACCTAGACTATGCGATGTCAGTTATCGTTGGTCGTGCTCTTCCTGATGTGCGTGATGGCCTAAAACCGGTTCACCGTCGTGTTTTGTTCGCGATGGATGTTCTGGGTAATGACTGGAATAAGCCTTATAAAAAATCTGCCCGTGTCGTGGGTGACGTAATAGGTAAATATCACCCGCATGGTGATACTGCTGTATACGACACTATTGTTCGTATGGCACAGCCTTTCTCACTGCGTTACATGCTGGTTGATGGTCAAGGGAACTTTGGTTCGATCGACGGCGACTCCGCAGCAGCAATGCGTTATACCGAAGTACGTATGGCGAAAATTGCGCACGAGTTGCTGGCTGACCTAGACAAAGAAACCGTCGATTTTGTTGATAACTACGACGGTACAGAACAAATTCCTGCTGTTCTACCAACAAAAATTCCTAACCTGCTGGTTAACGGTGCCTCTGGTATCGCGGTAGGTATGGCAACAAATATTCCACCACACAACTTGACCGAAGTGATCAATGGTTGTTTGGCTTACATCGAAAATGAAGAGATCACGATCGATGAGCTAATGGAATACATCCCAGGACCTGATTTCCCAACAGCGGCGATCATTAGTGGTCGCAAAGGGATTGTTGACGCATACAAAACAGGGCGCGGTAAAATATACATGCGTTCTAAAGCGGATATCGAACAAGATAAAAATGGTCGTGAAACCATTATTGTTTCGGAAATCCCTTATCAGGTGAACAAAGCTCGTCTGATCGAAAAAATTGCAGAATTAGTAAAAGATAAAAAAGTAGAAGGCATCAGTGCGCTACGTGATGAGTCTGATAAAGACGGTATGCGTATTGTTATCGAGTGTAAACGCGATGCAGTTGGTGAAGTGGTTTTAAACAACCTTTATACCAATACCCAGCTACAAACTACTTTCGGTATCAACATGGTAGCGCTAAACGAAGGCCAACCTCAGTTGTTCAACCTGAAAGATATGCTGAAGTGCTTCGTTAACCACCGCCGTGAAGTGGTGACTCGTCGTACCATCTATGAATTGCGCAAAGCGCGTGACCGTGCTCATATCCTTGAAGGTTTGGCTCTGGCTCTTGCAAACATCGATGAAGTCATTGAACTGATTCGTAAAGCACCAACACCAGCAGAAGCGAAAGAAGGCTTAATTGCTCGTGGTTGGGAACTGGGTCATGTTGCAGCGATGCTGGAACGTGCCGGTGATGATTCAGATGCTGCTCGTCCAGAATGGCTTGAACCAGAATATGGTATTCGCGACGGTCTTTACTACTTAACTGAACAACAAGCTCAAGCAATCCTTGATTTGCGTCTACACCGTCTAACTGGTCTAGAACATGAAAAAATCTTGGATGAGTATAAAGGTCTTCTTGATCAAATCGCTGAATATCTATTGATTCTTTCAAGCACAACTCGTTTGATGGAAGTGATTCGCGAAGAACTTGAAATTGTTCGTGATAGCTTTGGTGATGCGCGCCGTACTGAAATCACTGCAGCGAGCCATGACATCGACCTAGAAGAGCTGATTGCTCGTGAAGATGTAGTAGTGACACTGTCACACGAAGGTTACGTTAAGTACCAACTGCTAAGTGATTACGAAGCGCAACGTCGTGGTGGTCGTGGTAAGAGTGCAACGCGCATGAAAGATGAAGACTTCATCGATCGTCTGTTGGTGGCAAATACTCACGATAACATTCTGTGCTTCTCTACTCGTGGTAAAGCATATCGCTTGAAAGTTTATCAATTGCCGCATGCAACACGTACCGCTCGTGGTAAGCCAATTGTTAATATTTTGCCTCTTGAAGCAGGTGAGCGTATTTCTGCGATTCTTCCAGTGAGTGAATACACAGAAGATAGTTATATTTTCATGGCGACTGGCGACGGTACTGTGAAGAAAACTACGCTTTCTCAGTTCGCTAATGTTCGTGCTAACGGTCTAATCGCTGTTAACCTGCGTGACGATGACTCGTTGATTGGTGTTAATATCACTAACGGCGAAAACGATATCATGCTGTTCTCGAAATTCGGTAAAGTAGTACGCTTTAAAGAAGATCAAGTTCGTGCAATGGGTCGTACTGCATCTGGTGTACGTGGTATGAAGCTCGCTGATGGTGACCAAGTGGTATCACTCATCGTACCGAAGACTGATGGTGATGTACTAACTGTGACTGAAAATGGTTACGGTAAACGTACAGAGCTAGAACAATATCCAGCGAAGAGTCGTGCGACTCAGGGTGTTGTTTCGATCAAAGTCTCTGAGCGTAACGGATCCGTTGTGGGTGCGATCCAAGCAGACGAAGCTGACGAATTCATGATGATCACTAACGCGGGTACGCTGGTTCGTACACGTGTGTCTGAAGTGAGCCAAGTCGGTCGTAACACCCAAGGTGTCACACTGATTCGTACATCTGAAGGCGAACAAGTGGTTGCTTTGCAGCGCATCGAAGAAATTGAAGAGTTAGAAGAAGTAGAAGAAATTGTGGACGGGGAAGAACAAGTTGTTGATTCTCAAGAAACTACAGATTCTGCTGCACCTGAAGAAGGTGATGACTCTGATGCAGAAGACGAGCAAGAATAGCATTAAACCTCTTTCCATTATTTTGGTTAGATAACTTTTCTTGCCTAAGAAATATAAAAGCCGGATTTAAAAATCCGGCTTTTTAATGCGCGTTAAATAACCTATAGATGCTGTTTTTCTTTTATCAAGAATAGAGAAATTATCGGGATCAAATAAAGGATCTTTTAATGATCATGCGAATATAATGTGATCATATAATTTGATCATTAATTAATTGCTCGGTTATTTTGGTTGTTTGTTTGATAGGTAATAAATTTTTTAAATTTATTATTTACATTTGCTAAAGTAATATATAATTATATTAATTGTTCTAGTCCGCACCTTTTATTTAGCCATTATTCATCTTTCATGTGGCTAATATGTCGTCAGATGGGTGAGGAAAAAATTAAATGGTTCTAGTATTGCAAGCAGTTTTTTGTGATTAAGGTTCCATAATTTTTATCAAAAATTCATAAAACAATGAAAAATGGTATTATTTTTGAGAACTAGCTAAAGTAATGGGGAATAGCAGTGGAACTGGAAGAGATAACTCAATTGAAGAAGGATTTTTATGCGCGCATTGGTGCGTTCCAAGCAACGGCATCAAAAACTGTGACGCAGAATCATCCAACCCTATCATTGTTAACTGACGAAGAATTGAAAGAGCTTGGCCAAGTTTGGGTTGAGCTTACGATGTGGAAAAATAAATCGAGTCATTGAAATAGGCCAAAAGAGTTTAATTGGTTCGCCTTGCCTTAAAAAGAATTTAGAAAGCCCAGCTCCCCATTGCTGGGTTTTTTCGTCTCTGATCATTATTGTGCCTGTGTTTTATGTTGGACCTATCACTGTATTACAGCGATAGGTGGGGTTAATATCCTCAATATATCAATAAGTTAAGCCATTCCTTTGTTTAATCTGCCTCTTATACAGATTTAGGTATATAATTGCCACACTAAAGACACATTACGCCATATGTTCAGCTCAAGCGGCGCTAGAATACTTAGTAAAATGTAATGTAGTCGTTGAAAATGTGCGATGCTGACCCCATAGTTAGCATCACAATTAATAGAATTCCAAATGCATACCGAAATGCATCAACCAAATAAAGAAGTGAGTGAAGATATGGCGGAAGTACGAGCCAGGGTTGACTTGAAAGTAGGCGCGAAAAGTAATATCGATGCAGAGATTCTTTCATTCCGCGGTTTAAAAACTGATAAAGAACATGTCGCAGTGATTTTTAAACATGCCGATAGAACGCAAGATATTCCTTTGGTACGCATGCATTCTGAATGTTTGACTGGAGACGTTTTCCATTCATCACGGTGTGACTGTGGCGAACAGTTAGAAGAAACGATTACTAAAATGGGCGCTCAGGGCGGAATTATCCTTTATTTGCGCCAAGAAGGTCGTGGTATCGGTCTGTACAACAAGATTGATGCGTACCGTTTACAAAGCCAAGGTATGGATACATATCAAGCGAATAACGAACTCGGATTTGCTGATGATTTACGTGATTTCACCGAAGCAGCACAAATGCTGCAAGCACTAAACGTCACTAAAATTCGCCTCGTGACCAATAATCCTAAAAAAGTGCATGATTTAAAAGAACATGGTATTGAAATTGTTGATGTTGTTAATACCGATGCACACTTAAAAGACGGTAACGAGAACTATCTAAAAGCAAAAGTATCACACGGTCACCACCACCTTAAGTTGTCTTAACCGCGCTTTCGAGAGCTCATCGACCATTTGCTGTGCCCAATGATAAAAGGAATGATCATTCCTTTTGTCATTGGCCTCGACTGGCCGTCGTTGACAACACTCTGAATCCTGTATCTTGAGATCATTTGGGTATCTCTACTTCAAACGGATTTCATTCCTTATTTTCATCCTTGTTTATCTCAATTAGTGCCTCATTTGTATTTCTATTTAAGCCGTGAATATTGCTCTGATGCATTGATTATCTTAACGAAGTTATCAATGACAACTAACACTTGGTGTAAATCTTTGCCATACTAACCCAACATAATCGTCATTATCTGAGCGATGGCCAGAGAAATGACTCAACATGGTAATAAGTAGAGAATTGCATGAAGTTGAGCGTTCGTTGGTGGGGTTGGTTAGGGTTGATGTTGCTCACGCAACCTGTCAACGCAGATTCTTTAGAGCACTTTTCTAAATTGGGTTGGATAGAACCCAAAGAACCCGTGACATTTTTTCTTCAGTATCCCGATCAACTGAAACAGATCTATTCCACCTATCATGACCGTCGTTTGTGGTTGGATTTACGCGATGGTGATGCACTTGAATATCAGCTGACTTTAATCAAAGATGCACAGATTAGTCCCTTGTTTGACCGTCAACTTCGCTATCTCACGATGTATCGTGAACGTAAAGATTGGTATCAATACGATCTGTTAGCGACGGATACCTTGTTGATGTATCTCAGTTATGCGCAGCAAGCTCCGGTGCATGGTATGACGTGGTTTTTTAAGCTCAAGTTGAATCATCCCTTACCTGTACCAAATGCACAGGCGATGTTCGATTTAAATATGGCAATCGAACTGAAGCATTTAAGGGCTCTTATTCATGATTACTCCCCGCAAGATGATGGATATCGCCAATTGGTAAAAGCCCATCAGTTTTTGTCTTCAATTCAAGTGGCGTCATTGCCTTTATATCAGCAAAGTGGTGTAAAAAAACTTAATGATCCACTGGAGGATCGTCAGCACCTGATTACCAGACTGGCGTTAGCTAACATTGATGTCAGCCCAGTTAATTTGGCGCAGAGTGACTATGACAATACACTGGTTGCACCAATCAAAGCATTCCAGCGGATGCATGGGTTAAAAGATGATGGTGTGATAGGCTGGTCGACGTTAAAGTGGCTAAATATGCCCATGGTTGAACGTAAACATCTATTAGCGCTGAATGCGGAAAGAATGCGACTTTGGCCTACCAATAAGCAAGCTTCGATCGTCGTCAATATCCCCGCATTTAAAATGGTGTATTGGTTTAATGGCGAGCCAGCTTTTACCTCTAAAGTGATTGTTGGTCGTCGCAGCCGCCCGACACCTTTACTCCATACCCGTTTAGATTCTCTTATTTTTAACCCCGTTTGGAATGTACCACGTAAAATTATGGTGGAAGATATTCTTCCTCATGTGCAACAAGATAAAGAATACCTGCAACAGAATAATATTGATGTTGTCCAACATTGGCATGATAAAGAGCCCGTCGATATATCCACGATTGATTGGCAGGACCAGCAAGGATGGCAATTCCCTTATAAGATGCGTCAGCGTGCTGGAAAAGACAACGCTCTCGGACTGTACAAATTCAACACGCCTAATCGCAGAGCTATTTATCTGCATGATACACCGCATAAAAACTTGTTTGACCGCAGTCGCAGAGCGTATAGCTCGGGCTGTATTCGGGTCGAAGATGCGAAAGCGTTTGCTGAAAAGTTAATGCACCAACCTGGGTTGGTCGAGCAGCCCACTCAAGAGCAAGAAAGCCTACCTAATCAGTCGATTGCTTTGAAAAGTCATATTCCTGTCAGAATGATTTATCAAACGGTGTGGTATGAAAATGGGGAATTGCATTATCGAGCTGATATTTATCGTTACGATCAACTGGATAATGCGCAAAATGCCTTTTGATCACGCAATAAAAAATACTAATAATTTGTACAAACAACCAACGATCGAGATTTGTCACCGCCCGTGAAGCCTTGTCAAACCTGAAAGAGAGTGTCATAGTGCTCTCAGTTTCGTATAACGGTAAAGGCTAAACTATGTCTCTTCAATATCAGGTGGTTCCCGTAACCTCATTTGCCCA
The DNA here is from genome assembly GCF_015686695.1 of Vibrio nitrifigilis. NCBI lineage: Bacteria > Pseudomonadati > Pseudomonadota > Gammaproteobacteria > Vibrionales > Vibrionaceae > Vibrio > Vibrio nitrifigilis. The sequence goes on along the minus strand of NZ_JADPMR010000001.1, from coordinate 1,981,631 downwards.
AAATTGCTCTATCGTATGGTGTGATAGCACCAATGACGGTATTGTTATCGATCCAGGCGGTGACGTAAAACAGCTGGCAATGTTGATCGACGAGCTTGGTGTGAATGTCACTAAAGTTGTACTTACTCATGGGCATTTAGACCATGTAGGCGGTACAAAAGAGCTGGTGGCTAAGCTGCAGGATATTCCAGTGATCGGTCCGCATAAAGACGATAACTTCTGGCTACAAGGCCTAGAAGGGCAAAGCCAAATGTTTGGTTTCCCTCTTACTGAAGCATTTGAACCGACACAGTGGTTAGACGAAGGCGATGAGGTTAGCTTTGGCAATGAAACCTTAAAAGTTTACCATACGCCAGGGCATACCCCTGGGCATGTGGTGCTATTTAGTGAATCAGCACGCTTAGCTTTTGTCGGTGATGTACTATTTAACGGCAGCATTGGTCGGACGGATTTTCCACGTGGCGATTTTAATACTTTGATCAATTCGATTAAAACAAAATTGTGGCCATTAGGTAATGATGTCACCTTTATTCCTGGTCATGGACCTAAATCGACTTTTGGTCATGAACGTGCAAGCAACCCATTTGTCGCTGATGAAATGCCAATGTAATAGTTAGCTCTATATTTCAACGCTGTATTATTGGTCTGGCTCGGCCGCTGCTAAGTAACGGCGAGTCAGACCAACAAACTCTTCTTCACTACGGTCCAAATCGGCAGCAGAAATAAACACGTCATAGCCGAAAAACTCCCTTTGATACCGCATCCTATTCGCTAACATGGCTAATAGTCCTTTATACACTGTGCCTGTTTCATCGACGAACGGTTCTGAATCGAGAATAATATCTTCAAACGCCAACGGCTTACGGTGTTGCTGAGCACCTAAATAGAGTAGGGCACGCTGATTCATCAAAATGTCGCTTGCGAGTCGTGGACAAATACTGTCGAGATACGGCGCGTAAGATTTAAGGCGAATCCCAATCCAAGGAAGAGGCTGGTTCCAGCCATCAGCTCGTTGATAATCGCAGATCCCGATGCGGCTAATATTGGTCCACTTTACGACCCATCCACCTTTGGCAAAGTGCTGCTGAAAATGACTGGCCGTTAAGGTGTAATCGACTTGGCTGATGCGCAATATCCATCGAGTTACGAGGGCAAGGCACAGTGCCAGCGTAATGATGGCAATTGCCTGATAGATAGTTTGGGCAAAAAACATCGCTGCAATTAAGGTGAGAGTGATAAGAAATATACAAATCCAACGCACCCATGGCGCTGAAACATCAAAGCGATGATTGGATAAATGAACAGTCTGCATGTGATTGAGTATGTTATCCATATTAGTTAATGATTGAAAACTCTGTATTTATACTCAGTATTTTTGCTTTTGATCACTATAACTCATGGTTAAATAGTAGTCATCCGTAGGTTTTATTCCTCTTTTTTGTGATCAAGTCGGGGATTGCCCTACAAATGAACGCGAAATTTTGGTATAAATCGCGCTTCAATTTTCACCACTGCACCCACGCAGTGAAATGGAGACATACTCAATGAGACTTGCTCATAAGCGTAAAGTGCAGTCAAAACTGCAAAAACGCATGAAAGCGATTGTAGCTAACCTATCTTCAGCGCCAAAAGCTAAAAAAGCAGTAGCGGCGAAGCCTGTTGCAGAAAAAACAGTAAAAGCAGCACCAGCAGCAGCGAAAGTTGTCGCTGAAGCAAAAGCAGACGTTGCTTTAACTCCTAAACAGCAACAAGTGTTAGATATCGTGGTAGCAAACGCTGAAGGTATCAATCCAAAATCGATCGGTTTAGCTGCGGGCCAAGAAGACGCAAAAGCGGCTTCATGGGCGACTGGCGCATTGAAAAAACTGTTGCAAGAAAACCTAGTAGAGAAAGAGCAACTAGGCGGTAATAAAGTTATCTACAAAGCGATTTAATCTCACATCTTGATGTAGACACTTTATTAACCCATCGTGGTTTAGATGCGTGCTCTGGTCGCCGTTCGGTGGCGGATATCAGTAGTCTTTGTAGATACAATACATCGATGATATTGATAAGTAGAGCGCTCTTAATGCGGTCGGTAAAAAGATTAAGGCCCCGGTCATTGACCGGGGCCTATCTATTTCTATAAGACTAGATATTGTGAGATAACAACAAGACCAGTGTTGCTATTGTTAAATAGTTACAGACTGTATGGAATTAAGAGATTGGGCACTGTTGAACCTCCAACCTCATTCATGCTTAGAAATACTACCAAGCTCTAACATTGGCGCCACATCCATATTTTCAGCATTCATCATTGCCGATAAACGTTGTACTGAAGACAACAATAACGTCTGCTCCCACTCGTCTAATTTTTGGAAACGAGCAACAAAGTTATCTTGTAAAGGTTGAGGTGCTTTATCAAGTAGCTCTTTACCTGATTCTGTCAGGTGAGCATGAACCTTACGTTTGTCACGTTCACTACGCACGCGTTGCACATAACCGTTACGTTCTAAGCGATCTAGAATCGTGGTGGCAGTGGCCTGACTCATGTTGGTGTGCTTTGATAACTCACGAATTGTTACCTGCCCCAAGCTCTCGATTGAGCGCATCAGAATCAGTTGTGGTCCTGTCAAACCGGCATGTTTGCTTAGCTGTTTAGAATGTAGGTCTATGGCGCGAATGATCTGGCGGATGGCTACCAGAACTTCTTCATGTTTTTCCAATGTATTCCAGTCCAAATGAGGTGTATTTATATAGCGTGGACAATAACGCACTTAAAGCCAGTTGAAAAGTGTTGAGGACATACTTTTTTTTGTCTATTTTTGCGGTCGATCTCGCACTATAGAATGAGGTGGAATGTTTCGTATACAAAGGATTTTTATGGCATGTTATGTTTATAGAATAGCCAATCAAGCAGTAAATTGGTGATTTTATGATGAATTTTTCACCAATGGGTGGACTAAAAGAACCGTATATGTATAATCATACGCCTTGATGAACTTAGTGAATCTATATGAACACGAAACAAATAACTCGAAACGATTAATCGAATGTTTCGTTCTCACTGTTATTGAGTTCAATCTGGAATAACCTAAAGAGAGGTCAAATGACGAAAGGTATCGATAAATACAGTATAGACAATACTGATTACACGGTCGGTCAGGATAACGTCCAGAAGTGGGGGTTTGATGTCCATAATCCGGTATTTGGTATTAGTGCAGGTCTTATTCTGCTTTTTTTGGTGGCGACATTAGTGTCTGATCCTGCGACAGCAAAATCTGTACTAAATAGCGTGAAAACTTGGATCATAAATACTTTTGATGTCCTGTTTATGTGGTCCGGCAATATTTTTGTTATTTTCTGTCTAGCTCTGATTGTGTCGCCTTACGGACGCATCCGTCTTGGTGGTAAAGAAGCCACTGCGGATCACTCATTTATGTCTTGGTTGTCAATGCTATTTGCTGCGGGCATGGGGATTGGCCTAATGTTCTGGAGTGTGGCAGAACCCGCTGGTTACTTTAGCGGAGCTTATGGTACACCGTTAGCTGTGACAGCAAACACGCCAGAAGCGGCAAGTACCGCATTGGGTGCAACGATGTTCCACTGGGGATTACACCCATGGGCTATTTATGCTGTTGTTGCATTGTCACTGGCATTTTTCTGCTACAACAAAGGCTTGCCACTGTCTATTCGCTCGATCTTTTTCCCTATTTTAGGCGATCGTGCATGGGGTTGGGCTGGTCATATTGTTGATATTCTTGCGGTACTTGCGACCTTGTTTGGTCTGGCAACATCGTTAGGTCTAGGTGCACAACAAGCGGCAAGTGGTATTCACCATGTGTTTGGTATTGATGGTGGGATTGGTCTGCAAATCACCATTATTGTCGGTGTGACTATTCTGGCAACCATTTCTGTTATTCGTGGTATTGATGGTGGTGTTAAAGTTATCTCTAACATCAACATGATCATCGCATTCTTACTGTTACTTGCTGTGGCTTTGTTAGGCTACGCAGTCACATTCTCAAGTATTCCAACAACTTTAATGGCATACATTGAGAATATTATTGCTTTGAGTAATCCACATAACCGTCCGGATGAAAGCTGGATGCACGGTTGGACAATCTTCTATTGGGCATGGTGGATTTCATGGTCCCCATTCGTAGGTATGTTCATTGCACGTGTCTCAAAAGGCCGTACAGTACGCGAATTTTTGGTCGCAGTGTTACTTGTTCCTACAGTCGTGACTTTAGTATGGATGTCGGTATTCGGTGGTCTAGCTATCGATCAAATTGCTAACCATATTGGTGTTCTGGGTAATAAAGGTATTACGGATGTTTCATTAGCATTGTTCCAAATGTTTGAAGCACTACCTATGGGGAACGTATTGTCTATCGTTGGTGTGATTCTGGTATTGGTGTTCTTCATCACGTCATCAGACTCGGGTTCACTGGTTATCGACAGCATTACTGCTGGCGGTAAGCTAGATGCTCCTGTTCCACAACGTATTTTCTGGGCATTGATTGAAGGCGCTATTGCTATCGCACTATTGTGGATTGGTGGTAGTGATGCAATCCAAGCGTTACAAGCAGGTGCGATTTCAACGGCGTTACCGTTTACCGTGATTTTGCTTCTGATGTGTGTGAGCTTAGTGAAAGGTATGCGTACCGAAGAGCGTTAAGTTAAGTCTTCGATAAGATAGATAAGGCCGGATGGGAGATCATCCGGCCTTTTTACGTTTGGTCCTGCTACCACAGACATGTATCATCCATATACAAATACTCTGCAGAGAACGATTTAGCGATAGGACATTACATCCCATCTTAATGAATAGTAACAAATTAATACCCACCTAAATGCGTATGTAATTAATGCATCTTATTGAAAAGTCGGTTACTATCCGCGTTCTATTCTTTACATAATTGTTTTTTGCATGAAACTAACTCTAAAACAAAAACTTATCGGAGCTAGTCTTTCAGCCGTGGTCCTCATGGCTGGAGCATTAACTTGGTTGTCAGCCTCGCAAATTCGTACACAAACCATGCATGATATCGAGCAGCGTGCTCACGCGGTATCTGCAACGTCAGTAAAAGGAATTGCCGATTGGGTTGCTCAACGTCGCCTAGTGACGAAGACCGTTAATCAATACACCACCGAACAAAATATCGAGCCGTATTTGCAGCAAGCTGCAAATGGTGGCGGTATTTATGAAATGTACTTTGGTACTGAGCAGGGGAATATGTATCGTTCAAACCCTGCACATAATAAAGCTGGGTATGATCCTCGAGTTCGTGGCTGGTATAAATCAGCGCGTACCGCGAATCAACAAATCATTACACCAGCGTATCGTGGCTCGAGCAGTCAAGCCATGATGATTACCATTGCTCAGCCCGTGCAACATGCTGGTCAGTTTGTCGGAGTCGTCGGTGCCGATATCTTGATAGAGCAATTAGTGGAAGGGGTGATTAACATTAAAGCGGGGCAAAATGCTCAAGCAATGTTAATTGATGGGCAAAATGGCACCTTGCTGGCGCATGCTAATAAATCACTACTGCTCAAACCTTTGCACTCATTTTCAAATGATTTATCACTCTCTGCAGTAGAAGCCGCCGCTGATTCGCATCAATTGATGGAAACGAGTATTAACGGTGCTGATAAATTTTTCTATTTTGCACGTGTCGAAGGATCGCCTTGGATATTTGGGTTAGAACTCGATCGTGATAGTGAGTTTGCTGCTCAATCCACATTAATGACGAGATTAATCATCGCTTCGATTGTTGTCACTCTGATCGTTATCGTCGCGGCTTCTTGGCTTGTCAGCTATCTGACTTCAGATTTAATGCGTGTCTCCCGTGCACTTGAAGAAATTGCCAATGGGGAAGGAGATTTAACGCAACGTCTGCGTCCGCATAGCGATGATGAAGTGGGTAAACTGGCAGAAAACTTCAACACCTTTGTCAGCCATATGCACGACATGGTCTCGAAGTTAAGTCGTGTTTCGAGTAGCTTGAGTCAACAAGCAAACACAACGGCAGAACATGCCGGAGACCGCAGTGCTCGTATTCAGGTGCAGCAAGATGAAATCAATATGGTGGCGACCGCAATCAATCAAATGGCAGCCGCAACGCAAGAGATTGCGGGTAATGCGGACAATACCGCAACTCACGCTAATGAAGCAGTGAGTGCCGCCATTGATGGTACGGCCCAGGTTACGCAGACAAAAAATTCGATTGAAAGTCTGGCTCATGAAGTATTAGAAGCCGCTCAGGTGATTAAAGAACTAGAAACTCATACCAATAGCATCAGCACGATTTTATCGACCATTCAAGACATCTCTGAGCAAACCAACCTATTGGCGCTGAATGCCGCCATTGAAGCGGCGCGTGCGGGAGAGCAAGGTCGTGGTTTTGCGGTGGTGGCTGATGAAGTTCGAGTGCTGAGTCAGCGGACTAATACGTCGACCAAAGAGATTCAAACTATGATCGATACACTGCAAGCGACAACAACTCGTGCAGTGAGTATGATCAATGACAGTCAATCACTTTCTGATACGTCTGTGCAGGATGCGGTGGCCGCAGCGGCAAGCTTAACGCAAATCCAACAGGCGGTAGAAAACATCAGTGATATGGCGACGCAGATTGCTTCTGCAGCGGAAGAGCAGGCATCAGTGACATCAGAGATCACTCGCAATACAGAGGGCATTCGTGATGTATCGGATGCTCTAAGCTCGGAGGCTCATGAGGCATCGCAGCAAGCAAGCGATTTGTCTGAGCTTTCACAACAACTTGATGGAGAAATCCGTCAGTTTAAATTATAAATTCGCGCTTAGCATTCTCATCTTAATAGACAAAACCAGCCAAATTCGGCTGGTTTTTTTATATCTTCGATATCCCATTTTTTTATCCAGCAATAATCACATCGGCTCGTTCAGTACTTTGCCAAATATAATGCAGTCAAATTAATGAGTTTTACAAATGTTTACTAATAAAAACAGTATATTAACTGGTAAAAATATAAGTCAACTTTGTGGCGTATCGTCAATTTAATATCGAATTTAGTTTTAAATATATGAAAAAGTTTAGGTGTATTGATAACGATATGGAATAAGCATCCAAACCGATATGAAATCTACATTTTGATCTGTACAAAGTATTTAATATGGGTAATATCAGTAAACAATAATACATTTTGCTAAAAATTAACTTTTTCATGAAACTATCATTAAAACAAAAATTAATTACTGCGAGCACGACGGCAGTGATAGTGATGGCAGTGGCATTAACGTGGTTGGCTGCCTCACAACTCGAGCAAGAAACACAAAGCGGTATTAAGCAACGTGCCAGTGGCATCGCCTCAACAGCTGTTAAGGGGATTAGCGATTGGATTGAACAGCGTATCGATGTGCTGCAAGCGGCGGAAGACAATGTCGGGCATGAAGGTTGGCTTCCCTTCTTAACACAAACCCGCAAAGCGGGTGGGTTTGATGATGCGTACTTTGGTACGGTTAACGGAGACATGCACCGCTCGTTAACTGAACGTAATCAAGCCGGTTATGATCCTAGAGTTCGCGGTTGGTATCAAGACGCAGTTAATGCCAATAAATTAGTCATTACAGGCGCTTACCGTGATGCGATTACCCAAGCGTTAATGGTGACCGTCGCAGAACCAATCAAACACAATGGTCGATTACAAGGTGTGCTTGGTGGTGATGTATTGATTGACCAACTGGTTTCCAATGTCATCAACATCAAGGCGGGTAACAATGCGCAAGCTATTTTAATTGACAGGAACAATGGCACATTATTAGCTCACCCGAATAAAGACTTAATTCTGAAATCGACGACTGATTTTGATCAGAATATGACGATCGCACATATTCAGCAGGCTATTGCCAGCGGTGACGTGGTGCAACTCAATATTAATGGCCACGATAAGCTCGTCTACTTTGCTGCTGTGGCAGATACTCCTTGGGTACTTGCTGTGGCTCTTGATTATGACAGTGAATATTCCGCCTATCACGAGATGTTAACTCGCTTAATCTGGACTGGTGTCATCATTACCTTATTAGTGATTATTTGTGTGTACTGGTTAGTGAACGTATTAACCAAAGATCTGCTGCGAGTATCTGATGCACTAGAAGAAATTGCTTCTGGTGATGGTGATTTAACGCAGCGCATTAACACAGATAGCCATGATGAAGTGGGGCGTTTAGCGAAAAACTTTAATGTGTTTGTGAGTAACATGCATCAAATGATTACGACCTTAAGCCAAATCTCGCAATCACTAAATACTCAAGCGCATTCGACAGCAGAGCATGCAGAAGAACGTCGTCAACGTATTCGAGTTCAGCAAGATGAAATCAATATGGTGGCAACGGCGATTAATGAAATGGCTGCAGCAACCAAAGAAATTGCAGGTAATGCTGATCATACTGCAAGTAGTGCGAATGAAGCGGTTGATGCTGCGAAACATGGCTCTGGCCAAGTAACGCAAACGCAACACTCGATTGCAAATTTATCCGATGAAGTGGTAGTGGCAACTGGGGTGATTGAAGAGTTGCAAACTCATTCCAATAATATCAATACCATTTTATCGACTATCCAAGATATTGCTGAACAAACGAACTTGTTAGCATTGAACGCAGCCATTGAAGCAGCGCGTGCTGGCGAGCAAGGACGTGGCTTTGCAGTCGTGGCCGATGAAGTTCGTATATTGAGCCAACGAACTCACCATTCGACCACAGAAATTCAGGCTATGATTGAAACGCTACAATCTACCACAACCAAAGCAGTGGGGATTATGAACGACAGCCGTAAGCTTTCTGATACTTCGGTAGATGATGCAACTGAGGCGGCAGCAAGCCTGACTCAAATTCAAAAAGCCGTAGAAATGATCAGCGACATGGCGACACAAATTGCTTCAGCTGCTGAAGAACAATCCTCGGTGACCTCAGAGATCACTCGTAATACGTCCGGTATTCGCGATGTCTCTGAAGAGTTAGCAACGGATGCCCATGAAGCGGCGGAACAAGCCGCTGGCCTATCAGAGCTGTCCCATCAACTGCACAGTGAAATCAGCCGCTTTAAACTGTAATTTGCTGCGAAGACAAAAAACACCATGCCTTGGCATGGTGTTTTTGTTTATTTAAACGTTGCTTTAATAATGCCGTGGTCCGTACTGTAATCAAGCCCATCATCAATATGGTCGTTCCATACTCGTGCTTCTTTTAATCCCCATATCGAATCTTTTGCATAATTAAAAAACTCTTTAGAAACTAAAATATGATCGAGCACATCGCGATGGTGCTGGTGGTCATAGGTGTAATACACGTTACGAAATGATTGTAATTGTTGAAGATAAAGTGCGCTATATAGACCTGAATCTACCCCACGCGATGCCGCCGTCATGGTGGGCTGATCGGTAACAATACTGAGCGTATTGCTTTGAGGATCATCGTTAAAATCGCCAATCACGACGGTGGGTTGGTCATTATGGCGCATATGATCAATTAACATCATTCTCAGAGCGGCCGCTTCTGCAGTGCGACGTACCGTTGACATCGCACTGCCAATCGCTGTTTGATACTGGCTGGCAAATCCCTGGGTTTGGCTAGGTAATTTAGATTTTAGGTGGCAGGCGAACACGGTAATATTGGGTGTGGTAGTGGAATGTTTATTCTCCAGTTCTACTTTTAAAATCGAACGAGAAAACTGTTTGATTTGCAGAGAGAATTCATCATCTTCACCATCGTTATCATCCACTTTCACGAGTTGTTCAAAGGGAAACGCTTTGATTACCTCAGATTTTTTCACCACCCAAGGCTCACGAACAGCGAGCGCAACCGCGATGTTGTACCACTCATCTCCGATAAATACGGGCGTATAATCAGGATGATTTTTTAAAACGTCATACAAACACTGCTTATTCCACAGTTCTTGAAATGCAATGATATCTGCATCGATCTGAGCAAACATACTCTCAGTCCACGCCAGTTTTTTATCATAAAAAGGCTGTGATACTGGCTTTTGATAAACGTTTTGTTTTGGGGCCTGAAAGTTCTGTAAATTAAATGAAGCGAAACTGATTTGCGAAGCCATTCTAATCTCCTAACTCGATTTATCATATGACCCAGCACTAATGGCTTTTATGCCGTTATAAGCCGCAGATACAGTGAGGGACCGATTAAAACAATAATGCACTTGGTTGTATATTATCTGAGTGTGAGCGCGGAATGTGTCATTAGTGAGTCATGAGTATGAAATAGGGATGAGCTAAACCCAATAAGCCATCGTGAGATGGCTTAACAGAGAAAATAACGGGTTATAACCAATAGTTTTGCAGCGGGTCTTTATCTGAAAAATGATGAGCGATTTGAGCTTGTAACAGCTCAGCGGTCGCGATGGCATCCGTTAATGCATGGTGCGGAGTATAAGCTGGTAGACTATAGCGTACTCGTGATTGCCCTAAGCGCACTGAACCGGGCTTTTTACCTTTTAAGCGATTCCACAATCCACCAGATATATAACGTTGAATCTGGCTCTCTAATTCCATGGTATCGACCACAGGAAAAATAATCCCTTCTTTTATTCGCCGCTTTAGTGCTTTATCTAGCATCTCACGCTCGATCTTACGATAGTGTACCACCATGATTTTACCAGCCATAGCTTGCAACACATCTTCAATTACTTCAGATAAATCAGGTGCATTATTAATATCGCTGTGGGTAATACCATGGATAACCACTGAGTCATCATTGAGCTTTTGTCTTGGCCGAATAGTCCAGTGCTTTGCTCGGTTAAGATAGATGCGATTGAGCGTAAAAGGAACCATACCAATGGTGATTATCTCATCTTTATTGGTATCAAGACCGGTTGTTTCAAAATCCATGGCGAGAAATTCGACTTCGCCAATCGGTGTATTTTTTGCCGGCAACTCTGCTGAGTAAAAATCACGTAGCATCGGATGCTTGGTGACTTTCAATTTCGCTTTGAATTTATATGGCCAATCCACGCTTGGTGTTTTAAACATCTGTTTCACTGTCACCCCATCTATTATTTGAAGCTATTACCCGCTTGGTAACGGTATTTCAGAAAGTTCTGTGCGTTACTCAAGATTTGGAAAGCATCTTTGAGGTTACGACGTTCGAAGTCCGATAGGTTTTCAGGCTCGATGTTATTATCTGGCTCTTGGTCTTGCTCAATATCAATCGCTTGGTGGCGAATACGAACCATAGAGATAAACTCCAATGCATCGCGCAGGTCATGGCCGCGTCCTTTCGGTAGAATCCCGGCATCAATGATATCGTCTAAACGTTCAAATGAATTCTTCGAACGAGAACCCACAGCAAGTGCATGAACACGAATCAAATCCGCCAATGGCGCTGTGCCACGACGTTTCAGGTTGATAGAGTTGTTATGACGACCATCTTTTTCCATCACGAAGTTTTTAAAGAAGCCCAGTGGTGGCGTACGATTTAAAGCATTACGAGCCAAACACGCTAAGAAGCGATTATTACGGCGAGCGCGACGAACAATAAAGCCGTTAAGTTGTTCCGCCCATTTTAAGCGACCATACACACCATCAAGATCGAAGAAAATTGAAGCATTAAGTAAGGCTTTTGGATTCGGATTATCAATCCAATCAGCGAAGCATTCTTCCCATTCACGGCGAGTCATACGCCAAGTTGGGTTTGTTGCCATAATATCGCCGGTACAATAGGTATAACCACATTGGTCGAGCGCATCACAAACAAACTTGGCTAGTTTTTCAAAGTACTCACCGTGGCGCGTTTCATCATAGCTGTCATCTAAAATGATAGCGTTATCTTGGTCGGTAACAACGAGCTGTTCGTCGCGTCCCATTGAACCCAGAGCAAGGAAGCAAAATGGAATTGGGGCAGGGCCAAACTCTTCTTCTGCCAGCTCAAGAATTCTTTGTTTGAAACTGCGGCCAATGGTCGACATTGCGGTGCCGATCATATGTGAGTTGGCGTCTTCGTTAACCATGCGTAAAAAGCTATCTTTAAGCTGTGATGCTACTTGCGCGAGATCATCGACTGATTGTTGTTGGAAAATACTGCTCACAAGTAGTAGTGAGTTTTGCGATTCGTAACGAACAATGTCGGAAATCTCGATAATACCTAAAGGATTTTTCTCTTTAATTACCGGTAGATGGTGCACGTTATAGCGCAACATGGTCAGCATGGCTTCCCATACATAGGCATTTGAATCAAGCGAGATGACATCTGTTGTCATCACTTCAGTGACACAAGAATCGTGGTCCATTCCTGTGACAAGTACGCGGCGACACAGATCGCGATCGGTGATTATGCCCAAAATAGGGGAGTCGTCATCTTCATTATCAGCCATTATTTCTGGATCTATAATCAGCAAGGCCGAGATGTTTTCTTCCGCCATTTTGATCGCTGTTTCTTGGATAGTGGCATTTTTGTATACAAATGCCGCCTCATGCGTCAATAAGCTGGTTACTTTAACGGTCGTAAGATCGTTTTCTTCCGCTTTGCTTGATACTGCATTACGTAAACGGGCGTTATCTGCTACTTCGACAAAGTCGGCGAATACATCGTATTCGTCGTACAATTTTTGAAATAGCTCGCCTGGAATGCAATACACCAGCGTATCTTCAACCGCTGTCACAGGAAAGCGAACTTTATTGTTGGTCAGTAGGCCCATTTGGCCAAATAAATCACCCGCAGACAGGCGGTTATACAATTCACCTTTTCGGCGATAGAGCTCAACCGTGCCACTGCGAATCATGTATAAATCTTCGATGTAATCACCGAAATGGATAATCGGAGTCTCCTCCCGGTAGTAGCCAATCTCAATTTGGCTCGCGATTTCATCCAGAGATTCCTCTGGCATCTCGTTAAAAGGGGGATATTGGCTGAGAAAGTTTTTTATTTCTAGCAGCTCAGCTTCCATTGAAGGCTCCTTAAGTTACGTCTTTTATGCTGTGTATTGACAGAGCATGGCGTTTGGGGAACGCGCATTTTACACTATTTTGTTGGTTTACGCAGATTCGAGCATAGGTGGAAATCGCTTATCGTGCCAACGATCAAAAAAGAAAAACCGAACGCAACGGTTCGGTTTTCAATTATTTATCGCATGGTATGTGCTAGAACTCGCTATTAAAGAACAGCCGCGACACCTTTACATAGCGGTAGCATGTTAGATTTCGTCATACCTGCCACACTAATGCGGCCAGAACCAACAATGTAAATGCCCATTTCTTCTTTCAAACGTTGTACTTGCTCTTTGTTCAAACCAGAGAATGAGAACATGCCATTTTGACGTTCGATAAAGCTGAAGTCTTCAGTCACACCTTGTTCTTTTAAGGTTTGCACGAACAGGCTACGCATTTCATGAATACGTTCGCGCATTTCGGTTACTTCTTGTTCCCATTCAGCGCGCAGTGCGGCATCGTTTAGGATATGAGTAACAACCGCAGCACCGTGACATGGTGGGTTAGAGTAGATAGCACGAATGATTTTCTTCGCTTGAGAGAAAGCTTGTGTTGCCGTATCTTCATTCTTCGCTACCAAAGTAAACGCACCGACACGTTCATTGTATAAGCCGAAGTTTTTCGAGAACGAACTTGCTACCAAAATCTCAGAGTTGTATTGAGTGAACAAACGCAGACCCGCAGCATCTTCTTCTACACCGTTGGCAAAACCTTGGTATGCAAAGTCAAATAGAGGCAGTAAGCCTTTTGCTGCAACCAATTTTGCCAATGTTTCCCACTCATCCTTAGTTGGATCAATCCCTGTTGGGTTATGACAGCACCCATGGAGTAATACCACATCACCGGCTTGCGCTTCTTCAAGATCGGCAAGCATCGCTGGAAAATCTTTATCGTGAGTTTCTGCGTTGTAGTACGTGTATTGAGCTGTTTCTAGACCTGAGCTATTGAATACCGCATGGTGGTTTGCCCAAGTTGGGTTACTGATCCACACTTTGACATCACCGAGATGACGTTTGATAAATTCGCCTGCAATACGCAGTGCGCCGGTACCGCCAGGAGCCTGAGCCGTTTTAGCGCGATGTGAAGCGACGATATCCGCATCAGCACCAAAAAGCAGCTTTTGTACCGCTAGACCGTAATCAGCAGTCCCTTCAATACTTAAATAAGATTTAGTTTTTTCCGAATCAAGTAGGGCTGCTTCAGCTTTCTTGACTGTCGCAAGTACAGGGGTTTCACCTGCTTCGTTTTTGTAGATACCCACACCAAGGTTGATCTTATCGGTACGAGTATCTTTTTTGAACTCTTCCGTTAAGCCAAGGATAGGGTCTGCAGGTGCTGCGACAATTTTTTCAAACATAGTGGTCGTCCATGTGTAATTGGGTGGAAAGTGATTAATTACTATTTATACCTGTCTGGCTAACGAGAGACAACAGGGCATAACATAAAAATTCAAATTTCTTTTGTTTACCTGTTACAGCTGTTGAATACCTAGTTGTTAATATGCAAAAAAACTGCATTTACAGTAATCCAATAGAGGATTTAACCATAAGGAATTCACGCTAAATCACATCCAAAAATAGCATGAGCTGTACGTTAAAATCTGTTGCCAGAACACAAAAAGAGCCATCCGAAGATGACTCTTTTAATATTGAACCTAGTACGAAACTTAGTAGTTTGCGTTACGTGGTGTACGTGGGAATGGAATCACGTCACGAACGTTACCCATACCTGTTACGTACGACACTAGGCGTTCGAAACCAAGACCAAAACCGGCGTGAGGAACAGTACCGTAACGGCGTAGGTCGCGGTACCAGCTCATGCTTTCTGGTTCGATGTTCATTTCTTTCATACGTGCATCAAGAACGTCTAAACGTTCTTCACGTTGTGAACCACCAATGATTTCACCAATGCCAGGAGCAAGAACGTCCATCGCAGCAACAGTTTTGCCGTCTTCGTTAAGACGCATGTAGAACGCTTTGATGTCTTTTGGATAGTTCTTAACAATCACTGGTGCTTTGAAGTGTTCTTCAGCGAGGAAACGCTCGTGCTCAGAAGCTAAATCAATGCCCCATTCAACTGGGAATTCGAATTCTTTACCTGATTTGATCAGGATGTCGATCGCATCTGTGTAATCAACTTGTGCAAAATCAGAATCCACGAATTTCTCTAGACGAGTAATGGCTTCTTTGTCGATACGTTGTGCGAAAAATTCAAGATCATCACGGCGTTCTTCAAGCACAGCTTTAAACACATATTTCAGCATCTCTTCAGACAGTTTCGCAACATCGTCTAGTTCGGCAAATGCGACTTCAGGTTCAACCATCCAGAATTCTGCAAGGTGGCGACTTGTGTTTGAGTTTTCAGCACGGAACGTTGGGCCAAATGTGTACACTTTAGAAATCGCACATGCGTATGCTTCTGCGTTTAGCTGACCAGATACCGTTAGGAAGGTTTCTTTACCGAAGAAATCTTCGTTGTAGTCCACTTTGCCTTCATCAGTTAGCGGAAGGTTTTCTAGGTCCAGTGTCGATACACGGAACATTTCACCAGCGCCTTCTGCGTCTGCAGCAGTAATTAGCGGTGCTGAAACCCAGTTAAAGCCTTGCTCGTGATAAAAGCGGTGAATGGCTTGTGACAGGCAGTTACGAACGCGCGCTACAGCACCAATTACGTTAGTGCGTGGGCGTAGGTGAGCGACTTCACGTAGGTATTCGATTGAGTGACGAGTTTTCGCCATTGGGTAAGTATCAGCATCTTCAACCCAACCAACTACTTTTACGTTGGTTGCAGCGAGTTCAAAATCTTGACCTTTTGCAGGAGACGCAACAACAGTACCTGTAACTTCTACAGAGCAACCTGTAGTCAGCTTAAGAACTTCTTCGTTGTAATTATTTAGATTATTAGGAACCACGGCCTGGATCGGGTTGAAACAAGAGCCGTCATAAATGGCAAGGAAAGAGATTCCAGCTTTGGAATCACGACGTGTGCGAACCCAGCCGCGAACAGTGACTTCACTGTCTACTGCGAGCTTTCCGCTTAATACGTCTGTTACAGGCGCGTAAGTCATGTTTTGTTTTGTCTCCATAGAAGTAAAAATTCAACCCAATGCCCGATTTGTTCAACATTGAACAAAAAACAGTCGAAACATTCAGTTGTAGAGAATTTTACAGTTTCAAGTCCACATATTACCTGTCAATTTGCGAGCATCAACCCTTAATGTGCCGAAAGTGAACAATATTTATCCGAATGCTCTCTAGATGAGTAAAAAATCATAAAAAGGAGGGTTTTTCGAATAGAAAAAAAGCAGCAAATTTAGCGGAGGTGAAGGAATAAATGCCAACGCTGTTCTATCGAAGTAGAGGAATACACATCAAAACAGAGAAAATGGATGTGCAGTGAGATGATTACTCGAAAGTGGCAGAGGATAAATTATTCAAAATAAATCACTTAACTGAGTGAATAATCAATTTTAATAATTGCAATCTGGATCTTGTTTTTATTCTTTCGACATAAACTGAATTATTCATAAAAAGATTGTTAAGGCATTGTTATTGTTGATTTTGTTTCTGTAAAAGTTAGGTTTTTTTGTAACACGTGCCAAATTGGCTATTTGAAGAAGCCGTCTATACTTATTTCAAGTTTTTAGCCGTGAGTTAGGAAACATGGAGTTGAACTTTATGAATCGTTCTAAACTGCGTTTTAAGCATGGAATTCATATTGCTGCCGCGTTATTGCTCGGTGGTATGTTGCTCCATGTGCCAATGGCCAATGCCAAATTCCTCGCAGTCACCGTAAGTTCCGAAGATAACTTTCGTAACTTATTGTCCTCTAGTATTGAAAAAGCGGTCGATGATAGACGTGATGACGTTTACATAGACTCGGCAGAAAATAATTTTGCCGTCCAAGTGCAACAGATAGAGAGTTACATTAAAGCAGGGGCGGATGCCATCATCATATTCCCTTGTGGTACCCCGGAACAAAACGAATCCCTGTTTAAATATGCTGAGAAAGTGCCACTGGTTTTTATTAACACCGAACCAACTGACGATCTCGAAGGTATGCCGCGTAACACGATTTACGTCGGGTCTAACGAACTTGAATCCGGCACGATGCAAATGGAAGAGTTGGCGCGATTAGCGGGTTACAAAGGCAAAATCGCATTAATGATGGGGGATATGAATCATAAAGCGGCGCGTACTCGTACCCAAGATGTAGACGACGTGGTAGCAAAATATCCAAACCTGACGGTCATTAAACGTGAATCTGGATTCTGGCAGCGTAATAAAGGCTATAAAATAGTCTCTGATTGGATCAAACAAGGAGTCGACTTTGACATTTTATTGGGCAACAACGATGAAATGATCATTGGCGGAATTATGGCTTTACGTGATGCCGGTAAAGACCCGAAAAAATATTTAACCGGTGGCGTTGATGCGACCAAAGATGCGCTAATCGATATGTCGAAAGGTGATCTAGACGTGACCGTATTACAAGATGCTGTCGGACAGGGGCGAGCTGCAGTTGAAATGGCCTATAAAATGATAAACGGTGAGCGCGTTAAATCGCCGCACTGGGTACCATTTAAATTGGTGACCAAAGATAACTACCAACAGTTCGTTAAAGATTAACCAAGCTTAAGCCAGTAATAACGGTTTTGGAGTAACATATTATGTCTTTAGTTTCTCGGATTATAGGCGGCTTCGCAGTCTTGGTGGTCTTCCTGTTAATTCTTGTTGCCGTAAACTACTTCTCGGTCGATAAAATCAATACGGATATATCAGAAGTAACACGTGTAACTTTACCGCTCTCTAAAGCAGTAGGCACGTTGAAAACGGATGTTTTGCAGCAAAACAATTACGTGGTCAGCGTGTTTGCGGTCGATGATGCGGCTCAAATTAGCCAATTAGAGCAGGATTTTTCCGGCATGAACGGAAAAATTGAGTCCACCATCAATGACATCAGTAATTCAAGCCTGAATAAAGGTGGTGCATTTGCTGCTGATATTGATCAAATCACCAACTTGCGTAAAAGCTACACAAACGCGGGTAAAAATTTGATGGATATCCGTCGTAAGACACTGATTAATGAAGCCAAAATCGATGAGCATCTTAAAACCATCAGTAACGTAGAAAGACGCTTAACCTATTACTTGCAGAAGTATTCGACTGGACGTTTTACCGACGACCCACAGTTTAACTTAACCATTGTTGGTTTACAGCGTGAAACCAAGCAAGTACTGAATGCATTTAACCATTATTTGGTGAGTAAAAATTTAAAAATGTTGGAGAGCAGTTTGGAAGGGATGAGTGTTGTCCTCAAAAACCGCTTTAATGAAATCCAGCGTTATGACACAGATAAAGGCAAGCTATTTAGCTTAATGATCAACCCATTAGTCGATGAAATACAAAATCCTGATGGCCTGTTTGCCTATTACAAAGTGCGCCACGATCTCAAAGAGCAAACTGATACAAATATGGCAACGATTAAAGCGAATACCTCCGCACTACAAGATTCGTTAGACAAGTTTATTGTTGAGTCGGATAAGATTGTTGCTCAAGCACGTCAAAGCAGTGAAGAAAGCATCAACTTAATTAAAGAAACCATGTTTATCGTCAGTGCGATCGCATTGGCCATCGCGATTTTTGTGCCGGCTTGGATTGCTTCTTCAGTTCGTAAAGCATTGAAGAACTTTAAACAAGCGTTGATTCAAATGACGAAAGGTGACTTAACGGTCGAATTTGAGCAAAAAACAAAAGATGAGTTTGGTGAACTTGGTAGCTATTTAAATGGGTTAGCAGGTAACTTGCGCGAGACTTTCTCTGGGTTAAGTCGCTCTGCCCAAGAGTTGACCCAAGTGGCGGACAGTAATGCGACCATTAGCAATCAAACAACAGCTGCGGTATCGAGCCAACGTACCTTGCTTGAAACCACTGCTTCAGCCATGACCGAAATGGAAAGCTCGGTTGCCGAAGTCGCGCAACGTGCCCAAGATACCATGATGGCAGCAGAACAAGCACATGAGCAAACTACGGATGTTGGTCAAAGTATTAAACAAGCAATTGATAACATTAAAGAGCAGGCCGAACAGATTGAGAAAACATCACGCACAGCAATTGAATTGAATGAGTATGGTGAAAAAATCGATAGTATCATCGAAACCATTCAAGACATTGCAGAGCAAACCAACCTATTGGCACTGAACGCGGCCATCGAAGCGGCCCGTGCTGGCGAACAAGGGCGCGGCTTCGCAGTGGTGGCCGATGAAGTCCGTAACCTCGCAAGTCGAACTAAGAAATCCACTGAAGAGATTCAGAGCATGATTGAAATTATGCAAAAATTGATTCGTGCAGTTGTGGATGTCATTAACGTGAACTTGAGTAAAAATGATTCCAACATTGCTGTGGCCGAACAAGCCGACCAAGGCTTGGTGCAAATGAGTTCGTTGATTGGCCAAATCGTAGAAATGAACATGCAGATAGCTACAGCAACAGAAGAGCAAAGTTCTACAGCGAAAGAGATCAGCCAAAGCGTGGTACATATCAGTGATTCAGCAGAAGAAACGGCTCGCGGTGCAGTGAGCAACGCGGAATCAAGTGAAACGCTAAAAGATCAAGCAAGAACTCAGCTTGGGCTTATCGAGAAGTTCCACGTGTAAGCACGTGCATTCTACCTTTATCAACCCCACCAAGGAGCCAATCATGGCTCCTTTTTATTGCCTGCACTTCCCTTCAACCCCCAATTTATGTCCGGTATTGATTAAATGAATGCCATGCGGTTGCTAATACGCAAAAATACTATATGTTTTCTGTCAATAGTATGTAACGATATGCAAGTTAACGGTATGCGCTTATAAGCATTTTCTTAATTGAAACATGAGGTAGCGTGAACGAGCAAATTATATGGTTCTTGTATACAAAACTTAAAACTGGGCTCTGTGGATAGATAAAAAAGAACTATTCGGTATTTTTTACTTACGTGGATAATGAGTTCGATAGCGATTTGAAATAAGGATGCTTAAATTATCTACCGTGTAGGGAAGGAAGATTATACAGAGCCTTTCTGAGAGAGCGGTTCTGTATAAGAACTGTTAAAAAGAGGTAAGGATATATGCGAAAGTATTTAGCGATGGCGGTATTGGTGATTTTGGTTACTTTTGGTACATATCTATATTTCTTCTACTTTTATTCACATCAAAAATTCGTTATTGATTCGCAAAAATGGTCAGACTTTGGTTGCTTTATTGGAGGCGTTTTGGGGCCAATTCTATCTGCTCTGGCACTAATCGCTGTTTCTGAAACACTGCAAAATCAGAAAATTGCTAATGAGTACTCTCAAAAGCTTGATGAGATAAAAATGAGAACAGAAGACTTGGAAAATATATCCAAGCAATTTGAAAGTATGATCAATAAACCTGCTCGTAAACTTAATGGTAAGAGTATCTATGAGGCAATTAATGACTGTCATTTCGAAAGGTGTTCTAAAAGCGAAGAAATAGAAAACTGTGCAAAAGTTGTTGTTGATACATTAATAAACATTGCCAATGTCATACTTGTGATCGAAGAAAAGAAAAAGTTTTTATTTAAAGATGAATTTTCAGCTTTAGCGTTCAAACAAACTTGGATTTATAAATTTACAGGTTTTGGTAATTGTGCTTTTAAATTGATTGATGCTAATAACATACACGCTAGCCAAAAAGCTGTTCTTAAAAGAGGGTTGGGGATCGAGTAGCCTCTTTTTAACAAAAAATTTAAGCAGATTCGCAACACGTGGTAGTTTTAGTTTGCTGTGAGTTTTGCGTTTATGGCGTAATACGGTAGCTTTTGTAGTGCGTTGCTCACTACTTAATTGGGCGTTAGTTGCTACTTATAAGCATTTTTCGGAACTTGTTGAAAATATAATTTATCATAAACTAAATTATGCTACATATATAAATTTTTGGTAAAAATACAATATAAAAATTTTGAGGGGAAAATGGATATTATTTCACTAGAATCGACAGGGAAATTGATCGCTCTTATTGCCAGTTTATTTGCAACTTTTAAAGCATTTAATGAACTAACCTCGAGAAAAACGGATAAGCTTAGATCTGATTTTGATTTTGCAGAAAAAATCATTGCTGATAATAAATGGAAAAATATGCACGATTTCTTATTAGAACGAGGGTACTGGGCGTTATCTGGGACTCAGCTTAAAGCTACGGAGATTAGGTTTCTACTAACCTCAAAAAACCCTCTATCGAAGTTTCAAGACTATAAAAAAGCTACTAGATACGTCGAGTGCTATGAAGTAGATGAAGAAGGCGTTAAAAAAACGAAAATAAGATTTAAGATATATTTCAATGAAAAAAAGAGGAAAAATGTGAAGTGGGTGAATTTAATTGGTTATGTTTTCTATGCGTCATTGGCGTTTCTTCCAATCATTTTTGTTTCAAATATTACGGATAAATCACTATCTTCGTTACTTGTGGTTTTTATTTGGCTTTCTTCATTTGGGTTCATGGCATTCTTATGTCTTCAAGAATATAGTCATCTAAATGCTGCGAATAGATTAATGGGGGAGGGAGACGACAGCTAGCAACACGCCCTGAGATGGACAACAAGTAAAAATATTGCCTTTTAATGCGTAAGTGAGAAGCTGTGATCCCTTTGCTTTTAAAGACTCTAAATACTTAGTTTCGTCATACGGTGTACTGGTTTTCCAGCATCGAAAAGCAATTCTAATTTACTTAAAAGCGAGTGCTCTTATCGCTGTATTATGTGGTTTCCCTTTTTCGATTTGTTGCTGATAAAACGCTTTTGCCTAAAATGAAAAACGGACAGAAAGCCCTGCCCATTCGATAAACGTTTGTCGCAAAAATTTAGGGCAACAGTATCGCCAGTGAGTCCATGATTTTTTCCACTGCGTTCAATTACAGGGGTAATACCGGCATATTTTTGTAGCTCAGCGGTATTATTGTATCGTTGTCTGTTAGACCCAAATGCGACGAGTAATCTTGGGGCTCATTGAGGGCCAGCACCAGGGAAGCTATCGAAAATAGCACTGTCTTTATCAATGGCGGTAATAGCTCTAATGGGCAGACGTAATTGTTCGATACAGATAATAATCATGAGCGTGTTTGGGGCGCTTACCAAGTAAGGGTTTAGTTAACTACCTGTATTGAGTGTTGCTCATGTAGCGGAGCTCTTTTTTCGAGCTAACTAACGATAAAGGAGCGAGTCTTGCTGGATAAAGACTGTTTTATTGGCTGTTATTGCTACACGAGTGTATGTATCACTGAGGAGCCGGATGCGGTAATTCCGCACGTCTGGATCTGTGCGGGTTCAACCCAGTAATGGGGGGCCCTACCGCGATTAGCACAGAATCAACTCCTTGCTCAAAACGGCTATTTGAACTATTTATTGTACGTAATTTTGTACTAAATGGAGTCCAATATGAGCCGTATTCATTTCGATCAAGATATTCAGCCGTTATCTGAGTTTCGCGCAGGTGTAGCTTCTTACATCAAACAAATTAATGAGACTCGCCGTCCATTGGTCATCACACAGCGTGGTAAAGGTGTAGTTGTTGTTCTCGATGTTGCAGAGTATGAAGCAATGCAAGAGAAGATCGAGTTATTCGAAGAAATGCGTACAGCTGAAGCTCAATTAGCTTCAGACCTTGGTGTGTCAAATGATGATGCTCGTGCTCAAGTATTGGGGCGCATTAAGAAATGAAAGTAGTTTGGTCTCCATTAGCGCTTTAGAAGCTAGGTGATGCAGCGGAATTTATTTCTTTGGATAATCCAGCTGCAGCAGAGATGTGGGTAAACGAAGTTTTTGATAAAACTGAACTACTTGGAAGTTCGCCTGAAATGGGCGATTTGTTCCTGAAATGCCCAATACTAACTATCGTGAAATCATTTTTGGTCACTATCGTATTATCTATAGCTTAAGCCATGAAATCCGCATATCGACAGTTCGTAATTGCCGTCAAATGTTGTCGGAAGATGACGTGTAACATTGTGTTCAACAAGAGACTATGGCGTCAAGCGTTAAATGTTTGATGTATTTTCATTCCATCGTTGGGTTTTGTGTTTACGGTACAATGGATTAGGTAAAGTGTTAGTGTTGCTCACTACTTATTAACGCTGCGTTAGGTGACAGGAGGAAAACTTGAATCCAATTGCTATTCTCATCCATGTCCCAAATGTAGCGCAGGGACTCGCTTGGTATAAAAAAGCCTTTCCGTCTGCGATCCCTATTTATTATTCAGACTCAGACTTTACTGCACTTGATCTTGACGGTTTTTCGCTCGAAATAGTTCAAGCTGATGAGAAGGTTGGGGCTGGGAAATATGGAACCGTTCTATATTGGTCGGTACTCGAACTAGATGCGACGCTCAAACATTTTGAATCTCTAGGGGCAAAACTTTATCGCGGCCCTATGGATATTGAAAATGGGCTAGTTATGTGCCAATTGGAAGATCCGTTTGGAAACTTAATTGGTCTACGCAGCAATGTCACCGAACAAAAATTTCAATGAAAAATAAGAAGCACACTCATCTTTAATCTCCTAACCAAAGCGATACCATGCTAGAAATTATCCACCCCTACTTTTAGTCGAATAATGAATCTAAGAGAGGGGCATTATTCCCAGTTGGTTGCTTTGATATCAATAACACAACCGGCATGCTCATCAGCCAACAAAATGGTTTTGTTTTAACCATTGGTTAAACAAGGGTAGCCACTCTTTAGCGGTTCCTTTGGCATTGCGAATACCAAACCCGTGACCACTACTCTGAAAGATATGCATTTCAACTGGAATGTGGTGCTTATGAAGCGCTTCATAATACAGAATGCTGTTCATTTGATTCACCGATTTGTCATCGTTCGCCAATCCAATAAAGGTTGGGGGAGTCGCGTCACTAACCCATTTTTCAGCAGAGTGATCGTCAATTTGTGTTGTGGTTGGCGACTTCCCGAGCAATATTTTGCGAGTGCTGTTGTGAGCGTATTTCTTTTCCATGGTAATGACGGGATACATTAAGCCGACAAAATCAGGCCGAGCAGAAAAAGTATCTATGGTATCGATGGGTTGATAAACCTTTCGGGTAAATTGAGTTGCTAAACTAGAGGCTAGTTGTCCGCCCGCAGAAAAGCCTAACACACCCACACATTGATTATTCAGTTGCCACTCTTTCGCATGGGCGCGAATATAACGCACCGCCCGTTGTGCATCTTCCAGCGGTTGCCATTCACGATCAGAAGCGGAGTCGCTTGGAAGCCGATATTTCAAGATAAATACGTTTAACCCGTGCTGGTTAAGATCGGGCACCATATCGATACCTTCTTTATCAAATACCACTCGTTTGTAGCCACCACCAGGGGCGATAATAATGCTGCAGCTGCTCGGTTTTTGCGTCGGAAATGAGAGAAGTTCTGTCTTGTTAATATTGATCCAAGCACGGTCATGGACGGAAGGGGATTTGCTACGTTCAATCACCGTTTCTGTCGTAGTAGTATTTGCAGTCGTGCTTGGCCAAATAGAAAAGTGCTGCGATACCGTTAAGTTTGCTGCCGAGGCAGGTAAGCTCAAAGCGCTTGCTGCCAATGTTATCGTATAGCCTAAACATCGAATTATCTGGTGGGTTTTCATGTTATTTACTCGGCCAAAAGGAAGAGGATTACGTTAACAAAGAGCGCCCTATAAATGTGTTAGGTACATTCCCTTTTTGAACGACAAAGGAAATGTGCTCGTAATTATTGCAAAAAATAATCGCGTTTAAACGCACTACAATGTGCAGATGTTTGATCTTATCTCTTAAATTTTTCATGTTGATGAGGTAAATTAACGATAAATTATGATGTTAGGAATATCTAGAAGATGAAAACGCCAGATCAATTACGCTGGGCACAAGCGAAGCAGCAAGGTATTTATAAATTTATTGGCATCCGTGGTATTTTGTTGTTTACCGTACCGGTTTTTATCATGGAAACCATTTTGACTTACACCATGGATGTTGAAAACATTTTCACTGGTATCTATTTACTTAAAGCTTCCATCATTTGGATTTTGTGTGGTGTGCTATATGGCCTGTTCCAATGGTCACGCTTGAAAAAACGTGCATCCAAAGACGATCAAATAGAGCAAGATAAAAAGTTAAGTAAAAAAGCCTATAACGCTAAATACGGCAAAAAGAAAAAAGTGAAATCCTAAGCGCACATACTCGCCAATGTAAATTGAATATAGAAAGGACACAAAAGGATCATTTACCTTGTGTGTCCTTTTTATTGCACATTTTTATTATAAGAAATGCAAGCCTATATAGAAGTTTGGTATATCAGTTTATAGCCCCATTTTATTCTCGGGTACTTTAGATTAATCACGAGCAAATTATTTTTATCATCAGGCCTTTACGTTGGTTTACACTTGATTAATACTTCAATGATTATCGGCCCAGCGTACGATTGTATGCACCATGTTTAATCCCGAGGTTATATTGTGTTCTCCTTGCGTCGCTTAAGCGCATTTTCTCTTCTAACAGCACCCTCTAAGGTTCTGATTATTAATTCTTTTTCCTTTAATCTCGGTTTCTATATGTTACTGCCATATTTAGCCGATCATCTCTACCAATTAGGGCTGACTAGCTGGCATGTCGGAATCATTATTGGCTTACGTGTTTTAAGCCAACAGGGGCTGTTTCTTATTGGCGGGACATTAGGCGACCGTTTTGGATACAAGCCTCTGATTCTACTCGGATGTTCGGTGCGTATTCTCGGGTTTATCATGCTAGGTATGGGCGAAACCTTTGCATGGTTAATTCTCGGCGCAATGTTTACTGGATTTGCAGGCGCTCTGTTCACTCCAAGCAGCGATGCGTATTTGGCCTCGGAATATCCTGATGCTCGAGTGCGTAATCAAGTCTTTTCCTTGAAAAAGATGGCCGGAGAAAGCGGAATGTTATTAGGACCGTTGGCGGGCCTTACTCTGCTAAGCTGGAGTTTTATGTCGATCGGTTTATCTGCAGCTGCGATTTTTGCGTTGCTATTGGTATTACAGTGGTTTTATTTACCCGAGCAGCGGGTTAGTGCCGAGAGTGAAGAGGAAACCGCGGATTTTGCCTTTTGGAGACAATGGGGCAGCATGATTCGTAAGCCGATGTTCATGAAGTTTATTTTAGCCGCTTCTGTTAACAGTATTTTGTTTCATCAACTCTATTTAAGTGTACCGCATCAAATTCATGTAATGACAGGAAATGAATCGATCTTAACCATGGTATTTATGACCACCTCAATATTAGGTGTGTTCTGCCAATTGCCGGTGAGTAAATGGATTGTCACCAGGCTTGGGGATGCGCCTTCGATGGGGATAGGTATGAGTTTGATGGGGTGTGCTTATTTGGCATTGCAGTGGCATTACGAACCTATGTTAGCACTGCCTTTTATTTTGTATGCGGCGTTATTTAGTTTTGGCACTATGCTTTCGTTTCCCGTGATGTATTCCTATATTCCGAACTTCGCTCCTCGCCGTGAAATGGCCAGTTATTATGGGCTCTATGCGTGTGCTGGTGGCGTTATGGCTTTCCTTGGTAATTGGATTACCGGTTGGTATTTGAGTTTAGACAGCTTTTCAATGGGTATTTTTAGTGGATGTTTAGCATTATTGGGCCTTATTTCTGGCGTCAGTTTGTTTGCGATAGTGTCTATTCATCAGCGTGAAGAAAAAGTGTTGGTCAGTTAACCCCAAGCTACGTAAGCGGAACAGTCACGTTTTTGTTCCGTCTTAAATTTTTCTAACATCAAAGCCAATTTGTTGATTTTAATAGGACACACAACATCATTTACATTGTGTGTCTTTTTTATTTTATTAAAGGTGGTTGATGCATTTGGGGGTATTGTCTGCTATTACCTTAGTATGGCATTTGCGATGGGTGCTGTTCGGGCTGCTATCAATGGGAGATGGTTGGGTTATATGAGGGCAATCTTTATTGTGATGAGCGTATTAATGCTCTCTGCATGTACAAAGGTGGGGTTGCAGTTGGCAAATCTTCCTGCAAAGTTCAGTGATAACCGCATCATAAAAAATATCGTTTTTGACGATGCATCTAAGCAAAAGCTGGATGTTTATATCCCAGCTAAACAAGAATCGTCTCCTTACCCCGTCATTGTGTTTTTTTATGGCGGACGTTGGGAGTCGGGTTCAAAGGATATGTATGCATTCCTTGGAAATAAACTCGCTAATAAAGGGTTCGTTACAGTGATCGCAGACTATCGTAAATATCCGCAAGTGCGATTTCCGGTCTTTGTGCAAGATGGAGCGAAAGCGTTAGCTTGGGTCGATGATCATATCCAAGAATATGGTGGCGATCGGAACAAAATTGTTGTGGCTGGTCATTCTGCTGGAGCCCACATAGGAGCGTTACTTACGGCTGATGAGCGTTATTTAGAAGCCCTAGGGAAACATCATTCGGTCATTACAGCATTTGTTGGCCTAGCGGGACCTTACGATTTTGTACCTAAAGCTGATGATTTAAAAGCCATCTTTGCACCACCGGAGCAATATTCCCAAATGCAGGTTACGACGTTTATAGATGGTAGAGAACCGCCGATGTTGTTACTTTGGGGGGATAAAGATAAAGAAGTGGGTCGGCAAAATCTTGATGCCCTTGTTAAAAAGTGTCGTCAAAAAGGCGTTGTTGTAGAAAGCAAAATCTACTCGGGGGTTGGACATGTGGATATTTTGGCTAACCAAATGTGGTTTTATCCGGGTAAGGCGACAGCTTTAAATGATATGACTGAATTTATACATTGAATACATTACCTCTATGGTGCCGTGTTTATGGCTAAGTTATCTGTACTTACAAATGTAGGGCAAACGAAATAAAGCGAAATAGACATCAATGGGACAGATACTTAACAAAAATAAAAAAGGACACACAACACTATTTACGTTGTGTGTCCTTTTTTATTACGTTAGATGCAAACCTATTCGACGTTGGGCTTATCGGCTTCTAATACTGATTTAGGGATGGTTTTACGAATCGTCGCTACATCATCCGCACTGACCGACGGGGCTTTATTATGCCAACCACTTCGTAGGAAAGTGGCAAGTTTTGCTACTTCTTCATCACTTAAACGCCAGCCAAATCCCGGCATTGCCAGTGCTTCTGGAGCTTTAGGTGTTGAAGGCAGCGTTGACCCTGCAAGAATGACGTGAATCAAACCACTTGGGTCTTGCGCATTGACTAACGAATTACCGTCAAGAGCAGGAAAGACTCTCGGTGCACCTTTGGCATTACTGAAGTGACAGGCACTGCAGTTATCAACGTACAGCCGTTCTCCTGAATTAACTGGGTATTTACCGCTAACCAGCTTGGCCGTGGTAGCGTTATCTTCATTAGTTGATATCGCTTTAGTCGTGCCATCGCCTGGGAGAGTTTTGAGGTAAGTAGCGATTGCATCTAAGTCACTGTCGTTTAGATAGCTTAAACTGTGCTCGACTACCGATGTCATTTCACCTGCAACGGCAGAGTGAACATTACGTCCGGTGGCTAGATACTCTGCAATATCCTCTTTTGACCAGTGTTCTAGGGCACCGCCTTTACCTGCACGTAAATCTGGTGCATGCCAAATGCCGATCATACCGCCAGAAAGGAAATCCCCACCTTTGTGGTCATACCCTTTTTCCTGAAATACTAAACCGCGCGGTGTATGGCAACTGCCACAGTGGCCAGGCCCTTGTACGAGGTAAGCGCCGCGATTGTATGCTTCTGATTGTTTCGCATCATTTTGATAAGGCGAGGCATCGGCTGCAACCCAATTCCAAAAACGAATGCCCCAACGTTGATTAAACGGAAAACTTAAATCGGTTTTCGGTGCATCTTCATCGACAGGATCAACCCCATGCATGAAATAGGCGTACAATGCTTTTACATCATCATCTTTAAGCTTAGCGTAATCAGGATAAGGCATGGCAGGGTAGAGATGTGAGCCATCAGCTCTTACACCATGGCGTAGCGCTTGTTCAAATTGTGCATAGCTATAATTGCCGATCCCATGGGTTTTACTAGGGGTAATGTTAGTGGAATAGATTTTGCCAAACGGGCTTTCAATAGCAAGACCTCCGGCAAAATTCTTGCCACCTTCTGCAGTATGGCAAGCGACGCAATCGCTGGCTCGCGCTATGTATTCACCTTGGTTAATCTGCTGGTTATCCGGATTCGTTGGGCTTGCTGCATAACTAGCCACAGAAAGAACAGAAAGTAACGACCCTAATGTAATGAGTGTTTTCATATGTCGTTCCTCCTTATGCCTGAACCAGTGGGCCAGGATTAGGCAGATATTTTTCCTTAATCGCTTTGGCCGACCAATAAGTAAGTGCACCAACTAATAGAGTAGGGTTGTATTGAATGTTTTGTGGAAAGGCACTGGCACCCATCACAAACACATTGTGTACATCCCAACTTTGAAGGTAACGATTCAACACGCTGGTTTTAGGATTCGTTCCCATGATTGCGCCACCCACGTTGTGAGTGGTTTGGTAAGGTCGGACATCGTATTTAACCCCAAAATCTTTAAAGCTGTATTTCACGTTATCAGGATGCATAACGTCCACAATCGACTCAATTTGGCGTTTCATAAATTGGGTCATTTTGATGTCGTTGTCTTTCCAGTTAAATGTCATACGTAGCAGTGGCAAACCATGGCGGTCTTTATAGGTAGGGTCTAGGCTTAAATAGCAGTCACGATACGACATATTCGAGCCGTGAGAACCAATGCTCATCGCGTGGCCATAGTTTTCTTTCACTGCTTTTTTCCATTCAGACCCCCAACTTGGAGTTCCAGTTGGCAAAGGCATACTACGAATTGGTTGCCCATTCGTCATTCCAGCATTCATATAGGAGCCACCGATAAAGCCCTCTTTGCGAAAATCGATACGGTTAGTAGCAAAGTCGTCA
This sequence comes from Vibrio nitrifigilis, assembly GCF_015686695.1. Lineage (NCBI taxonomy): Bacteria > Pseudomonadati > Pseudomonadota > Gammaproteobacteria > Vibrionales > Vibrionaceae > Vibrio > Vibrio nitrifigilis. The sequence goes on along the minus strand of NZ_JADPMR010000001.1, from coordinate 1,951,736 downwards.
ATGATCTCGCCGTTTGCGCCAGCACCGATAAAGGGGTTGAATTCTTTATCTTTGAAAAACAAGGTTGCACCACCGGTCATTTGATAGGCATAGTTGCGACCAACAGTACCAGTATTACGGACCGGATCGTAAGGTTGACCGATACCAGAAAGTAACAATAAGCGAACATTGTTATAGGCAAAAGTTCCGACAATCACCATGCTAGCGGGTTGAAAAACTTCTTTGCCTTCACCGTTGATATAAGTGACTCCTACCGCTTTTTTACCTGATTTATCGAGGTTAACCTTGGTCACTTCACATTGGGTGCGGTAGTGAAAGTTTTTACGTTGTTTCAATGCGCCAAGCACACAGGTTTGTGGTGATGCTTTGGAATAGTTGATACAGCCATAACGTTCGCAAAAACCACAAAAGTTACATGGCCCAAGCTGCATTCCATAAGGGTTCGTGTATGCTTCAGATGCATTGGCTGCTGGCAGAGGAAAAGGATGAAAGCCTTTTTCTTTGGCAGCGGCCGCGAACATGCTGTCGTTTAATGTACGAACTAATGGCGGTAATGGATACGGATTTCGCCGCGGCCCTTCAAATGGGTTGCCTCCGGGCTGAATCTCTCCTTTGATGTTACCGGCCTGGCCTGATACCCCCATCACTTTTTCAAAGAAATCAAAGTGAGGTTCAAGTTCATCATACGTGACGCCAAAATCTTGAATCGTCATGTCTTTGGGAATAATGTCTTGACCAAATTTTTCTTCAACATAACTACGTAAACGTAGCTCTTCTGGCATTGGACGCCAAGAGTGGCCATTCCAATGCGATCCTGCGCCGCCAACGCCATCTCCAGGCAAAAATGAGCCGAGATGACGATAGGGTAACGCTTCTTCATCGATAGAGTGGCGCACGGTAACGGTCGTGAGTGCGGGTTTGCGCATTAATTTATAACGTACGCCGTAGGTGAGCTCATCGGCCATTTTTGGATATGAAAAATCGGGAACAGTATCTCGATCATCGCCTTGTTCCAGTGCAAGTACATCTAACCCTGCATCGGTCAATTCCATTCCCATAATAGAGTTGGTCCAGCCAAGACCGACCATTACCACATCTACGGGTTTTTCCTGACGTGCCATAATTATCCTCTCTCTCCTTCAATGCTAACTGGGCCTAGCGGGTATTCGACGTTAGGTTGGGTCACCCATTTCTTATATGAGGCGCGTGCACCAGGAAAGCCGATCATTTTCCAGCTCGCCATATGCTTGTTGCCACCGTGAATTGGGTCGGCGAAGTAGCCTTCTTTTGTGTTCTGCAACAAAAACGCGAAGAATTGAGAAGCACTGACATCATCAAATTTGATGATGCCTTTTTGCAGGTTAGTCAGTACCGTAACTTGCTGGGCGGCGGCTAACTTAGCAAAGGGTTTATTCCACTGTTGTTGGCAGTAGAGATTGGTTGCTTTTATGCCGAGGCGGTAGGTTTGCGCGGGCGTTAAAGGGGATTGATAGCCAAATTCTGGCGCCGCGTTGGGGGCAAAGGGGGGTTGCATGTACCAGTCTTTTGCCTGACCAAAACGACCTTGCATTTGTCGGTCAATAAAAATCGGCACATTGGTTTCCAATGCGCCAGGACCATGCTCATCAGCAGGGATCAGTTTATCGACTGCTGCTAGTAAGAAGGTCCATTCGTCACCACTAAAGAAAATAGGTTTGTATGCGTCGAGGTCAATTTGCGTAATAGGATCCGCAAGGGCCGGAAAAATCAGACTGGGTCCGATAGCGGTTGCTGATACCGTGATAATTGCATTTTTTAAAAAACGACGACGGGACGTATCTGTTGATGAAGAATTCATCTCATAACTCCCAGTGTATTTAGTTGTATTTTTATAGAAATAGTAGAATCTCAGCGGACCAATATTGACGACATCAACATTGCGCTGTGGGAGTACGGTAACGCAATTTTACTCAAGCCTATTAACTACTCGTCACAAATTTTATACAAAATAAATAACTATTTAACATTATTTCAATTAGTTATTTCTTGTGTGAATAATAAGTTTGTAAATGAATTTATATTGAGAATAAAAGAAGGGAGATATCGCTTTAATAAGGACAGGCACACGAACGCACACCGACTTATTAGGCAGATGGAACGTCATCAACTCAGTGAATTTACTCGTCGTTCCTCTGTTGTTTCGGCCGATGAGCTATTACGTACTGCGAATTATATTGCCGCCGCCGATGCGTGTGGCTTTTAGTCTAAATGAACGACTAATAAATCCGCATCGACGTTATTCACCAATTTGGGGGCAGAGCTGAACATGCGACTCATTAATGTATGGTGATGCCCGCAGACGACCAAATCGATATTGTCTGATTTAACTAACCCCGCAACCTTCATATGCAGTTCACCAATGACGACAGATGTCTCTGCAATCGGGTAATCACAATGAGCAACAAGCTCATCTAATTGTTGAAGGTAGTGCTGTTCTTCCTTGGGGTTACTGATGATATGGTCGATGTCGACATAGACAATCGAGAGTTTTGCTTGATGAGGTTTGGCTTGTTCTACGGCTTTGCTAATGAGTTTTTTACTCGATTCGGTTAAATCGACCGCGACTAAAATGTGCTGATAGCTCATTACGAGTCTCCTAGTGAGAATGTTATGTGCGTAATTAGAGTCTAGTCATTAAGAGGTACTTATGCAGAAAGTGCTCATTAATTAGTGATGTTGATCGGTGAGCGGTAAAGATCAAACACGAAACACCAATGGATTTGTTCTCATCTTGTGTCATCACTGCACTGCGCTATTCTTGGTATATCTCGTATTACCAATACGCTTCGTTAGACTAAGGATGTCATTATGAAACTGCGATTATTTGCAATCACCTTACTTGCCTGTATCAGTGGACTAGCTTTGGCTGGGGAAAATGTGGTGTATAAAGTGGATGGTAAACAGTATCAAGGGTACTGGGCAAAAGTAAGTCATGATGCCCCTCTGGTTGTGTTAGTACATGATTGGGATGGATTGACTCAATATGAAGAGAAACGAGCGAAGATGTTGAATGAGTTGGGTTACAACGTGTTTGCAGTAGATCTATTTGGCAAAGGGGTTCGCCCTACTAAGGTGGCAGACAAGCGTCAACATACCGGAGAGCTTTATACTAACCGCGATAAGCTTAGAGCGTTAATGAACGCTGGTGTTGAAAAGGCTGCGGCGCTTGGCGGTAATATCAATAATATGGTGGTGATGGGATACTGCTTTGGTGGTGCTGCAGTATTAGAATCGGCGCGAGCGGGCATGAAAGCGCAAGGTTTTGTCACATTCCATGGTGGGCTAGCCACACCCAAAGGACAAAGCTATGCCAACACGACAGCGCCCATTATGATATTACATGGCAGCGCAGATACCGCGATCCCTATGTCGGAGTTTGCTCAATTAGCCACTGAATTAGAACAAAACCATGTTCCGCATGAAATGATTACCTATAGCGGTGCACCGCACGCATTTACTGTATTTGGTAGTGATCGTTACCGAGCCGATGCGGATAAGAAATCTTGGCAGGCGTTGACGAGATTTTTATCTACGCAGACGAAAGCATAGCTAGGACGAGTTAATCATCAAAGGAGCCACTAGGGCTCCTCGTTATTGTTTAATGGCTAAGATTTATTGGGGCGTGCCATTTTGCCACTCGTCCCAGCGAATTATGATATTGCTTGCGACAGCATTAGCAACTCGATAAGCGTTAACCTCGGCTGGCTCATAGCCACTACCGTTGGCTGCAAGCGCTTCAATTGGTGTTTGACCCGGTGCTTCTTGGTCAAAATCTGAAGCCGTTCTTAACACCAGTATACGATTAAAATCCAATTTATCTGCATCTGCCCCGCGCTGCAGAGCGGTTAATGATGCGTTATCTTCCATTTGGGTGGTACAGACATTCGCTTTGCCATCGGTTAGGGTTGCTGCGTAATTGTCCATCGCTTTCGCAATCTTCGAGCCCACCCAGAACGTATCGTTAGAGATTGTATCGCAGATAGAGACAAATGGTTTACTTTGAGCTTTGGCTGAATCGGTAAACTGTTGGCGATCTTTATCAGCCGCATCAGAATCTAATAAGGCAACGTGTTTACTTAGGGCATACGCCTTATCAACTAACGCATCATTAAGATGAAAAACTTCAGTCCCTGCGCTCCATTTCGGCTTTTCACCGGGCTTATTGGAACCGAGAGCAAATGTACCGGTGGTCCAGTCTTTTGGCATTTGGCGTGCGTCAATGCGATGAGTCAGTCCGCCATCAATTGCGTAGCGAGCCCAGTGAGCGGAACCAAGGGTTCCTTGATCTGGGTCGACACCACCGATGCCAGCAATAATGATGTAGCTGTTTGTGAGGTCGACTTGCGGTGCGAATTCTAAAGCGGTGAGTGTTGCCGAGGCATTGGCATACCCCATCGCGGTTGTCACCATGCACAACCCTGTTTCGTTGCAATGTAACGCTGGATATTCTCGGCTTAAACCCGGGATCTCGTAATTTTGCGTCAGTTGCTGATGTTCTAACCAAGGCTGCGCCTCACTACCGAACATGGTGACAACTAATACCTTGGGTGTAATGGTCGGGATCGTTTGTGCGGCCGTTGCAGTAAAAGCCGCACAGGAAGAAAGAGTGGCGACGGTAAACAGTGCTCGAGAAAGTTTAGAAAATGTAAATGTCATAATATCCCTATTAAAAAGCAGTGGTGCTAACCACGTAACATGCTGACTGATAAATTGATTTTGAATGGTTCGGTGTCGATATTCAATAGGGAGAATACAAGTCCGAACAAATAAAAATGCCCAAACTAGGTTCCAGACCAGAGAACTTATCTCCCAAATGAACAAGACAAATGAGAAACTACTCAGTTATTGGGCGGATAAGATTGGTTATCACAAGTGAAACGTATATTATCAGCCGCTCAGATTTGACAGGGAACAACGATCCTCTGTTCGACGTATTACCACCATAATGGGAGTTTGTTTTGCAATTAAATGAGTACACGGCCAATAAAATTGTCGAACGGTCTTATTCCATTGTTGGCTTGCCCATTAATGTGATGAATCATGAAGGGGTGATTATTGCTTCTTCAGATGTGAGCCGAGTTCATACTTTTCATGACGGCGCACTCGAAGTATTGATGACAGGAAAAGTCGTTAAACTAAGCAGTGATACTGCGTTGTTACGTAAAGGTGCCAAAGAGGGAATTAATATCCCCATCTATTTTAAACGCGACATTATTGGCGTTATCGGGGTTAATGGTCCGTTAGATGTCGTGGAAGAGCTCGCTCATTTAGTGAGTATGGCAACCGAGCTCATTCTGGAAAACTTGGATTTGATGTCAAAAATTCATACGGTCAGTAAACACAAAGAAGACCTGTTAGAACTATTAATTCAAGAAAAACATGCTGATAAAGAATACGTTAGCAATATTGCCGACTTTGTAAAATACGATCTCTCACCTGCTAAGGTGGTTGGAATATTAAAAATAAACAGTTCCGATCCTATTTCAACAGCGCTGTTTCAAGAGCTGGTGGAGGAAATCTATCTCTATGAAAAAAGCCTACTGGTCAGTACATTGTCGGTATTTCAGCGTGAAATTGTGATTTTAAAAAATGATGACAAAGACAAACACACTTGGCTAAAAGAGTTGGTTCGTTATCTTGAAAATCACAAGGGGCTATCGATCAGAGGGGCGTTTGGCAGTGTTTTCCCTGGGTTAAATGGCATTGCGCTTTCATACCAGACTGCGCGTTTAGCGCTTGATAATCGTATTGATTCTCGTAAAAAAGTGGTGATGTACGATGACAATGTCTTCAAGTACCAATTTTGTACTCTAGAAGACAAAGAGTGGGTACGTCATCAGTTACGTTTACCCCTGACACAATTAGAAAATGTTGATAGCAACTTGGTGCTTATCCTCACGATGAAGACATACTTAAGCCAGAATTGTGATCAACCTAAAACGTGTAAACAACTTGGTATTCATCGTAATACATTACGTTATCGTTTAGCCAAAATAGAAAGTGTTATATCCTTAGATTTCAATAGGTTAGATGACTTATTTAAGATTTACACTGCGATAACATATTATTCATAAAGCACAGCATTTTGTGCAGGTGCACAAAATGCGTTGTGAATATGCATCCCTTACTGTCAATTTTGACATTGAGCTCCCATAAGCCAATCAATATCATCGCCCGCATAAATCCCTAAATATAAAAATAAGGAAAGAATCATGACCGAAGTCTCTACCTTGGGAGCGTTTGCTGCTCTTGTTGTTGCTATTGGATTGATATTGAAGAAAGTTCCACCTGCGTACGGCATGATTTTAGGTGCGCTTGTCGGCGGCATCGTGGGCGGTGTCTCACTGACTGATACGGTGACGCTAATGATTCACGGTGCTCAGGGCATTGTGACAGCCGTATTGCGCATTCTCGCAGCCGGTGTTCTTGCTGGTGTTCTTATCGAATCTGGTGCTGCGACTCGTATCGCGGAAACTATCGTAAGAAAAGTCGGTGAAACACGCGCTTTGCTTGCGTTAGGCATCGCAACCATGATTTTAACTGCGGTTGGTGTATTCGTTGACGTTGCTGTTATTACAGTTGCTCCAATTGCGCTTGCTATTGGTCGTCGTGCTAACTTATCGAAAACAGCCATTTTGCTAGCGATGATCGGTGGTGGTAAAGCGGGTAACATTATGTCACCAAACCCAAATGCAATCGCAGCATCAGATGCATTCCATGTTCCTTTAACATCAGTCATGATGGCAGGGGTTATTCCGGGTCTTTGTGGTTTAATTTTTGCGTACTGGTTATCTCGCCGTTTGGTTAATCACGGTAATAAAGTTCAAGAACAAGAAGTGATTGCTCATACCCATGGTGACTTACCAAGCTTCGCATGCTCAATTTTAGCACCGCTTGTAGCTATTGTGACATTGTCACTGCGTCCAATTGCTGGTATCAACGTGGATCCTATGATTGCCTTACCGCTTGGTGGTTTGGTTGGTGCTATCGCCATGAAGAAGACAAAAGAAATTAATAACTTCGCTGTCTCTGGTCTGTCTCGCATGGCACCGGTTGCGATTATGTTGATGGGTACGGGGACACTGGCCGGTATCATCGCGAATTCAGGTTTAAAATCAGGTTTGATTGACCTTCTAACTAGCTCAGGCCTGCCTTCTTATTTATTAGCTCCAATTTCTGGTGCCATGATGTCGTTAGCTACAGCGTCAACGACTGCAGGTACGGCTGTCGCATCCAACGTATTTAGTTCTACTATTTTAGAACTAGGTGTCCCAGGGTTAGCGGGAGCTGCAATGATTCATGCCGGTGCAACGGTATTAGATCACATGCCTCACGGTAGCTTCTTCCACGCGACGGGCGGTGCTGTGAACATGAACATTGGCCAACGTTTAAAATTGGTCCCATACGAATCATTAGTCGGTTTAGTAATGACTATCGTGTCTGTATTGCTATTCGGTGTGTTTAACGTATTTGGACTTTAATTGGAGAGAAAAATGAAAATTGTTATTGCACCCGATTCGTTCAAAGAAAGTTTGACTGCGTTAGAAGTCGCCAACAGCATAGAACGAGGCATCCGTAAAGTGATTCCTGATGCTGAGATTGTAAAGGTACCAATGGCTGATGGCGGCGAAGGAACGGTGCAATCTTTAATTGATTCTAGCCAAGGAACATTGCGTACTGAAACCGTGCTTGGCCCTACTGGTCAAGATGTGGCGGCAGAATACGGTTTGATGGGCGACGGTGTAACCGCTGTGATTGAAATGGCTTCTGCGTCGGGCATTCATCTTGCGACGGGTGAGTTACGCAATCCACTCAAAACGACCAGTTATGGTACTGGCCAGTTGATTAAAGCGGCATTAGATTTAAATGTTAAACACATCATTCTTGGTATTGGTGGTAGTGCAACCAACGACGCAGGTGTTGGTATGTGCCAAGCGTTGGGGATCAAATTCCTTGATGAGCAGGGTGAAGAGTTAGGTTTCGGCGGTGGTGAACTGAATAAGTTAGCTAAGATCGATTTATCTGCGCTTGACCCTCGTTTGGCTGATATAACGATTGATGTTGCCTGTGATGTGAATAACCCGCTGTGTGGTCCTACAGGTGCATCGCATGTGTTTGGTCCGCAAAAAGGGGCAACACCAGAGATGGTCGAAACGTTGGACGCTAACCTCAATCATTTTGCTGATATTGTGCAGCATCAGCTTGATGTGAATGTGAAAGATGTACCTGGAGCTGGTGCGGCTGGTGGTCTTGGGGCCTCTCTATATGGATTGTTAAAAGCAACCATGAAGTCGGGGATTGATATCGTTGTCGAAGCGGTTCAACTAGCGCAAGCTATTGAAGGTGCAGATGTTGTTATCACTGGTGAAGGCCGTATCGATAGCCAAACGATTCACGGTAAAACACCAAGTGGTGTTGCTAAGCTATGCCAAAGTGTCAATATCCCAGTAGTCGGTGTGGCTGGATGTTTGTCACAAGACTGTGGTGTTGTGCATGAACACGGCATCGATGCGGTATTTGATGTCGTTCCTGGTGCAACAGATTTGGCGACAGCATTAAAAGATGCAGCGGCTAACCTAGAACTTACCGCGCGTAATATCGCTGCGATGATGGTGCTATTTAAGCGTTAATTATTGCTAATAATGAATGGGCGTCTTGCTATACAAGACGCCCATTTTTTTAATAAAAAGGAGAGTTAAGCAACACTAACCTAACTCTCAAACGTCGTTACTACTGCTAGGAACGAAATGGAATTGCGAGCCCTCTAATCACAGTAAGTAGCGGGGGGATTGGTTTACCATGAGTTAGTATGTTGGCCAACCATCAGAATCCCAGTTCAATTTACTAATGAGCATTTTCGCGATACCACTATCATCAGCGTCATAAGCGTGTCTGATGATGACGTCAGTATTTAAGATATCCTCACCGCCAGGACCAACCCAACGATCGTTACCAGAGTCGAAGATCTCAACATTACCATCTAGCATTTCATCGCCATCTTTATTGACATATGGACCTGTGATGTATTTTGAGCGGCCATAAGCAATTTGATAAGTACTATCAACACCTTGGCAACAAATACCAATCGAAACGAACAAGTAATAGTAGCCTTGACGGTAAATGATACTTGGCGCTTCAATGCCACCAGAACGATAGGCAAGGTCATACAGGGGACCAAATGGTTTCATTGTTTCAGGGTTAATACGGGTGAGTTTAATCCCTGAGAACCATGAACCAAAGACTAACCAAGGTGAACCATCACGAGCAACAACCAAATCTGGGTCAATCGCATTATAGTCGTCATCGTCTTCTGTGGTATTGATGACCATACCGTCATCTTCCCAGTCCCCACCTGCGATACTGTCTGTCGAGGTTAAACCAATCGCAGATGTGTTGGAGCCGAAGGTAGAAATGGCGTAATACATCCACGCTGTACCGTTATAGAACTTAATATCTGGCGCCCATACGTTCAAACCGTCATTGTCTGGCACATAAGTTGTCCACCAGTCCAATCCATCAGCGAAGATGTTTTCAGCAGTAAACCAAGTTAATGCATCTGTTGAATACTTGCCTGCAATCCCTGTATCACTGGTTTGGAATTCCCACCAGATACCATCTTCATAAGTTAATGTTGGATCGTGAGTGACTAAGCTACCCGATAAATCCCAGTGGTCAGTATCACCACCGGTTTCGGAAGGGTCGTAAGGTTCTGATTCTACCGCCTTGGTTTTGTCTAATGTCCACAATTGGGCATCGTTGGCAGTGTAGGTCCATTGGTCAACATTGGCACCATTAGAGGTATCGAAGTCATAGAGGTCTAGAGCTTTGCCACTGCTTACGTTGACAAAACTGTAATAGCCGTCATTCTCTTCGATTGTCCATAATTGGCCAGTTTCATGATGGAATTCCCATTGATCAACATTGGCGCCGTTATCGTCGGAAAATTCATACACTTCAAGCGCTTTGCCACTATTTAAGTTAATAATGGCATATTGGTCATCACCTTGGTTAGTGATGAGCCATTTTTGACAGTCGTAACCTGTTGATTCCCAGACACCAACGTTATCCCCATCATCTTCTAGACAGCTGGTTGTTTCCAATAACTTACTGCTGTATTTGGAGGTGATTGTATACACCCCATTATCTAATGCCATCGCAAACGGGGTGGTGAGCACCGCAGTGGATAGCAATAAACCCTTATATATTGTTTTCATTGTGTTTCCCTTGTATAACTCGTTTGTATTAAATTAGCTAAAATAAAATGATTAAATTTTTTATTATTTTTAAAATAATATTCCTTATTTATTTAACAGAAAGTGATTCTTTTCATAATAAATCAATAAATTCATATTAACTGAGATGATGATTCAATAACTTTATGATTAATATGTACTTTAATATCAAGTTTATTTGAATGTGGACATGTCGCGTCCTAGCATAAGACGTTAATTTATCTATATTTAATTATTTTATTATATAAAAATATTATTTTTATCGGATATCGTTTCTTATATTTGTAGGTATTTTATGCAAAATAAATGTATTAGAGTATTAAATTACAATATAAGCTGGAATAGTGATCGCTAATATGGATATCACTCAGGGATAACTGCGAATATATTCTCTCTGAAACAGCATCTTCAGGTTACTAGGGCATAACCGAATCAATATCACAACTTTGACTGCAATGTGTATGGGATTACAATCAACTCGATTACCATCAGCACCGCTTAACAACGAAGATTAGAAGGAAACGTTATGTCCAGTCGAGTGTATGTATTCGCGCAATTCAAACCTAAAGAAGGTAAAGAAGCGGAGTTGTTTGAAGTATTGAAAGCACTAGAACCGGATGCTCATCGCGAAGAAGGGTGTGTTCAATATACGGTGACTCGCCAAATTGATCACCCAAGTGCCACGCGTAACGATTATCCAATTGTATTCAATGAAATTTGGCAAAATGCTGCTGCGTGGGCTGCCCATGGTCGTCGTAAGCAGATTCAGCAATTCTTTGAGACTCAAGTTGCGGCGGAAACGGGTTTAGTTGTAGACGCTAAGGTCACCGCTTATACCGATGAAGGTTACGATTACGACGCGCCAGTGTTTGAATAGATATCTCATCTTAATAACGATCCCGCTTGATGATTCAATCGCATCAAGCGGGATTTTTTATGTTTGATGATGACTACAGAGCCGCTTCTTGGCTGTTCACTTGATCCAATACGAAGTCACGAAAAGTTTGGTTGGCTCGTGATAAGTAGCTGTTTTTTCTCCATGCGAGACTCACATCAACTTCAAAAGAATCTGCAAAAGGACGAGTGATAATTTCATCGTCGTCTTGAATGGCGACCTGCCACATTGGAGAAATGGCATAACCACGCCGTATCACGGTTTTTATCAGTGGCAATAGGTTACTGGTAAACGCGATTTTTGGTTTGATATTTTCTTTGCGACTGATCCTATCAAGGAGTAGGTGGTGATAATAGCCACGGCGAAATAGGGCTAAATCGTGCGATAGGAAATCGCTGTACTCTATCTCTTCTTTTTCTGCGAGTGGATGATCCACCGCCATGCACACTACCATTTTTTCACGAATTAGCGGGCCGCTATCAAGTTCAGGTGTTAAGTCCTTACTGGCCACTACACCAAGTTCGACTTCTCCCTCCAATAACAAGCGCTTGATGTTGCGCGTACCCGTATCCAAAATATTCAGTTCAATGTTGGGGTATTGATGACGAAACGCCATGAGTAGCGGTGGAAAGTAATAGGAACCCAACATACTGGGTACGGCTAAGTCTACTTGTCCATGGTCTAGGCCTTCTAATGCTTGCATCGCTAACTTTGCGTCATGAGCTTGGCTTAATACTTGTCGGGCATGGGGTACAAACTTCTGACCCGCAATCGTCAAATCTATACCACGATCTCGGCGATTGAAGAGTGGCATATTCAATTCTTGTTCAAGCTTTTTAATGCTGCTGCTTATTGCAGGTTGGGCAAGGTTCAGTTCTCGAGCAGCAGCTGAAATTGAGCCGTGTTCTACCACTGTGACGAAATGACGCAGTTGTCGAAGTTCCATATGAAAGCGTTTAATCCTTGTTTTTTGTGATTTGTCAATAGCAATGATTAGGGTATAAATTTTATCGATGGATAAGATAAATACAACATATTTTATTTATTGTTGCATGCTGGTTATTCTTTGCTTTGTAAACAGTCGAACTTTAAACCCTTTGAATAATTTATAGTCTAGAGCAGTGAAAAATTTATCCCATTACACCCGTTTTGTTATTTGTGTTTGTTTATTCTCCGTGATCACTTTTGCCAACATTTATTGGCTGCAACCACTGCTACCAGTCTTAAGAGCAGACTTCGGTGTTAGCTCTTTGGCCGCTAACTTCGCCATGTCAGCACCTCTACTGGGAATGGGTGTTGGATTAGTTGTTTTCGCCAGTTGGTCTGATGCGGTTGGGCGTTGCAAAATATTGCTGGGTGGAACGGCAATCGGCTTAGTCTTATCTCTTGCTTTACCTTTGATTTCAAATTACCCACTTTTTCTTACGGTGCGGTTTCTCCAAGGTGTCTTTTTAGCGGTAACGCCCGCGTTAGCCGTGCCTCTTCTTGGGGAAGAGTTACGTAAAAGCTGGCTTGCCGGCGCAGTGGGCTTTTACATTGCATCTAATACCTTAGGTGGATTATGTAGCCGACTGTTAGGTGGAATTAGTGCAGAACATTTTGGTTGGGAAAATGGTGGATTTGTTATCGCGGGTTTAACGGCTGTGCTCTACGGTGTGGTGTATTATCTGTTGCCGCAACAGCGTCACTTTAAAAAGACCGAACTAAAATTAGGCAAAAGTATCAAAGCATTTGGCCATCATTTAAGAAAACCCCAATTATTGGTTATTTACCTTCTCATATGCTTAGCGTTTGGTACGTTTGTTAATCTATCCAATTACTTAATGATGGTGTTAAGTGACTATCCATATCATTTACCGAGTGATATTCGTAGCTTCATGTTCTTAACCTTGCTTGGTGGCACCATGAGCTCTTCGTTGGCGGGTAAATTCGCGAAAAAGCACAGTCAAATTGCTGGTATTTCTGTGGGTATTGGCATCATGCTGCTGGCAAACTTTTTAATGAGTTGGGCTAATTTATACACCATGATTATTGGTATGGTATTGGTATCATTCGGTTTTTTCTTCTGTCACGCTCAAGCCAGTACTTTAGTCGGCCGAACGGCGACAAAATCAAAAGGAAGTGCGCAAGCGCTATACAGTCTGTTTTATTATTCAGGTGCGAGCCTTGGTGTGTTCTTGCTTGAGCCTTTCTATCGCAGCATGGGGTGGCAAGGTGTATTAGGAGCAACACGTATTGCATTGGCTATTTGTATTGCGTGCGTTGTGATGTATCAATGGCTGGGGGCTCATCGTCATTCTCACGTGACATCTTAAGTCTGTTGTAAATTCTCACTGCAAGAGCATCGAGAAAGGCAAACCGTATTGTGTTTGCCTTTTTTTAGTTGCTGGTAATTAGCATATGCTATAAACTTTGGCGTAATTGATGATGACGGAGGTTACTATGGTTTATCTGATAACATTTTTGGTCTTTCTCGCGGTAATAGCGCTGATGGCGATCGGTGTATTGATGAAGAGAAAGAGTATCAAAGGGAGTTGCGGTGGGTTGGCTACCCTAGGAATTGAACGTGAGTGTCAGTGTGAAGATGTTTGTGATGAGCATCGCCAATTGTACCAGATACAAGAGCCCACGAAATCTTGCTGAGTTATAAAGGTGGTTTTCCACCTTTTTTCTATTTATCAATATCTTAATATTTTATTTAATAGAAATTCCCCTCGTCATTGTCTGCAAAAATAAGTAGGATGAATGGTCGAGTCATCAAAAGAGAAACAGAAATGGAAGAGTATTGGAATCCTATGGTACCAGAGCTATCTGTCACGGATTTTACGCGCTCAATGCAGTTTTATTGTGATGTGCTTGGTTTCTCGATTCGCAATCAAAGAGATAACCCACACTTTGCTTATTTAGTGTATGGGCAAGTCCATATCATGTTAGAAGAAATTCATGCTCAGGGTTGGAATACAGCAGATCTTACTTATCCGTTAGGGCGTGGGGTAAACTTTCAAATCGAGCTTGAAGACATTACACCCGTATATGAACGACTTGTCGCTGCTAATTGCACCTTGTTTCGCTCTATAAGCGATACCTGGTATGACACTGGCGCAATGCTATCGGGGCAGCGAGAATTTTTGGTTCAAGACCCAGATGGCTATTTATTACGATTTAGCCAGTATCTTGGTGAAAAACGAAAATAGGCGTGTGAATAGTTGTAATAGAAACTAAAAAGGAATTCATGTGTTCAGTTTAAAGGTCGATAACGAAATCAGTTTGGCGTTGGTGCAACCTTCATTTGCTCCAGAGATCTATCGTGTTGTTAGTGCTCAAGTCGAGTATTTGAGCCAATGGCTGGCATGGCCACAAAATGCGTATGGTGAAGAGTTTTTTCTGAGTTTTATTAAATCTTCACTACAAGATTACGCAGAAGGTAAGTCTTTAACCTGCTCAGTATTTTACCAAAATGAGTTGGTGGGCAATATTTCCTTTAATGCTATTCATCGTTCATTAAAGAAAGCCGAAATTGGCTATTGGTTGAGTCATGACTGGCAAGGCAAAGGTATTATGACGCGTGCAGTCTAGAAAATGATTGCCTTGGCATTTGAACAATACGGTTTAGAAAAAGTAGAAATTCATGCCGCAGAAGGAAACCAGCCGAGTCGCGCACTGTGTGAACGTTTAGGTTTTACCCTTGAGGGGGTAATTACAAACGCAGAAAATCTTAATGGGCGTATCGTTAACCATGCAGTGTATGGGCTGTTTAAAAATAACTAGCGATTGATGTGTTGGATCGGTAGAACGGATAGAGATTGGGCTTCATCAATAAGTTTGCTATTATCGCCGCACTCCAGAAATCACGTTGATTATGCTGGCTTACCTAAGATCAGGATCCATTTTGAACAATAATGACGTTTTGCGTCTTGTGCGCACCACTTTTAATTTAAAAGATAAACAGATCATTGCCATCTTTGCCCAAGCAGAGACAACCGTAACGCCGGAACAAGTCCAAGCGTGGCTGGCAGATGAGAGTGCAAAAGGCGCGAAGAAGCTGAAAGATGTCGAACTTTCTACATTTCTTAATGGGTTCATCAACCAAAAACGTGGTAAGCGCGATGGAGAGCAGCCAAAGCCAGAGGCTAATCTTACCAATAATATGGTGTTTCAAAAATTACGTATTGCATTGAATTTAAAAACAGAAGATATTTTGAATATTTTTGAATTGGTGGGGGTTGAGCTGACTAAATATGAACTCAGTGCATTTTTCCGCAAGCCAGATAATAAGCACTACCGTCCTTGCCCTGACCAGATTTTACAAGATTTCTTAACCGGGGTTGAAGGGCAGCGTTTGCTGTAATGCATTGCAACCGAAATGAAGAGCGTCGCCATTGAGCGGCGTTTTTTTATTCACTTTGGTGACTATTTATTGGTGATGGACCAAGGGTTTGTTAATCTAAAGATAACCCCAAGATGGTAAGTTTATTCACACCGATGTGGTGTGACTGATTTTCAGCGTAGCGATCACTCTATCTTCACATTATCGCTTTGCCTAAGAGCGAAACCATTCTTGCTGAACAGCATCTTGAGTAACTTCTAGTCATATAAGGAGAAATAATAACGATGGCTAAAACATTTTACCTCATGCGTCATGGACAAACCCTGTTTAATTTACGTCGAAAAATTCAAGGTTGGTGCGATTCGCCACTGACAGAAAAAGGTATTACTCAGGCGGAATCGGCAGCAAAATTTTTCGCCAATATAGATATCGACCACCTTTATAGTTCAACCTCTGAACGTGCTTGTGATACTGCAGAAATTGCCACACAACATAAAATGCCTTATGAGCGTATTAAGGGATTGAAAGAAATCAACTTTGGTACTTATGAAGGCGAAAGTGAAGATTTACACCCAAATGAGCAGATGCGGGAAGATTATTATCTGCAATTTGGCGGTGAATCTAAAATACAGGTTCGTGAGCGAGTAGTACAAGCGTGTACAGACATAATGGA
Source organism: Vibrio nitrifigilis (assembly GCF_015686695.1). NCBI lineage: Bacteria > Pseudomonadati > Pseudomonadota > Gammaproteobacteria > Vibrionales > Vibrionaceae > Vibrio > Vibrio nitrifigilis. The sequence continues at coordinate 1,935,570 of NZ_JADPMR010000001.1, read as the reverse complement.
ACGTCCTGAGCATGAATGCGTTTTAGCCGTATCGCACTCGGGGTCTTGCAAGCAGTTTTTGATTCAATGGAACGACAATTATCGTGAAGTGATTAAAAATGGCATACCTAACTGTGCCATTTTTCAATATACCTACGAAAATAAGCAGTTCAAATTTGTGCGTATGATCGATGTGACTCAATAGGTTAGAAATGAATACTCTGCTTTATTTTCTGTACTGTCGGAATAGTAAGTTGTGAACAGTTAGGTCAATATTGGGTGAAATTATGCCCAATATTTGGCGCTCAATTTGATTAATATTTGTTCGTTGCGTACGCTTTTAATATGCAATTTGATCCGAATCTATATTTCTCAACCTATCCGATCCTATCAGCAATCGCACTCGTCGTCGTTGCTTTGCTGGTGGGCGCACTCGCTCGCTGGTTACTCTTGCTATTTTTTAAGTACAATACTGCTAAAGAAAACACACCACTAGAGCGCGACCGTTTACTTTTTAAGTCATTACAACGTCACTTGAAAGGTCGGTGGCTATTGTTTATTCCCGGAATACTTTTGCATATCAGTGTCGGCTGGTTGGCCTTTTCCCCAGAAACCATAGATAGAATTCGCCAAGGATTACAGATTGTTATCATTATTTCGATCGCGCTCATTATCGCTCGTTTGGTGAATGTGGTTGAAGACATGCTTTATCGTCGCTACGATATTTCTCCCGCTGATAATCTCAAAGCCCGTAAAGCTCGTACGCAAATTATGTACATCAAAAAGGTTGCGGTCGTGATCATCTCGATTATCGCGACCGGATCGGTGCTACTTAGTTTTGATAGTGTGCGTCAATACGGTACCACGATTTTAACCGGGGCAGGTGTCGCTGGGATTATTATTGGTTTCGCATTGCAAAAAACCTTAGGTAATCTTTTTTCTGGTATCCAAATCGCCTTTACTCAACCATTTAAAATTGACGATGCAGTGGTGGTTGAAGGGGAGTGGGGTTGGATTGAAGAAATTAACCTCACTTATGTCGTAGTCAAAATCTGGGACCTGCGCCGATTGGTGTTGCCGATTACCTATTTCACTGAGCATCCCTTTCAAAACTGGACTCGTACTACGGCTCAAATACTGGGCGCAGTGACCTTATATGTTGACTACACATTACCTCTTGAACCATTACGCAAAGAGTTTGATCGGGTACTCGATGGTTGTGACCTTTGGGATAGAGATGGCAAAGCATTTCAGGTGACGGACTGCTCTGAGCGAACTATGACGATTCGTCTACTCATGACGGCAAAAAACTCACCAACGGCATGGGATTTACGCTGTTTGGTGCGTGAGGCAATGATTGATTTTATTCAACAACACTATCCCACTAGCTTACCCCGTGTTCGAGCTGAAATAGATGAACATGCGTTTCCTCTGGTTAAGCCTGATTAAATCGCGTTATGTTGCATGAATAGCAAAGTGCAGCTTATCGAAGTGCTAAAATAAAAATCGAACTTAATCAATGGGAAAAGTTAGATGACATTAATAGGTGCGCCTCTTGAGAACTATGCGCAGCAGCATAGTGATTCTGTCGTTATGTCGATAGGGGGCGATGAAACTGAATTTCTTTTCACTGCACAAGATAAGGCAACACGTGTTGTTATTCCTGTGGGATATCAACTCGTCGCGAAACGCTTTTTTACACAAGAGCCGCCAACTACCGACGAATTGGAATATGCGATTAACTATATTGAAGACGAAATCATGAAAGTTGCAGCGAATATTCCTCATCTCGGGGTTGAGTGGGTAACGAATTTAGCGTTTGTCCGCTCTTTTGCCATGCAATGTTTCGTCAAAGAGGCTGAGACTATGGTTCTAAACCGTGTCGATTTAGAACGTCTGTTCGGTGAATACGCAGAAATTATCACCGGGCGACCGCCACGTTCTTATGAACCTGATATATCGCCAGTGTTTTATGCGCAGTTATTGATTTTTCGTGAATATTTTCATCACCTTAAATTCGAGCGGATCACGATCATTTCAAAATGACATTACCCCAGTTTATTCCTTCGTTATAAGGAAAGGCGCGCTAATAATAGTGATGCTCGATATGCTTTACACCCAAGTAACCTCAAGATGAAGTTTCAGTATCTTGAAGTTGTTTGGGTATATATATTCAATCAATACCTTGCTGATCGATATAGGCTTTAATCGTGTTAAGTACATGGGTTACCCGAGTAGGGGTGTAATCTCGTTTTGGTAACAGAGCACGTACCATACGTTGTGAATCAACCGTATAGTCAGGAAGCACACGAACTAATTGGCCGGATGAGAGTTCATCGCAGATAGACCAAGATGATTTCGTGGTGATGCCCGTGCCTTCAACGGTTAATTGGCGCAAAAAGTCTCCCGTATTACAGGTTAATACTGCTGATAAAGGAACGCGAGTTGGCTTTTGCTGCTTATCAAATAATGTCAGAAACTTTGCGTGTGGATAGCCCAAACATTGATGTTGGTTAAGTTGACCAATCGTTTGGGGAGCACCATTTTTCTCAATATAACTGGGCGATGCAACTAAAATGCGCTTGTCAGCGAAAAGGTCAATGCTGTCAATATGGGGTTCGAGATCTCCTCCCACTCGAAAACAAATGTCGATTTCTTCTTCAACAATCTTACTTAACTTATCTTCCAAAATAAGCTCAATGGTGAGCTCTGGGTGGGTCTCCATTAATAACTGCACTGGCTTGAGTAAAAAAATTCTAGCAAATGAATGAGGCGCAGTGACACGAACCAAGCCTTTTAAATTGCTTGTATCGTCAGGATCGGTATCAGAACGACTAATGAGTTCGCTTAAATCTAACAGTTGTTCAACGTAGCGAACCATTTGATGACCTTCTTCGGTCAATTTGATGTGTCGAGTTGACCGAATAAACAGAGTTTTACCTGTCATAGATTCAAGGCGTTGCATGCGAGTGGTCACAACTGCAGGCGAATAGCCTAAGCGATCACCTGCTTCACGAAAATTTAGAGTACGGCTTATGGTTAAAAATAGTCGTAAATCCGAAATATACTCCACCATATTATTAAGAAATCCCAAATACAGACTTAGTGATATTGTCCATTATCAATATATGCAAAATTAATTACACTAAAACTTACTTATTCATACGATTAAATGGGCTTAAGTTCAAAGATAACGGCATATATCGACGAATTCTTGTCGTTATCATTTTGATTTACTTATTACATTTAATGGTATGAGTGTGAAAAGACAACAGTCGCTGGCTATGTGAATCCATCTGTTCGGCTGACTCATCCAATAAGGTAAAAATATGAGTAATTTATTTGAACCACTCACTTTTGGTGAGTTGAATTTAAAAAATCGAATTGTATTACCGCCAATGACTCGCTGCCGATCAGCGCAGCCGGGTAATGTTCCGACGCAATTAATGGCGGACTACTACGCCCAGCGCACCTCAGCGGGGTTGCTGATTGCTGAAGCCACACAAGTGTCTGAAGATGCGCAAGGGTATTCATTTACTCCCGGCGTGCACTCTCATGAGCAAGTCGACGGTTGGAAGAAAGTGACCCAAGCGGTGCATGATAATGGCGGCCAAATCTTCCTACAAATGTGGCATACCGGTCGCATGTCTCACAAAACGTTTCACCATGGCGAAGCTCCATTGGCTCCTTCTGCAATTCCAACGCCAAAAGGGATTGGTGTTTGGATTGCTAATGAAAATGGTATTGGCGGCCAAGAGCATGAATGTACACCACCAAAAGAAATGACCATTGATGATATTCATCGTGTACAAGATGATTTTGTTAAAGCAGCTCAAAATGCAAAATTGGCTGGGTTTGATGGGGTAGAGTTGCATGGCGGCAATGGTTACCTCATCGACCAATTCCTGCGTAAAAGTTCTAACCAACGCACGGATGAATATGGTGGCTCTCCTGAAAATCGCATTCGATTTGTCACTGAAATTTTGGCTCGTTTAGTCGATGTCTTTCCGCCATCCAATATATGTGTTCGCTTTGCTCCGCATAATCAAGCTCGCGGTATGGATGATCCTGATACGCCAGAGACTGTTCTTTTGGCAATGAAAAAAATGGCAGATCTTAATATTGGTTTTGTCCATTTTGCTGAGGTGGATTGGGATGCAGAACCTGATGTCCCTGAGGAATTTCGCGCACTCGCTCGCGCTATTTTCCCTAATATGATTATCGTGGCAGGTAACTACACCAAGGAGCGGGCTGATTGGGTATTAGATAAAGGTTACGCCGATTTAGTGGCCTTTGGCCGTCCGTATATTGCTAACCCCGATTTACCTTATCGTTTAGCTAATAATCTCGCGCTCAACGAAGTGAAGAGTGACAACCTCTACGGTGGAACCGACATTGGTTATACCGATTATCCTCGCCTCGACCAATAGAGGCGATTACGACGCTTTTGCGACGCGATTACGGGGACAGGCACTGTTAGTCGTTTGATAAATCAGTTTCTTCTTATAAGGACAGGCACTATTAGCCATTCGTTAAATCAGCAGCTTACTAAGAAGTAAGCTGCTTTTTTATGGTTTGGTTATTGTGTCTGTCCCTATTAGAAAATTTAAAATTCTGGGTATGTAAAAGTGTCTGTCCTTATAAATGTCATTCAACAATGCCAATTTTTAAGGTGTCTGTCCCTGTAACGGAAGTTATGTGTTAATGTGGGGTTACTTCGTTATAAATCATTGAGGATTAAAAAGTTGCAGGTAAATATTGTGCAATATGATCAGGATGCTGAGCCGTTTATTCGTCACATTCGTGATGAGGTTTTTATTCAAGAGCAGGGAATTGATCCGGATATTGAGTTTGATGGTTTAGACAATCAAGCGGTCCATACGTTAATTATTGTTGATGGCGAGCCTGCGGCTACTGGGCGGATGCTGAGTGATGGTCATATTGGCCGAGTCGCGGTGAAAAAAGCCTATCGAGGATCTGGTATCGGGGCGAAAGTCGTGAGTTCGTTAATCGAGTATGCTGCGAGCCATGATTATCCGCGTGTGTATTTAGGTGCGCAGAAACATGCCATTGATTTTTATACTAAACTTGGTTTTTTACCGTTTGGCGATGAATTTGTTGAAGCGGGAATTGTGCACCTATCTATGGAAAAGTGTCTGGCTTAAAAGGGAAAGTACTCAGATTGTCGGCATTTGTGGTGGTATTGCGATACATTTTCCAGTCTAAGGTCGCCTGCTAACGCTTAGAGTTGTTACAATTGCCAGCAGTGAATTGAAAATAAGTAGGTTAGGACAATGATTGAACAGACACTCAAACAATATTTTGGTTTTGACTCGTTAAGACCGGGGCAAAATGAGGTGATCCAGCATGTTGTTAATGGTCAATCTGCGGCTGCAATTTTTCCTACCGGCTCTGGTAAATCTATGTGTTATCAACTGCCTGCATTGCAGTTACCTCATCTTACTTTAGTGATTTCCCCCCTGTTAGCTTTAATGAAAGATCAGCTGGATTTTCTACACAGTAAAGGAATTGCTGCCGCCAGTATTGATTCAACTCAGGATCGAGCAACGACGCAAGCGGTCATGCAGCAAGTGCGTAATGGTGAATTGAAGATACTGATGATTTCTGTCGAAAGACTGAAAAATGAACGCTTTAGAGAATTCATCTCTCACGTACCTATTTCATTACTTGTGGTGGATGAAGCGCACTGTATTTCTGAGTGGGGACACAATTTTCGCCCGGACTATCTTAAACTTCCTGAGTATCGTCAACTACTGAATATCCCGCAAGTGTTGTTGTTGACTGCGACGGCAACGCCTCAAGTGATTGAGGACATGTGCCATAAATTTGCCATCAGTAAAGATGCCATCACTGTGACTGGCTTTTATCGTAACAATCTTGAATTGGACGTTATTCCTTGCCGTGAACAGGATAAACTCAATCAATTAATTCATCTAATTCAAGACGATACACAAGCTCCGACGATTGTTTATGTCACACTGCAAAAAACCGCTGAACGGGTTGCTCAACAACTAGCCAATACTGGTGTGAAAGCACTGGCTTATCATGCAGGGTTAAAAAGTGACGTGCGTGAAGATATTCAGCGACGCTTTATGATAGGGGAGAGCAACTGTATCGTCGCCACCATTGCTTTCGGCATGGGAATTGATAAGTCTGATATTCGCCGTGTGATTCACTTTGACCTGCCAAAATCGATTGAAAACTACTCGCAAGAAATCGGGCGTGCTGGACGTGATGGTTTACCTTCACGCTGTATCACGTTGGCGAATACTGATCATGTCAATGTGTTAGAAAACTTTGTGTATGGTGATACGCCAGATAAATCGTCCATTGCTACAGTGGTGGATGAAATTTATGCCAGTGGTGCGCAGTGGGAGGTTATGATGAATAGCCTGTCTCGAGAAAGTAATATAAGGCAGTTACCACTCAAGACGTTACTGGTTTATCTTGAGCTTAATCAGGTTATTCGATCTCAATACAGTTATTTTGCTAACTACCGCTTTAAATTTATTGAGACGGCAGAGGCAATCATACATCGTTTCCAAGGTGAAAGACGCAGTTTTGTCGAAGCCATATTTCAGTGTTCTGTTCGCGCAAAAACGTGGTCGACGGTTGATTTCGATGCATTATGGATGGGACATCAAGCGGAGCGCAAACGAGTTGTTGCTGCTATCGATTATTTTCATGAGCAGGGGTGGATTGAACTTGAGAGCAAGCAAGTTACTGATGTTTATCAAGTGCTTAATACACAGATCCCAAAAAGCGAGCTCGTTGAACGTTTATATCACTTATTTACGCAAAAAGAACATAGTGAAATTGAACGTATTCAAGCAATGCTGGGCTATTTTGAATCTGAGCAGTGCTTAAGTTACACCTTAGCAAGCTACTTTTCGGATGATAAAGCGCCACGGCAGTGTGGTCATTGCTCCGTCTGCAGCGGACGAGTGGCTAAATTGGCCCGCGAAACCTTGCCTGATATTGATGTTAACCAAGTACAACAATGGGTTCAGCCATTGTTTGTGGCGGCCAGTGATGAACCATTGTCAGCTAAAGCTGTGAGTCGGTTCTTATGTGGTATTAGTAACCCACTCATTACAAAATTAAAAGCCAGTAAAATGGATGGCTTTGGTCAACTGGAACGATATCCTTTTGCTGAGGTCAATCAAATTGTAGAGCAATTGATGAGCTAACTTTTCCATAATGTACGATTAAGCCGCTAATTCAAGCGGCTTTTTTATACCCAATTAACCGCAAGGCATTGTTTAAAGGCGAATAATGTAAATCTTAGTTAGGCGTTAAGCGTTTGCTATTTTGCTCGAATAGATAAAGTGGTGATCAGATTTGATGTCGTTCCATTGCGGTTCAACGGTCAGTGGCTCGCTTTCAGTTGGCTTTTTAAATAGCGAGCGAAACCAAATACACATGGGATCACTGTGATAACGCTTGTGCCAATATAGATAGACAGACTCACTTGGATAGTTGAGCGTTTCAGGGACATTTCTGGTGATCAGTTTTCTTCCTATGCAAGCTTGCTCTGCCAATCGGTGCGGCACATAGAACAGAATATCGGTTTTTTCTGCGATTCCTGCCGCTGAGACAAAATCGGTTAATTGAATGACCGTCTTAAATTGACGTTGCCCAGTTAATAACCCTAACTCGCTGAATTGGTTTTCAAACGAATACTTACAGGTATTGTTGACAGAAATGTGTCCATATTGGTAATCCAGCAGGTTATTCACTGTCAATTCTTGCTGTGCTAACGGGTGATCTTCACGCATCAATAAGCAGTGATCCCAGTTAAATAAGGGAATGCGATAGAGATCTTGTTCGCCACTTTTAGGTGTTGTGGTCGAGATGGCAAAATGAATATCTCCTGAGAGCAGGGCTGCAAAGTGATCTTTAGCCGTAGAATTAATATCTAGCACCATGTTAGGGGCGAGCTGATTGGCTTTGGCAACCACATCAGGGATAACCAAATTGGATGTAGAAGGCAGCGCATACAAGCGAATTTTGTCGTCACTCTCTGCGGGTATGAACGTATCTGTTTGAAAAAGTGAATTTAAATTGTGTAATACGTGACTGACATTGCTTTGAATGTTTACCGCTTTGGGGGTTAACTCATAGCCATTTGATGTACGTACAAGCAGTTCATCGCCAAAGAGTTCGCGTAGTTTTTGTAATGAGCGACTGACTTTAGGTTGGCTCATATTCAGTGAAAAAGCGGTGTTGGAGACGTGTTTTTCTTCTAATAACTTATTTAGAACTACTAATAAGTTGATATCAATACGATTGATCATTTTTATAATAATATGAATTTATTGAGACGGACGTAGTTTAGCGGGCTGAATTATGCTGTAAAGCATAATGTATATAATAACCATTATCATTTGTAATAAAGTGCTACAAAATAAAAAAGTCAGGCTCACTTTCAGTAAGTTAGCCTGACTTTTATATTAGAAAACGGTGGTTTAGAACGTGTATGCCACAGATACTTTTACATTTCGGCCTGGTTCGTAATCTTTAATTGAACCAGAAGTGTATGAAGCTTGTGAGTAGTACAGTTCGTTGAAGATGTTTTCAACACCTGCAGTGACCGATAGGCGATCATATTGTTCTGGCATCCAAGTAACCGAGATGTCATGAACATCGTAACCTTCTTTGAATGTGTCGTCGTCAGTGTCAGGTTTCAGATCAAGAGACATCATTGTCGTCCAGTTAACCGTTAGATCGTACTCTGGAATCAGGTAGTTCAAACCGAATGAAATGCTGTCGCCCACTTCGTAAAGCAGTGACTCGCCAGTCTCATCATTACGAGAGTTTGAGTGTGAATAGGTTAGACGTGCTGACAGGTTGCCTTTACGTGCTGATAGCTCTGATTCGAAGCCGTGAATGGTGTAGTCGCCATCATTGGTGTATTCACCTTTACCGCTCGCCCAATCTTGAATGTAGTTCTTGATGTGAGTGCGGAACAGGTTAGTCGAGAAGCCGACACGATCCATCCAGAATAGGTCGTTGTCTTGGAACGCAACGCCGACTTCATTGTTAAGACCTGTTTCTGCTTTAACATCTTGGTCAATCGAGGTATTACCTTTCACAAAGCTTTCGCGTAACTCTGGGCCTTTAAATAACTGAGTAGAACTTGCTTTCACTGTCCATTGGTCGTTCAGTAAGTAACGGCTGGCTAAACCGAACGTGAAGTGCTGATAAGTTTTATCTAGGCCTTCTACTGAATCGGTTGAATACATATCAACGTTGTAATAGTTAAAGCGCACACCTGGTTTTAGATAAAAGCCCTCTGCCAGTTGAATATCATCTTCAGCATACATAGCAAACGAGTTTGCACGGTCTTTCTGACCAGTCGATGTCGAACTGTCTTTGTAAGAGGTTTGGTGGTTGCCATCTAACCCATAACGTAAATCGTGGTTCATCTCTGCCAGGGTGAGATTTGATTCCGCCAAAACTTTAAAACCAGTATGTTCAGAAATACCAGATGAGGTAGAAGATGGCGCGTATTCTATTTTGTTGTTGTAGAAAGTTGAACGTAAGTTCAGTGCGTCGCCATGATCAATTTCATACGCTAAAGACATGGTTTCACGAGTGTACTCAATCTCTTGTGTTGCCGTACCACGAGCAACGTTAAAGGAACTGCCGAAGTTTGAGCGTAGGTAATAATCACCTTTATCTTTATATTTGTCGTAGCTGAGTTCTACTCTGTTAGTGTCGTTAATATCCCAACCCAGCTTGATCACACCATCTTTGATCTTACCTTCGTTACCTTCAATGGTATCGCCGTCACCATTATCCGGATTGTTTTTGTCTGTTAGTGTGTAGTATGCCATTGCATCAAATTGATCATTCAACTGTGAATACAAGGTCACAGAAGATGCAAAGTAGTCGTTACTTCCGTAGTTACCGTGCAGACGAGCGCCAAATTTCTCGCCGGGGCGAAGGAGATCTTTCGCGTCTTTAGTTTCAAAAGCAACGCCACCTGAAAGACCATTAGTCAGAACAGAGTTTGTACCGAGTTGAATATCAACTGCTTTTAAAATATCTGCGTTGATTAAAAGGTTACCCGTGTGGTGGAACATGTTGTTCGCTTGAGTCACACCATCAATCGTAATATCTAGGTCTGATTCATCCACGCCACGTACGTTCAATGACTGCACTGTTGAGTGCGAGCCACCGACATCGATACCGGGTTGATCACGTAATAAATCACTTAAGTGGTCGGCTTGTTTTGCTTCAATATCATCGGTTAGCAGTGATGAATCATTACTGATTTTTGTTGCCCAGACTTTAACGACTTCTTGAGTGTTGTCGTTGTCAGACGTTTTTGCATCATCAGCCGCTAGAGCGTTGAAAGAGACAGAGGCAATCAGCGAACCGATCGCTAATGCTAAAGGGGTACGAATAAAAGGGGAATTAAGGTGCATTTATGAATCCATTAAGTAAGAATCGTTCTCAATTTCATTTTCATTAGAAAGAATGACGATTAGAAACTCAATCAAAAGTTCATTCGATTTATGAATACTCCATATTCACGAATCGAATTGAAAAATGCATCTATTCTTAGAGTGGAAATTTAAGTTATAAATCTCAATTAGTTAAGTGTTATTTGTTATTCCCGTATTTCATTTTTAGATTGATAGGCACTGTTCATTGACGAAAAGAGAGCTGGCAAAAACGTGGACGGTTAGCGCTAAAGAGGGAGAAAATTACGGCATTTTATATAGTTGTTTCATCGATACAGAGACGGTATCTGTCACGGTTCTGTCATAAAAAGTTCTGCACATATGTGCAAATCTGTCACTGCTTTGTCATATCACCTACCTAGAATAGCGCCATAAATCAGAGGTTATCTAATTAACTATATGATTTTTAATAATTAAAATTCATGTAATTTGGTGATTCTTATAAGCACCTGATTGCAATTTAAATGTAGGCGTTGGGCGTATGCCCGTTTAACTCTCTTTTTCATCAACTTTGCAATGAAAAGGGTGTGTATTCAAAAAGGAAAAAGAATGAAACCATATAACGTGTTAGCAATTGCGCTATTGGGAATGGCAGCGGCTTCATCAGTACAAGCAGCAAGCTTCTCTTATGGTCATAAATACGAAGATGTATCGAAAGGTCATACCGATGAAGTGAAATTGAGCCAAGATTTTGATTCCGGTATTGGTGCTTCTTTAAAATTGAAGTTTCAACCTGCAGAAGAAGAAAGTGGTGATGCAGGGATTGCATTCCATGATTTACGTTGGGATGAAACGGCAATTGGGTTGAATTATTCTTACGATGTTTCTGATACAGTTTCTATTGAACCAGGTTTTTCTTGGGCACGAAAACAAGACAAATACAAATACAAACCGTATTTGAAACTGAAATACGGATTTGCGCCTAATTGGGAGTTATCATCTCGCTACCGCTATGAAATCACAGACTATGCCTATAAAGAAACGCGCCATAAGAATCGTTTTGATGCGGGCCTTAGTCGTAAGTTCGATGATTTGAAAGTCAGTTACACCTACACCTATTATCGTGGTGATTCTGAGTTGTTTGATAATAAGAAAAATGATTATCAACAAGAAGTCGAATTTCAATATAAAGTGACGAAACGTTTCTCACCATTTGTTTCTTTTACCAATAAATCAGTAAGTGACGACAGCGATCAACGTCAAACTGAATTTGAAGTTGGTATGAAATATAAGATTTAGGCTAGAACAGGACTGAATTGATGAGTATAAAGCAAGCAATGCCTATCGCAGCTGCGCTACTGATGGGCCTAATGGGCAGTATTTCTTCGGCATCTGCAAGTGAATGGACACTGGATAAAGTTGTTTCTTTATCTCGCCATGGCGTGCGGCCACAAACTAATACTGAAAAGCTTGATAAAGCCACTGGTAAATCATGGCCTAAGTTTGAAGTGGCCGATGGCACTCTGACTGGCCATGGATATACAGGTATTTGGCAGCAGGCAAAATATCAGCTTAAGCAGTGGAATGATGAAGGGTTAAATATCACTCATCACTGTTCGTCACAGGAGCAAGTTTTCCTTTGGACCAGCCCATCGCAACGTATTATTGCAACGGGTAAAGCGATGGCGGATGGAATGTTCCCAGGCTGTGGTATCGCGCCGCTTCATGTTAATGCGGAATATGGCCCACTGTTTGAACTGTATCATTTGCATGCGATGCATGCCGATCCTGCGGTCATGAAAAAACAGATCATGGCACGCATTGGTGACCCTAAGCAAGCAGCTGAAAAATATCAAAAAGATGTGGAAGCTCTACGACACACTGTCTGCGCTCAATATAGCTGCGAGTTTTTAGATAAAAAATGGGGCATAAAATTCAAAGATACAGGTAAGCCGTCATTAAAAGGTCCTGGTAAAGTTGGGGCGACAATTGGTGAAACTATTCGTCTGCAATACAGCGACAACTTACCAATTAAAGATGTGGCATTTGGTCATGGAAAAGATGCAGCGTCAGTCAAAGCGTTAATGGGTATTCATGCCGCTCAATACGATTTAGCCCTGACTACGCCTGAATTTGCTGCTCATAGTGGCTCTTTACTGATGAAGCAAATGGTGTCTGCTATTGCTGCTGGCACACCATTGGCAAAACAGTGGCACGGTGATAAACGCTTGGAGCGTCCACTTGTCATGTTAGTCGGACATGACAGTAATATTGCTGAGATCCAAACCATGCTTGGTTTTAGCTGGTCGTTACCGCAATACCCAAGTAATGATATTCCTCCTGGTGGTACATTGAGCATGGCTCGTTTCCACAAGTCTGGCAGTGATAAAGAGTTTGTACGAGTGCGCTTCACCGCTAGAACGTTGGACCAATGGCGCTCATTAGCTCCATTAAATGCCAGTAATCCGCTACCGTACGCTGATTTAAATTTCAAAGGCTGTGAAAGTACCGATGTCGGTGTACTTTGCCCAATCGATGCGGTTGTAAAACGAGCAACGCATTTATTAGTCAAAGATGGCTCAGAGCTACCGGTATTTAAATCTTAGCTCCCAAGCTTGATAAAACATTAAAAAAACCTTTATAAGGACAGGCACTCTTAGCAGTGCCTGTTTTTGTTTGTTTAGCGCGTAATAGTAAGGGTCTTGTTAAATGGACAGACACTTTAATCGGCTAATTTATAAGGACAGGCATAATAAGCGAAATGACGATATCCATTGGGAGTGAGCTAACTGACAAGAGCTGCAGTTATTTATTTTTTAGTGCAAACCACGATGAATATCGACGTTACTAATGTAAAAAGATTTTAATCAATGGGCATTTCTAAACGATTTTCTGCCCAGAGAGTAAAAATGATTGGTCTAATCTGTATAACTGATTACGAAAGAAGAGGGGCTGGTATTGTTTATAAATGAGATAGTGGGTCAAATAACTAGACCGCATATTCTCGATTTACCGAGTTTCGATTTCGCTGCAGTTAGCTGAACTTTTTGACCTATCCATAGCCTTCCACGTTGTTCTATGGCTAGACACTGACTCATAAAAGCGTGTGGTTCTAAACCTAATCTTTGTAAAATACCTGGCTCATATGATGGAATCGAAGCGGAGTTAGGTTTGCGTATGTTTTTGCCAACCCAATCGACCCACTGAAGATAATCGTGCAGATAAAAGGGAAGTCCTTGATGTGAATTGGCGGCTTGATTACCAGTAAATTTAAACAAGCACCGCTCAGGTACTTGCGTCTTTACCGCCAAAGTCCGTAATTTAATGGAGGTGTGGTTGGAATGTTCGGGGGTAGTTGCAATTCCTGCACGCACTGGATTGAGATCAACATAGGTCATTGCGGCGAGTAGTGCCTTTTCATCTAACAAAGCTTGGGATTTGTATCGACCCTCCCAAAAATGTCCGGTGCAATCGTCTTCTTTATTCGCTTTGACTGCAATCGACATGTTGAGTTCTTTCATCATCCAACTAAGAGAAAATAAGCGTTCCCGCCAACAGGCAGTAATTTCATGGCATTTATCTAAACTGGATTTATCTAACTTGTCGTTGTTTAAGTATCTGATAATCAGAGGGTGAAGTTGATGTTCACGACTCCAGCGCATAATGACTTCTCTATTCGATAATGAGAGCGCTTTTTCTCGATTGATATGGACGACGAGATGGTAGTGATTAGACATCACTGCGTAGGAGCAGACATCGATACAGTAAATGACTGCAAGCTGTTGAATTCTTTGCTCTACCCAACGTTGGCGATGTTCATAACTTTTCCCAGTAATTGAGTCTACCCCACAAAGAAACGAGCGACGAACACAGCGTGACACACAGTGATAGTAGGGTGTAATCGATACGTCGACTTGTTGGCTTCTGGCTATTGTCATTACGAACTCTGTGTCGTTGAGGGAGAGATTCATACTGTCTTGCAATAACGACAAAAGGTAGAAATGAGGTAGCTAAATGCGAGCCATTTCAATAATTACAGTGACTGTCCTTATAAAGGAGGAGTGGCGAGCTCAACTTGGCTATTGCGGTGCCTGCCCTTATAAGAGGGAGGGGGCTTAAAGTGCCTGTCCCCGTTAGGGGGTAAAATCCCGCGGGGCGGGATTTTGGGGGTTATTTGGTGAAGTTGATGAGATAGTCTCGGATGCCGGCTAGGCCTTGTTCGAGTTTGTCTGGATGACTGCCATAACAAATACGCAAGTGGCCGGCGCCAGCTGCGCCGAAGGCTTCACCTGGGGCGACGCCGACACGGTGTTTTTCGATCATCTCTAAAATAGCGGGCTGACTGTTGTCTGTTAACCCTTTGACTTTGATAAAGGCGTAAAAGGTTGCTGGCATGTCATACAAAGTCACGCCGTCGATATCACCAAGGTATTGTTGTACAAGGTCGCGACCTTGACGAAAGCGCTCAAGAGTTTGATGAACAAATGCTTCACCTTGAGTGATTGCAGCAAGACCACCGTGTTGCACAAAAGCAGGGGCACATGACACGTTAAATTCAATTAATTTCGTGATGGTGGGTGTGAGTTGCTGTGGCAAGGTTAGCCAGCCTAAACGCCAACCAGTCATGCACCACGCTTTAGAAAAACTGTTGCAAATAAGCAACTTGTCATCTTCTTGCATTTCATTTGCAAACGAAGGTGCACAGTCCTGCTCGTAACTATGACGGTTATACACTTCGTCGGAAATGATCCAAATACCATTGGCACGAGAAAATTCCATGATGGCTTTGATTTCATCTTGCGATGCCGCCCAGCCCGTTGGGTTATTAGGGCTATTAATTACAATCGCACGGGCGTCTTTAGCTTCTGCGAATAGAGCATTCAAATTTAATACAAAGCGATTTTCGGACTGTTCTAGAGCAAAAGGAACCACGTTAGCGCCCAAAAGCTCTGGTGTCGCAAATAACGTAGGAAACACGGGGGTGATAACCACGACTTTGTCACCAGCAGATAAGCAGGTTTGGCACGCGAGCATTACGGCGTCTGTCCCCGATACGGTGACGACAATATTATCGGGGGTAAATGTTTGGTCGTATAAGCGGTTGGAGTAATCACTCAACGCTTGGCGAAGTGGAGGTAAACCATTATTGGGAGTGTAGCGAGTTTCATCGCGTTGCAGGCTCGCGATCGCTGCTTCAGAAATGAATTTCGGCGTTGGAATATCAGATTCGCCAAACCAAAGCGGTACTACGTCAGGCAGTGTCATACCGTAGTTTGCGACGGTACGGATAGATGATTCAGATAGCCCCTGGGCAATTGGACTAATGTCGAGATCAGCAGATGAACTCATGTGAAGAATACCTCCCTTTCTTCTGTATTTTATGCAGTGAGTCTACTATCTCACGGGATATGAGAAAAGTATTTAACTTATAGGGATGGTTTTACCCTATTTACGGGTAGTCAAAGCAAATTAGTTACAAAAGCAAACACTAAAATACTTAAATAATACGCAATTCTGATTAATAAACTATCTCATAAAATCGAAAAACTACCCTTTTATGGGGTTGTGAGTCGAGCGTGGCTATGATGATTTAATAGGCAAGGAATGATTATCAAGGATAGATACATGGACCAAGCCTATTACCTATGGCTGCGCTTTATGCGTTTGTTGCTGGTACTGGTCGGATTATCGATCATTATTTTTGTCGTCGCTCGTCTCGTACCCGGCGATCCAGCGCGTATTGCCCTCGGACCGTTAGCCACACCGCAGCAGGTGCAGGCTCTGCATATCAAAATGGGTCTCGATCAGTCGATAGTTGTACAGTATTTCGATTATGTGACTAACCTATTTCACGGTGATATGGGCCAATCAACGGTAACCGATCGCCCTGTCTTGACTGATATTATTCAAGCGCTTCCAGCAACATTAGAGCTTGTTATCATTTCAGTATTCTTTACTGCTTTTATCGGAATGCCTCTGGGGATTCTAGCGGCTTATAAACCCAATGGTGTATTTGATCAATTCTCACGAATATTCTCACTCGTTGGTGTAGTGACGCCGTCATTTTTAATTGCCTTAGTGCTACAACTGATTGCAAGCTTAGGTTGGATCGATCTTCCGGTCACCGAACGTGTCTCTGCTTCACTTAATTATCACCCAGGTAGTACTGGCCTGATTTTCATTGATAGTGCACTACAAGGTCGTTGGGATGTCTGGCTTAACGCGCTGCAACATATCTTACTGCCTGCCATCGCGCTTTCTGCCGCAGGTATCAGTCAGGTGATGCGGATCACTCGCTCTTCAATGATTGAATTTAGTCATCGTGAGCACGTTGAAACATTGCGGGCTTGCGGTGTTTCAAAACGAAAAGTGAATTTTAAATATCTACTGCGCCTTTCGGCGTCCGCGCCACTTACCATTCTGGGGTTGGAGTTTGCTTCGTTAATCGGTAACGCTTTTGTGGTGGAGATGGTGTTCTCTTGGCCGGGTGTTGCCAGCTATGGCGTGCGTTCTATTTTGCACAAAGATTTTAATGCGGTCATCGGTGTGGTGCTGGTTTCCGGTGTGTTCTTTATCGTGATTAACCTGTTGATCGACTTTGTCATCGGTCTTGTTGACCCGCGTGTGAAATTAAAAGGACTGTCATCATGAGCCAAGTATTACCAACCCAACTACCCAATGGTGAGCAGGAATTTTCACCGGCAAAAGCAGATAAACAGTATTCCAACTTGCAAAAGGCATGGTATCGCTTTTCACGCAATCCAACCGCAGTGATCGGTTTGCTCATCGTGTTAAGCGTGGTGATTCTCGCGGTATTTGCTCCTTGGATTGCGCCTTATCCAGAACATGTAGGCACCTTTGTTAACTTTCGCGCCCGTCATCACGCGCCGAGCCTTGAATATTTAATGGGGACAGACAACGTAGGGCGAGACATTTTATCGCGAGTTATCTTTGGCTATCGAATTTCATTGTCATTGGTTGTGGGTGTGCTAGCACTGTCTGTACCTATCGGAGTTATTTTAGGAATTGTGGCAGCTTACGCGGGTGGTTGGATTGAACAGGTAATCATGCGTTTTAACGACATGTTACTTGCTGTGCCACCTTTGGCGTTGGCACTCGCCATCACCTCCATTCTTGAGCCGAACTTAGTGAATGCCATGATTGCGATTGCCTTTTTATGGTGGAACTGGCACTGCCGGTTAGTGTATCGCTTAGCGAAAAGTATCGTGACCGAAGATTTTGTCGAAGCAGCACGCCTCTCTGGTGCGAGTCATTGGCACATTGTGGTGAAAGAAATACTACCTAACTGTATTGCGGCCATCAGTGTGAAAACGACGTTGGATGCCGGTTTCGTCATCCTGTTTGGCGCGACGTTAAGCTTTTTAGGCTTGGGTGTTCAGCCGCCAACCCCAGATTTAGGCACGATGGTCTCGACCGGGGCGTCTTACATGCCGGAATCTTGGTGGGAAGCCTTAATGCCTGGTCTTGCCATTTTATACGCCATTTTAGGATTTAACCTGCTTGGTGATGGTTTACGCGACTTTTTCGATGTGGAGGTCTAAGCATGACAGCATTAGTTGAGATTAAAGATTTTAGCCTCGCATTTAAGATGTATGGTGGTCAACGTCAGGTGCTGCACCATATCAATCTGCACATTCAACCGGGTGAACGGGTCGCACTGATTGGTGAATCGGGTTCTGGCAAAAGTGTCACCAGTAAAATGCTGATTGGCACCTTGAATATGGATCAGGTGGAAATCTTAAGCGGGGATATCTTCATTGAAGGTAAGCCGATTTCCCAAATGAGTACTCCAGAGCGAGAAGGGTTGAAAGGGCATGTGATGTCTATGATTCAGCAAGACCCGCAAACATCGTTCAATCCAGTGTTTCGTATTCGTGACCATCTAATAGATATCATGAAGTTTGTGGAGCAAACATCAGGTCAAAAACGCACGAAAGCTGCGCGTAAACATCATATTCTTGAAGTACTTAGTAAAGTTAAATTACCAGATCCTGAGCGGGTTTATAACGCGTATCCTTGGCAACTCTCTGGTGGAATGCGCCAACGCGTATTGATTGCGATGGCTCTTTTACATCCCACTAAGTTGCTGATCGCTGATGAGCCCGGTACCGCGTTAGACGTCACCACGCAAGATGAAATCATTCAACTGATTAACCAATTGGTGAAAGATGAGCAGTTAGCGCTGTTAATGATTACGCATAACTTAGGCGTTGTGCGGCAAACGGCAGATCGTGTGTATGTAATGCAACACGGACGCATGGTAGAAACTGGCTCATTAGCGGCAATTTTTGATAACGCGCAGCATTCATACACTCAGCGTTTATTCGATTCTGTTCCCAAGCTTTATGACGACACTTCAGAGCAAAAACCGGCTCAGGGCAGCGACAAAGTCATGGTCAAGGCGGTGTCGGTAAGCAAAACATTTGTCACCAAACGTGATTGGCGTAAACGACCCGTGCAAAGTGTTGAAGCGGTGAAACCGTTATCGCTGAGTATCTATCAAGGCGATACCTACGGCTTAGCCGGTGAATCAGGTTCAGGCAAAACAACGTTAGCTCGAATGATTATGGGCCTTATCGACACCACATCAGGCAATATTTTGCTTGAAAGTACACCACTTAAGACTTGGCGCAGTAAAGTGGCAAACCGCCATTCGATTCAAATGGTACACCAGAATCCGTCCAGCTCGTTAAACCCGAGACGTACTGTGGCGCAAACCTTGACGGTGCCGCTGAAGTTTATCGGCCACACGGGAGATGTAGAGGCTGAAGTAAAACGGTTATTGGCGCTGGTGGAATTACCCGAAGAGTACGCGCAGATGTATCCGTCCAGTTTGTCGGGCGGTCAGCAACAACGGGTCGCGATAGCGCGTGCATTAGCGGCAAATCCAAAAATTTTAGTGCTCGATGAACCGACGTCCGCGCTGGATGTGTCGGTGCAGAAAAGTGTTATTGAGTTGCTGGAAAAACTGCAGCGGGAATTGAGCCTAACGTATCTGTTTATTTCTCATGATTTGAGCTTAATGCGTCATTTTTGTAATCGCGTTGCCGTGATGTATCGCGGTGAGCTACTAGAAGAGGGCACGACAGAGCAAGTCTTTCGTCACCCTAAAACTGATTATACCCGCACATTGATTCGCGCCATTCCGGTGATCAGTGATGAGGAAGAACAACATAAACCCCATTTAAGCGACGGTGAGGCAGCGGTAATGCTGCAATCAGCGTAATGGACAAGGAGTAGAATATGAGTGCCAATTATCGAATCGGTATCGACGTCGGTGGGACGAACACTGACGCGGTCATTATGCTCGATGATACCGTGCTAGCTGCCACCAAACAGCCAACATCAGAAGATGTGACCACTGGCGTGCAACAGGCGCTGCAAGCGGTATTAAATGAGTCTGGGATCTCGCATAGCGATGTTCGAGCAGTAATGATCGGTACGACCCACTTTACCAATGCGGTCGTCGAACGTAAGCATTTAACGAAAACAGCAGTGATTCGCGTCTGTCTACCAGCAACATTGAGTGTGCCTCCTTTTATTGATTGGCCTTCTGACATTCTTGAGCTTGTTGATGGTGGCCGCTATTTGGTCAAAGGCGGTTATGAGTTTGATGGTCGATTAATTAATCCATTAGACGAACCAGAAATTATTCGTATCGCCCAAGAGCTAAAACACAAGCAAATCACTTCTGTGGCTGTGAACTGTGTGTTCAGTCCGGTCAATGATGATACAGAAAAACGCGTACGAGAATTGCTTGCCGCAGAGCATCCTGAATGTGACGTTGTGTTATCCAGTGAAGTTGGGCGTGTTGGTCTGCTTGAACGTGAAAGTGCAGCAGTCTTGAACGCCAGCTTACGCACGTTAAGTCGTAAAACGGTGCAGGCATTTGGTAACGCGTTAGAAACGCGTGGCCTCACTTGTCCATTTTTCATTACGCAAAACGATGGCACCTTGATGAGTGCAGAGTTCGTTGAACGTTTCCCGGTCTTAACCTTTGCCAGCGGCCCAACCAACTCAATGCGTGGCGCAGTGTTCTTGTCAGGTGAACAGGATGCGATCGTGGTCGATATCGGTGGTACGACGACTGATGTTGGTTTAGTCCAGCAAGGATTCCCCCGTCAGGCAGCAATGTCAGTCGATGTGGGTGGTATTCGCACTAACTTCCGCATGCCAGATATGGTCAGTGTTGGTCTTGGGGGCGGTACGATAATCGCCAGCAATGACGAAGGCATTGAACCGAGCATCAAAATTGGTCCAGAAAGCGTAGGGTATCGCATTACTGAAAAAGCCTTGGTGTTTGGTGGCGATACTTTAACAGCGACGGATATCGCTGTGGCAAGTGGCCGTGCGCAAGTCGGAGAGGTAAGCCATGTGCAAGATGTTGATAAAGCGCTCCTTAATAAAGCGTTAAGCGGTATCGATCAACTGATCACGGATACGGTTGAGAAAAACCGCCTGTCTGCCGCACAAATTCCTGTCATTGTGGTGGGTGGTGGCTCGATCCTCGCGCCTGAGAAGATTGGCGACCTTACGACGATTCGACCAAATCATTTCTCTGTGGCGAACGCAGTCGGTGCCGCGATTGCTCAAGTGAGTGGCGAAGTCGATCGAATCTTTAGTCTGGCTGAAATGACGCGCGAAGATGCACTCGCACAAGCTCGTGCAGCAGCAACAGAAAAAGCAGTAGCAGCAGGCGCAAAAGCAGAAACAATTAGCCTTGTTGATCAAGAAGATATCCCTCTAGCGTACTTGCCAGGGAATGCGACGCGTATTCGTGTCAAAGTCGTCGGTGATTTGGAGTTTTAAGATGCGAGAATTAACAGAAAAAGACATTGAAGCGATGGAAATCGGTGCGGGTATCTTGGGTACTGGCGGCGGCGGTAATCCTTATTACGGCAAACTTCACGCTTTAAACGAAATGCGCCAAGGTGCCAAAGTGCGCTTGATCAGCTTAGATGAGCTCGACGATGACGCAGTTGTTATTTCCGTGGGTAATATTGGTGCGCCGGCTGTATCGATGGAAAAAATCTGTGAAGGTAACGAGATTGTTCGTGCGATTCGAGCCATCGAAGAGAATACCGGCAAAAAAGTCGATGCGATTATTCCGGTGGAAATTGGCGGAGCAAATGGTTTAAGACCGGCTGCCATTGCCGCGATTACAGGTCTACCTATGGTCGATGGTGATGGGATGGGCCGCGCTTTCCCAGAAATGCAGATGACCACGTTCAGTATCTACGGGCATTGTAGTATGCCAGCGGCGATGTCTGACTCGCATGGCAATACGGTTATTTTCAAAGATCTAATCGATGAAGTGTGGCTTGAACGCTTAGCTCGTGCTTGTGTTGTTCAGATGGGAGGCGGTGCAGGTATGGTGGAAGCGCCGATGAATGGCGCTTATGTAAAACGTTATGCCGTTCCGGGGACAGTCACCCAAGCGACCAACTTAGGTCTGGCTGTGATGGATGCGAACAAACAGAAGTTAGATCCTATTGAGCAGATTTGTCGTCAAGAAAATGGTCAAGTGCTCTTTACCGGCAAGATCACCGATCTTGAGCGCAAGATGGCCGCCGGTTTTACCCGCGGTATCGCTTCATTAGAGGGTTTTGGTGATTTTGCTGAGCAACAGGGGTCTGTTGATATTCAGAATGAAAACCTGGTGTTTCGTATTGGCGAAGAGGTGAAATGTTCGGTGCCCGATCTCATCATTATTTTGGATGTGGAAACAGGTCACGCGATCACAACCGAAGTACTGCGTTATGGACAGAAAGTGGCAGTGTTGGGCATTCCTTGTCACCCATTACTGCGTTCTACCCGAGCGTTGGAAGTGGTAGGTCCGAAAGCCTTTGGTTATCCAGATATAGAATACAAGCCATTTGAAATTTATTAATTGATGTCGTTATACGGCATGACAATTTATCTGGTCACAGCCCATGAAGAGGTGCTGTGGCCAATGTTAACAAAGGGAGTTTGTTATGAAAAAAGCGTTAATGGTAACGGCATTAGCTGCCATTGTTGCTCAGAGTGCGTACGCGGACACAACGAAAACAAAGTATGATGATCTGACGGCGACAATGAACGTCATTCAAGTAATCGGTACGATCGATCCGGCTAAAATTACGGATTACACCGAATACATGATGGCGGTGAACCTCTATGATGGCCTCACTACCGCCGATAAAACCGGCAAAATTATTCCATTACTGGCTAAAAGCTGGGATATCAGCAAAGACGGTAAAACTTTTACATTCCATCTCGTTCCGGATGCTAAGTTTCAAAATGGTGACGCTGTCACGTCTGATGATGTGGTTTACTCCGTGCAACGTATGCTAACACTGAATCAAGGCCCTTCGGGCTTCTTTTCTGGTATTCTAGAACCGAAAGGGGTGAGTGCGGTAGACAAGCACACGGTGCAATTCAAACTTAAAGAAGCGTCTTCGGCATTTTTGGGCATGAGCCCATTATTGTTTGTTGTTGATAAGAGTGTTGCGGATCAGCATAAAGGTAAAAATGGTTGGGCAGAAAAATACCTCGCGGCTCACGCAGAAGGTACCGGTCCATATAGCTTAGATGAGTGGCAACGCGGTAGCCGTATTGTCTTTAAACGTAACCATAATTATTTCTATGGCTTCCCTGAGCACCCACTGGAAAAAGTGCGTGTGTTGGTGACGTCGGACGAATCCACCATTAAAGCGCTGGCTAACAAAGGTGAGCTTGACTTAAGTAGCGATTACCAAGCGGAAGAAACGCTCAAAGCGATTGGTAAACTACCCAACTACCATATCCAAGATTTAGGCAGTGCGACGGGCTATTACATTAAGTTTAATAACCAACGTGCGCCAACCGATGATGTACATATTCGTAAAGCAATAGCGCTAGCGATTGATTATGATCTAGTCAATAAAGAGCTTTACCCAGGCAACACAATGAGTGGCCCATTATCGTCACTTTTCAAAGGTGCTTATTTAGATTCATTGCAAACCCCTACCTATGATCTGAAAAAAGCGGCCGCGGAAGTGAAACTCTCTAAATATGCGGGGCAAAAAATTCCGATTACGTTAGGTTACGTGGCGGGCTCTGCATACGAAGAAGAAATTTCGTTGATGATGCAAGCGAATTTGGAATCCATTGGCTTTAAAGTGAAGCTTGAAGGCGACCCGTGGAGCCGCATCACTCAGATTGCCTCGAAACCAGAAACGACACCAAATGTGAACCAAATTTTCTTTGGTCCCACTTATGCGTCACCGCAGTCGGTATTCTATAACCAATATTCATCTAAATCTGCGGGCTCTTGGGCATCCATGTCATGGCTCAACGACAAAAAGGTCGATCAATGGATTGATGATGCGGGTCGTGAGCTGAACACTGAAAAACGTAACGCGATTTATCACAAACTGCAAAAGTACATTGTGGATAATCAAGTTGATGCGTTTTTACAAACGACTCGTTATCGCATGGCGGTAAATAACTGTTTAAGTGATATGCAGTTTGTTCCAATTCAGAGTTTCTATTACGACTTTTCTAAATACAACTGGAAGTGCGTACCAACCCGTAAATAGTGCCGGTGTCCCACCCCCTTATCTCTTTATGGCGTGAGGTAAGGGGTTGAAGTCGTTACGCCATTATTCCTGTTATTTGATCCACTTTTTGATCCTCGCCAGCCCGAGTAGGGCTTGGCGATTTTTTACTTCATACGTTTTGAATAAATTTTTCAGATGGAATTTCACCGTACTTTCACTGATCCCACAATATTGGGCAATCTGTTTATTCGATAACCCTTCTGCTAAGCGTTGTACAATCTGTAATTGCTTGTTGGTTAACTCGTCGCTTTGCTGGTGTTGGGTGATTTGTTGTTCGAGTTGTTGCCAATGTTTTACGGCATGTTCAAATGGCGTGTTGGTATAACGATACTTTTCTTTTTTCCATACCCACTGAATGGCGCTATTTAACCAATGTTGTTCAAGCATCATTGGGCTCCAAAGTTGCAACTGATGGCAACGCTGCATTAAGTGAATGAGTGACCGTGTCATCTGAGCATATTCACGTTTGTGCCATTGCAGTTTCAACTGTTGCACTTGGTGCTGTATTTCGTGATAAGGGTAGGAGTGAGAGTGTTTAATTCGAATCTCTTGACCGCTTTTATGCTGGTGGATGCACACTAATCCCACGTTATTGCGAACCGTTAACCACTGAAACATGGCTTGATAATTACCGGGAACGGTATCGTTGGTGTTGATAATATCTTGCAGATGTTCTTGGGCATCAATCCAGCGTTCTTGTTGTTGTAAAATCAAAACGGTAAGCAGGTTATAAAATACGGCTGCTTGTTCATCGGCAAAACTTGTGAAGTATTCATAACGCAACTCATCGAGCAGCGTATAGGCTCGATCAATATCGTCACGCAATAAGAAGGTCATAATTCCATAGGTATGAATTTGCGATAAAAATTCCGGCCAAATCTCTGAATTAGCACGTAGAACCTCTACGCGATTCCAATACGTTTGTGCCGTGACGACATCGCCTTGGTACATCGCAATCATACCTTGAGCTAGGGTGACAAAGTTTAATTCGTAGGTAAGGTGTGAGCGAAAACTGGTCCGTTTTAGTGCAATATCTGCTTGTTGAATATGATGTAGAGATTTGACTGGATAACCCATCCGCAAATTGAGACGAGTCAGGTTAAAATGGCAATAAAAAATGAGATAAGGCACTTCATAGCGCGTTGCTAGTGTCAGTTCTTTATCTTGCAATATTGCCGCTTGGAACCATTCACCTAAGTTATTGTGATAGATAGATAAGGTGCCGTAATAATTCATTAATGCCCCGGGGTTATCACTTAACAGGCTCTCTAATCGGCTAAATTGTTTAAGCTGGCTGTCTTCAGTTTGGGAGCGAAAATAGGCGAAATATTTACTTTTGATCAGAGTGAAAATGCCACGCTCTTCTGCGGATTCAAAACTGTTTTTATGTTGCTGGGGCAGATTTTCAATGAAACTTCGAGCGGCCAAAAAGCGCTGGCGCTTAAACAGCAAAATCACATTTGCCCATGCTAAGTGGAGATCTTGACTCAGCATGATGGTGGGAAAGTGGCTAAGAATGTTTTCTAGTTCATCAAAGCCATGATGGTATCCATAAACACCGCCGCCGTTTTGTTTAAACCAGCGCAACGCTAAATCTACATTACTGGACTCAAGAGCGATATTGATAGCACGCATACGTTGGCCCATCTTATGATGGTGGCGAGAAACAATGCGCATCGAGTCTTGATATAGACGCGGCTCTTGCTGCGCAATACTCTGTAATATTGGTCGTAAAAACGGCACACCTAGACGATACTCACCGTGTGCATTGAGTTCGATTAGTGGCTCTATCGCGCTGATGAGCTCGAGTTCATTGGTAATGGCTTCTTGTGTTATGACGTTTTCATACGCGAGCGCGACTAATAAACGTTGGGTATGAAAAGGCAATAACGGTAACACACGGTTATGCAAATAATCGGTCCAAGACAGTGTGAAGCGTTCATCTTGAATGCGATCCCAGTTAGCAACTAATACAGGCCAACCTGCTGTTTGACGCCAGATCGTTTCTGCATCGGATTGTGGGTAAAACGTTGCGATTTCATGTTCACTCATCATCAGTTCTGATTGTTCTATCAGAGTCAGCTTTTGATAGAGTAATCCGTCTGATATCCACGCATTATTGCCGATCCAAGCACCACTCATAAATAGGGTTTGCTGGCGCTGTTCTAATTGCGGGGCTATCGCCATGACCTGCTGTAAATGTTGGGATAAACCAGAACCTGCTGGGTCCCAAAACAGTACTTCTCCAATCGGATGGTCAACGGGATCGGGCAAGTGATGGGAAACCGTACAACTACGCTGCTCGGCTAGCTGTTTTAACAGCGTGGATTTGCCACAACCGGGCAGGGCATTGAGTAAAACCACAGGTGTAGTAAAGGTGCTGAGCTTATGCAGCAAAGGGATTCTTAAAAACATGGTGTAATAAACTAACTTTCATCCGTGAAGGCGTTAATTTAGCATGAATGTTGAGTGAGGAGCGATCGAAAAAGGCCACCTCAGTGACCTTACATATCCGAGTGACCTTATATACCCAAGTAACCTCAAGATACTGTTTCAAAACTTCATCTTGAGGTCATTGGGGTATAAGACAATGGGTGATTATTTATTCATCAGTCTTGGGTTTGAGCGTTGCGGTGTTTTTAAGTAACGTTTTATCACTTTTCACTACATCTGGGCCGCCTAAGCTTTGATAAATAGTGGTTAAGTTAACCAATTGGTTGTAGCGGTTTTCCAGTAGAGACGCTTTGGCACTACGTGTGTTTTCTTGTGCGTCGAGCAAATCGGTAATGCCGATAGCCCCATGTTGGTATTGGCTACGATAAATACGTTCGGCTTCGGCTGATGCGTTGTACTGCTCTTGCAGTTTGCCTTGTTGGACTTGATAGTTGATACGCGCCGACAGAGCGTTATCGACATCTTCAAATGCTTCATAAAGCGTTTTTCGATACGTGACAATTGCAGACTGGTATTTCACTTTGGCAATGTCTTTATTAATTTGCATTTCATTCCAGTTAAGGAAGGGCAAGGTTAAATCTGCACCTAGGCTACCAATTGGGTCGCTTAATAAATGACGCAATTGTGTTGATGAACCCCCTAAAGCGCCAGTCAGTGTGAGATCGGGAAAGTAGGAAGCGTTAGTCGAATCTTGTGTTGCTAACGCTGATTTTAAGCTATACAAAGCCGATTTTACATCTGGACGACGAGTCAGTAACTCCGCGGGAATTCCCGGCTCAATATCTGGTAAGCTGCCATCAGGTAAGGCTTGAATATCTAACCCCATTTTTTGTGGAGGCTGATTAAACAAAATGGCCAAGGCGTTATGTGCTTCGGTTAATTGCTGCACATAATCACTGTGGGTGGCTTCTAACGCTGACAACGCACGTTGAGCTTCGAGAATATTTAACCGCGATACCGAGCCGTTTTTATATTGGCTTTTTGTTAAAGCCAATGTCTCTTTAGCATCTTTGATATCGCTCGCGCTCAGTTGCAAGCGCTCGGTGAGATAACCCACCTGCCAATAGAGCTGAGCGGTGGTGGCAACCAGACTTTGTGCGGTTGATTCTAAATCCTCACGACTTGCCATCGCCGACCATTCACTGGCATCAGCAGCTCGTGAAAGCTTACCCCATAAATCGAGTTCATAACTGACACTGAGATCGGTCGAATAGCTTTTGGACGATTGACCGCTATCAAGATATTTATCTTTTCCTACCGACGTGGTCGATGATAAATCAGGGTAAAGATCGCTTTCGTCTAACCGAGCTTCTAAGCGAGCTTGACGCAGCGTTAAAGCGGCAATCGCAAGATCATTATTGGTATTCAACACTTGTTCAATCAACTGGTTAAGTTGAGGATCATTGAACTGTTTCCACCATTGATCGGTAATGGCTTTTTGTGAAGATTCTTTGGTGTGTTGCCATTGATTCGGAACCTGACTGTCTGGAACCGAAAATTGGGTGTGGTTGGCACACCCAGAGACCAACGCGATGGTTAAGGCGAGGGTCGTGATTTTCATTGTATTCATTGTCATCATTTTACTCCCGAGCCAATGCATCGATAGGGTTAAGTTGCGCTGCGTTACGTGCTGGTAAATAACCGAACAGCACACCAATTAAGGTTGAGCAGACAAATGCCGATACGATTGACGTAGTCGAGTAAACCATTGAAAAGCTACTCCCGCTGGCAGAGATAATTACACCTACTAAATAAGCGAGCGCGATACCTAACGCACCGCCACAGAGACACACCAGAACGGCTTCAATTAAAAATTGACGCAGAATATCTGCTTGGCGCGCGCCCACCGCCATGCGTACCCCAATTTCTCGAGTTCTTTCTGTGACAGAAACCAACATGATATTCATAACACCAATCCCACCGACAACCAATGAAATCACCGCAATGGCTGAGATCAGTAGCGTCATTGTTTGCGTGGTCTTAGTAATGTTTTGTTGAATGGTATCGGTGTTAATAGTAAAGAAATCTTGCGTACCATGACGCATTTTAAGCAGCGAGATAATGGCTTGTTCACCCGCAGCGCTTGGTGTGTTTTCGTCAATACGCACTGAAATACGATTTAAGTAGTGTTGGCCTAACATACGCGAACTCACCGTCGTATAGGGCAACCAAATATTCAGTGAATCGCTATTACCAAAAGCACTCTCTTTCGGTTTCGTCACACCAATAATGCGCACGGGCAAATTACCGGCAAAAATAACCTGACCGATCGGATTACTATGTGGGAACAACTCTTTCAATGTGTTGTTGTCAATGACTGCTTCTTGAGCCAGTGCGGTGACACTATCATCGTCCCAGTATTGACCGTAGGCGAGCTCATAACCTCGCACACGAAAGTATTCTGGCCCCACGCCTTGTACCGTGGCAGTAATGGCTTTGTTCGAGTGGCGAATGGTCACTGAGGTGCTCATGTATGGCGTGACACTGTCGACAAACTTGAGGTTTTTCAGTGCAGCCGCATCTTTATCGGTTAAAGTTCGCACTCGCCCAGAACGCCTGTCACCAAAGCCTGTACCGGGGTTCACATCAATAGTGTTGGTCCCCATGGACTTGATATTCGCCAAAATGGCTTGTTGTGAACCGTTACCTAATGCCACCACTGAGACCACAGAGGCAATACCGATAATAATGCCTAACATGGTAAGGAAGGTACGCAAACGGTGATTAGACATGGCAAGGAGCGCCATTTTCAGTGCTTCCCAGAAACCATCAAAGAGACGTTTGCTTGAGTTCAGCGTGTTTGTCTGTGTATGACCCGGCCCAGTATCCGCGTCTAAATCGACCTCGGTTTTTTGAGTGACGGTGTCACTTAATATTTCGCCATCTTTGATTTCAATAATACGATCGGCGTACTGCGCTACCTTCTTATCATGGGTAACGATGATAATGGTGTGGCCAATTTGATGGAGCTCTTGCAGCAGTTCCATCATCTCTTCACCGCTCTTGCTGTCTAATGCCCCTGTAGGTTCATCGGCAAGAATAACATCACCACCATTAATTAACGCACGGGCGACAGAAACACGTTGCTGCTGACCACCACTCAACTGGTTTGGCTTATGATCCATGCGATCATCAAGGCCAAGGCGTGTGAGAAGAGAGGAGGCGCGTTCAGCGCGAGATTTCTTGTCATAGCCAGCGTAGATCGCAGGGACTTCAACGTTACCAATCGCAGTTAAGTCACCTAGCAGGTGATAGCGTTGGAAAATAAAACCGAAATATTCGCGGCGCAGACGAGCAAGTTGATCGGAATCCATCTTCGACGTGTCTTGACCATTGATGAAATATTCACCTTTTGAAGGTTGATCAAGACAGCCTAAAATGTTCATCAAGGTTGATTTGCCAGAACCTGATGTACCGACAATCGCAACCATTTCGCCACGCTCGATACTCAAACTAACGTCTTTTAAGACGGTGAGTTCTTCTTCACCAGCGGCAAACGATCGATATACGTGATTAATTTCAAGTAAAGCTTCAGACATTAAAACATCCTTGGGCCGCGCATTTTCGAAGTAAAGGTATCACCGGATGGGGTGCCCAAAATGACTTTGTCGCCTTCTTTAAGACCTGAAGTGATTTCAGCGTTAACTTTATTGTTAATGCCAACGGTTACGTTGCGATATACCGCTTTGCCATTTTCTAAAACAGGAACTTGATATTGGTTTTTACCATCTTTACCTGCTTTTTTCACGAGTGCTTGCGCTGGAATTAATAGGGCATTGTCGGCATGTTTGAGAATAATCGAGACTTGGGCTGTCATGCCGATACGTAGTACGCGGTCTGGGTTATCAACATCAAATAAACCGTAGTAATAGATAGCTTCGTCGTCGTCGACAGAGAGATCGCTATCATCACCATCCATTAGCGTTGGGCCAGGTTCAATGGCTTTCAGCGTTGCATGGTAGCGTTTATTCGGTTTACCCAAGATGGTGAAATACACGTCCATCCCTGGTTTAACATTGACGACATCAGCTTCAGAAATCTGAGCTTTGACAGTCATCTTGTTAAGTTGAGCCAGTTCAATAATGGTTGGGGTTTCTTGGTTGGAGTTAACGGTTTGACCTTCTGAAACGGCTGTATATACCACCGTGCCATCCATCGGTGCGGTAATGGTTGTATAACCTAAATCCACTTTAGCGGAATCTACACTGACTTTTGCTTGCGAAATTTCTGCATCGAGCTCATCAGCTTCGGCTTTGTATACTGACAAATCAGCTTCTGCGGATTCGTAATCAGAACGTGAACTCGCATTATCATTGAGCATTGCTTTTTGACGATTATACTCTGCTTGAGCTTGACGAATCTGAGCTTGTTTGGCTCTTAGCTGTGCTTTCAAGCTAGCGAGAGACGCTTCTGCCTCTTTCAAACTGTTTTGTTGTGTCAGGCTATCAATTTGTGCAACGAGCGACCCTTTTTTTATTTCATCGCCAAGGCTAACGGGAAGGTTTTGAATCTGGCCAGAAACCTGAGCCCCCACTTCAACCAATTTGGACGCTTGAAGCATGCCGGTCGCAATAACGCTATCTTCGATATCGCCACGCTGGACTGCTTCTGTCGCAAATTGTGGCGCTTCAGGTTTTGGGTAAAAGTAATAGGCTGCGCCACCGGCAACGGCCAGTAGGGCAACTATCGAGACAAGAGTCTTGGGTTTTAAAATTTTAGGCATAAGGGAATGTCAACTAATTCAAGTGAATGCATTTACAACACATTAGTTATAAAACGAATGACTAGATAAACAAACCTTTTTAGAGGTAAATCTAGGTAAATCGCACATACACTAAGAAAAAAAAGCCTGAAAGGAAATATTTCAGGCTTTTTAACTCAATTTTAACCTTAACTAGGCTAGGAATGACGTGGGTTTAACAAATGACTTTGACAGCTAGGCCACCCTGAGAAGTTTCGCGATATTTGGCGTTCATGTCTTTACCCGTTTCAAACATGGTTTCGATGACTTTATCGAGCGAAACACGCGGTGCCGAAGAGCGGCGAAGGGCCATACGAGTCGAGTTAATGGATTTTACGGCGGCAATGCCGTTACGCTCAATACAAGGTACTTGAACTTGGCCAGCAACCGGGTCACAGGTGAGCCCTAGGTTATGCTCCATTGCAATTTCAGCCGCCATACAGACTTGCTCTGGGCTACCGCCAAGCAATTCCGCAAGGCCTGCTGCTGCCATAGAACAGGCAACGCCTACTTCACCCTGACAACCTACTTCTGCACCGGAGATAGAGGCATTCTGTTTATACAAACCGCCAATAGCGCCTGACGCAGCGAAATAACGGATGTAGTCTTTTTCACTCACCGTTTGGATGAATTTATCGTAATAAGCGAGTACAGCAGGAATAATGCCACAAGCACCGTTGGTGGGGGCCGTAACGACTCGGCCACCCGCTGCGTTTTCTTCATTCACCGCAAAGGCGTACATGTTCACCCAGTCAACCACCGCCATCGGATCGTTAGTCAGCTTTTCTGACGTTAACAGCTGTTGATGTAAGGCAGCAGCACGGCGCGGCACACGCAATGGACCTGGAAGAATGCCTTCGGTGGTCATCCCACGTTCAATACATGCTTTCATCGTGTCCCAGATAGCGGCAAAATAGTCTTTAACTTCGTGGTCTTGATAGATGGCTTTTTCATTATTCATAACCAAAGTGCTGATCGATAAACCATGTTCATGACATTGGTTCACGAGCTCTTCGGCGCTGCTAAACGGGTAAGGAAGTGCGACATCGGTTTCAAGCGATTGACCAAAGTGCTCTTCATCCACGATAAAACCACCACCGATACTGTAATAGGTTTTTGAATACAGTAACTGTTCTTCTTTCCATGCATGAATTTGCATGCCGTTTTCGTGCAGAGACAAATTGGAGGTGTGGAAGTTCATGCCACTTTCACGTGGAAAACGTACAACATGATTGTAACAGTCAATCGGCAAACGCTCGGTTTGTTCGACTTGGCTGATGAAAGATGGAATTGCATCAATATCAACAGTTTCGGGAGCTTGACCAGCAAGCCCCATGATAATAGCGATATCGGTGTGGTGACCTTTCCCTGTCAATGATAGTGATCCGTAGACATCGACCGTGATGGCGTCCACTTGGTCGATTTTTCCTTCTGCGTGTAGATCATCGATAAATTGCTTCCCGGCTTTCATCGGCCCTACAGTGTGTGAGCTTGATGGGCCGACACCAATTTTAAAGATGTCAAAAACACTAATCATGTTGATTACCTCAAAAATAAGCCTCCCTTATCATCAGGTAAGGGAGGCTAATACCATTATTTCGCTACGCATTGCCTAGCGAAATATGACTGTTTTAATAGAACCCTTATTGTTCGTCAGGATACGTTGTTATCCCTGATAAAACATGGGGTTTTCACTGTGACTAAACTGTCGCGTAGATTACCGAAGTAATGGCAGCAACGCCACAAATTACTGTAAAAATTTGCACTAGTGCAGAAGTGCGTAATGGCTTCATCGCCGCCACTTTACGCATAGCAAAAACAGGCAGTAAAAATAAGATGGCGGCAATCATCGGTGCTCCCATACTTTCGATCATGCCAAGGATACTAGGGTTGATGATCGCCACAATCCAAGTGGTGACGACGATGAAGATTAATGAGCCTTTTTCAATGCGTTTTACTGGCATGCTTGAACGAGATTTTACCAGGCCGACCAAACCTTCATGAGCGCCCATAAAATGGCCAAAATAGCTTGAAGTGATGGCGGCAAATGCCACGATAGGACCCAGATACGAAATCATCGGTGACTGATGGATGTTAGCAAGATAAGAGAGCACGCTGATGTTTTGTTCTTTCGCTAGGGCTAATTGAGCGGGAGAGAGAGAAAGCACCACAGAAAAAACAAAAAACATCACAAATGCCATTAACATTAGCGCTGCTGTTCCTGTGATCTTATCGGTTTTGGCAGCTGCATTATCACCATATCTACGGCGCTGTTCTTTAGTAAATTGACTAATGATAGGGCTGTGGTTAAACGAGAAGACAAAAAGAGGAATCGCCAACCAGATCACACTTGGCATCGCACCCCAATTAGGCGCCACTTCCATCATTGATGTATTCCACTCTGGAATGAGAAAGACGGACAGGGCAAATAAGATAAAGACTAATGGATACACCATTGCTGATGTCACTTTTAACATCAGTGATTTACCGAGTACTACCGCTAATGTCATCAACATAATGAGACAGCCAGAAAGAAGCCAGCGAGGGATCGATGCCATACCCACTTGATGCACTAAAAAGGAATCGACGGTATTGGTGATACCTACGCCATAAATCAACACGATAGGGTAGATGGCAAAAAAGTACGCAAAAGTGATGATGTTGGCGCCGATTTTACCAAAATGTTCTTCGACAGTATCGGTAATATCTGCATTTGGGTTCTTGGCCGATAATACAAAGCGCGACAGGCTTTTATGAGCAAACCATGTCATCGGCGCACACAGTAGCGCCAGAATAACCAGTGGCCAGAAACCGCCTGCACCGGCCTTAATTGGCAAGAATAAAACACCCGCACCAACGGCGGTACCAAATAGAGATAGTGACCAAACGAAATCTTGATAATTCCATTTATTAGTATGTTCTGTGGTATAGATTGTATTTGAATTGATATTCATGCGGTATTTCGTTATTAAATTGATTAAATATTTTGCTAGTTGTGATTTTCCTAAAATTATTCACTGCTGGGAACTCTTGAGGCGGGTTTTTCTCTGTTTTCAGGTAAAAGAAATACAAAACTTTTGGTTAGATCACGAAATCGATGCAATTACGCAAACGTTTGCTTTGGTGTTTGTCTTGTTTGTTAATGGCATTTTAGATAATTGTTCAGAATTTACTGGTTCAGTAGAATTAACTGCTGTTGCATTGCTTGAATGATTTGAGCCGTCATACCCCAAATGAAATGTTGCTGGTAGGTAAGGGCAAAGATACGGTGTTGTGAGGCGCGAAATTCAAATTGGCAACTGTGAAGCTGTTTGGGATCTAACACAACATGCGCTGGCACTTCAAATACTTCCGCTACTTCGTTGGGATCCGTTTGAATCGGGTAGTGAGGGTCAACAAAAGCTACAATAGGGGTGACTGTGAATTGACTCACCGTCATGAGAGGGGGAAGCTGGCCGATAATTTCTACATCGTTAGTACGAATACCGACTTCTTCATGTGCTTCGCGTAATGCGGTGTTTTGTAAACAACCATCATCTTCTTCAAATTTTCCCCCAGGAAAACTAATTTGCCCCGGATGATGTTTTAAATGCTCAGCGCGGCGAGTAAAGATAACGTGTAACCCAGTGGTGCGTTTAACAAAACCAATCAGCACCGATGCTTGCTGCAGCGGCTTTCCGGTTAAATGCGCCACTCTTGCTTGCGTTTGTGGATGATAATCCACGGTTGGGCTTAGCATAAAGTGTGCGAGTAAAGCTTCACGACTGATGGGTAACACGTCATCGCTCCATTGGTATGAGGGTTACTGCACGGTAAATGGTGCGCCTAATATTGGCAAAATACGCGATAATTTGTCTAAAGTCTCTTGATATTCATCGAGATCTTGACTGTCGGCAACTAAACCTCCGCCAGCCCAAACATACAACGTTTGTTGGCAAGCGATAAGAGTACGAATGGTAATACTGGTATCCATGACACCGTGACGGCTGATATATCCAATTGAACCGCAATACACACTACGGCGTTGCGGTTCTAACTCTTCAATGATTTCCATCGCACGAATTTTCGGCGCCCCCGTAATTGAACCACCGGGAAAAGAAGCACGGAGTAAATCGTACATGCTGTAACTTTCATCGAGTTGCGCTTCAATGGTGGATACCAAATGGTGAACTGCAGGGAAGGATTCAATGTCAAACAGTTTAGGCACGCTAACCGTTCCTGGTTTAGCAACGCGACCTACATCATTACGCAGTAAATCCACGATCATCAGGTTTTCAGCTTGGTCTTTTTCTGCAGCGGCAAGTTCAGCAGCCAGCTGCGCATCGTGTTCAGCGGTTTTGCCGCGGGGCCGAGTGCCTTTGATAGGTTTGGTTTCAATTTTACCTTGGTTCACTTGTAAAAAGCGCTCCGGAGAGACGCTTAATATTGCTCCTTGTTCCAAACGAATAAAGGCAGAGAAGGGCGCACTGTTGCTTTTTTCAAGTAAGCAGTAGGCTTGCCATTCACTTCCTTGGTATGGGCTAGAAAAACGTTGGGTTAGGTTAATCTGATAGCAGTCACCTGAGCGAAGGTACTCTTGCACTTGAGCAAATTTGGCGCAGTATTCTGCTTGAGTCATATTGGATTGCCACTGATCAATACTGAAATCATCAGAAACTTTAGTACTTTCGGCCTCGCTTTGTAGCCATTGCCACTGTTGTTCAACATGATTACCCACTAGCATCGCCTTTTGACGCGCATGGTCGATAACGAGCGCCCAATCATAGAGGCCGATCGCCATATCGGGCATGTCCACGTCACGTTGGGCTATAACCGGGAGCTGCTCAACTCGGCGGCCTAAATCATACGCAAAATAGCCCAAGGCCCCACCAATGAAGGGCACATCCAAGTCACAATGGCAATCTGGGATATAGCGTTGCTGATAGTGTTGTATCAGTGCAAAAGGATCATCGGGTGAAATCACTAATTCATCCGCGGTTTGAATCGTCGTTTGTTCACCAATTGTGGTTAATGTGACCAAAGGATTAGCCACTAGCACGTCAAATCGGCTATCTTGATGATGCTCAGCAGCGGATTTAAGTAGCATCGCCCATGGGTGATGCTCGATATGACTGAAGAGCTGTGAAGCAAGATCTGGTTGATAACTCAGCATTTTGCTTTCTATTTGATATTTATCTGGATGAATCATGCGCTTTATTTGATATATAACAAGGAAAACAGTGGATTACATGGCGTATTCGATAATCCAAGGGTATCATAATTCGCATATTATAAACGTCTAGTGAGCAAGTTTGTGAATAAAAGCGAACGATAAAGACATTTTGTTGTAACGCTTTAAGCAACTATTCTTAACAGACACGCTACGAAGGTTCTAATTGAAGTGAGTGGTAACGGTAATTTTTGGCTTTGATCTTGATCGCTATAATCGTTAACTCATTCATTTATCGGCGGCTTCTACGAACTAATGTTGATATAAGTCATATCATTAGCGGGTATTTTTCGGTGAATATTAGGACATTCTATAGTGATAGTCGGTTTGAAGATAAGGACAATAGCCGCAGTTCTAGCGACAGCACCTTATCACTGGCCG
This sequence comes from Vibrio nitrifigilis, assembly GCF_015686695.1. Taxonomy (NCBI): domain Bacteria; kingdom Pseudomonadati; phylum Pseudomonadota; class Gammaproteobacteria; order Vibrionales; family Vibrionaceae; genus Vibrio; species Vibrio nitrifigilis. The sequence continues at coordinate 1,898,772 of NZ_JADPMR010000001.1, read as the reverse complement.
TTTATGGAAGCATACGATAATAATGAGGCATGCAATGACGGTAATACGCAAGCAGGATGTCATCAGCAGTGTTGCTGACGCCCTCCAATACATCTCTTACTACCATCCTTTGGACTTCGTGCAAGCGCTTGAAAAAGCGTATGAACGTGAAGAAAACCCAGCAGCTAAGGATGCGATCGCGCAAATATTAATCAACTCTCGCATGTCGGCAGAAGGACACCGTCCATTATGTCAAGATACGGGGATTGTCACCTGTTTTGTTGATATCGGTATGGACGTGCAATGGGACGCTACTGATATGACAGTGCAAGAAATGGTGGACGAAGGTGTTCGTCAAGCATACTGCAACCCAGATAACCCATTGCGTAAATCTGTACTGGCTGATCCGGCTGGTAAACGTGTTAATACCAAAGACAATGCACCTGCTGTGGTTCACATCAACATGGTTGCAGGTGATAAAGTCGATATTCGTATCGCAGCAAAAGGCGGCGGTAGTGAAAATAAATCCAAAATGGTGATGCTAAACCCATCTGACGATATCGCTGAATGGGTTGAAAAAACCTTACCGCTTATGGGGGCTGGTTGGTGCCCACCAGGTATGCTTGGTATTGGTATTGGTGGTACGGCAGAAAAAGCTGCGGTATTGGCAAAAGAATCTTTGATGGAGCACATCGATATCCAAGAGCTGATCGAACGTGGTCCACAAAATGCGGAAGAAGAACTTCGCCTCGATATTTTCAAACGTGTCAATAAATTGGGTATCGGTGCGCAAGGTCTTGGCGGTTTAACCACGGTTGTTGATGTTAAAATCAAAACTGCGCCAACTCATGCAGCATCTAAACCGGTATGTATGATTCCAAACTGTGCAGCAACTCGTCACGTGCATTTCACTCTAGATGGAACTGGCCCAGCTGAGCTAACACCACCTAAATTGGAAGACTGGCCAAAAATCACGCGTGAAGCGAACGAAAATACTCGCCGCGTGAATTTGGATACAGTGACGAAAGAAGACGTGCAAACTTGGCGCACTGGTGAAACATTACTGTTATCCGGTAAAATTTTAACGGGTCGTGATGCGGCGCACAAACGTATCCAAGGTATGTTAGCCAATGGTGAAGGCTTACCGGATGGTGTTGATCTGAAAGGTAAATTCATCTACTACGTTGGCCCTGTTGATGCTGTGCGTGATGAAGTTGTTGGTCCTGCAGGCCCAACCACCTCAACCCGTATGGACAAATTCACCGACATGATGCTCGATGAAGTGGGCGTGATGGGGATGATCGGTAAATCTGAACGTGGCGATGCAACGGTTGAGTCAATCAAAAACCATAAAGCAGTTTACTTAATGGCGGTGGGTGGCGCTGCGTATTTGGTAGCCAAAGCGATTAAGAAAGCACGTGTTGTGGCGTTTGAAGACCTCGGTATGGAAGCGATTTATGAATTTGAAGTCGAAGACATGCCTGTGACCGTTGCGGTTGATTCAACTGGCGCTAATGCTCACAAAATTGGTCCAGATACTTGGAAAGTGAAGATCCAAGAAGCGGAAAAACAGAACGCATAAGCAAAAAAGTTCTGGCAAATAAATGACATAAGCGTAGCGAAAGCTGCGCTTTTTGTTTGTATACTCTAAGAAAAATGATCGGTATCTAATGACGCATTGAAATTCACCTGCTGCGCACCCATTATTCATTAGACCAATCAATCAATGGGAGGGCTCTATGCCACGTTTTGTACGCTTTTTACAATTACTGTTTTTGATTGTGGTGGGGGGCTTTCTTGCATACGACTTTATTTTTAATGGCGTGAACCTGTTTCACAATAAATATGTACTGCTCTCTTGTGGCTTGTTGGTGTTACTCGAACTCGCTTTATGGGTCATCTATAAATTGATTGAAGACGATTAGCTCATCTCGTTCTCGACATACAAAAAAGCGCGTTGTTCGCGTGCCTTCTCAAGGAGGAATTCATCCTCCGTTAATCTCGTCAAGTGTATGCTTTCCTTTGTGTTTGGTTAGGAGTGTTGAATGAAATCCATCAGTAAAGAAGTTACTGAATTTATGCATCGAAGCACCGACTCTCACGTGCGCCTAGCAGTGACTGGGTTATCTCGCGCAGGGAAAACGGCTTTTATCACGTCGTTAGTTAATCAGCTCCTCAATAGCGCTACTCATGACAATTTACCGTTGCTGGCTGCAGCGCGAGATAAACGTGTGATCGGTGCTCGCCGGGTACCGCAAACCAATTTAATGGTGCCTCGTTTTACTTATGATGAGGCATGTGGTCAGTTGTATGCCAATCCTCCAATATGGCCAGAACCGACCCGAGACGTCAGTGAAATTCGTCTGGCTATTCGTTATCGCCCAAAAAAACGGACCAAACGTTTGATGGGTTCGACTGCTACCTTGTACCTAGATATTATCGATTACCCCGGTGAGTGGTTATTGGATCTACCGTTATTGGATATGGATTTTGCCACTTGGAGCGAACAGCAGTATCACGCTTTGCATGGTAAAAGAAAGGAATTGGCCCAGCCTTGGTTAGATTCTGTGGCTCAGTTGGATTTAGATGAGCAGGCTAACGAACAAGTATTAGCCCAATTGGCAGAACAATACACCGAGTATTTACACCAATGCAAAGCGGCTGGGTTACATTGGGTACAACCGGGGCGATTTGTGCTGCCGGGCGAACTGAGCGGAGCGCCGGTTTTACAGTTTTTCCCAGTCGACAATATCTCTAGTGCACAGGTGACAAAGGGCAGTTATTTGGAGCTACTGCAAGCGCGCTACAAAGAGTATCAAGAGAAAGTGGTGAAACGATTTTATCGTAAATATTTTTCCACTTTCGATCGCCAAATTGTGCTGGTGGACTGTTTGACGCCTTTGAATACGGGATTTGATGCGTTTATGGATATGCGCAGTGCACTCGAACAGCTGATGCACAGTTTCCGGTATGGCCGTTCTGGGTTACTTAGCCGTCTATTTTCTCCCAAAATCGATAAGGTATTGTTCGCTGCGACGAAAGCCGACCACATAACGCCAGATCAACACGTTAATTTGGTGAGTTTACTGCAGCAGATGGTGCATCCGGCTTGGCAGCATGCGGCGTATGAAAATATCGATATGAGCTGTATTAGTATGGCATCGGTACGTTCGACCATTTCTGGTTATATCCAGCAAGGAGAAAGACAGCAATCCGCAGTGCAAGGGACGACACAAGCCGGAGATAACTTAACGCTTTATCCGGGAGATGTGCCGGCTAAATTGCCTAACCCAGATTATTGGGATAAGCATCAGTTTGAATTTACGCAATTTAAACCGTTACCCACAGAAAGTGACGCAGCGTTGGCACACATACGTTTAGATAAAGCTTTAGAGATTCTGTTAGGAGATAAATTGCGATGAGTGACTATAAAGGTAAAGCGATATTTGACCAGCCACTACACCAAGAACAAGAAGCGGAACTTAACGCTAAACAGCAATTTACCCAACCAGAGAAATTCATTCCGGTTGAAATGCCCGTCGATTCTGAAACCGATGCGGAACAAGAACTGGAACAAGTCATTCGCCCAAAATCGGGGCGGATTTGGAAATGGACCGCGGTATTGGGCACCTTTACAGGGCTTGTCGCTTGGCAAGCTATCGACAATGTCGTTCAGGCATTTCAGCAGTCTGATTGGCTGAGTCTTGGTTGGACGGGATTTGTTTCATTACTTGCCAGTTTTGGTATTGGTGCGCTGGGGCGTGAGCTTTGGAAACTTAAGCGATTAAAAAATCACTTTTCGGTTCAAGAGCAGGCCGAATCACTGATCGCGCGCAATTCTGTGGGGGAGGGCGAAGCCTTTTGTCAGCATCTTGCTCAGCAGTCAGAGTTACCGGCAAATACACCTAGCTTGCAACGGTGGCAGCAGGCGCTAAATGGTAGCCATAGCGATGCAGAAGTGTTGGAGCTCTATGATGCCATGGTGGTGGCGGAGCAAGACAAGAAGGCAACCGCGATTGTGACGCGTTACTCGACCGAAGCCGCCGCTTTGGTGGCGGTCAGCCCTCTCGCGATGGCTGATATGTTGCTAGTGGGGTGGCGCAGTTTAAAAATGGTCGATCAACTGGCGCAACTCTACGGCGTCGAGCTTGGTTATTGGTCTCGATTGAAGCTGTTTAAAGCCGTATTGGTCAATATGGCTGCTGCTGGTGCTAGCGAGTTGGTTGTGGATGCGAGTATTGATTTGATGTCGATGGATCTGGCCGCTAAGGTCTCAACACGAGCTGGGCAGGGCATTGGTGTCGGCATTCTGACCGCTCGCTTAGGTATTAAAGCGATGACATTACTGCGCCCCTTACCATGGGCCGAGCAACGCCGGGTTAAACTGAGCGAAGTACGTAAACATATATTGACTAAAATTGCAGCAATATCAGTCAAGTAGTGAGCAGTTTTTACAATAGAAAGAAGAGATTACTTGACGCACTGGTAGGCTTGATAGAAACTACTGTCAACTTTTCGTGACACTTGTAATTAGGATAACAGCGAAGTGCGTCTAGAAGTCTTTTGTGAAGACAGACTCGGTTTGACCCGAGAACTGCTCGATATTCTGGCCTCCAGAAATATTGATTTGCGTGGTATTGAAATTGATATCAGCGGAATTATCTATTTAAACTGCCCTGATATTGATTTCGAAACGTTCAGTGAATTGATGGCTGAAATTCGCCGCATTACTGGCGTCAAAGATGTGCGTAAAATTCAATTTATGCCTATGGAACGTCACAACACCGAATTGATTTCTCTCCTCAATAATCTTCCTGATTCGGTCTTGGCCATCAACCTGAAAGGGTCGGTGGATATGGCCAACCAAAGTGCGCTGTCACTGCTGAATAAAACGGCCGAAGATGTGATTGGGCAGCAAATATCCTCACTCGTTCCTTCGTTTAATTTCACGCGCTGGCTTGAAGGCAGCAAATCACGTTTGCGCGATCAAGTGGTGTTAGACGGATTAGATTATGCACTCGAAGTGATGCCCGTTTATATTACGGGTGAATCGAAAGAATCCACGCTTGCTAGTGCGATGATGATGATCCGTAGCGTAAAAGAAGCGCAATATTTATTAGAAGAAGTGCCATTACACTCTAATCTTGGGTTTGAGCATTTTGTTGGGGTTTCTAATCGCCATAAGGCGCTCATCAATCAAGCGAAAAAGCTCTCCTCACTCGATCAACCGCTTTTAATTGAAGGCGAAACAGGTACGGGTAAAGAGATGTTGGCTCGCGCCTGTCATAATCGCTCTGAACGAGGCGATCATCCATTTCTAGTACTCAATTGCGCTGCGATTCCTGATGATGTCGCGGAAACAGAATTGTTTGGTCATGCGCCTGGCTCTTTCAACCATGAATTAGGGCATAAAGGCATTTTTGAGCAAGCCGATGGTGGCACCGTATTCCTTGATGAAATCGGTGAAATGACCCCTCATTTACAAATAAAGCTACTGCGATTTTTACAAGATGGCACGTTCCGCCGCGTGGGCGAAGAGCATGAAATGCATGTGGATGTGCGTGTCATTGCCTCGACGCGTCACCAATTAGCTGAACTCGCGGAAAATGGTGGTTTCCGAGAAGATCTTTATTATCGTTTAAACGTCTTGACGCTACGCATTCCACCTTTACGTGAACGCCCAAGTGACATTCAACCGTTGCTGGAGCTATTTATGGCCAAGCACAGTAACAAGTTAGGCATGTTAAAACCACCGATGGATGATGAGTTACTTGACCAACTGACGCAATATCAGTGGCCCGGTAACATGCGCCAACTGGATAACATGGTGTTGCGTGCGCTGACCGAAGTGCAAGATGAGCCGCTAAGTGTCGATCATTTTCATTTACCACAAACCGAACATATGTCGGGTGGTAATGCCACACTTAATCTAGATGGAGCGCTTGACGACATCATGAAAGAGTATGAATCACAAGTCTTGGACCGACTTTATCAATCGTTTCCATCGAGTCGGAAATTAGCTAAACGATTGAATGTATCGCATACATCGATCGCGAATAAATTACGTGAATATGGAATTAGGAAACGTTAATGAGCAAGCATAGTACACCCAGTCAGGTGTATGAAGTGGATGACAATATTGTTCTGCGCACAGCTGAAGTCGGTGATGCGCAGTTAATTAGCCAATATTTTACGGTTAATCGCGATTTTCTAAAACCTTGGGAACCTGAACGTGACGAGGCGTTCTACTCTTATGTCGGGTGGCACCAACGATTGGTTAAGCTCAATGAATTGCATCGATTAGGCATCGGTTTCTATTTGTTGATCACCGATAAAAATACGCAAGCCATGTATGGCACCATTTCGTTTAGCAATCTGGTTCGCTTTCCTATGCATTCTTGTACGGTGGGTTATTCGTTGGCAGAAAGTGCCCAAGGAAAAGGCATTATGTCGCGCGCGCTAAAAATGGCATGTCACTATATGTTTGATATGCAAAATATGCATCGTATTAGCGCTTGCTACATGCCGCATAATCAGCGCAGCGCTGCTGTGTTAAACAAAGCCGGCTTTGTCGAAGAAGGCTTTGCTAAAGACTACTTGTTGATTAATGGGCAATGGCAAGATCATAAAATGATGTCGTTAACCAATTTGCATTGGCAAGGTTAGTTACCGTATAAATAGACTTAACAAGTCAAGTAAAATGATAGATCTCGTCGCCCCATGAGGCGACTCACTGTTTAAGGACACTTCATGTCGTATTTGCCTTTGGATCAATACCAAAGAAAGTGGATTTTTACTCATCAATCAATGCCATTACCTGAAGAAGATTTGGCACAGATTAAGCCAATGACGGCGCAACGAGCCGCACAATTTTGGAAAGACAATATTAGTGCGCAAAGCCCGGATTCAGAACGTTTGAGCTCACAAGATTGGCCAATGCACAATAAAGCTTGGGGTGATGAAGTTGATTGGATGGCTGAATGGGAAAGTGATGACCCAGAAATGCCGGTTGCGATTACACAACATATCGATTGGCAAGATGATGTAACCGTTTATTTTTGCTATGAAAAATACAATATATTAGAAACTAAGTGGTCGGTCTTTAAGCGCCATTGGAAAAATTTCCTATTTTACGATGATGGCCCCATCCTTATCGGTCGTCGCCGTAAAGAAGCACTTTGGTTTCATTCGAATGGCTTAGTGAAGTTAGGTCAGCACCAATAAGACTCGGTGATTGTCGATAATATCGATTTATCAGTGATAAAAAAACCGCGCTACAGTGTAGCGCGGTTTTTATTTATAGTCGGAAATATGCAGCTATCGACTATTATGATGTTGATTAATCAGCATCATAGACAGCTTGATCCAATTCTTTTTCACTTTTAGCGATAACAACCGCTACCATCATGTCACCACAGATATTGATAGTGGTGCGCGCCATATCCAAGATACGGTCGATACCTGCCACAATTGCAAGCCCTTCGATAGGCAAACCAACCGTGCTAAGTACCAGCGATAACATGATAAGTCCTGCGCCAGGTACGCCTGCAGTACCAATTGAAGCTAAGGTCGCAGTGAGGATGATTGTCATATAATCGGCCATCGATAGATCGATGCCAAATGCTTGGGCAATAAATAACGCACAAACACCTTGGTAAAGTGCTGTGCCGTCCATGTTAATCGTTGCGCCAAGTGGCAGCACGAAACCAGATACACCCTCTGAAACGCCCATTTCTTCGCGAGATGCTTTAATAGTTGCTGGTAATGTCCCTGAGCTACTAGACGTCGTAAATGCGACTGCCGCTGGGTTGGTGATCGCTTTAAGGTAACGGCGTGGATTCAAACGACCTAAAAAGGTTAACACACCAGAATAGAACACAACTACGTGAATAAGCGCACCTAAATAAACCGCGCCGACCACTTTAATCAGTGGAAGTAGTACATCTAGACCATAAGTGCCAGCAACCCATGCCATCAAACCAAATATGCCGTAAGGTGCAAATGCCATGACAATTTCAGTCAGTTTGTACATCGCTTCAGCAAGGCTTTGGAACACTTTAACGGCTGGAGCCGCTTTTTCTTCGCCAATCAATACTAAAGAAACGCCAAGGCCTATTGCAAACACGATAATTTGTAAAATATTACCTGCTGCCAAGGCTTTGATAGGGTTTTGTGGGATCATCGCTAGCAGAGTTTGCACCAAAGCGGGTGCATCTTTCGCCACACTCGATTGAGATGCTGTCATATTTAATCCTGCGCCTGGCTGGATGACTGCAGAGAGCCCTAAACCAATCGCAATAGCGACAGCGGTAGTCAATAAATAAAGTACGATCGCTTTACCGCCGATACGCCCCATTTTGCGGGTATCTTTCATCGAGGTAATACCAACCACGAGAGAGCAAAATACCAATGGCACGATTAGCATTTTAATCGCGTTAATAAATAGCGTGCCAATCGGCTTAAGTAGGGCTGCGTCCTTTCCTAACAGGGCACCGACTGCGACTCCGAGCACCATGCCGATCAGGATTTTTTTCCATAGCGCGAGGCCAGTCCAGAGTCCAAGTTTGTTAGAAGGAGAGTTGTGGTCCATTTTTTCTAGTCCGTTTAGTCAAAGTCAAAAGTGTGTCAAAAGTCCGATTACACAATAAAAAAAACAGTACGTAAAGTAATGAAATTGGCAGTTATTCTAATGTTTAATTAAATAAAAGTGAGTTGTGCTAATTTAGTGACGTGTGTATCAATGGCTTTTTGTAATGCATAATTATATAAATGTTTACGTTTCAAAAGCTTATTCGGGGTTTATGTGCTTTAGGGTATTTATGATCATACAATGGCAGTTCAATATGCTGCAAAGTTGGGCATTATAAAACACTATTTAAAGGCGAGCATCTTCACTGGTTGGAGCAGTGAATACTTAATACATGGAGTTTAACAGCGATTTATGTAGAAGGGAGGTGTGATCACCATCAACAAAGAACGCGTTTATTGCATTCTTTAATGATCACAATCGGTCGGTTCGGTAGGTTAAATTATTTCGGTGAGTAGTAATTTTCAGTCAAGTATTGTTCAGCTTCTGTGAGCACCTTTTCACATTTTAAGCGTAAAAATTCATGCAGTGTTTTAGTGGTTGGATTTAGTAAGCGTCGGTCGGCACACACAACATAAAGCGGGCAAGGCTCGGTTTTCCAATCAAGGAGTAGTGGATGCAGGCGCTGGGTAAATAAATCTCTACTCATATCGACTAATGATTTATAAATAACCCCCTTTCCTTTTAATGCCCATTGGTGAACCGCTTCACCATCATTGGCGTTAAAATGGCCACTGACGGTAATCGTTTCAGAATCTCCATCACGCATGAATGACCAATGGTTATCCGTTGAGCTCGCTAATTGAAAACATAAACAATTGTGTTCGATAAGATCTTTAGGGTGACTAATAGGTGGGCGCTTATCAAGGTAGCTAGGTGTTGCACAAGCGATACGTCGATTCCTAGTGCATAGTGGTAGAGCAACCAAGCGGGAGTCGGGTGGTACGCCGTAGCGGATCGCCATGTCGATAGGTTTGTTGTATAGATTGCTCACTCCATCAGACAGCTCAAGGGTGATTTGTATGTGAGGATAAATATCAGTGAATTCTTCTAGCCAACCAAGCAATAAATGGCGGCCAAAATCTGAAGGCGCGGATAGCATAATGTGCCCGCCAATTTCCCCTTGAGTTTGCGAAATATGGTCGATACCTTCTTGAATGGTATTCAATGCCTGTGAGGCCTTTTCTAGTAGGGTTTCACCTTCGTGAGTCAGGCGTAAGTTGCGCGTTGAACGAATAAATAGGGCAACATCAAGTTGGGTTTCTAGGCGTTTTATTGCGGCACTGACTGCCGCTGGGGTAACATCAGCTGCGTGGGCTGCTTTTGAAAAACTGCCGTGTTTTGCTGTTTCAACGAAGATATATAGGTCGTTAAGCGCTTTCATGAAGTTATTGTAGGTCTAATTGTTGAGCATTAGCTAACAATCACAACATATTGGCGGGCATTTGAAAAGAGCGGATAACGATAAACGTTATCCGCTTTGACTAGGAAACACGCACTATACTCGTTCTAATAGCGGTGTTTTTTGGTTTAGCCATAAATCTTGGTTAACCGTAACGATACGGTTAACCCAAAAAGTTAAGCGTGCGCGGCGTAATGTATTCGATCCATTGATTTTCTTGCACAGAATTCAAAAAGGATTGGAAATGATCGGATTCCATGTGCATATCAAGAGAGCGTTGTGAAATCCATACTTCTTGTAAAATGAACACATCATCAACGCCTTTATCACGATATAACTCAAACTGACAACAGCCAAGCTCTTCTCGAGAGGGTTCAAGTAGGTTACACAATGCGCTTTCTAACTCGTTTTCGTAACCGCGGTTAGCCTTTATCTCGGCGAATACGTGTACTGTTGACATGCTATCTCTTAAATCTCCGTAATCACTTCTTCTTGAGACCAGCGCGCTTTCGGTAATTTTGCATTAAAGTCTGCATCGCTATGGTAACCAAGAGGGACAATAACTAAGCTGGTATAACCTTGTTCACGTAGGCCGAGTTCGTTATCAAGAACTTTAGAATCAAAGCCTTCGATTGGCACTGCATCAATACCCATGGTGGAAACACCAAGAAGTAGCGTACCTAATGCAAGATATACCTGTTTTTCCATCCAATGCTTTTCATCTTTAAGATCGAAACGGTGCATGTTAGTGAAGAATAGACGCCCGTTGTGTCCACCTGCTTTCGCTTCATCGGTAGCAAAGCGGCCAGCACGATCTTCAAGGTCTAATACTTGCAGTAAGTAATCCTCATCAATATTAGTTTTTGCGCAAAACACCAATACGTGGGAAGCATTGCGAATTTTAGGTTCGTTAAACACATAGTTTTCAGCGGTTGATTTAGCGATAGAATCTTTACCCGCTTCAGTGCTTGCAAGGACGAAGTGCCATGGTTGAGAGTTGACACTTGAAGGACTTAAACGAATCAATTCTTTGATTGCTTGAACATGCTCGTCGCTAAGGCGTTTTGAAGCATCAAATGCTTTAGTTGAATAGCGCGATTTAGCGTGTGCGGTAATGTCCATGAAGATATCCTTAGTAGGTGAATGCTAGGTGCACACCTTACCGCACGGATTACGCTTAAAAAAGCGAAGGAAATTAATTCACTTTCAAATAATATTTGAAAGTGAATCGTTGTAACTCAGGTAAAGCCTGTTACATCAGGCTTTATTGCTGGTTAAGCTAGTGACATATCCAAGTAACCACAGAAGACTGTTTTGTCGACTATGTCAGCACTCTTAGGCAAGGCTCTGATTGGAAGAGAGCGGCATGCTATATGAAAAATAGATAAGACTACTTGTCTTCAGGTTCTTGAATTTGGTGGAGTTTTGCATGATCTTTGCAGGGCGTTTCGCAGTTGCAAACTTTATCAACACCAACGCTGGAAAGCCCACCACAACTGCCTTGAATGGGTTTCCTATGGGCGATAACACCTAGAGACATGAGAACAATGATCGCAAGAAATAGCGCAAAAGCGAGTAGGTAAGTCATAAACAAGCTCCTTTCTTATACGAATGGGCTCGGTACACAACATGGGCAATGTTGCAATATCAAGAATTAATTGCGCTGAGTATATCATGTTCTACTAATGTTCGCATCTGCTTGGACTAACGCAAGAAGTCGAGCTCACGTAGTAAATCACGCATTTGTTGTTCTTGCTTTAGCAAAAATAACTTGAAATCTTCTTGCGCCAAAAATGCATCATTCCAACCGTTATTGTCTCGGACCTTTTTCCATTCTGGGGTCTTATACATTGATTTTAAAGTCTGTACCCATTGCTCTACCTGGGCGGGGGATGTATTGGGGGCAGCAAAAAAACCACGCCAATTGGCAAACACAAATGGGTTGTTGTATTCAACCAGAGTCGGTACGTCAGGAGCGCTGGCAATAGGTGTAGGAGCTGTAATCGCTAAGATCCTGATTTTGCCTTCTTTATAAAGATGAATGACTTCACCAAAGCCCGTTGATAGCAGTTGTGTTTCACCGCTCATCACAGATTCTAAAGCTTTACCGCCAGCATCATAGGCAATATAGCGTACTTGTCTCGGGTTGAACCCATGTCCTTGAAAAGCAGCTGCTGCGATAAGGTGATCTAAACTTCCTCGAGCGGAGCCTCCTGCAACCTTGATACTCCGTGGATTATTCTTGAAGGCTTGTATCACATCATCCCACGTCTTTAGCTCTGAATTCACGGGGACAACAAACGCACCATAATCAGAAATAATGGAGGCGACTGGCGTTAGGTCATGGAAAGATTGAGGAAAGACACCATACAACGAACGCAATACAATAGGGGTTGAATTGATCATCAGAGTGTTGGTTTGCCGCGGTGCTGTCTCTATTAAATGGGCGATGGCTTTTCCGCCGCCGCCGCCGGAAATATTTTGATAGGTGACTGATTTAACCAGCCCAGTACTTTGTAAAACGGTCCCAGTATCATGGGCTGTCATATCCCAACCACCGCCTTGACCTCCAGGAATTAATAAGTGGAGCTCTTCGAGTGGAGCTGACATGGTCAGGCTTGAAAAAAATAGCATCGCCGACGTACCAATCAAGGCTACAACACAGCGGATAGGTTTCAACATCAGTTTCATCCCGTTTTATCATGGAGAGAGCGCTACTGACTGACGAATCGTCGGTAGTCACCATTTCACTTTTCTCCAGTTTAGGCGAAATCGCTAGGTTGCCAATATCCCTAAGAGGTATTTTGTTAGAAGTTGTAACTAAATGATTTTGTTTATCTCAACAAGACAAATCTTACGTTTCGTTTGGCTCTAATTGATGGAGATATACAACAAGACTAAAACAGGGAACCGGTTTTTTATGAACACTGTTCAATAATATGGGAAATTTATTTTGAAACTTGGTGTTTAAAGCATATAAAAGCTGAATTAACAGATGTTTTTTTGCTAAGTAATCTTATAAAATTGCTGCTTATATTTTTTACTCTATGTCCAAGTATGGCAGAAATTACATTGATAAGTGCTCAAACACAGCACTTAGAGCTACTTAATGATCTGATGTATCAGCTCCATGATGAACACCATCAAGCTTGTCCAGAACATTTTAAAACAGCCACCGAGATTGAGCAGGAAAAAAGCATCGCTCGTTATCTCGATAACCCAGAATGTTTGGTATTTATTGCTATGTTGGATGAATGTCCTGCTGGGTTTATTACAGGTCATTTTTGCGAATTGGTATCCAGTGTTAGCAAACCTGTGTTGATGGGCAGTATAGACGAACTGTATGTTTTGCCAGAATATCGACAGCAGCATGTTGCAACACATTTGTTTGGTAGACTTGAGTGGACATTTAAGCAGTACGCTGTGAAACAAATTTTTGTTGAAGTGTGGGACTTCAACAAAAATGCGCAGCGTTTTTATCAAGATGCTGGTTTTGTGCAGCATCTTCATTGGTTGAGAAAGGCGGTCGATTAACGACCGAAATAGGAATTAATACGTGTATCAGCGGTTGTGTCTATTAATTATAAGTGCGTTATTGATCTCAATAACTCACATAGCTCGCGCAGACGAGTCAGCAACTGCAGCAGAAGGTCGCAAGGGAGCGCTTTGCCTGATTAGAGCAGGTGATCAACTGGTTGTAGTAAAAGAACTGATTACCCATACATTGTCCCTTCCAGGGGGAATGATTGAGCAAGGTGAAAGTGCTCGTCTTGCAGCGCAAAGAGAAACATGGGAAGAAACCGGACTGGTTGTTGATATTAAAGCTAAGTTAGGGGAGACCGAGACCGGTATTTTCTTTGATTGTGTTAGCCAGTCAAATTTATTGGTATATCAACAAGATAATAATGAAGGTGGTAATACGTTACCCGCATGGGTAGCGCCTGATTATGGTATTGAAACGTCAGGGGCAATGCTTATTGCGCCAAATCGTGTGGACGCGGCAGATTATCGTTTTCCTGAACAATGGCCAATGATTAAACATTTTTTCAATCGTGCAACGAGCCAACCAACACGTAGTGTGAGTAACATGGTTCAAGTGGCGCCATGGCTTAACCAATTAGAGCTTAAGTGGATTTATGATATCCAAAATAGTGTGAGTTCGATGCCAAGCAGTGTTGCTCAAGTGGTTGTGAGTCTTGTTCAATTTGGCAACGTATTTACGAGTCCTATCTTGGCCTTAGTATTATTCCCCATCTTGTTTTATTACCTACGACAAGAAATTGTGTTGAAACTGTTTTTTAGCATGGCGTGTACGAGTTTACTTTGTCTATTGCTTCAGCAGGGGCTGCATTGCCCAAGACCGTATGTCTTTTTACCCATTCTTGAATATCCACATATCGCTGGATACAGTTTGCCATCGGTCATTACCGCGATTTTAGTGAGTAGTGTGTTCATGTTATGGCAAGAAAAAGACAATATCGATTTACCGTATTGGTTGCCGGTATTAATCGGCGCGATTGTGTGGGAGATTGTGGCTCAATTCTTTACCGGAAACGCATTTTTAACCGATATGTTGCTGGGTAGTATCTTGGGTATGATTGTTTCTTGGAACATATATCAAGTAGAAAATCGCTCAGAATATGATTTTATGGGGCTGCTCAAATCGTACAAAGCGTGGTTAGGTCTATCTGTCATGACGCTTGTCTTTACTTTAATTTGGCCAACACCAGGGTTTAGAACTTGGCTCGCGATTTTACCTGCTGCATCAATTGCGATGTTTTTAGTCCGTCAAATTGAACAGCAAGTCTCATTGCTACGCAGCTTAGCCGCCGCTGCCACTATTGTGTTTTTGCACTGGCTGTTTAACCTTGCAGCAACATGGGTTTCTTATAGTACCCCAGGATCTATAATGGTGACTTACGTTCATTATGGCGTGATAGTACTGGTATTTGCGTTTATCTGCTTTGGTGGATTTGATTGGCAGAAAGTGCGCCAAATTCGGTTTTCAGTCCATAAAAACGTAGATGTTTAAAGAGAATATTTGCTTAAAGTGGTAGCGTGTAACCTTTATCCGTTTTGCGCTACCAACTTGCTTGCTGCTAAAATATCCATTGGTTTTGCATGCCAAAAACCTTGTTGATAGCCCACTTTCAGTTCGTGTAAATAATCGGCTTGAGTTTGACTTTCAACCCCTTCAGCGACCAATTGAACCGACAATCTATGTCCTAAGTCCACAATGGAATTGAGTACGGGAGTGTGTCCGT
The DNA here is from genome assembly GCF_015686695.1 of Vibrio nitrifigilis. NCBI lineage: Bacteria > Pseudomonadati > Pseudomonadota > Gammaproteobacteria > Vibrionales > Vibrionaceae > Vibrio > Vibrio nitrifigilis. The sequence continues at coordinate 1,883,540 of NZ_JADPMR010000001.1, read as the reverse complement.
CCTCTACCTCAATACTATCAATAAAGCACTTATCGATTTTCAGATAATCAAATTCGATATTTTGCAATATAGACAGTGCGGTGCTGCCAATGCCAAAATCATCAATGGCGATATGAATATTGGCTTGGCGTAATTCATTTAATACCGCTTGTCCTGAAGACTTAAGTAACTGGCGTTCAGTAATTTCTACTACGAGTTGGATATTAATGGTCTTAAATCTATCTGCATAACGTTTTAGTTGAGTAATCGTCGATGGATCTTCCAAATAAGACGGCGGAATATTGATGCTAAGATGTAGTGGCTGTACCACTTTCTTATTGCTCCAATCCTGCCATGCCCGATATAAAACATATTCCGTAATATCAACGATTAAGCCGGATTTCTCCGCAAGATCGATAAAATGTTCTGGGCTAATAAACCCAGCTTTGGGTTTATACCAACGCAGCAAAGCTTCAAAGCCTGAGATTTGATTCGATTGACTTACAACAATAGGTTGATAGACGAGAAAGAGTTCACGGCGTTTAAGTGCTTTTTTTAATTCATCTAACAGTGATAGGCGTTTTACTAACCAGTGATGCAAAAATAAATACGCGCTAGAAACGATAAGTGATAGAAGGGCGGCGCTGTATAAATACAAAATGGTTTGGTTAGAAATAAAAGCTTTTGCAGGTGTTAGACCGAGCATATAAGGATATTTGCGTGAACCTGCGATGTATTGGCCATCTTTTTTGTCAAGTCGGGTTCGTTCGGGAAGTGTTGCGCCATCATAGGAGAGTATGAGGCTCTTGAGCCGCGTATCTTGTGTATAGCCTAGGCTGTTTTCCAAAAATTGCTCGTTAATTACCGTCGAAATACCGTGATGAGGATTACCCAGTTGGCCATCACGAATAATCAAAGTTCGTGTTGTATGATCAGCATTTAGAGTACGTAGATGTTCGCCTGATCTGACGATTCCTGATGGGTAATATTGTGAGAGATCTTTATTAAGTACCCCGCGTTTGGACGAGCAGACAAAAGGCACCTCTGTTTTGATTAAAAACACTTCTCGAATGGTCGAATTAAATAAAAATTGATCGTGAAGTTCGTCACATTGAACGTTTGATAATAGTAATGACTGGTTAGTTTGATGAATATTACTAATTAATTTATCGAGTTTCTGGACATACTCGTATGCAATATTATGCATCTTAAGTTGGATATTATGCTGTGCTAGTTGTAATCCCAGAAATAGGGATATAGGTAGAGGTATAAGATAAATCGCGGCTCGCCGAATAAGGGTCTTACGCCGTCTAGTTATTCTATTAAGCATTAGTTTGCATATGTCTCAAGAGTGAAACTTTCTATCGAATTTGCAGTATAAGCGAGAGATGATGCATAACCAATAGCATGATTATCATTTTAATGAATTATTTTTCTGGTCTGACCTGTGGGTTTGGTAATGCTAAATTATGCATAACTGTTAGTTTAAAATATATTAATAATCGTAAGTTTAACTTACTGATATACAGATAAAAATAGTATGTGAGTCACCTATTTTATACCTAGTGTAAATAAATTTTGCCAACTCAATAGGTTCGCAGTTAAAAAAAACGACAATCAATAGTTGTGTTTTCCTCTTTATATTCCAGCATTAGAAAGTAGTGTTCTATTCGGAGTATGAATATGAAGTCGATTGTTAATCCCCTAGGCACTGATGGTTTTGAATTCATTGAATATACCGCAATCGGTGATGAGCAACTCCATGCTCTAAAAACGCTGTTTACTCAACTCGGGTTAGTCGAAATCGCCAAACATCGCTCTAAGGAAGCCTGGTTGTATCGCCATGGCGAAGTTCATTTTATTGTCAATGCTCAACCACGTAGCCAAGCTGAAACCTTCGCGCAAATTCATGGTCCCTCAGTATGTGGTATGGCATTTAGAGTGCGTGATGCAGGGAAGGCATTAGATTACGCCTGTATGCATGGAGCGGTAGCTTACCAAGGAGAGGTAGGGCCAATGGAACTCAATATTCCGGCTATTCAGGGGATTGGAGGCACCTTGATTTACTTTGTTGATCGATATGGAGAACATACGATTTACGATGTCGATTTCCATTTTTATGAGGATTATCGACAACGCTTAGAAAATGCCAACACTGGGTTACTTCAAGTTGACCATCTTACTCATAATGTCGAACGCGGCCATATGGATATGTGGGCTAAGTTCTATGAAAAGATTGGCAATTTCCGTGAAGTTCGTCATTTCGATATCGAAGGGAAATACACCAGTTTAGTCAGCCGTGCAATGACGTCCCCTTGCGGAAAGATCCGCATTCCTATAAATGAATCATGCGATAACCAATCACAAATTGAAGAATTCTTACGTCAATACAATGGTGAAGGCATTCAGCATATCGCGCTCGCAACAAATGATATTTATTATACCGTTGACGCGTTACGAGAGCGGGGAATCCAATTTATGCAAACCCCAGACACGTACTATGAACATATTGATGATCGCATTACTGCTCATCAGGAAGACGTGGCTCAACTCCATAAACGGCATATTCTCATTGATGGTGATGAAGAGACTGACGGGATTTTATTGCAGATATTTACGGAAACGGTTATTGGCCCGGTATTTTTCGAAATTATCCAACGCAAGGGTAACAACGGTTTTGGTGAGGGGAATTTTCAAGCGTTGTTTGAATCCATTGAGGAGGACCAACTGCGACGTGGAGTGATTTCTCATGACTAAAAGGATGCATTATCCATATCGAGAAGGTACCCATTCCAATCAGGCGCATGCAGACTTTCCAAGCAAAGGCATTTATGAGCGGGAAGTCGGGCGGGATGGGTTTTATGGCCCTGCGACGCATTTTCACCATCGTCATCCCCCCACTGCGTGGTCGGATTGGCAGGGTGAACTTCGCCCATGCGCGTTTGATTTGAATTTGGTTGAACAAACAACGCATCGGTCGCCTTGGCATATCAAGGCCATATTGCATAATGACCAATGTAAAATCCGCTGGTGGCAGTTAGACCAATCGATGAATGCATTGGTGCGCAATGCTGATGGCGACGATCTATTGTTTGTCCATCAAGGTTCGGGGGCATTATTTAGTGACTATGGCCATCTAGATATCACGGCTGGCGATTATGTTGTCTTGCCTCGTTCAACAACTTGGCGCCTTGAAGTTGATATGCCATTGACCTTGTTAATGATCGAAAATACAGGTGGGCGCTACGGTCTACCTGATAAAGGCTTGGTTGGGCGGCACGCGATATTCGATCCTGCCGTGCTACGTGTTCCCGCAATTAACGAACGCTTTCAAGCACAATACAGCGAGCACACCACGCGTGTGTTTGTAAAAAGGGGCGATACTGTCTCCACTATTACCTATCCATTTAATCCACTGGATGCGATTGGTTGGCACGGTGATCTCAGTGTTATCGCACTTAATTGGCGCGATATAAGGCCAATCATGTCTCATCGTTATCATCTTCCTCCCTCGGCGCATACCACGTTTGTCGCTGACGGTTTTGTTATATGCACCTTTGTCCCTCGCCCGGCTGAAACAGATGAAGGTGCGCTTAAGGTGCCGTTTTATCACAATAATGATGATTATGATGAAGTTCTGTTCTATCACATGGGGCAATTTTTTAGTCGTGACCACATTAAACCGGGAATGATGACGTTTCATCCGGCAGGATTTACCCATGGACCTCACCCTAAAGCCTATCAAAAAGCGCAACAAACACCGCCGACATTTCTCGATGAAGTCGCGGTTATGATCGACACCCAAAATGCGCTTCGTTTTAGTGCTGAGGCGCGAAAAATAGAGCTCGCTGATTATGTGAATAGCTGGCAAGAGAGTTGAAACTGAATCGATTGATCAAGTAGGAGAACTTATGAAATTGGCAACGTTGCAGTCCCATCAACGCGATGGTCAACTTGTGGTGGTAAGCCGTGATTTATCTCAGTACGTTGCGGTGCCTGGGATTGCTAACACCATGCAATATGCTCTTGATCACTGGTTGCAAGTCGAACCAGATTTAAAAGAGGTGTATCTGGGATTATGTTCAGGGAAACGTGCTGATGCTAAGCCATTTAATCAAGCGTTATGCCATTCTCCTTTACCGCGTGCTTATCATTGGGCAGACGGATCGGCTTATGTTAATCATGTTGAATTGGTGCGTAAGGCGCGCGGCGCACAGATGCCACCTAGCTTCTGGACCGATCCTCTAATGTATCAAGGGGGAAGTGACACGTTCTTAGCCCCACATGCGCCAATTGAAGTAAGAACAGAACAGTGGGGATTAGATTTTGAAGCTGAAGTGGCTGTTATTACCGGGGATGTACCTGTCGGGTGCAGTTCAAAAGAAGCGGCGCATTCGATCAAACTGGTGATGTTAGTTAACGATGTGTCTTTACGAAACCTTATACCTGGTGAATTAGCGAAAGGGTTTGGTTTTTATCAAGCCAAACCCTCTTCATCTTTCAGTCCGGTTGCCGTTACCTTGGATGAACTTGGTCCTGCATGGGATGGCACTAAGGTCGTTTTGCCTTTATTGAGTACTTACAACGGCCACTTATTTGGTCGACCCAATACTGGTGCCGATATGACGTTCAATTTCCCTCAACTGATTGCTCATGCTGCTAAAACACGCAGTTTAGTGGCAGGTACTATTATTGGTTCCGGTACGGTCTCTAATAAGCAACATCTAGACATGCCCACTGAAGTAGAAAAAGGTGGCGTTGGTTATTCTTGTATTGCGGAACGAAGAATGATCGAAATACTCAAATATGGTGAGGCGACAACGCAATTTATGCGCCATGGTGATGATATAAAAATTGAAATGTTCAATGCACAAGGTGAATCTATTTTTGGGGCGATTGAACAAACTGTTCACGTGGTAGGAGCCATTCCATGAGTGAGTTAACTTTATACAGTTACTGGCGTTCATCAGCATCTTATCGTGTGCGAATTGTGCTCAATCTCAAAGGGCTAGATTATGTACAGATGCCGATTAACATTTTAGGTGGCGCAACTGCCAAAAGTTTATTGAATTTCAAACAAATCAACCCAACCGAACTGGTTCCTGTGCTCATTGATGGTCCACTCGTACTCAATCAGAGTTTATCCATTATGCAATATTTGGATGAAACTTATCGCCAAGTTCCTTTGCTTCCCAACGATGTCGGTGAAAAATATCGTTTATTATCGATGGCGCAAGACATCACTTGTGATATCCATCCACTCAATAATTTGCGCGTCTTGCGCTACTTAGATTCAAACTTACGGGTGAGCCAAGATGAGAAAGGTGCGTGGTATCATCACTGGATTCAAGTGGGATTTGCCGCGTTAGAATCCCGTTTAAAGGAGACCGCAGGTAAGTACAGCTTTGGTGACGCTGTCACAATGTTGGACGCGTGTTTAGTTCCGCAAGTGTATAACGCGGAACGTTTTGATGTTGACCTTACACCTTATCCAATTATCCAGCGTATACAACAAGCGTTACGATCCGACCCTGCTTTTATAAAAGCATTGCCTGAAAATCAACCAGATGCGCGTCTTGTTTAGTATGAAGCGTGAAAAATAGCCCGATTATTCATAAGGTAAACACAAAACTCATGATTTCGACTCAATAAAGTGGCAGAATACCGACCACAGTGTTTTAAGGCTATCGATAGCCAGTTATTTGAGTGTCGTCATGTCTCTGCAGCAGTTAGTATCAGATTACGGATATATCGCCCTTGCCATTGGCACCTTCTTTGAAGGCGAAACCATTTTGGTGATTGGCGGCGTATTTGCCCACAAAGGGTTTTTGGATTTATTTTGGGTGATTGTCAGTGCCTTCTTGGGGACGCTATTTGGTGATCAATTGTATTATTTTATTGGTCGTATCAAAGGTCGTAGCTTTATCGAAAAACGACCAAAATGGCAGGCGAAATCAGAGCGTGTATTGACTCTACTCCATAAACACCAAGTGTGGCTTATCTTGGGGTTCCGCTTTCTTTACGGCATTCGAACGGTGACGCCATTTTTAATCGGCGCGAGTAATGTTCCACCAAAACGATTTATTGTTCTCAATATTATTGGTGCGTTAGTGTGGGCAATTGCAGTCGGCTCTTTAGGGTATGTCTTTGGTAATACAGTAGAAATTTTCTTACATAATATTAAACATTACGAGATGACCTTCTTTGCTGCATTATTGTTTTGCGCACTTGCTATTTGGTCATGGCGTCGTTGGAAGAGCAGCAAATAATAACGACGATACCCAAACGATTCCAAGAGGCACACATCAGAGCCTAGGCTTACGCGACTATATTTGCGTAGAAATAGTATCTTGAATGACACGGTATCATGACCGATGTTATGAAAAAGCGTGCAGGTGTTACCACTTGCGCGTTTTTGTATTTAAGTGGCCATAATCTATCAATCTCGACACTGTTATTGTAACGATAAATAGCGCTTCATATAAAAATTTGATGTACTGCACACCTCTAAAGGTGTAGCTCGTAAGGGGTACATTTTCTCATTTATTCATCATGCAAATTACAAACCCTTGATTACACTTATCTGTAGCGTCTAATAAGGGTGTAAGAATATATGAGTAACAGAAACCAACATGTGATAAATGAAGAAGTCACATTTGCTAAAGATTCAGAGTTAGTTTCTACAACCGACACTCGTGGCGTCATTACATACGCAAACGAAGAATTTTGTCAGGTGGCTGGATATACACTAGAAGAATTAGTGAACAAAAATCATAATGTAGTACGGCATCCCGACATGCCTAAAGAAGCCTTTAAGGATATGTGGGACCATTTGAAAACCGAGCAAAATTGGCGCGGCGCGGTTAAAAACCGTTGTAAAGATGGTCGGTATTACTGGGTCGATGCTTTTGTTACTCCCATCTATGAGCACGGGAAATTGGTCGGCTACCAGTCTGTTCGTCGCAACTTAACTCCAGCGATTCGTCAACGGGCAGAAACCGCTTACAAGAAGCTGATCGCGGGTAAACGGATTACGTCCCCTTTAGCGATGGGAGTCAGCGGTCGGTTAACATTGTCGGCGATCCTAAGCATTGTAGTTATTGCCCTGACGGTACTTTTTAATCCTTATATTTCAGTAATTCTTCCATTTCTATTTATTGCTTTATTTTATGGCGAAATTATTAAGCATGCTGGCTATAACGCTGAATTACAAAAAAACTACGATAGCATCTCACGTTATCTCTATTGTGATTTGCCAACCAATAATGCGGAATTTCATATTCGCATGCAAAAAGGTAAGGTCAAAACCATTATCGGTCGCACTTTAGATAGTGGACGTGAACTGTTGTCTAAAGTAAAACAGATGGAATCTTTGTCGAAGAACAGTCAAAAGGCCATTCAAATTCAAACCGAAGAGTTAGAAAAAATTTCAACGGCGGTTGAACAAATGGTAGCGACTATCCATGAAGTGGCGCGTAATAGTGCACAAACATCTGATCAGGTGCGTAATGCTTCAACATTGTGCCGAACAGTGATGAAAAATATCGATTCAACAGCAACGCGAGTCTCCTCCGTGGCGAGTGAAGTGAATAATTCCTCAGCGGCGACTGAGCTGTTAGCAGAAAAAATCGAACAAATCGGTTCGGTTATGAATGAGATTCAGGGCGTAGCAGAACAAACTAACTTGCTGGCGTTGAATGCGGCCATTGAAGCAGCGCGAGCTGGTGAGCAAGGGCGCGGATTTGCGGTGGTCGCTGATGAAGTTCGAGCGTTGAGTCAACGTACGCATAAAGCGACAGAGGGCATTCAATCTTCAATGAAAGATGTCGTCACTACATTAGCGACATTAAAAGAAACGATGCAAACTGGGGAGGCGGCCGCCACTCGATGTGTTGAAGATACTGAAAATACTAAATCAAGTGTCAGTGAACTGCGTGATGCGGTACAAGTTATTGATGATGCGGCTAACCAGATTTCTACCGCCGCAGAAGAGCAAAGTGTTGTTGCGAAAGAAATTAATGAAAACTTAACGACTATCAAAGATGCATCATCGCAAACCTTACACGATGCTACGACCGTGTATGATTTGGCTAATGATGTGCAGAAAAAAGCCGATATGCTGGCTAACTTGGGTATGTCATTTAAAGCTTAATCAAGGGGAGTATGGTGCTCCTCTTTGGGTAATATATTTTCAAGTAGGGCGTCCTCCAAAGCGTGTATCACGCTGTCATGGCGGGCGTCCTGATTTTTTATTAGGTATAGAGTTGAGTTTCTTAACATTTGTTGATCATCGAAAATAGGGCATAGGGTGCCATTGTCCAAATATTGATGAATTTCACTGATGGGAATCCAACCATACCCAAGTTGATTAATGATGGCGTCGACCGCTGAAGAAAGGGACGTGAAAAACCATGAGTCTTGATAACGATTATCTTCATCATTAGGCTGCTGATGATATTTATCGACAACCTGAATCATAGGGACACATTTTAATTTCGCTTCTCTTAAGTGAGAAGGTACTTGAAAAATAGGGTGTTCTTTATGTGCGACAGGTATCACTTCAACCGTCATCACCGCTGACTTGGTCACGGATAGATTCTCGGGAGCACTAATGATGTATAAATCGTCATTACCCTGATTAAGTAGCATCATACCTTCATCACGAACGGTTTCTTTCACATGCACATGAGTATTAGGAAACGCCAGATTAAAGCGTTTTAAACCATTAAACAGATCGCTTTTAGGGAATAGACTATCAACAACTAAGCTGATGACGGCACGCTCACCTTGTGTGAGTGCTTCTGCGCGTGCCTCTAAATCCCGCCACTGATCCAGAATAAATACGGCCTGCTCTAACAGGATTCGTCCTTGCTCAGTAAGAACGAGTTTACGTCCTTTCAAATTTAAAATTTCAAGCCCCAACCGCTGTTGCAGTTGTGATAGCTGGTAGCTAATGGCCGGTTGGCTTTTGAATGTCTGCTCAGCAGCTTTTGCAATACTGCCTTGCTCTACGACAGAGCGCAATACCTGCCATTGTTCGAGAGTGGTTTTTAACATATAAAATTTTTTAAAGTTATTATTCAAACATTACGAATTTTATATCTAATAATTTGATGTATAGTGATCAGCAACACAAAAATGAAACGAAATAATGAGGGATTTGATATGTTCGACATTAATGATTTAAGCGGTATCGTTGGTAAACACCTTGTCTACACTTATGACAACGGTTGGAACTATGAATTCTATTTCAAAAATGAAACCACAGCTGATTACCGTATTCACAGTGGTATCGTTGGTAACCGTTGGGTGAAAGATCAACGTGTTTACTTGGTTCGCGTTGCACAAGACGTATACAAAGTGTCTTGGACTGAACCTACTGGTACTGATGTAAGCTTGATTGCTAACTTAGCTGATAAAGTATTTCACGGTACTATTTTCTTCCCACGTTGGGTAATCAACGATCCTAAGAAAACCGTATGTTTCCAAAACGAACACATTGAACAAATGGAAGCTTACCGTGCAGAAGGTCCTGCATACCCAACTGAAGTGATTGATGAATTTGCGAAAATCACATTCGTACGTGATGCAGGCCGTGATAACGAAGAAGTGATCAACTGCCCAGCAAGTGAATTACCAGCAAACTTCCCAGAAAACTTAAAATAAGTTGAGGCTTGCTAACTCGATAGCGGTGATTTTATGTTGAGAATATGAGCTGTCGAGAATATAAGCTTTGCTGATTATGATAAGCGTCAGAGTGTTACTCTGGCGCTTTTGTTTTATTGGTGAATCGATCATTATAAAAATTGTGCTGGGTCATCACTGAAGATCGCATCAACTTGATCGAGAAGGGGAAAGTCCGAACCATCATTAACGGTATAACACCAGATCTGCCTGCCGGTCTGTTTGAGCTTATCTACGTGTTGCTGACGCAGTCTTTGGTAATTGGTGTGACAACTGAAAGCGTCGATTTCATCGAGAAGTGCGATATCGTGACGGGTGATACGACTGGTTAAAACGCCAAGAGGATAATTAGATAATTGCTGGTGCAACTCACGCATAATGGCGTGACTGAAACTTGAAAGTAGCAATTTACAGTGAGTTAAGTTGGCGCTAGCCAATTGGGCTTTGAGTAACTTAACCACGAGATTGACATCATGGTGCCGGTCAACCTTTACTTCTATATTTAAATTAAGATGGTGTTGATTGGCCATCTGTAACAACTCGCTGAGTGTTAATAAAGGCTCACCTGTAAACTGAGGAGCAAACCAGTATCCAAAATCATGCTGTGATAGCTCTGCAAAGGTATGGCGATCAATTCTTCCCCGACCGTCACTACAGCGATTAATGGTGTGATCGTGACAGACAACCAAGATGTTATCTTTTGTCGGCTGCACATCGACCTCAACCCAATTTAACCCTAAATCAATCGCAGCCTGAATACTCACACGAGTATTTTCTGGATAGTGGGCCGCAACGCCGCGATGGCCGACGATTGTCAGTGCCATACACACTCCTTAACCTATGAAATTGTCCGTATTAATAGCGTAGTTTACGCATAAATCTTAAGAAATATAGTCGCTTATACATCAATTTATTAAATGACGATAGTTGAGATTTATAAATGGATAACTGCACGATATTGGTGCAGTTGTATAGTGTATATGACCAACTTTGAGGCTAAATGTTTATATCATCCACTATTATAATGAAATTATGCGGTATTTTATTGGTATAGATTTTGCTGAAAAGAGTATGATGAATCCAATGGATTGTATAAGGATGAGTGACAATGAAAATAGGTATTATTGGTGCGGGCGCAGTTGGCGTAGGTATTTGTAATTACTTATTAACGTTAGGCAGTGTGAGTGAATTAGTATTATTAGATCAGGATTTGGCTCGTGCAGAAGGGGAAGTGTTTGATTTTCGCCACACCGCGGCGCTAACGTTCACAAAAAATACCCGTATTACGCCAAGTGATGACTATATGGATCTACTAGACGCAAATATTGTAGTCATTACTGCCGGAGCTCAGATCAAACAAGGCCAGAGCCGTATGGATTTGGCTGAAATTAACAGCAATATTGGGGTAGCTATTGCCAAGAAAGTCGAGCGTGTCGCGCCTAACGCCATTATTATTGTGGTAACTAATCCTTGTGACATTGTCACACATAGTATCGTTGCGAATACAGGATACACGCCCAGTAAAGTGATATCAGCGGGGTGTGTTGTCGATACGGCTAGATTAATGACAATCGTGGCGCAGCGTATTAACCTCGATCCGAAAAACGTATTTGGTTATGTCTTAGGTGAGCATGGCAGCCACTGTTTTACGCCGAAAAGCTTGATCAGTATTGCCGGTCAGCCTGCCGATTATTACTGTGATGCGAATGGTATTCCCCGTATTGATGCCGATGAGTTACTCGAGTCGGTTCGTCAGGCTGGATTTGAGATTTTTAAACGCAAAAATAATACCACGCACGGTATTGCCGCTTCGGTATTTCGTATAATCCAGGCAATTGTGATTAACGAACACTCTGTATTACCGGTTGGCACTTTGCTGCGTGGAGAATACGGATTGGATAATGTGGTAATGAGTTTACCCGTTGTTATTGGTAAAAACGGCGTAGAGAAAATACTCATTCACCCGTTTAGCGATGAAGAGCGCCAAATTATGGGGCAAATTGCCGACGAAATGCGCAGTAGCATGGCTCAGGTAGCAAAGGAAACGGGATTAAGTCTGTAAATCAAGCTGGGATAAAAATAGGGAAGGTTGAACACCTTCCCCGACATTTTTGCGTCTAAACTTGTTTTTGTTATATTTTGTTACTCAATAATTTAGCGTATTAAAGTAATGGGTTATCGGTCTGTTTGGGATAGATAAATTTGCTCGTGTCGAATCCCGCTTTTTGAGCAATCTCAAGCGCATGATCGAGCTTGTCTTTACTAATGGTTTTGGTACGAGACAACATCCAGAAATAGTCTTTATTGTAACTGGTCACAAGGGCTAGCGAGTAATCATCGGCAAGATAGAAGACCACGTAACTGCCATAGAAAGGACCAAAGAAAGAGACCTTAAGATGGGCAATGTCACTGGTGGTGACAAACTTGGCTTTCCCTACTGCTTGCGCCCACTGTTTTTCCTCAGTGTTCCAACCACGGTTAACCACATTCACGGTACCATCACTTTTTAAACGGTAAGTGGCTTGAATGTTACTCAAGCCGCGTTCAAAACTATGGTCTAAGCGTGCTATTTCATACCATGTACCGAGGTATTTGTTTAGGTCAAAGTTCGTCACGGGCTCAATATTATCTGGTTTCCCAGTGCATCCCCCAAGTATTACTGTCACTAATAATAGGGCGGCCATACGTTTTAATAACTGCATAATATCAACTCCTTTTTTACCCATTATTAACGTCATTGCTGCGTTTGCCAACAGTCGTGCTGTAAAGTACGTGAATTTATTGTGGTTACTACTAAAAGACGATAAAATTCGAAACAATGTTGATAATGAGAGTGTTTATCAATAACATGTCCGAATTCCTCACGCGGTAATTGATAACAAATGATGAAAATGATGAAACCTAGCTTAGTCCTGATTTCTTTGGCAGCGGCGATGCCTGTCTTTGCGAATTCCCTTGAGGACGCCAAATCAATCGAACACAACACCAATGTGTCTTCTGCGGTTAGCCAAAAGAAAGTGGATAAAAGTGCGCAAGCTTCTATTGAATTACGCGCTGAAGTCGAACACTTAAAAGAAGAAACAAAAAATCTTGAAGTGTATCGTGACCACTTAAAAGGCTTGGTAAGCAGTCAACATGACGAGATGAACAGCTTGAATGACCAAATTGCTGAGATCAAAACCACTCGTCAGGGCATAGTGCCACTCATGTACGATATGTTAGATGGTTTAGACGCTCTAATTAAACAAGATAAACCGGTTCGTCTTGAAACTCGTCAACAACGTCTTGCAAAACTCAAAGCATTGATGCCTCGTGCAGATGTATCTGATGCTGAAAAATTCCGTCGTATTCTTGAAGCGTATCAAATCGAGATGGACTACGGCACCAAACTTGGTACCTACCAAGGACGTATTGCTCTTTCACAAGATCAACAAGTCGAAGCGGATGTCCTGTATTTAGGCCGCGTGTCACTTGTAGCTCGTAACTTAAGCCAAACTCGTTACTGGAGTTGGAATGCGAAGCAAAACCAGTGGCAAGAATTAGATAGTGGTGAAAAAGAGAGCATTGATAAAGCATTTAAATTGGCCAACCAAGAAATTGCACCATCATTCTTAACGCTCCCGGTATCACTGACTAAAGCGGAGGCCAAATAACATGATCTCATTGAAAAAACTCGCAACAGCGGCTGCCGTGACTTTCGCCCTTTCAGGCACAGCATTACCAAGTTATGCCGCGGGTGATTTAACTACTAAAGCGCGCAGTGAAAATCAACAGCAGGCAGCGCACGACCGTTCCCGTGAAAACGATTTTAAAGCTCAAGAACGTTTATTGCGCAAGCAAAAAGCGGAGTTGACTGCACGCCGTGATGCGTTGCAAAAAGAAGCAGACCAACTTTCAGCGACCTTCAGTAAAAACGAAGATCAGCTAGCACGTCTTGAAGAAAAACTGCGTTTAGAAACTGGCTCGCTTGGCGAAATATTTGGCGTTGTGCGCCAAAATGCGAAAGAGCTGAAAAGTCATCTCGATGACTCAGTGACTGGTGCAGATGCGCAAAAATTTGCACCTGTTGTCGATGATATTGTCGCCGCCAAATCATTACCATCCATGAAACAGTTGGTGGGTTTATGGCATGCAATGGAAGAGCAGGTTAAGGCTAGCGGCCATATTGCACCAGTGAGCATTAACTACATCAATGGTGATGGTAAAACTGTTCAAGAAAAAGCGGTACGCCTCGGTACCTTTGGCTTGGTGACTGAGCAAGGTTACGTCAACTGGAATAACAAACGTAAAGATGCGATTGCTTATGATCGTCAACCAGCAGATGGACCAACATTATCGTCATTAAATAGCGTGTTACAGGGTGACGTTGATGATGTCGTACTAGACCCATCGCACGGCACATTGACACAACAGTTAGCATTAGAGCCAACACTGACTGATCGCTTAGAAGCGGGTGGTGCGGTAGGTAACATCATCATTGCATTATTGGTGATTGGCTTGATTATCGCTGGGTACCGCGGTGTCGTGTTGGCGATTGCACGTAAACAAATCAAACAGCAATTGAAAGATCCTAGTAATAAAACGGACAACCCACTTGGTCGTGTTCTGGCTGTTTACAGCAAAGAGAAAAACCTTACTGTTGAAGCGTTAGAGCTGCGTTTACTTGAAGCGGTTGTGGATGAGCAAACTCATTTGGAACGTGGTTTATCCATGCTTAAATTGTTGGCCGCGCTTGCACCAATGCTAGGTCTACTCGGTACGGTTACCGGTATGATTGAAACCTTCCAAGTGATCACGCAATTTGGTAACGGCGACCCTAAAGTGATGGCGGGCGGTATTTCGATGGCGCTTGTCACCACGGTGCTTGGTTTGGTGGCGGCAATGCCATTATTACTAAGCCACAACGTATTGAGTTCTCAAGCTGAAAGCATCCGCAATATCCTAGAAAAACAAGGTATTGGCTTGGTGGCTGAACAAGCTGAAAAAGAAAGTAACGCTAAGCAAGTTGCCACAGCGTAAGGATTTAACATGATTCATGCAGACTGGTTTTTTGCACTAAAGAACGCCATGTTACCGATCTCTGATTTTATGAATCAGGGTGGGGCGGTGCTTTGGTGGCTGGCTGCTGTTGTGGCGATTAGTTGGCTGTTAGTGATTGAGCGCGTGTTGTACATCGTGCTCAGTTTTCCTAAACAGAGCCAACATTGGATTGAACAATGGCAAGCTCGCCGAGATCATAGCTCTTGGTACGCGCAAGCAATTAAGCAAGGCTGGTTAAGCCAAGCACACGATGAGTTAATGAAAAACCTTAACTTTATCAAAGTACTCGTATCTATTTGTCCCATGCTTGGTTTACTTGGCACCGTAACCGGAATGATCTCTGTGTTCGATGTGATGGCGACGATGGGCAGTAGTGATCCTAAATTAATGGCATCTGGTATTTCGCTCGCAACCTTGCCCACCATGGCGGGAATGGTTGCCGCATTAGCGGGGATGTTTGCACATTCACGTTTAGCAAAAAAATGCCAACTCTCTGAAATAAAATTAGAAAAAGCTTTAAGGAGTCAACGATGAGACTCGGTCGACGTCAGTCAAAACAAGAAGAGGCGCAGATTGACCTTACTTCAATGTTGGATATTGTGTTCATCATGTTGATCTTCTTTATTGTAACTAGCTCATTTGTAAAAGAATCGGGTGTGGAAGTAAATCGTCCTACTGCCTCGCATGTCACGAGCCAGAAGAACGCAGGAATCTTTGTTGCTATTACTGCTGCAAACGACATTTATATTGATAAACAGAATGTAGATGTTGAGCGCGTTCAAGCAAGACTCGAACACTTGCGTACTGAGCAGCCAAAAGCGTCATTAGTCATTCAGGCTGATGAACATGCATATAACGGCACGGTTGTTAAAGTGATGGATGCAGCCAAAGGGGCAGGTATCAAAAATATTGCATTGGCAGCGGAGAAACGCTGATGCGCCGATTATTGATAGCCACTCCAATCGCGTTGGCCGTCTCTTTTATGCTGTTTGCATTTATGGCTTGGATGATCGACAACGGTTCTCATCGAGCGCCGAAAAAAACCGAGCCAGTGCGGTTTGATATGGTAATGATGGAGCAAGATCACGATGTGCAGCGTCGTCATCGTGCGGTGCCACCAAAGCCAGAAACGCCGCAGCAGCCAGAAAAAACGCTGACTCAACATCATCAAGCGACAACGCAGCAAGTCACGCAAAACGTTCAGGCGGCGAAAGTGCCTTCGTTGGGTTTGGATACCGGCATTAAAGGTATTGCCATTAAAGCGCCATCGTTTGGTGATTTGGGTACCAACCAACAAGCAATGCCACTGTATCGCGTGCAACCACAATATCCCGTGCGCGCACTGAAACGTGGTATTGAAGGTTTCGTGATTATGAAATTTACTATCGACGAAAGCGGTCATCCGACTGATATTGAAGTGGTAAAAGCGAATCCGCGCCATATGTTTGAACGGGAAGCAAGACGAGCACTAAGAAGCTGGAAATACCAGCCTAAGGTGGCTGACGGTAAAGCTGTCACTCAGCCAGGGCAAACCGTTAAATTGGAGTTTAAATTAGCCAAATGATTAAACAATTTATGACTTGTCTAATGCTCTTAGGGGTGACTTCAGTAGCCAGTGCCGCTGAACTGAGCCAATATGCCTCCTCTAAAGCGATGAAAGCGAATGAGTTGGCGAAAGATGGTAAGTATGACCAAGCGATTACGTTATTGAAAGATCATATGCCGACACGTGGCTATGATTTGGCGTATTTTGAACGTATGCTCGGCGTGTTCTACTGGCAAAGTGAGAAAATCAAACCGGCGATTCAAGAGCTAACGAAAGCGGTCGAGAGTAACGAGTTAAAAGACGATTCGGCATGGAGTACGCGGCGTATGCTTGCCGATCTGCTTTTGATGGATAAACAGTATAAGACTGCGTTACCACACTATTATGTGTTAGCGAAAACACTGCCAAAAACAGAGAAAGGTGACAAAATTTGGCTGCGTATTAGCCAAGTGCATTACCAACTCGGTCAGTGGAAACAAGTGCTTACCGCCATGCAGCGTTATGAATCTTACCACTTACCAGATAAAGTCGGCCCGTTATCATTAAAAGTAGGGGCGCAACTGCAGTTGGAGCAGTGGAATGCGGCAATTCCGACACTCAAACGTTTGATTACTATTGAGCCCAACCAGAAAAACTGGTGGATGCAGTTAGTGAGCCTAGAGATGCGCGTGAATAAACGTAAAGATGCGCTCGATACGTTGGCATTGGCACGTTTACAAGGATTGGATCTTGGTAAACAAGATTTGCATTTACTGGCTCAGCTCTATGCTCAAGCCGGTGTGCCTGAAAGAGCGGCACAAGTGATGCAACGCATTAAAGGCTTGAATTCCGACGTACAGTTAGTGACTGAGCAAGCCATTTATTGGCAGCGTGCTAAAGAGTGGAACGATGCGATTAAAACGTGGAAACTGGCTGCTCAATTAGATGGTAAGTACCACTGGAATGTTGCCCAGCTACTTTCTCAGCAAGGCGATTACAGTGAAGCGTTAGCAGAGCTTGATCGTGTGAAAGATCCAAAACGCAAAGCTGATGTTGCTCTTGCTCGTACCCGTGCATTGTATAAGTTAAACCGCTTAGATCATGCACTCAGTCAGGCAAAAACAGCGAATCGCATCGAACCGTCGGCAGAAGCGAAAAGTTGGATAAAATATCTGACTCAATTGAAGCAAGTGCAAAAAAGTCGCGCATCCTAACTGAAAAACGCGTTAATGGAATAGGGTAGCTTCTGGCTACCCTTATTTACCTTTCCCTGTTACCTAAGACGTTTATTATGGCCTTCCAACTATTTTCTATCATCGATCCTCGCTTTGAACTACTGTTCGAAAAAGCGCGATCAGTAACTCCATATCTTGATGGTAAAATCTGCAGTCCTGACAATAATGTCTTACTAAGCAGTCCTCAAAAACAGCCAGAAATAAGCGCATGGATCAAAGAACTCTATCAGGCTCTTGAGAGAAATCATCCTGAGGCCGGCAGCAGTTATTGGTTAACCAGAACGTGGGAAATCTTGTGTTGGCAGCCTATCTTTTTAAGTTTCATTGCGGTTTATGATTATGAACTCAATGCAGTGCCACCAATCAGCCAAATAGCGCAATACCGCGATGATACCTTTGTCACAGGTTACAGTTTTAAAAATGGCCAGTGGAAAACAAGCGATCATCAAGGCTTAATCCGCCATTGTGCACATGAACTTAATGTGCTGTTTGAGGGGTACCGTGAAGCGATGAGTGACTGGACCCGAATTCGTCCTGGTTTTACGCGTCACTTAATTGTTGATGCTATTTTGACGAACGTTGCTCGTTTGCGTGCGACCATCGATAACTTCAGCGATGATGACGTGATTCAAGAAGCGACTTATTGGCTGGAAGCGCTTGATCTACCGCTTAAACACCTTGATGTTTATAAACGCAAAGAAGGCACGGGCACACTGAGAATGGTGCGAGCGAGTTGCTGCCAAGATTATCGTCGTGATGGTGGGCATGTTTGTTGTAACTGCCCGCGTAAAGCGAGAAATAAATCGTTAGAACCGTATCATCACGTCGCATAACCTCCTTTAAACAGCAGATACCTAGTATCTGCTGTTTTTCTATCATCGATAGATTGCTTTACATCGTTGTATTCAATTGCAGTAATCAGTTTTTTCAATTTGTTGTTTGTCATATTAGCCGTTATCTTGGTGTTTATTATCAGTCATTTAATGAGTGTTACGTAACGTCATAGGGAGAGGAGTTATGGGGCAAATCACAAAAACAGCGTTAGTTGTTGAGGGCGGTGCCATGCGCGGTATTTTCGCCAGCGGTGTATTGGATGCTTTCATGGAGCAAGATTACCAGCCATTTGATCTGGCAATCGGTGTTTCCGCGGGGGCTTCAAATTTGGTCGGGTACTTAGCTCATCAACCTAAACGCAGTTTTGAAGTGATTACACGCCTAGCGACAAGCGCAGAATTTTTTAATTTACGCCGTTTTATTCATGGTGGTGATTTAGTCGATGTTCGTTGGCTAATCGATGCATCGAATCAACAATACCCAGTAGATACGCAGACGCTGTTTGATCACACTGAATTTTTGGCTGCGGCAACCAATGTTAATACGGGTCATGCTGATTATTACCGAATTAACTCAGACAATTTGGCCGATGTATTAGAAGCGACTCAGGCGCTGCCTATCGTGTATCGCCATACTCCTTGTTTCGCTGGAGATTGTTATACCGATGGTGGTGTCGCCGATTCTATTCCTGTACGTGAAGCGTATCGGCGTGGCGCGCGTGATATCACCGTAATTTTGTCGCACCCTGCCGATTACACGATGGGTAAGACTAAAAATGGTTGGTTGTTGCGATGTTTATTATCACGTCATCCCAAACTTGCTGATTCGTTGATGCATCGCGCTGAAAATTACAATGCATCGTTGGAGTTTATCCATCACCCACCAAAAGATGCCACTGTTCATGTGATCGCTCCTCCGAGCCATTTTGCGGTAAAACGCCTCACCATGAAAAAGCCAATTTTAGACGAAGGTTATCGAATGGGAGTTGTGGCTGGCCGAAATTGGCTCAGCCAAATTGTTGCTACTGAATAATCAATTGTTCGAGTGTTCTCTCAAGTTGAGTGCAAGCTACTTGGTGTTACGCTGACTTTTCTGAGGTATGCCGGGAGACGGTCTCTTACCATTTAGCGTGTGACGGTATGCTTTGTAACATTCCTGTATTTGTATCAACAGTTCAGGGAATACATTATGAGTTACAACGTCACGATGTTTGCAACAAGCGTTATCATACTCTCTCCAGTCCTAATCAGTGCTCATGCGCTTACTCTGGATGTTCCTAAGTTGACGTTAGCTAAAGACTATCAATCTGGGCTCGCGCTAAGAGATTATTGGGTCAGTGAAAAATACGATGGGATTCGCGCCTTATGGACAGGATCTGAGTTAGTGACTCGTTCTGGCAAGGTGATTCATGCCCCCAAGTGGTTTACGGACTCGATGCCGCCTGATCATCGCGTGGAAGGTGAACTTTGGGCGGGCCGTGGCCAATTCAATCAAGTGCAAAAAACCGTATTAGATGATCATCCCGATGAGCGGGCATGGAAAAACATTCGCTGGATGGTGTTTGATTTACCAGAACACGCGGGAGATTACACAATGCGTTATGCCGTGCTCAATCACTGGGTGCATTCTTTAAATAAACCGTTTGTTCAAGTTGTTGGTTACCGCACGTTTCAAGATGAGCAGGCACTGCGAGCATATCATCATAGTGTTGAACACAATGGGGCGGAAGGGGTGATGTTACGCCGGATCCGAGATTCCTATCAAAATGGGCGCAGTGAGAGTTTGTTGAAGCTGAAAAGTTATCAAGATGCAGAAGCGGTAGTAATTGGTTATAAGAAGGGTAACGGGCGGTTACGGGGCAAAGTAGGCGCATTGCGTGTGCGCAATGAAGCCGGGCACTTATTTTATATTGGCAGCGGTTTGACCGATGCTGAGCGAGAGTCGCCACCGGCTGTAGGTGCAACCATCACTTATCGGTATAACGGTGAAACCAGCACGGGTAAACCGCGTTTTGCTCGTTTTATGCGAGAACGACGAGATATAGAGTAGTGGTGCTATCGTTGCGCTCACTATAAAGCATAAGGTTCGAGACAAAAGTCTATTTGTATCAATCTATTTTTCTTAGATAGGAGTAGTATGGAAACGATTTCTCTTTCACGTCTAGTATAAGTTTTAACGTTTATGACTCAATCTCATTCACAATTCCAAACGGTGCTTGGAAAGAAAGGTATGCTGTTCTTTCTGGTCATCATCAGCGCGTTTCCTCCGCTTTCGATGGATCTTTATCTTCCTGCATTACCTGAAATGATTCATGTATTTAATACCACGCAAGCCATGGTTAACTTCACATTAAGCTGCTATTTCGTTACCTACGCGGTTGGGCTATTAATTTGGGGCCCGCTGAGCGAAAAGTTTGGCCGTAAGCCTATATTGCTCGTGGGTATTGTCGGTTATATGGTTGCGAGCATGTGTTGCTCCATGGCGGGGAATATTGAACAGTTGATCGGCTCGCGAGTGTTACAAGCATTCTTTGGTAGTGCGATTACCGTGGTTTCCACCGCGATTGTTAAAGATTTATACGATGGGCGTGAGCGTGAAAAAGTAATGGCGACGATTATGTCTCTGGTTACGATCGCCCCAATGGTTGCGCCAGTGCTTGGAGCGCTGATTTTGAAATTTGCTTCATGGCGCATTGTTTTTGTGGCTCTAACACTGTTTGGTGCATTTGCCGGTGTATTAACATTGTTGTATCGCGAAACGTTACGCAGCCGTTATCAGGGATCGATTTTTTATTCTTGGGGACGTTTAGGCGTGGTTATCAAAAATTATCGATTCTTTATTTTGTTGGTGATTTTCTCAATTACGCCAATGGCAATGATGGCATTTTTAGCTGCCGGTTCGTATATCTACATTACAGGGTTTGGCCTATCAGAGCAGCAATTTAGCTACATATTCGCTTTTAACGCATTGTGCGCTTCGTTCGGGCCAACTATTTATATTAAATTATCACGCCGCATTAAGGTTAAGAACCTAATTACCGGGAGTTTTATTCTTCTCTCTGCGACTGGAATATTCACTTTGTTAGTCGGTGGCTTATCGCCATTTATTTTCGCATTGGGGGCGGCATCAGCAACCTTATCTGTCATTGTGGTGCGCGTACCGGGTATGAACTTAATGCTGGATCAGCAAGATCAAGATACGGGCTCTGCCGTCGCATTAATTCAATTTTTTGGCATGATCTCTGGCTCTCTAGGGATGGTGTTGGTGTCGATTTCCCCTCATTCGCTGATTACTAATTTGGGTACGATTCAACTGGTGGTTGGCGTGGTGGGGCTATTGATGTGGTTAGCCACGCGTAATCGCTCGTTTGTTACCGATAAATTGCCCAAGTAATCTTAGGCAGTTTATTCAGTCCGAAAGTGGTTATTTGAGTGGAAAGCGTTTGAACTCTGGGGTGGCTTCAAAATGATTCGCGATGGCATTAATGGTTGGGTAATCACTGGCTTTAATCACATCAGGAATCATTAATTGAATAAAACTCCAAATAACGGTGCTCGTGATTGACACTTGATCCGCTTTTTCTGACAGGGGACGATTGCTCAATGCTATTTCCCATTCATGACACGCTGCATTTAACTGCTTGGTCACTCTCTCAATCCAAGGCTGATGTTGTTTTTCATCTGGGCGTAACTTATGTTCGTAAACGTTTTGTACGGCTTTTTCGCTAGCCGCAAGAATGAGCCCCAGAATACTCAGATCGCTCGCAAGCTTAGCTGGATCAGATGGCATTAAGGCATGGAAATCGTCAGCCAAAGATTCAAAATAATTGAGAATCAGTGTGGAATCTAACAAACGAGTTCCATCATCAAAAACGAGAGTTGGTGCTTTAACCACTGGGTTATATTCAGAAAAGCGCGCAAAATCACCAAATACTGAAAGTGGTAGACTTTCGAATTCAATCTCATACATGGCGAGGGAAACGGCGACTCGTCTGACAAAAGGTGAATCCAGCATACCTATAAGTTTCATAAACTATCCTTGCCTAAATGATAAATAAAAAGAATGAGTTAGAGCCTAATGCTCCTAGATAACCAACTTAATATAGCGAATCAACAGTGTCACGTTTTATTCAGTTGGCTGTATCGTAACCAGGTAAATACTGTAATTTTACGTTTTTGAAGAAGAATGCACCACTGATTCCACAATACTACGGGTTTTTAAAAATACGAAATTCTTATATTATTTAAATTATTGGTTTTTTGTACTGTTTTTTCTTTATTTTTAACACTTATTAACAATATCGAATAAATCGTTTGAAGGCTCTTTCTTAGCGTAGCGATCTGTTTTAGTATTTCTGCATTAAGTCATGGACATCCAATCTAACGCCTGCCCACACTTAATCGCACAACATCTTTTTATCACATTATTTAGTAGGAAATTATAATGGCGGCTTTTGGTAGCGTGTTTATGCCTAAGATGGCATTAGCAACATTCGAGGATAATAAATGGTCTGATTCGCAGATCGTACCTTCTGACAGTATTTCTCTGCATCCAGGTGCTCACGTCTTACACTATTCAAGCACTTGTTTTGAAGGCCTGAAAGCATTCCGCCACGAAGACGGTAGCGTCCACGTATTTCGAATGGACCAAAATATTGAACGTTTTGCTCAAAGTAGCAGACTTCTTGCTCTACCAGAGATCAATAAAGCTCAACTAGAACAGATGATCAAAGACATCGTTGCTGAATTTGCGGCAGATGTACCTGAAGGCCCTGGTTCTATGTACATTCGTCCAACTCACATTGGTACTGAAGCACAAATTGGTAAAGCAGCATCTGCATCCAATAGCTCAATGCAGTATGTATTACTGTCTCCTGTTGGTGATTATTTCGCTGGTGGTGCACACGCACTTCGTTTATTGCTTGACGAAGAAGGTCAGCGCTGTGCATCTCACATGGGTATGATCAAAAGTGGTGGTAACTACGCGAGTGCGTTGCGCCCAACAATTGAAGCAAAAGAAAAATATCAAGCGGATCAAATCCTGTTCTGTCCAAATGGTTACATTACAGAAACTGGCGCCGCTAACTTCCTATTGGTTGATGGTAACGAAATCATCACTAAAGCGCTGGATTCAAGCTTCTTACACGGCGTAACTCGTTCAAGTATTCTTACTCTTGCTAAAGATTTAGGTATGACTGTCTCTGAACGTGAAGTATCGACTGAAGAACTACTAGAACGTGCAGCAAAACCAGGTGTTGAAGCCATGCTTTCTGGCACTGCAGCTGTGCTTACTTCCGTTGGTACTTTCATCTACAACGGTAAAGATTACAAAGTTGGTAATGGCGACATTGGCCCAATGGCAACAAAATTGCGTAATGCACTGAACGATATTCAGTGGGGTCGAGCACCCGATACTCATAATTGGTTAACTAAAATTGCTTAATATGTAATTTTATTACCTATGAATATAAACCAGTGCTTCGGCGCTGGTTTTTTTTTTTAAAGAGGCTTAATGATAATTACTTATCCGACCATACCATCTAATGATGACTTTGAAATATTGAAACAAGGCCTTAACGGCTTTAATGAAATGCATACGGGCCATTTAGAGAAAGAGACAATTGCCTCGTTTATTAAAAATGATAACCAACAGATAGTTGGGGGAGTTTTAGGTGAAATAAAATGGGGATGGTTACATGTCCATGGTTTGTGGGTTGCCCCAAATTATCAGGCTAAGGGATATGGAACGCAGCTACTCAAAACATTGGAAGATTATGCGGTAGAGAAAGGCATACCTAGATTTCGTTTAGAAACTACGTCTTTTCAAGCGTTACCATTTTACCAAAAGCTTGGGTATGACATTTTTGGTGAACTGAGTGATTTACCTCCTGGCTATGTGAGCTACTTTTTACAAAAACGAATATAAACAATAGCTTATTTACATTAAATGTGAACGTGAATGCTATATTCGTCATGGGAATGACGACAGTTATTTGGTATAACTATATGCAACAGTTATAGTTTTATGCCTATTGTTCGTTTACGGAAGGGCGGTAGCGTGTAAAAATCCTTATAACTGTACATATATACAGTTATAAGGATTTTTACTGTGGATAGATTATAAAGACATGTTCTGTACTTTTCTGCCTTGTGGATAAAGCAAACGAGTAAACCACGAGATATCAGGAAGTTAAATTGTCCACAGGGGGAAGGTAAGGGAGATTATACAGAACCTTTCCCAAAGAATGGTTCAGTATAATAACTGTTATAAGCCCAGCGATCTGAGGAGCAAAATGGAAGTAACAGAATTACAAGTAATTGATACGGCGATCAAGATTGGATTAGGTAGCCTTATTACCTTAATCGGTACCTTTCTAGTTACGTGGTTAAACCATCGAAATGAGCGTAAAAAGGAGAGTCGCAAACGATTTTATGATTCGCTTGAATCTGTCAGCTCAAATATTGAAGAAGTAACGCATGTTTCATTATGTTACTGGGCGCTCATAATTGAATGGGTTAGAAATAACAAACAAGGCATGGGGTTGACAGAGAAACGCTCCGAAGAATTAGAGCGAACAAAGTCCGAACTGTTCGACCAGTTTAAAAGCCTGACTGTGGCTGAGTCAAAATTAATGCTCTTAGGATTAACGAACATATCAACGCAGGTTCGAGATTATGGCGAGTTCTTAAAAGATCTGCGTAGAAAATATTATGACGGCAATAAATCGTTAAATGAAAGTGATATGGATAATGTAAGGCAGGAGTTGCTTCAAAAGAGGAAAACTATTTTTGAGGCGCTAGCAAAGTCTTACAAAAAAGGCTTATAACAAAAAATTGCAATGGATGCATATAACGTCTGGCATTCTTGGTTTTAAGTTACTTGTTCTTTGTAAGAATGGTGTTCATGCACCATTGAATTAGACGTTATACAAACAAATTAAGTTAGGATTTTTTGAATGGGTTTATTTTCTCGTAAGGGTGATGATGATATTGACGCACCAGTTTTAGTCTGGGAAGAGCTAAAGAATAAAGGTGGTCCTCGTTATTCATATCGAACAAAAATTCCAGGTGGCTGGTTAATTGCTACATGTGAAGCAGATTCTGATGGTATAGGAAGCGGAGTAACTTTTATCCCAGATCCTGATCATCAATGGAATGGAAACTCTATTTGATATATTTAGAAAATCAATATGGATAGTAAGTTTGTATAACAAGTCGCTTCAATTGACAAAATACCTGTCACGAATTTTGCTTCTCAAAATGTAGCGCCAATTATTTCGCAACTGAGCTCAACGTTAAATTGCAATCGAGGGTGGTGAATTATCAAATTAGAAACATATGATGTGTTTGTTGGTGAGTCGGCTTCTGGTAACCCTTGTGGTGTATTAGAGCTTGATAGTTGGCTTTCTGATGAAGAGTTACAGAAAATAACTTGTGAAGCAGGACTTCCAGTTACCTCTTTTGTTATCAAAATTAATGGACAATATCACATTCGTTGGTTTGCGCTGGATGGGGAAATTAACCTGTGTGGGCATGGCAGCTTAGGGGCTGGTGCTGCAATTATTTCTAAGTACAAACTCGATAGTGTACTTTTCAGTAGCAAATACGGAGACGTCTCAATTGCCAAAAAGAATGGTGCGTATACTCTTGAGTTGCCTAGCTGGAAAGGTGAAACATGTGTCGTTCCACCAGAAATAGCGGATTTGGCGGTTGATGCTATTGACGTATTTTCAACTCGAGACCTAGTTATAGTCTTGCCCTCAATAGAATCTGTAAGAGTTTTTAAGCCTGATGATATGCGTTTTAAGCAGCTTGGTAAGTACCATGCTGTAATCGTGACTGCAGCGAATGGCGAAAATGGATACGTTTTAAGATATTTTGCGCCCAAAATTGGTATATCTGAAGATCTAGCGACAGGTTCTGCTCAATGCTCTTTAGCTCCATACTGGTTTGACAGGCTTGACTCAGATTCACTTCAGGTACACCAACTTTCGTCGTCAGGTGGCTATTTTAGCGTAAGGCGTATTTCAGGTGACTTAATCGTGTTGTCAGCAAATGCAAAGCTACGGAAAATAGCAATTTAACAAACTGTTCAAGAGGGATTCGCAACGCGTGGCATTTTCACTATGCGTTGGTTTTAGTGTTTAAGGTGGTATGCGGCGGCTTCGGTATTGCGTTGCTCACCCCTTAACAGGGCGTTATATCACTCGGAGGATAAAAGTGGATATTGACGATTTAATCGACTCTGTTCGCGAAATGATATCTGATGTGGCAATTGAAATTGACCTCGATGAAGAACTTTACCCAATAGTCTCAGTTACAAATAGCAGCGACTATAACTCCGTAATTGATAGCTTATATATGTTAGAAGATACTCAACTAGCTAAGCATGCATTTGTCGCACGTAGCAATGAACTGTCATTTGGTGAGTTGTACCTATATTTTTATGGTGTTTTAAATTCAATTTATATGCAGCAACAAGCTATATTAGTCATTCTTAGAAAGATGGGGATTAGCTTTGATGCTAACGAATTGCGTCAATGTAAAGTCTTCGATATTCGTAATAGTTTTGCTGCACATGGAGCCAATCGTGGTGGTCGGGGAGAAACTGAACATAGCTTCATTTTGGATAGGCATGCTTTACAAATAGGTAAAGTCAGTGGTTACTCAGCAAATCATGATCAGGGTGATGTATTTCACGATGTTTATGTGTCGGATCTTTTATCCGAATGGGATAAAGTGCTATCAAAGCACCTAGGCTTTATCCATTCAAAAGTAAAATACAATGTTGAGTACGTAATATAACAACACGCCCTGAGATGGACAACAAGTAAAATTTTAGCCATTTAATGCGTAAGTGAGAAGTTGTGATCCCTTTGCTTTTAAAGACTCTAAATACTTAGTTTCGTCATACGGTGTACTGGTTTTCCAGCATCGAAAAGCAATTCTAATCCACTTAAAAGCGAGTGCTCTTATCGCTGTATTATGTGGTTTTCCTTTCTCGATTTGTTGCTGATAAAACGCTTTTGCCCAAAATGAAAAACGGACAGAAAGCCCAGCCCATTCGATAAACGTTTGTCTCAAGAATTTAGGGCAACAGTATCGCCAGTGAGTCCATGATTTTTTCCCACTGCGTTCAATCACAGGAGCAATACCAGCATATTTTTGTAGCTCAGCGGCATTATTGTATCGTTGTCTGTTAGTTCCAAATGCAACGAGTAATCTGGGGGCTAATTGAGGGCCAGCACCAGGGAAACTATCGAAAATAGCACGATCTTTTTGGGCTTTATAGCGTTGTTTTATGTCTTTATCAATGGCGGTAATAGCTCTGATGAGCAGGCGTAATTGTTCGATACAGATGATAACCATGAGCGTGTTTGGGGCAATAATGCCTTGGTCTTGAGTGAGCGTCACTGCCGATTTTATCTGTTCAACTCGACGCTGATTACGTTCTGGATAGTGGGCATTATGAGCGTTGAAAAACTTAAGTAAAGTGGATGGTCTCGCTTGTTGTGCTCGCTCAAGTGTGGGCCACTGAGTAATAAAGTCACAGAAAATTTCGGTGTCTTTTTCTTTAAACCATTCAACAGGTTGTGGGTAGTATTCTTTAAGTAGTGCAGTGATTCGGTTGGTTAAATCGACACGATTTTGCACGAGTTTTCGCCGTCCTTCGACTAACCGGGTAATGGCTCGGATAGAAGGTTGATCTGGAACAAGAGGCGAGAATTTATCCATATTTCGTTGGAGTAATTCGGCAATAATGAATGCGTCGGTCGGGTCATCTTTAGCCCCACTACTGGCAAAAGCTTTGCGGATGTTAGAGACGGTAGTTGGATTGACGGGAAACAAAATGATGTGATCGTATTGCTCTAAGGCATAAATGAGAGGCCCTTTTTTTAACTCACAAGCGATGGCGATTTTTTGGTTTGGAAATCGCGATTTGAGTTGTGTAGCCCAATCATGAATGGCATTAGGTTTGGATGAAATGACATAAAAAGTCGGTGAAGTTTGGTTAGGAAGAATTTCACAAATATCATGTTTTTGGTCAGCCCAATCAATGCCGATTAGAACAGGAAAATCGGATGGAGAGAACGCTTTCATGGTGAGCCTCCGAAGAGTAAATTAGAATTTGGAACGTGCTGAAAACTCGTTTCTCGCAGATATTATAGAGAGTCGGTGGAACGGCAGTCCCTGAGTATGCGTGATGAAATCGAGTTGCCTCTACTGGTTCGAATGTATTGTTATGAGCATCGAATGCTTTTCGCATGCATATTCGTAATCAGTAGAAGCATGTTCCACCTTTCATTGGTTTTGGTAAACCAGAAGTTGTGGAATGGAGTAACTATAATCCACTGCAATTGACGCAGTTAACACTGGCAATTGTGGTTTAAAGTAATTTGTTCGCTTCACTACCAGCGTTGTGCGCAATTGAGTGGGGCGTTAGTTGTTTTAATTAAGCTTCGGAGAAAAAATGGATTCACCATTAGAAAGAATTGAAAGTTGGTATCAAGCCTTACCTCTAGATCATAAAATCGATCTTGCATATATAGTTGCTTCTTGTTGCCCGGGTTTTGAACTCATTGATTTGTCGTTAGATTCAGACAATATACCAACTGAATTTATCAGAATAATGTCTAGTGTTCGTGGCGATATAATGCGTGAAATTGGTATGATTCTGATGCTTAGAGGTGTTATTGAATATTTTATTATTTCACGAAGATCCGATCCTGATGGTTGGAAAGATAATAAAAACATGATGGAAGAATTAGCTATCAAAACTAATTCAGATAACTTCAGACAAAAAGCGCAAGAAATGGAATTTCGCGGAAAACAATGGCTATCTAGTTGTGAGAAATGGTTTGGTTTAAGAGAGCAAATTTCAGATCAGAATCTTGGTCAATACGAAACACAACAACTAACAAGTCGAATCAATTGACAAAATAATTGGCACGTCATTTTGCAACTGTTCTCAGCGTTACAAGGATTAAGAAAGTCCGAATGGAATTGAAAAATATAGTACCGTGGGGGAGATCTTTCCAAGAATATAAAAAAATGTTCTGCCTTACTGATCAAGATATTACCAAGTCAATACTTGGCTGTGGTGATGGTCCGGCATCATTTAATACGGTACTCACTAAACGGGGTGGTTCTGTTATTTCAATTGATCCCACATACAGCTTTTCACGCGAACAATTAAAAACCAGAATTGCAGAGGTATATGATGAAATCATGCCTCAAATGGAAGAAAACCAAGATAACTATATCTGGGATTCCATAGCATCTGTAAAAGAACTTGGTGAAGTTCGAATGTCAGCGATGGAAGCTTTCTTAGTTGACTATGAGCGGGGTAAAGAAGAAAAAAGATACATAGAAGCGGCGTTACCGTCTTTGCCCTTTGAGTCTGGTCAATTTGATCTTGCTGTTTGTTCTCACTTCCTGTTTTTATACAGTGAACAAATAAATCTACAGCAGCATTTAGACGCAATACAGGAGCTTACCCGTGTTGCAAAAGAGGTTCGAGTTTACCCCTTAGTCACTCTTAAAGATAATCTTTCGCCACATCTAGAAACAGTTATTAATCATCTATCTAAGCTTGGTATTAAGTGCGAATTAGTCGATAGTGAGTATAGGTTTCAAAAAGGGGCCCATAAAATGTTGGTGGTAAAATCCTTGTAACAAACTGTTCAAGAGTGATTCGCAACGCGTGGCATTTTTACTATGCGTTGGTTTTAGTGGTTAAGGTGATATGCGGGAGCTTCGGTATTGCGTTGCTTACACCTTAACAGGGCGTTATATCACCTGGAAACTCAGCAGGTTAGGGGCAATAATGAGAATAAAATTAGATATAAAATCGAACGCAATAGATAGTTTTAACGAAGCACTGGCTAAGCTAGAGAGTGCTCAAAATGGTGATGACAAGGGTTATAAATTTACAATCCTGCACTTGTCCCATGCGATTGAACTTGTTTTGAAAATGTATTTACAAAGCCTTGATGAAAACTTGGTTTTTTCTAAGTGCTATAAAAAAGTAAAGCAACGAGCATCAGAAAAGAAAATAGATCTTTTGGCAGCGTACTATGAGTTAGAAAAAGAAGACTTTGATTTCGAAGCTGTAGTGGCTGGTCACGACAATCCATTTACCGTTAACGTAAGTGATGTGTTGGCTATCGCCAAACACGAAACTTGTTCAATCACCGGTAACCATTTTGTTGATCAAGACTTTATTGATGATATTGACTGGATGAAAGGGATTCGTAATGCCATTGAACACTTTCAGTTTGAATTCACGGTAAAGGAAGTTCGCTTGTGCATTGGTCGATTAGTTCGAGGGTTAGATGAATTTGCAGACGTGTTTTCGTTATTCAACTTAGAAAAGGAAGTTGGAAAGCATTGTTACGACACTTTTAAGGTACTGGCTGACGAATATGAGCACGCCTTAGCAGAAGCGCATATGGATGTGCATGAAGCAAAGGAAGCATTATTCAGAGGCACTCGACCTAAGCACCAAATGTTTATTGAGTGGAATGAGTACTATTGTGAAGAGTGTCATAATCAAACAATTATCCCTGATAGTGAATCGCCTACAGGTTATAAATGTACATTCTGCGGGAATGAAGAGTCAGGGCAAATTGAAGTAGACTGTGACGTTTGTGGCTTACCTTGGGCTAATGAAGAGATGTCGTATTGGGATGAAAATTTAGTGAACGTTTGCCCTCGTTGTGAGAACCCTGAGGCTTGGTGATATAACAATCTGTTTAAGAGTGATTCGCAACGCTTGGCATTTTTGCTATGCGTTGCGTTTTGTGTTTAAGGTGGTATGCAGGAGCTTCAGTATTGCGTTGCTCACACCTTAACAGGGCGTTATGTGCTTGGTATCAAAATTAAATTGGAGAGTTATGAAAGTAAGTAACCCATTGACAATAATTGCCATTTTTGCAGGTGTAGCTGAAACATTAGCCACAGTTGCTTTGGTGAAGCTACCATTAGAGATTCAAGCAATTTTTGTTTACTTTGTCATGGCGTTTCCTATGGCGATAGTACTGTTATTTTT